>CABMIH010000073.1 GCA_902386205.1 uncultured archaeon | reverse complement strand
CCCTGCCAGAACGTGCCCCAGATACTGCCGTTGGTGAGGTTGGCGGAATGTTTGAGCGTGGCGGGAACGAGCGGGGCTGCGGTGAATCCGGATAAGGTTGACTGGTGGCAGTTGGTACAGTTGACTGCAGAAGTATTTGTGGTACCAAAACTGCCGTTTGACTGGATGTATCTGATGGGATGGATTGTATCGTTGCTGCTTGAATTAATATGACAGGAGCTGCACTCCTGGGTATTATTATGTTTCTGCCTCTCTGCATGGCAATCCTGGCAGAACGTAGTATTTGGCAGGGTAAAATTCGGTCTTGAAAGAGTTGAATTGTGTATCCATCCTGAATTATGACATGTTGAATTATTGCAGGAGGGTGAATTAAAGTTCAGGCTGTGGTTCTGGATAGAACTGTTATATCCGGAATTTCTCATAGCAGATGCAAATGCAGTGCTCGTATTCTGGTGGCAGTAAGAACAATTGGTACTCGTTCCCTGCCTGACCTGGGTGTCCAGAGTCCTGTTTTTACCGTAGTGGGAGACGAAAGAATAATTGGAACCATAAGCATCGTCCTCGGAATAATTTACTTTCATCTCACTCAGGTTATGGCATACCAGGCACGATGATGAATCATTGAACGCATCTGTGGCCGATTTTATCCTGTCACCTCCCTTGAAATGCTCACTCACGTTCATGGCGCTGCTGACATTGGAATAAGGTTTGCTCGTTGAATTGTGGCAGTCGTAGCATTTGTAGGGATTCGTGTACCTGGTTCCCATACTGTCATTGGCCGGTTGGCTGCCATTGGCATCATGACATCCCCAGCACTTCTTGTTAGCTGCCGGTATCCAGGATGAATTCGTTGCATTGCTGTTAAGGTTTGCATGAATGCCTGTACCCATTGCCGTATTGTTTATCCTGTGGTTTGCAACGGTATCACCATAGTCGTGACAGCTTATGCAATTGGGGCCGCCTGATGATTCAACGCTGTGTCCATATCTTGCCGAAATACTGTGGCAATCATAACATCTTGAATTATTTCTTTCTGTGACACTGAAAGAAGCATGGTTTGCAGGCGTCGGCCCCTGGCCACCCCCTGCAAGAGGGTGGCATACAGTACAATAGGGATCCGAATTCCATTCGTGGGAACCGTTGTAGTCAGTTATTGTTATATTTATCGGATTGGTAGAATAATTGATAGAATATGTTGCATTGGTATGACAGACAAGACACCCCTTTTCCTCGGTCGGATGCCCGCTGGTAGTATTCAAAGTCATGCGATAATGGACACTGCTGTTAAGATCCGAGCCGATTTTCGGCGCTTTCTTATAAGCATCGGGGGGAACTAAACCATTATAGTCATGTGCTAACGATGGCACAAGCATAGCATGACAGTCTGTACACCGCGGCATGGATAGATTGTGGGCATTTGGGACCAGGTTGAGTTTGGCACCGCTATATAGTATAGAGGCTGACCACATGGTATGGCAAACCTTACAATTCGTTGTAGATGCCCAGTTCTGCTCCCTCCAGTCACCATTTGCTCGAACAATGTCCGAATGGCAGTTCAGGCAAATCTGGTTTGGATCCCTGGCTGCTCCCGTAGCTCCTGAGTATCCTCCGGAGCTATTTGGATTCGCATGCCTCGAATACGTAATGCCTGTCTCGTCTGGGGGATCAATGCCTGTATCTGATACTTTAGTATCTCTTCTATGGGTCATATTCTGTCCCGTAGGCGCAGAATCATTGTTATAACCCAGTTCAAGCTGGGCCATGACAGATGTGTGGCAATTAATACAATTCAGGGTCTTATTCAGGGTAGAATTGTGGATTCTTCCACCTATGTGACAATTGGCTTCGTTGCAGCCCGGGGTCGATGGGGTGGATGTATGGTTGCTTATGGATTTATTAGTGACCGGGAACGATGTAGAACTATTCTGGTGGCAGTATGTGCAGTAATTTGTTGTACTCTGGAGGGCTGCAAGGTCGTCACGTTTTTTCCCATAGTGAGATACGCTGAGATTCCCCCCGTTTACGCCGCTATACACAGCGCCTGTCCCATTGTCAGGATCGTTTGCCTGCAATATCATTTCGGTCCTGTTGTGGCATGAATAGCAGGTCGTCACTGAATAAGTCGTAAGGTGAGTTCCGTTCAAGTAATGTTCAGTTACGTTCAACAGGGTACTATTTGGCGTAAAATTCAGGTTCTGGCCGGCGGACGGAACATGGCAATCAGAACATTCGTAAGGAGTTTTATAATTGGAGGGATGCTCACTAACCGGTTGTATCCCGTCTCCATGGCATGCCCAGCATCTTTTATTATTTGAATCGACAGTAGCCGTTGCGTTGCTATTAAGGTTCTTATGAATCGAACTTGAAGAATTGATCGCTGTAACATTGACATGTGCAGGCGCATTCCCGCCTGTGTCGTGACAACCAGTGCAGTTCGGCCCCCCGTTTACTCCTTCATCCAGGCTATGGGAATAGTTCATCGACCCTGATGAATATGAACCGTTCAGTGCATGACAGGTCTTGCAATCATCATCCTTATATCCGCTGCCAAGGTAACTGCTGTGGTTTACCCAGTAGCTCTTTCCAGTGTTGTTTATTGTGATAAGCGGTGGTGCAGGAGTCCACTGGTTCCCGCTATAATAGGTATTTACTGACGCATTGTAATGGCAGTCTGCACACCATGTAGTTACAGAAAGAGAACCGTTCCTTGAATTATTCGCATCTGAAAGGAGTTGATTTATACTTCCAAGAGCAGTGCTGTTATGCTTGGAATTGTTGTGGCAGTAATAACACGAACTGTTATCCGGGGTCCAGAAAGTGCCCCAGATAGAGCCATTTGTGAGGTTAGAGGAATGTTTGAGCGCGGCAGGTATGATCGGGGCATCAGTGAATCCAGCCAGCGCCGACTGGTGGCAACTGGTACAGTTGACAGTATTTGTCCTTGAAGTACTCCAACTTGAGCCGCCCGCCCCAAGATATCTTGCCGGGTGGATGCTTTCACTTGCGTTCAGGTGGCACAATGTACAGTTAACTGTCCCGTTATGCCGGCTCAGGTTATTTCTGGTCGCGCTTCCATCTGTGCCGTGACAGGATAAACAATAGGTTGAATTAGGTAGTGCCAGTACAGGCTTTGTGAGCGTGGAATTGTGTATCCAGCCCGTGTTATGACATTGTGAAGATACACAGCCGGGGTTTGAAGAATCATAATTGAGGCTGTGATTTGAAATGCTCCTGTTGCTTGAATTCACCATCGCTGCGGCAAAGACCGTGGTGGCGTTCTGGTGGCAGTAAGAGCAGTTAGTACTTGTCCCCTGCCTGACCTGGGTATCGAGGGTCCTACTTTTTCCGTAATGAGATACGAAAGAATAGTTTGAACCAGATGTATCGTCCTCTGTATAGGCAACTTTCATTTCGGTCAGATTATGGCATACCAGACAGGATGAGGAATTATCTGAAGCATTTGAAACTGCCTTTATCGTGCTGCCTGCTTTGAAATGCCCGCTTACATTCAGGGCATTGCTGACATTGGCGTAGGGCTTGCTAGTTGAATTGTGACAGTCATAGCATTTGTACGGGTTCGTGTACCTGCTCCCCATGCTGTCATTGGCAGGCTGGCTGCCTGTCGCATCATGACAGCCCCAGCATTTCTTGTTAGCCGCCGGCGCCCACGATGAATTTGTTGCATTACTGTTAAGGTTGGCATGTATCCCTGTGGCCATGGCCGTGCTATCTATCCTTGAAGTTGCATTCTTTCCGATATCATGGCAGCTTATGCAATCCGGCCCGCCGCCTGCCGCAACACTGTGCATGAGTCCTGTGATATATGTGCTTGTGCTCAAGCTTCCATGGCAGAACTTGCATGATGCGTCATCCTTTGCAACCCCGCTGTGATTGAAATAGCCTGTAATGTTCTGGTTCGCCCCGAAAGTTGCATTACCCGTGATCTCAGGCGGCACAAGCAGCGGCTCGCCGGGGAAGTTGTATGTGCTTGCCGTATCGCTGTAAGTTTTCCCCCCGCTGGAATAACCCTGCCAGTGGCATGAAGCGCACCAGTAAGTGGATGAAGATACGGTGGAATTGACACTATTGCCGCCGTCAAATAACGAGGGCCTGCCCAGTGCCGTATTGTTGTGAGTGGTATTCCCGTGGCAGTACCAGCACCATGTTAGCTGGTTGCTGTTGTTCCAGTAACCCGGCGTAGCGTTCCATTTCTTCCCTGCATTAGAATCTCTGCTATGGTTCATAAGAACTGCAACCTGCGGAGGGTCCCTGCCTTTTGTATAGTTGCCTGCGTCGGATAAGCTCTCAAGGGAGTTGAAGAAGGACGTGCCGTTCTGGTGGCATAGGGTGCAATTGCTGGGTGGATTGCTCATATGTGTTGCATTTGCATAGTAAGCTCCGCCTGTAGCATTCCGAGCAAATACCTGTATATAATGTACATCGTCGCTGTGGCATAGGGTGCAGTTCACGCTTGCATTGTGCAGACTGTAACTTGAGTGGCAGGTTGTGCAGTGGGTTGATTCAGTATCGTTATTTTTTGTGAACCTCAATGAAACATCAGGCTTGGTAATATTGTGCATCGGGCCGTGGCAGATGAAACATGGGACAGTAGAATTCGGGGTGTGGAAGGTTGCATTGAATGAAGAGCCGTTATTATAAGAATACAGGCTCAGGGCTGTTGAGACTGTTGGGCCGTTAAGTGTGGACTTGCCCGAGATATCTGCCCTGCTCGTATGGCAACCGCCGGTGGTGTTGTAGCAGGAGGAAATAAATTCATCGGTCCGGTGGATATCAGAGTTACCATGGCAGCTTGCATTATTGCAGGATACCGCCTGGTGAACATCAGAGGCAAAATTTGTATGGTTTGCGTTGGACGTTTGGCCGCCGGGTTTACCATCAAATGATTGATGGCAAAAAGTACAGTTAACACCTGCTCCGCGGTGATCAGAACGCGAAGCAGTCCTATCGCGCCCTGAAAGATATGGTGAATTAGCTGTTGCTCCAGAAGTTAGAGATTTAGAAGTATGACCGCTGCAGCCAGTAACAGAGATTGTACATCCCCACCAGTTGTAAATGAAAGTTGTGTTCGCACCCAGAGTTCCGTTGATCGCTTGAACTCGCCATTTCCCATAATAGTTATTTGTATCCAAGTCGTAACTGAAATTGGCCAGCCCATTTGAGTTCGTGTATGCATTTGTTGTGGCCACCTGTACTTCGCCGTACCTGTATAATGTAAAATTAATTATTTTACCTTGAACGGGTGTTCCATTAGCATCTATGTAAAGCGCTGTCGCATTTATGATAGTATTTTTATCTGTCCAATAAGCCGTTCCCCAGTTCGAACCTGGATTTGTAAAACCTGAACCTGTGTCCGGCGTTCCTGTTGTCGGGTCATCCAAGATCACGAACCTGTTCGTAGCCACGAGTATCTGCGCCGCTCCACCCCCACCTGTCGAGGCCGCAAAAGGGGAGAGCGATGTTGTGGTTGCAGTAAGTATATTATTCGTCGCATCCACCGCCGTTGCGAGGGGTTCCCATAATGCGCCGTTCCAGTGGTAAATGACCAGCATGTTTTCATCCTCACCTGCGAGGTCATCATCTGTATAATATATCCTGACCTCTGCTGAATCAAAATCCAGGTTTTGGGCGCTTATGTCAACGTACTTGACTGCAGTTCCGGGCGGCGCCTGTGCCACCGGATTTTTCTTTCCATAGTCGTCAAGGATAATCTCACCGCTGGCCTGTGATTTTACTTTTAATTTCACAGCCACGTTCTTGCTTTTAAGGGCATCAATTTCGAGTTCACCATTTTCAGGTATATCTGCAGATGAAAGGGTATTTTTGGCATCACGTACCACAATTTTATTATTGGTGTCACGGACGACTTTTTTTTCCTGCGCCGGTGCACTCAGTGCAAAGATTGACAGGGAATTCACGGTCGTGCTAAGGATATTATTTCCGGCATCAATACTGGCAGGCAGCTTATTCCACGTTTTTGAAGCACTGTCATAGCTGTAAACAGCAAGACTAATTTCATCATGCCCTTTCAGTTCTTCATCAGAGTATTGTATGGATATCCCGGCTTCGCTGAAAAAAACACCGTATGCGTTGATCTCCACGTATTTTACAGGCACTCCGGGGGGGGATATGTTCACGCCTCCGGAAATGCTGGAGCCGTAGTTTTCCATCATTACTTTGCCTTTTGGAGAATCTCCAGAAATACTGAAATTGACTGAAACGTTTTTTGTATCCAGGGCGTTGAACCGGATTTTTACATCCGGGACTTTGTCCCAGCTTATGAAATTTAAATCCGGTTCTGTTCCGCTTGACCTGCCGCCGCCGCTTATTTCCATTATACCGTTCAAGAGGTTCCCGCTGCCGTCTATGAATGATATGTCGCCGCTTGTTTTGTATCCTTCGTCATGCGCGGATGAGAGGAGAACGGGGGATGCTGCTAAACCAAGGATTACAAAAGAAAATAATATTGTGAACTGAAAATCAGCTTTTCCAACCATATCCCGAAGATTCCTCTGTTTTTCAAACGACTCATTATTGTTTTGTTATCATCATCATTGTTATTATAATTTATATAACTTACTGGTAGTGGTATCCGGTTTCCAGAGGATATCATGAAAACATTTAGTTGATTCTTAATATTTTATTTTTGTATATTAATAGGTTTTTGAGATTTTATTATTAAGCTTAATATACTCCCTCGTAATATTATCCCACGAGGTTTTACCATGCAGAACACAAAGATACTCTTAGACGAAAATGACATTCCGAAAAAATGGTATAATATTCTCCCGGATATGCCCACACCCCTTTCCCCACCGTTGAACCCGGCAACCAAAGAACCCATAGGCCCGAAAGATCTTTCTCCGCTTTTCCCTATGGAACTGATAAAGCAGGAGGTCAGCCAGGAAAGGTTCATACAGATCCCCGATGAAATACGGGAAATATACAGGTTATGGCGCCCCTCCCCCCTTTACAGGGCACATCGTCTTGAGGCTGCATTAAAAACGCCTGCAAAGATATTTTATAAATATGAAGGCTTAAGCCCTGCCGGCAGTCACAAGCCAAATACGGCCATCGCCCAGGCGTATTATAATATGAAGGAAGGAATTGAAAGGCTTGCTACTGAAACAGGTGCGGGACAATGGGGAAGTGCGCTGTCGCTTGCTACAACGTATTTCGGCATTAAGTGCACGGTCTACATGGTAAAAATAAGCTACCAGCAGAAACCGTACCGCAAATCCCTGATGCATTTGTGGGGTGCGGATGTTATCCCCTCACCCAGCAACAAGACAAATTCAGGTAAAAAGATACTCTCAAAAGACCCCGACTCCCCCGGCAGCCTTGGGATCGCCATAAGCGAGGCTATCGAGGACGCCGCGTCACATGACGATACACATTATTCCCTCGGAAGCGTGCTTAACCACGTAATGCTGCACCAGACAGTTATCGGTATAGAAGCGAAAGAGCAGCTTGCCCAGGTCGATGAATACCCCGACCATATCATCGGATGCGTGGGAGGCGGAAGTAATTTCGCAGGTATCAGTTTCCCGTTCCTGATGGATAAGTTCTCGGGCAAAAAGGACGTGAACGTGATAGCTGTTGAACCGACTGCATGCCCAAGTCTGACTGGTGGGGAGTTCAGGTATGATTTCGGGGATACTGCGGGGCTCACGCCCCTGTTGAAGATGTACACAATGGGGCACGAATATATTCCCCCTGCTATCCATGCAGGAGGATTGAGGTATCATGGCGATTCACCCATCGTGAGCCAGTTGTATGCTGATAAAGTGATAGATGCGGTCGCGTATCACCAGAAAGAGGTTTTTGCTGCTGCCGTGACTTTTGCAAGAAGCGAGGGCATAGTTCCTGCGCCTGAATCGTCACATGCGATAAAATGCGCGATAGATAAGGCCCTGGAGTGCAGGAAGACTGGAGAGAAAAAGACAATACTATTCAACCTGAGCGGCCACGGGCACTTTGACATGGGCGCATATGACAGTTACTTTAGCGGTAACATGAAGGATCTAAGTGAACTGGATTGAAAAGGTTTTCGGGAAAAAACAACAGCAGGCGTCACCTGAAATAAGGTTTGACGAGCTTGGTACCTGGCTTGACACCGGGTCAGGAAAAATATCCGGGAAATTGGGAAGCTATGCCGCTTCCCTGTATCCTGATATCGAGGAAGTGCTTTCGGAAATAAGGAAAAGCGCTTCCATTCTTGAAAAAGCGGAGCCTGAAGGGAGATTCCATCTCAGGCAGGTAAAAGTGGGGACAAGCAACCGGGATAATATGGTAAAACAGGTCAGGATGCTTATTGATAACATATCTGTCCCGAAAACAACGGATGTTAAAAGCATCATATTATTTCATGATAACGCCATGCAAAGCCTCAGGGTATGTCTCGAGAACATGCTTAAGAGCCACCAGTACGCAAAACAGGTTTTTCTTGAGGAATCAAAACAGGTAATAGGGGATGTTAACGAGCTCGGAAGGCTTCTTAACAGGCTTATCGAACCCATCGAAAGCAAGAAAACCGTGCTTGATGCTTTCGATAACGCCAAAAACACCCTTTTAAAATTAGGAAAATCATATTCAGATATTGAAATTGAGAAAAAAACAACAAAGGAGAATGAAGAAAACATTTCCAGGCTGAAAATGGAAATTGAAGAGAATGAAAAGGCACTTGCCAGGCTAAAAGGCGGCCAGCAATGGAAACGATACCTGGAACAAAAGGATGAACTTATCCTGCTTGAGAATAAAGCCAGGCAGGCAGAGTCCGATATAAATACGCTGGTGCTGCCTTTGAATAAGGTCCTGAACAGGCTTCGGCAATTAAGTGAAAGCGGAAGATATACGTTAAAACCAGAGATCAGGGAGGAACTCTACTCCTGCTTATCAGATCCCGGTTCAGCCAGTCCTGGGTTCTTTACAGAAGTCAGGAGCATCATTGAAAGTGATGCATTGAACCTTGAACCAGGAAAAAAGGAGAAAATGCTGGAACAGATAAGATTCATAATCTCATCTTTTGGTGAAAGTAAAGGACGATACCAGAGCCTGGTAACCGAGGTTGAAAAGAAAAAAGAGGAAATATCAAACATGGGAGTCCACCAGGAAGAAAAACTCTTGGGTAAAAAGGTCACATCCCTGCATGATGAACTTTCAGCCGCTGAAAATGAACTGGAAGCATCAAAAAAACACCTTTCCTCTCTTCTAAAAGAAGTGGAATCGGAAAAGCAGGATTTGCAGCAGAACGTATCTGTAATTGACAGCAGGATGAGAGTTATTTTTTAATGTTTGTTACCATGTTTTTTATCATTTTCGTTATCGAAAACTATTAAATACCCCCGTGTCATAATAATCATTAGCATAATTAACATGAGTGTGAACGGAGGGCCTATGTTAAAAAGTCCCAAAGAAAGAATAAGATTGTTAATTGCGGGTTTTTCCTGCAAAGCGATCGAAAAAATGTATGTAGAACAAAACGATTTCAAAATAGCGAACCTGCCTTTACATATTGAACTGGTAGAATTTGAATTACCTGCTTGTAAAAGGCCAGCAACAAGTGAAATGGCGATAGAATGCGCCTGATTTCCTATACCCGCCGTACAGGCATCAGGGTTTCTATTTTATCTCCATCCCGTTGACGTTTATCTTTCCATCATCTACTATAGTGCCAACGATTTTTCCGCCCAGCATCTTTGATGCATCTTCTGCCTCGCCCTCCGGCATCACGACCACAAAACCCATGCCCATGTTGAAGGTCCTGTACATCTCAATATCTTCCACCTTCCCTTCTTCCTGGAGGAACCTGAATACGGGCTGCGGTAAAAGCGGGTCCGTGATATCAAAACCGTATCCGGTGATGCGGTGAAGTTTCATGAGCCCGCTGCCTGTTATGTGGGCAAGGCCGTGAACATCGAATTTATTGACCGCTTCAAGTATTTCCATGTAAATCCTGGTGGGGATCAGCAACTCTTCGCCGATTGTGGTTTGGGTGTTGTAAGGGAACGGGTCGGAATATGAATAACCCGCATCTTGTATTATCCTCCGGACCAGGGAATATCCATTGCTGTGCACCCCGCTTGAAGGAAGGCCTATTATCGCGTCCCCGACTTCAATACGTTCGCCTGTGATTATCCTGTCTTTCTTCACCATGCCCATACAGGTGCCTGCAAGGTCAAAGCCCTTTATGATGTCAGGAAGGGTCGCGGTCTCTCCCCCTACTATGGTCATCCTTGAGATCTCCGCGCCCTTTGCAAGCCCTTCCCCTATCTGCTTCATGATCTCCTCATCAGGTTTGCTTATTGCGATGTAATCCACGAACGCGAGGGGTTCAATGCCCATTGCCAGGAGGTCGTTCACGTTCATGGCGATGCAGTCTATACCGATCGTGTTCCATTTCCTTATCTCATTTGCAATAAGGACTTTTGAGCCCACACCGTCGGTCGTGAGGGCAAGCGCGTACTCCCCGAAGTCGATAAGGCCTGCATAATGCCCCACGTCGGTCAAAGGCGCGCCAAAGCCTTTGCGCTTATAGGTAAGTTGTTTTGCCAGCGCTGAAATCGCTTTGTTTTCCTTTTCTATATCCACACCTGCTTTTGCATAGGATAGGGCCATGCGGCATTCAATAAAATTGATTGCATAAAGACTTTTTGGATAAACTTTTGAAAAGTTAACCTGGAGGTAATAGATAGGAAGAGCAGGCTTTGGATAGGATAGGATAGGAGTGAGGTAAAGAAAAGTTTACTGCCTGCTCTAAGTGAGTATTATTATAATAATCATACATAAAGCTTTTGGTCGGATAACTCATAAATTATTTTATTAGTTATTTTTAAAAATATGCTTCATATCATAAGGATTTCGTGATGCACTTACTTAGAAATAGTCTCTTTGATCTATGATCCCCTGGACTTTTTTTCCAGGGCTTATATATTCCCGCGGAAGTAAAGATTGAATGTGTACAATCCCTCAAAAGTACGGAAGACCGAGGTAAAAGCAGAGGGTCTTGATGGACAGCCAAGCTGTTCTGTAAAAGTAAGAAATAATAAGGAAATGCATATGGAAACCTTTTTAATTTATCGATGTATAGGGGTTCAATGGTGGTCAAATATAAGAATGATATCCACATGCTTAGAGGATATTGATGCGGGGTGGTAGAAAACGAGTAAAGAATCTACAATTACACTCTCCATTCGTGAGACAGGAACTGCGACGCATCGCACTTTCATGTTCAACATTCTGCTGGATGGTCAAGTAATTGTAAGCAATCAGAGTTTATCACCTGATGAATCAGAGGTGGTCAAGGATATTTCGAATCTATATAATAACCTGTTCGAACATCACGGGCAGCCTCGTATCACATCAGACAACCTGAAAAGTCTGGGCGCTGAGTTGTTCAATGTATGGTTTGCCAGGCACTGGGACAAAATTACAGCAAAAGTGCCTGCAGGAGTATTACGTCTGCTGGTCATTTCATCGGATATTCCAGATATACAGAACCTGCCCTGGGAACTGCTCCGCCCACCAAAAGGGGATTTCATTGGTTTTGATCCGAAGTTCAGTATCCGCCGCCTGCCGTGGTCTGATAAAATACTTCCTGCATTTGAAGGGCAGCTATTACCTCCGCCGCTGCGCATATTTTTTATGGCCTGCGCACCGACTGATTTACCTGAACTGAATTATGAACAAGAGGAAGGATTTCTGTTCCAGATTATAGGGAGAGCGGGGCATAACGTAGTTATAGACTCAGGGGACATGGGCAGTTTTGAGGAACTGCGCCAGCGTATCAATGAATTCCAGCCGCATGTTGTTCACCTTACAGGGCACGGTGTAGTAAAAGAGGATGGTCTTGGTTATTTTGCATTTGAAGATGAGCGTGGAAATACTGATCTTCGCTCCTCTTTTGAAATTCGCCAGGAATTGTTTGCTGGCAGTAATGTGCAGTGCGCTTTTATCAGCGGATGCCAGAGCGGTAAAGCGCCGCCAGTTGAAGCGCTTGGCGGCATCTGCCAGGGACTGGTGAGTGAGGAGATACCTCTGGCCATAGGCTGGGCGGCCTCTATTTCAGACAATATTGCTATTCAGTTTGCTGCAACATTTTACAATACCCTTGCTGCGGGCCAGCCCGTGGACAGGGCTTTAACACATGCCCGTTTAGCCATAAAGAAATCATGTGAAGAAAAGGGCGATCCTTCATGGACCCTGCCTGTTCTTTACTCGGCAACATCACAGCGCCTTTTGTTCGACCCGCACAGTCCGCATGTGTCGCCCCTGCGCAAGAGTATGGTACAGTCGCCGCTTCCAGGGATGACCGAGGGGTATGCAAAGCAGTTCATTGGAAGGAGGAGAGAGATACAGGAACTTTTACCTGCGCTGAGAGAGGGTAGCTTGCAGACCGTGCTATTAACAGGGCTTGGAGGTACCGGGAAAAGTACGCTTGCCACTCGCCTGGCCCGCAAGCTTGAAGTCTATGGTTTTACTCCCATCCCGGTTCCAAGTTCAAAAGATAAACCTCTGAGCGCTGCTATGCTGATACAGATATGCCAGGATGCTTTCCTGAAAGCAGGGCTAAGGGAGGCTTATTTGACATTGTGCAGTCCCCAAATACCCGTGGATGGAAAGCTACGTTACCTCATCTCAATCCTCAATGAGAATCTCAATAAGAATCAGTTTTTACTTGTACTGGATAACTTCGAGGTGAACATGGATGAAAGCACAAGAAAAATCCTGGATACAGAGATTGCCGGGTTTTATACCCACATGATAAGCAATTTAGCCGGTGAATCAAGAGCTATTGTCACCTCACGCTACATGCCTTCTGACGTACCGGTAATGCCGCCGATGGCCAGGGAAAAGCCTCTTGGAGATTTCCCGGAATCGTCTTTCATAAAGTTCATGCTTCTTGATGAGATCGTGGAACAGCGTTATTATAAAAAAGAAATTACACATGCGCTTCTTGGCAGGTTATACGAACTGCTCGGGGGCACGCCCCGTTTTCTGGGACAGATACGCGAGGTTCTAAAGACCATAAAAGCAGAGGAACTTGGCCGTGAACTTGAAGCTGTGAAACTGCCGGGGAAAGAAAAACCGGCTTTATTGCAGCAGGCCCGCGATAAATACTGCGAGGATATTTTCACATCACGTCTCTATAGTTACCTGAAACCTGATTCACAGAAGGCGCTCAGCAGGGTGGCAGTATTCGCCATCCCTGTAAACCTCCGGGGGATGAGAGCAGTAACAGGCGAGACTGAGGAGAAACTGCGCAGTTTTACGGGAGAATGGCAGGCTTATGCTTTAGCTTATCCTGAACCTGCAGCAGACGGACGCTGGATAGTTTATGGTCTCCTGAGAAGCTGGCTGCTTGCGCCTGAGCGATTGGGTTCTGATGAGCGCAAAAAAGCACACAGGGCAGCAGGAGTTTTCCTGAATGAAGTAGTTGAAAACGACCGCGCTTCTGAGCTTGGAATGCATCCTCTGGACGTCGATCTTGAATCACGTGTTCAGTACATCCTGGCAGAGGATTATGAAAACGCCACAGGAATTACTGAAAGAATCAGCGGAATTTACAGACGCCAGGGGCTGTATAGCGAGATACAGCAGTTGAATGAGGAGCTCTTAAAATATTATGAGCATCCAAAGGTCCTGGCTTGGATTGCTTTGTCGTATCTTGATCGCTCAGACTATGAGGGTGCACGTAAATGGTATCAGCGCATGCTCGATACTGCTAAAGGAACTGATGAGTACGAAATCGCAACAGCTTGTCATGGTATTGCCACGATTGATCTGAGCCAGGGAAAGTATGAGGAGGCAACTAAAGGGTTCCTGAAAGCGCTTGAGATATTCCAGCAGATCGGGGACAGAGCGGGAGAGGTTTATACTTTGCACAATCTTGCCACGATTGACCTGAGACAGGGAAAGTATGAGGAGGCAAGAAAAAGGTTCATGAAAGCGCTTGAGATATTCCAGCAGATCGGGGACAGAGCGGGTGAGGCTTATACTTTGCATCAACTTGCCTCGATTGACCTGAATCAGGGAAAGTATGAGGAGGCAACAAAAGGGTTCCTGAAAGCGCTTGAGATATTCCAGCAGATCGGGGACAGAGCGGGAGAGGCGAGTACCTGGTACCAGCTCGGTATGCTCTCAGTTAATCTGGACAGACAAGCTGGTGGTATAAGGCTGATAGCGATTTGTTATTTGATAGATAACTTTATTGGCCACGCTGATACGGAAAATGATTTTAAGGTTCTGGCCGGAATGGCCTCGAAACTAAACTATACCGAGGAACAATTCAAAGCAATGCTCAACGAAGTTGAACAATCATATAAAAAGGATCGAGGAACCAGGCTTTTGGAGAGTGTTTTTGGAAAAAATTAATATTTACCAATATCTCTTACATGAAAGAATCCAAAAACTATCATGGAAATATCTCTCCCGATGCTCTTTCATGATCTGGTCTGCATGCTGAGTTTTTAGCTTATAGTGAAGTTCGAAAATAACCATAATCCCATAAGAAAACAAAACCGCAGATGAACGCAGATTTGCTGCTACGTATCTGCGTTTATCCGCGTTCATCTGCGGTTCGTATATTGCGGAAATTTAGGAATCTTGCTATAACTTACCCCAAAACTATTTCACTTATAAAAAAGCACATGAAAGCAATGCTAACCAAACGTATTATCCCGTGCCTTGACGTCACCCTTGATAAGAAAGGGGGCTGCGTGGTCAAAGGTATAGAATTCGTCAATTTAAGAGAAGCCGGCGACCCTGTATGGCTTGCGAAAAAGTATAACGAACAGGGAGCCGATGAACTGGTTTTTCTTGATATCACGGCTTCCCACGAACGAAGGCATACGATGATAGACGTAATAGAGAGGACGGCGGATGAAGTATTTATCCCTTTGACCGTCGGGGGGGGAATAAGCAGCACTGATGCGATACGGAGCATCCTGAGAGCAGGGGCTGATAAGGTATCGATTAATACTGCGGCTGTGAAAAACCCTGATTTTGTAAAAGAGGCTTCGGATATATTCGGTTCCCAGTGTATCGTTACAGCGATCGATTGCAGGCGAAATCCCAATACCGAGGACAATAAGGATAAAACCCCGATCGAACTTGAGGACGGAAGCATTGCCTGGTATGAGGTCGTGGTTTACGGGGGCAGGACGCCAACTGGCCTTGATGCAGTGCAGTGGGCGCAAAAGGTGGAAAAACTCGGCTCAGGAGAAATACTTCTCACCAGTATGGACAGGGACGGTACAAAGGACGGCTACGACCTTCCAATTACAAGGATGCTCTCAGAGAGCCTGGATATCCCTGTAATTGCTTCCGGAGGGGCGGGTAATATCGGGCATATGTATGATGCCTTTACCAGAGGCAAGGCGGATGCTGCGCTTGCTGCAAGTATTTTCCATTTTGGCGAGTACACTATCGGCGAGGCGAAGGAATATCTCAGGAATAAGGGTGTGCCTGTAAGGATATGATATTGAACCGTGACTCTGCATGTGTTACGTAATATGTCAACGACCCCCGAATGAATTCAGATGGCATCCACGTGCGGTGCATGAGATTCCCTACTGCATGTTGTTTTCCCAGTTTTTATCGGCAATAAGGGCATGGAATTGATTGATATTGAAAAAGTTCCGTAAAATTTAAATTAAGTAGCATCGCAATTGAAGCTTAATGACAGGAATATATCATAGATTTATAGTGCTTTTGAGAGAAAATTCTTATGCAGTATTTTCTTTAGTGCTTTTATTAATATTATCATATCTTACTTATAACGGCTTATTTGAAGAAACAGTTAGATTTACATCTTATGAAGTAGGAAATAAAGGTACTTTATTCGAAAACGGAACTAATGATTACGTAATGTTCGTAGATTTTGATTCTAAAGGTGCGTTTATCGCTGGAAGAAAAATACATGTCTCAATTGATTTTATTGCCAACAGAAAAGCAGATGAATTTAGAAAATCAGAACTTTTCGTTTTTCTTCCAGGAAGTATGAAGTTTCCAATACCAAAAGGAATGAAGAGAGTTACTGAAGCGTATGTGAAGCTTAATTTTATCAATGAAACGTTTGCTCATGGGGAGGAGGACATAGTATATTTGATGCCAGAATTAAATTCAGAAGCAATAGTAGTACCATTTAAAACAAATGGTAAATATACATATAACTTAGCAATAGATAATGCTCCCCAGACACCAAATAAATTTACACGAACAAACACTTTTTTATATATAGCACCATTGGAAACTGATTTACAGTTGAAAAATAATAATTTGATTCTCATGTTAACTTTTGTTGCTATATATTTAACAATTGTGCAAATTATCATTTCAACGAAAAAAGATAGCGGATCTACTGAGCATCAGAGAAGTAAACCTCACCTTAAACACGAAATGTAAATTTTATTAAAACAATTCGAATGAAATGTTCGTGCCCCAATTTCAGTGACATCATTGTTATTCTGGTTCAAGATATTCCAATTGATGCACGAGAACAAGCATGGGCGCAGTCACCCGGTATACCCCGGACAAATGTATCGAGGCCTGTAGCTATCGTTTTTGTTATTGTTCTCTATTTATTCTTTTTGCGTTCAAAGCTTCTTATCCTCTTTCATGGCCTTTAAAAGTTCAAGTACAGAATATCCCGCCCTTGTGATGCCCATGCTCCTGTTATCCGTATCCGTGCCTCCAAGGTAAAGCCCGGGTATGGGTGAACGCACGCCTGCAATATACCCATTGATGGTGACCGCGGCTTTTTCAGGTATGGTCACCTGGAAATGTGTCATTTCGATCCTGCTTCCGATACCCGGAACCGCCCTGTGTATCAGGTCAAGGGCTTTCTTTTTTTCTGTCTCTATGTTATTTTTATCCCGGATGACGAATGTGAAACCCACCAGTTGCTTGCCGACAGGGGCGATACACTGGTCATAATTGCTGATAGGCATCGCCCAGTAAGCCCCTCCCCTGAACCATACTTCAGAACCCGTATAATCGAATTCTTTCATTTTTTCACTCAGACCAAGCCATATGGTAAGGCTCAGTGTCTGGTCGATCCTGGAAAGATCCTTTTTATAATCAGGCGGCAGCGGAACAAGAGACGGGAGGTCCTTCAGGAAACCCGTATACACAACAGTTTCGGCTGTGAACGAATCGTTTTTGGTGGCAACCCCGGCTATCCTTTCGTTCTCATATAAAATCTCTTCCACCCTTGAACCTGTCCTTATAGTCACTGTTCCCGGCATCGAGTATAAAACCGAGTTTAAAAAAGATTTCAAACCACCCCGCGGGTATGCCTGCGCATGTGCAACCTTATTGGTGGCAAGCCTGCTTAACGTGGAAAGATGTCCTGCAAACTGGTATTTTGAAAGCCTTTCTGTTATCAGGGATGCGTATGATTGATTCACGGGTTGCGGCACGTCAAAAATATCCTCTGAAACGCTGTCCCTGACAAAGCTGCTGCCGTACAATACCCGGTTGACAGATGTTTCTTTCATGGATTTGCCTGAAAGGAAGTATGCGATAGCATTGACAAAATCATAGGAGTCCCTGGACAGGCCTTTTGGCATGAAATCGTACACTGACTGGTTGGCATCCACCATCCCGAAAGTCATGAGCGTAAGCGCTTTTGTCAAAGACTGCGAAAGTAGAAGCCTGTCTTTTGTTGGCAGGGCGTCAAAAGTCACGAATTCTTTTATGTTGGAAGGTATTTTAGCAAGGCCTTTTTCCGTTCGAACATAATAGTGCCCATAGTCAACAAAGACAGGCACGTAAGTAAAATATTCATCCATCAGCCGTCGCAGCGGCCCCTCTCGCAAGTGGGTAATAGCATGCGGGCCCGTGTCCACCTGGAAGCCATTAACATTGTAGCTATTGCAATTGCCTCCCACGAATTCATCTTTTTCAAGAACAAGTACCTTCTTTCCATGTCGTCCCAGCGTAAGCGCCGACATGAGGCCGCTTATGCCCCCTCCTACTACGATCACATCATAATCCGGCATAATACCCTATATTGTTTCATATTTGAAAAATTTTTCTGCCTATTTTTTTCCAACCTTCCGAAGCTTTCTAAATGCCCCGCGCAGCATATGAATAAAAATTATATAAACAGGAACTTTCTTTCCACCCGGACTTGTCCGGCCTTCCCTGATCGCAGACAGGACAGATCTTTCATCAGGTTCTGCATCAATATCCGTATAGCCAAGGCCAATTGTTGCAAGCAGGTGGGAATCGCTTCCGCCAACTTCGGGTTTATGAAGCTCCCGGGCCATTTCTTTTGCTTTTGCGTTCTCACCGAATACGCACCTGGAGTTGAAAGTCTCGATCGCATCCAGGCCATCTATGTTCCCGACGCTTTCTTTCTTCTTGAAAGGATGCGCTGCGACCACCAGACCGCCTTTTTTCCTTGCTATACTTATGGTCTCTTCAGCCGTGAGGCCTGGCGGGATATTTTCCCTTATCCCGAGAACAAGAATATGACCTTCTTTAGTAGAAACTTCTATTCCCGGGATCACTATCAGAGGCAGGTTCAAATCCCTCACGCGTTTGCGGGCAAGATAGCTTCCTGCCACCGTATTATGGTCGCATATCGCGATCCCGTCAAGCCCTGCCTTCACAGCTTTTTTAAGTATATCATCCACTTTCAGGCTGCTGTCTGAGGAGTGGTTTGAATGGATATGCAGGTCAAAACGCATATGCTTGATGTTTCCTAAGATATAGAAAAGGTTAACTCATGGCTTCCCCGAAGGACATAACACTATAATTGGGCATATCCCGCATTTCGGGGAAACGGGCCTGCATATGTCCTGCCCGAACCTGACAAGAAGCTCGTTTATGTAGCGCCAGTGTTTTATGGGAAGTACCTCCCGAAGTTTGATTTCGGTTTCCTCAGGCGTCCTGGTGGCGACAAGCCCGAGGCGGTTTGAAATCCTGTGAACGTGGGTATCCACGGCGATCGCATCCTTACCAAAACCGTAAACCAGCACGCAGTTGGCGGTCTTTCTTCCGACCCCTGGAAGTGAGATGAGGATATCCATTTCCCCTGGCAATTTTCCTTTGAACTCGTTGTGGATTCTCTGGGCTATTTCTTTGATGCGCGGCGCTTTGACCCTGTAGAACCCGACCTCGCGTATCAGTTCTTCAACATCTCCGACATCTGCGCTGGCAAGGGCGGCAGGCGTTTCATATTTTGCAAAAAGTTTTTTTGTTGCCCTGTCCGTGACCTCATCTCGGGTGCGCTGCGAAAGGACAGTGGCGATAAGCACGCGGAAAGGGTCATTTGATTTGAATTTGCCAGGTGGATAGTGTTTTTTCAGGCATGCTATTATCGCATCAACGCTCATATGCCTTAGGTTGTGTGATAAAACTTATATTTGCGCATTGGTTTGAACGACACCATTTTCTTGATAAATATAAACTTATTATTTTATTTAAATGAACTGAGTTAAAAATATATATCATAACTGCCTACCTAAAGGTATGGAAGGATGTGGCAAGTTGGGTTAGTATAGCTAAAAATCGTTCTGCAAAACGAGTATTTTGTAAGAATTGTATTCAGGGGTTAATAAGCACATCAATTTACCACATCCATTTCGAAAAAAATGAGAAAAAATAGAGGCGAGTGATATGAAAAATTTGAAGGATAACGACGTCACGAGTATGGTTGATGCAAAAAAGAATGATTTAATTCGAATGGATAGAAGAACATTCGTGAAGATGGCGGGCGCAGCTGCTGCTGCTCTAGCATTGGGGAAGGGTTTGGGCTTTGATCTAATTCCGACAGCGTCTGCATTTTCCCAGAGCCCCGGGCTGATAAAGTTTGGCCAGCCCCTGCGCGGGGTCTTCCCACTCGATTCCAATGGAATTCCCATGGCGATCCCGGATGGGACGTTGGGAATGGGGGGAGCACTCCATTACAAGATCGAAATTGAGCAGTACACTGACCAGTTACACCCCGATCTCGGTTTCACGACACTGCGTGGCTACAAGCCGCAGAATACTCTTGGCGGGGCAGTGTCACAGAGGCACCTCGGCGGCATCATTGTGGCGAACAGGGGAACACCCATCCAGATCACTTTTACAAACATGCTAAGCGGGGCCCACCCCATCCCGATTGATCAGACAATCATGGGTGCTAATCTGGGACCGAACCGTGCAGATACCCATCTCCACGGCGGGTTCGTTCCTTGGATAAGCGATGGCGGACCCCACGCCTGGTTTGATCCAAACGGCGGCTACGGTGCGAGCGTTATTCTCCCTAAAGCGCCTAAGAACATCTTTAAGGTGCTGAACCCGAAGCTCAAACCTGGTCAAGCCGAGTACTACTATCCCAACGATCAGAGCGCCAGGATGGTGTGGTACCACGATCATACCTGGGGAATCACCCGCATGAATGCGTACGTGGGGATTGCCAGCGCCTATATAATCAGGGACACTTTCGAGGGCAACCTCAGGAACCTAGGCTTGCCGGACTATATCGAAAACGGCGGCCATGAAATACCCATTGTTATTCAGGACAAGATCTTCGTTGGGCAAAACATTCTTGAGACAGATCCCACATGGACGGGACTGACGAATCCGGGAAGTCTGTGGTATGCCCATACATATGACACGACGCGTTGGGAACAGGGGCCGGCTGCGCTCGCGCCGTTACCCGATCCATCGGTCATCCCCGAATTCTTCGGCGATACGATGCTAGCCAACGGCACTGTCTTTCCAGAAGCGACGGTGGAAGCCCGACGCTATCGCTTCCGCATCCTGAACGCATGCCAGGCCCGGTTTCTGAACTTACAGCTATACGTTGACGATGGTAGTCCGGACGGCATTACTTTGAATCCCAAGACGTTCACCCCGACCAACAACCAAGGACCAGATTTCCTCGTCTTGGGAACAGAGGGTGGCTTTTTACCCAAACCGTTGCTCGTTTCATCGAATGTGACGTTTAACAGCAAAACCCTCTCGGGCAGCCTGATCACCGCACCGGCTGAACGTTGGGATCTCATCGTGGATTTTAGCGGTTTCGCCGGGCAAAAAATCATCCTGTATAATGATGCGCCGGCGCCATTCCCCGGAGGCGATCCGCTCAACGACTACTTCCCGGGCGCGCCGAATAATCCGACGCAACCTGTTCCCGGATTTGGTCCCAATACGCGCCAGATCATGCGCTTTAAAGTCGTTCCCGCGACGAGCAAGGATAGCGTGCTCAGGATCACACCCGGAACTGACCTGACGGCAGGCAATGATCCGCTGCCAGTGAAGCTCGGGAACACAACTCCGCCGATCCCGGTAACCAGGACATTGACCCTGAATGAGACCTTCGATGCCTACGGTCGCCTGTTCCAGTTGCTTGGCACAGACGTTAGTGTTGCTCAGGGTTTTGGAAGGGGATATATGGATCCCACGACAGAGACAATTACATTGGATCCGACAACCGGAAAGAAGGATGAGGTCTGGCAGATAGTCAACCTCACTGGCGACACGCACCCGATCCATTTCCACCTCGTCAATGTACAGATCATCTCGCGGCAGCCGTTCAATGTGAATAGCTACAATGGCGGTGCACCTACGTTCACCGGACCTGCCCGTCCACCCGATCCCAACGAGCGAGGGTGGAAGGAAACGGTGAGGATGAATCCTGGGGAAGTGACCACGGTGTACATCCCGTTCAAGCTCCCCACTGTGCCCTTCACGGTTCCCCCAAGCCCGCGCACGGGTGGGAATGAATACGTCTGGCACTGCCACATCCTGGAGCATGAGGAGCATGACATGATGCGACCCCTGGTAGTGACGTAGGCAATTTAAATATAAAGTAACTTGATCAATTAAACGACAACGGTAGGTCAGTTTTAAGACGGCCTGCCATTGTTTGTTGTAAGCTACTGTTTCCCAAAAATTAAACAGCCTTCACTGCCCATATCATGGACAATAAAAACAATAACAGTAATGAGGTTTTTCATGCTTCATGCATGTGGCAAAGACTCATGGGGGTTTGTGTAGTATTCCCATCAAACCGAATCTTATATCATCTTCACCGAGAACTTCGATGTATAATAGTCCCCCGGTTTTCATAATCCTTTGAAATTCATCGATCGCAAGCTCTCTTTCTTCTGATAGAAGATGTTGAAGGGGGTTAAGATAATTTTGTCCCACAGCCAATTTTCAGAGGTGATATTTATAAGATACTTTGTACTTAGTATAGCTCAAAATCTCCCGGGAAGAATAATATGATCACCCTGCCAGAGGAAGAAGACATCAGTACAATATTTACAGATTGTTGTGAAAAACTAAATATCGACGGCTCAAGGAAGAACATGGAAGAGCTTGTGATATACGACATGACAGACGGCACAAGGACATCTACAGAGCTTGAAGGCGCCGAGGCATACGTTGACGGGGGGCTTTTTGTTATGAGGTTCATTCATTTCCTGAAAGTGCTGGGTGCAAAGAACAGTTACATTAATGTCATACATGAGGGGCACAAGAACCGGGTAAATTATAAGGATATATACGAAGGCATGCGCCGGCATGTTGAAATGTACAGGGAATTCGCTAAAAAGGACAATGTGATGCTGAGGTTCGTGGGTAATTACGATACACGCATCGACCCGAACGATACGAATTACGATTTGAGAAAAGATCTAAAAGACCTTGAAAGGGAGACCGGAATAAGCGCACAGCACACGGCCCACTTTTTGATCAATTATTCTACAAGATGGGCCGCGGAAGCGGGCAGGGAATTTATGAAAACGCTCCCCGAAGCAAATGTTATCCTGAGGCATGCCAAAGGTTATGTCAATGGCGATATGTGGCTTTTCGGGAAACTGGATAATAACAGTTTTGTTTATGCCCAGAACGGCTCGTCAAACATCAACTGGAGCGACAGGCAGATCATCATGCTGATAGCCCTGTGCCTCCGGAGCCTGCTTTTGAACAGGGGTACCCACATGTCCAAGAAATATGAAGGGGATGAAAAGGACATTGTGAGGAAAAAGCGGGAAATTGAGCTTTCTTTAACACATAAGTCCTTCCACGACAGCTCGAAAGAAAGTAAATTCCGGAAAAGAGTGGTAATTTTCAGTTCGTATGGGCCTGAGATATATGAATTTTAATTGCTAAATGCAGGTGAGGGGTCTTTTTAAAAAATGAACAAAAAATTTATATAATCATATGACAAAGAATGAATGCAGACAGTTGTCTTTATGGGAACTGTCTTTTGTCAAAGTGGGATTAATTTAACATCATATTGGGAGTAGGATAAAATGGCACTGCATAATATCTGTAAAAGCCGCCTGCCGGAAGTAATGGCTGGAAAAATGGATAACGTGAGCGCAAGTGATCTTGTATTCCAAAATACGCAAGATGGGCAGAGTATATTGAAAAAAGGAAGAAGCAGATGGGATATAATTCTGGAAATTCTCAAGATGAACCAGGAAGCAAACGGCACAAAAAACATACACGTGCTGCAGGATGGTTTCATTGACTGGAGAATTTTTGATAAATGTTTCAATTTCCTGCTAAATGAAGGATTTATTGTAAAGTGCAATCCAGAAAAAAACTATTATCTTACAAAAAAAGGAAGAGAATTATTGGAAGGATTGAAAGAGATCAATGAGCTTCTGGGTAATAATACCGGGATAATAAAATTTTTGATTCCATTATTATTATTCTTAAACGGCGGCTCAATTTTTCTCAATTGGGGAAGTTGATAGTATCCCAAAATTTTTTCGGTCTGCAAGATCAAAGGTACACCCTGGATAATCCGTTCTCCAGTTCTTCTATGTTGAATTTAACATCAAGGAACTTTTCTGTTACCCATATGTTGGCCTTCGTATGAGGTGTGATCATTCTCGTTGTAAAAGAACCCCCTCCTGCCAGTGCCATATAAGGGATCAACTGGTCAGCCAGGAAAATATCAACGCCTGCACCTGATTTTAACTCCGATAGTATTGAATACGCCGCATCCTGGCCGACTTTTTCTGCTCTCAGGCCAGGTTTCCCAAGTCCGATCCCGCCAGCCGCACCGCACCATAATGTAATCCCGCTCCCGGCGGATGGATGTTCGTTTATTTCAAGTGAAATTTCAGTCGCATATCCTTCCTGGCGCAATATTTTTTCAGCCGATGCCGCCTGCCTTTGTGCCACATGGGGAGGCAGACCGGATGAGTGGGAAATACCTTTTACAAGATCGCATGTATTCTCATTTAAATCCATCTTCTTTGGTGAAGAGGGAGAAATTACAGCCCCGACACATCCTCCCCCCCTTGGATAATACCCTCTCCGTATGAGCCTGACGTCGCATTTGTATCCAAAAAGAGAAAGAGCCCCAAGTGTGACAAACCTGAGGTAATCTATTGAAGGCGACCATGCAACATCCGTCCCGCCGGAAACAACGAGTTCGAGGGGCGAAAACGCATACATGGCAGCAGGCATAAGACACTGGAGAAGAAGGGGTATACTTCCGGCAGTGCCGATGTCGATGCTGTACACCCCGCCCTTGATTTTTCCAGGTTTAAAACTCAGGCGGGTGGAATGGAGGAGGCAACCCTCAACTTCGGCGTCGCATATCTTTCCCACTATTTCCATAGCCTTTACATGCTGTGCCGCAAGACCCGGTTTTGGCCTTGCTTTCCTGATGTTAATTATCTCGACCGGCTCCCCGGTTACAGCGGAAAGCGCGACTGAGGTCCTGAGTATCTGCCCCCCACCTTCACCGTAAGAACCATCAAGCAACATAATTTCCTATTTAAGTCATTTCAGGATTAAAGTTTCGCCTGATTAATTTTTGACGAGCGGGTGGGGGAGTGGGAGTGGGGGTTAGTTAAAAAAGTCGTACCGACCCGCTCATCAATTGTAATAATAATCATTATGATATATATAGTTTGTCCCCAATCCGAGCCCATCCATTAATTAATCCCTCCCTTCCCGTCATTATGCACCTTTACAAATAGACTGCACCAGGCTTTATTATTGAAATAAGCCGTAATGTTATGGTCACAAGCGATAAGGATAGCCCCTTTT
>CABMIH010000072.1 GCA_902386205.1 uncultured archaeon | reverse complement strand
TAAAAGGGGCTATCCTTATCGCTTGTGACCATAACATTACGGCTTATTTCAATAATAAAGCCTGGTGCAGTCTATTTGTAAAGGTGCATAATGACGGGAAGGGAGGGATTAATTAATGGATGGGCTCAACTGTACCACAAATAATATAAATCCCGGTAACAATCAGTCAACCCATGAAAGCATACAGGTCATACGAAGATTTGCCCAAGATAAAACTCCCGCTTGGACAGGAGGTTTTTATAAGCGACAGCACTATCCGCGACGGCTCGCAGATGCCAGGGATAGTGATGAAAAAACGACACAAGCTGGAGATTTTCGAGTATCTTCATAAGATCGGGATCGAAAAGCTTGAAACGTTCGTCTATAACGAACGCGACAGGGAAGCGATCAGGGAAATGCTTGACAGGGGTTACGAGTTCCCAGAGGTCACAGGCTGGGCCAGGGCAAATCCCAAGGACATTGATTTCGTGCTTGGGATGGACGGGATAAAGGAAACTGGCATCCTGATGTCGGTATCCGATTCGCATGTGATTGACAAGATGGGACTTAAAAGCAGGGAGGAAGCCGAGGAAAAATATGTCAATGCTTTGCAGTATGCGGTTGACCACGGTCTTCGCACGCGGGCCCATATCGAAGATATGACCCGTGCGGACAACGAGGGTTTTGTTTTTCCGCTCGTTGAGAAGCTCCTTGAGATCGACCCTGATTGCACTATCCGCCTCTGCGATACCCTGGGTTACGGCCTGCCGTTCCCTGAAGCGGATGAACCGTATGGGATACCATGCATGGTTAAACGTCTCAGGGAGATAGGTACAAAGAACATAGAGACACATGTGCATGATGATTACGGGTTTTCGGTTGCGTGCTCGATCGCGGGATACTGGTACGGCGCCAACTGGTCAAGTCTCACGTTTCTCGGGATAGGCGAGCGTGCAGGGAACGCCGAGCTTGAAAAAGTCGTATTGTTCCTTATTACACGGGTCGAGGGATTCGATAAGTACGACCTTAAATCCATCACAGAGTTTGCAAGGTACATGGAGAACGAAATAGGTATCAGGGTGCCGCGTAATAAGTCAGTTGTGGGAAGGAATATTTTTGCTCATGAAAGCGGGATACATACGGCAGGGATCATAAAGAACCCGTTCACTTACGAACCATACCCGCCCGAACTTGTTGGGGGTAAGAGGGAATTGATGATAGGTGACTCCTCAGGGCTTGAGGTAATCCGCTTTAAGGTCGAGGAAGCGCTGAACGAGCTTATGCATGTAGCGGCAAAGGTGGATAAGAGCGACCCGCGCATCAGGGCCATCCTGGAAGATATCCAGAAATTGTACAATGAGGAAAAGCGGGTTTCATGCATCTCGGATGAAGAGCTCAAGAAATATGTCGAGAAATATTTCATGCTTGAGTCGATCATCGATGAGCACAGCGCTGATGATATGCATTCTGCAGGTGGGAAGAAGAAAACCAGGAAGTGAACAGATTATTTTTGCTGTCGCCTGGCACTAACCCGGAACTTCATCCACTGGTTTATCCGTTGTCAGTCACCGTAACCCTTGTGCCAGGCTTTATTGCGTGTACCGCATTGGGGTTGTCTGTACGGTCATCGATATTGGCTCTGCCGTTCTCCCGCAAGGACCTATCAACACGATTTTTCCAGAATTCGTAGTTCTGGAATATATAATATTGTGAGTTTTAAGTATTTAGGACTATCCATTGTTATCTTGGAATTGTTTCATGAAACTCTCAGCCTGTTTCTCGCCATATGTCATCATATCGCGTATGAACAACTCGCTGCGATCCAGTTTTGATGCCGTATCCAGGTCATAAAGCATCTCTATCCTCCTTAACTCCACGTGTTTATACTGGCTTGCCGGGAGGTGTCCTGCATCCACCCAGCCGTTTACGGTATTTAGGAAATATATTTCCTGGTTAAGCGATAGATTTCCGGCAAGTTCGTTACGCCTGTCAAGTATATCTTTCACTGACTTTGGCTCATTCGCTCTCCTTTCCGGGTTTACCTGTATCACCCATATCTCATCAGGTTTTACACTGGCATCAGGTCCTTTTACAAAATCCCGTATAGGGGGGTTTTGTGAAAACAGCCCATCCCAGTAAACCTTATTATCTATCCTCACGGCTCTTAAGAAAGTCGGTATCGCTGCTGAAGCCAAAATCACATCGACGTTAATTTCATTATTCTTAAAGCTCCTTGATTCACCTGATAGGACGTCAACCGCCCCGACAAGCAGCATCGGGTTTGAATCATCAAGAAGCGTTTCGATATTCTTGAAATCAATATGCTTTTCCAGAAGGCTTCTCAGGAACTCCTGGGCCCACGGGGGGTATAAATAAGGGCTCACTTCAGGCATGCTGACAATATCCTGAAGCCTTGATGTCCAGACTATCCAGTCATTCCACAACTTATCCCAGAATAAGCTGGCAGAGTTATCTGTCCAGAAAGAATCAAGAAGCTTGATTGCCTCTTCCCTGTCCTTTTTTAGCAGGCCGTACCAGGCAAGCAGGGCGCATATGGCGCCGCCTGAGGTGCCGCTCAGCGCAACTATCTCGTATTTTTTATTCTTTTCTTTCAGTATCCTTTTCAATACCCCTGCGGTGAAAGCCGTATGACTGCCACCGCCCTGGCAGGCTATTGCCAAACGTATCTTATCTTTGTTCCTTTGTTTTGCCATATTCGTACCCTCTAAATAAATATCATATATTACTTTCACCTTTATAATATTTCGTCTTATTATGTCTTACTATAACATCGTGAATTTGACTATATAGGAATTTTAAATTTTATTTCGATCGCATCATCCATATCTTTAATACAAAAAACCTTATACTGAATCTCATGTACGGCTGGACAGGGAAAACCATTACCGTTGACTTAACAGACGGCAGGCTTACAAAAACCAGGAGTGATCCCGGTATTCTCAGCTCCTTTATCGGCGGAAGGGGTCTTGGGGTAAAACTGTATTATGATCTTGCAAGGCTGGATAATAGCCCACTGAGTCCAGAAAACATCCTTATTTTCACGACCGGCCCTCTTACAGGAACCGCCGCCCCGATGTCAGGCAGGCATGTAATGGTGTCCAGATCCCCGCTCACAGGCACAATATTTGATTCAAGCAGCGGGGGCTTTTTCGGGAAAGAGCTGAAATTCGCAGGGGTAGATGCGCTGATAATAAAAGGCGCGGCAGAAGAGCCTGTTTACATTTCGATCGAGAACGATAATATCGGGATACATCCAGCCAAAAGTTTATGGGGGGAAAACGTCCGGTCATGCACTGAGAAGCTTTCATCAAAAGGGCGCGTCGCATGCATCGGACGGGCCGGGGAGCGGCTTGTTCCCATTGCAAACGTCATGAACGATTACTTCCATGCCTGCGGGCGCGGGGGGCTGGGTGCTGTCATGGGTTCAAAGAAACTCAAGGCTCTCGTGGTAAAAGGAGATAAGAAGCCCGCAATAGCGGATGAAGGAAAATTCAGAAAAGCGCGTGATGATGCGCTTCGCCTCATAAAAGCAGGACCTGTTGCTTCAAAAGGGCTGAGCACATACGGGACATCCGCCCTTGTGAACCTGATGAACTATATGAAAATCCTGCCTGCAGGGAATTTCCAAAAAAACGAATTTGAAAGGACTGATAAGATCTCAGGTGAGTTCATAAAAGAAAATTATGATATTAAAGGCAATGCATGCTATAACTGTATTATCGCATGCAAGCATGTAATAAGAAGCGGGGCTCTTAAAGGCCATGAGATACCGGAATATGAAACCTTATGGGCATTTGGACCTGACAATAACAACGCTGACATGGATACTATCATCAGGGTCAACAGGCTCTGCAACGACTACGGGATAGACACGATCTCATCGGGTTCAACTATCGCTGCTTACGCTGAAATATTAGGCGAGGATATAACAGAATTAGCCGGGCTTGTAAAAAAGATAGGCGAGAGCGAAGGCATTGGGAAAGAACTGGGCCGGGGTTCAAAAGCTGTAGCGGATTCGTACGGGAAGGATGTCTCGATGCAGTCCAAGGGGCTTGAATTCCCGGGATATGACCCGCGCGGTCTTCTTGGAATGGCCCTTGCTTATGCCACTTCAAACCGCGGTGGGTGCCACCTTCGCGCCTACATGGTCGCACCTGAGATACTCGGCAAGCCCAAAAAGATCGACCGCATGACTTTTTCGGGAAAAGCGGGTCTTGTCCAGGTTTTCCAGAATGAGATGGCAGCCCTTGACTCACTGGTGCTGTGCAAGTTCACATCATTTGCTATGGGGGAGGAAGAATTCGCAAACCTCCTTAGCGCAGCTACAGGAGTTGATTATTCAAGAGAGGAATTCCTGAAATGCGGGGAGAGGATATGGAACCTGGAACGGCTGTTCAATATCAGGGCAGGATTTTCACGAAAAGATGACAGCCTGCCTGAGAGGTTTTTTGGGAGCGGCGGTATAAAAAGGGCTGAATTTGAGAAGACGCTGGATGAATATTATCATTTCAGGGGATGGGATGAGAATGGCGTGCCAAGTGAGGAGAAGCTAAAGGAGCTGGATATTGTATAAGATTATTTTGCCAGTTCATGATTTGAGCCAATAAAAAACCCTTATAATACCATCAAACAATCTATGCCATGTGATCCCATGAAACCCATAGAAAAGGCATCAGGTATCGGAGGCTTGCTCACAGCGTTCAGGAAACTTGCCCGCGGCAGGGAAAAAATAACATTCATAGGCTGCCCGGGATGGTGCAACCCGTTTGCCGAACTGCTTGGTTATGTCCTGCGTGATGCGGGTAAAGAGATGATATTTATACCCAACCTGAGAAAGGATATGGCTGTAAGGGTCGAAATGACTGTTTATGGCATGCAGCTTGGGGACATCGCCGACCCGACTTCTGATACTGTTGTTCTCCTGGGAGGTCTTGCCATGCCCAAGATGGAAGTTGACGTCGGTGGCCTGAATAAATTGATCGATGAAGTTACTGACGGGAAGCCGGACAGGAAGATATTTGGCGTCTGCGTAGGCGGGGTTTTCCAGAAAGCCGGATGGGATAAGTTGATCGATTTTGATTATCTTGTGGATGCAGACATGGAAGTTACGACATACGGATGCAACGGGAGCACGGATGGATAAGCTTTCGAGCCTGTTCATAAAAGCAGCACTTATATACCTTGCAATAAGTACAATTCTTGGCGTTCTGATAACCATTGGTCCCGGGTACAGTTTCATGCATTCCCATCTCGCCCTTATCGGATGGGTTTCTTTTTTGCTCTTCGGTCTTGTTTACCTTTTGCTTCCGCGATATACCGGAAGTCCGATATTCAGTGAAAAACTGGGGCTTATGCATTTCTGGCTTGCAAACATCGGCCTGGTGGGTTTGTCGCTTTCATACCCTTTCATGAGAATGTACATGCTCAAAGAACTGGATTATTCCCCTGCCCGGACAATGGTCATATTTTTCGGAACGGTTGAAGCGATATCTGTTTTTATGTTCATATACAATATCTGGAAGAGCATGGGGGCAGTACGTTCCCATGAGTAAAAATATATTTACTATGGAATATACAGGTAAGTGATAACAATGGAATGGACTACCGAGGCGTCCGGGGAACTTGAAAAAGTACCTGAACACGTCCGCAAAATGGCGAAAATGGGAATAGAGGCATCTGTAGAAAAGAAAGGAAAAGAAATTGTGACCGTGGAGGATGTGAGGGAAGCGGCACAGCGTTTCGGGGCTTTGATGGAAAAGGATGAAAAAGACAATAAGACCACAAGGATCGCGGTCGTGAGGTGTGATATCGTAAGTGAGACCTGCCCCGGAGTTGCATGTTTTAAGGCATTCAATAAAAGAAAAGTGAATTTTAGCGAGTACGGCCCTGATACCGAGATAATTGGTTTTTTCACATGCGGGGGATGTCCGGGCAGGCGTGTTTTCAGGCTTGTGGACAGCCTCCTGAAGCATGGCGTGGATGTGGTGCATTTGAGTTCATGCATGCTGATGGACACTGGCTACCCGAAATGCCCGCATATAGACGAGATCAAAAAAATGATACTAAAAAAGGGCGTGAAAGTGGTAGAAGGCACTCATCATTAGATTAGCTTTATAGTTGGGAATTATTAAGCTTTACATAAAATTCTTATATATTTTTATAAAAACTGTTTTTTGAGAAGTTTCAATATCGGTTTTTGCACCATAAGTTTCAAAGAAATCCTCAATAATAAATTTAAATATTTTGGAGCAATTATGATTCAGATCATGGATTATTCTCAAAATATAGTAGCTCTCCTCTTCTGTGTAATTTACTGATTCGGGTATGTTTCCAGCTCTGATAAAAAAGACGAGTCCGTTTAAAATCTCTTTCAAACTGCATTTTTTCAGGGGCTTCTGGTAATAATGTGTTATCAGATACTCCATCGTATTATATGTGTAAATTCCCTCTCTAATTCTCTCAAGATCTAAGGAATCTATTAGCAATCTGAGGACATCTCTATGGACAATACAGGCTGATTTCATAGCTCCTTTTGCTTGCAAAAAGTTGTGTTCTTCCGGGGATATCATGGGATTTTGTTTTGAATTATTTTCCAGACATTCCAAAGCAACTTCCAGGACTTTTTGCTGGGTCTCGAATTTTTCAATATGCTTTTTCACTATCTCCCAGTGTTTTGTGGAAATTGTGGTGTTGACGCGGTGCTTATTCAACTTTACTCCACCAAATGACATTGAAGTTTGTCTTCAGCTATACGCACGCCATGTGTATGACATCACGATAATATATATCTATATGAGCATGTAAACTTATGGAACAGCCTGACGATATATCGTCAGGATTTAAGAGAGGAATAAGAAAATGAAACAAACTCGGATAAGTATAGTGAATAGCTGCTCTAAATCGGGCACGGAGATTCTTGTGGCGGTGGAAACAAGAGTAAAAACTCAACAAGTAAAGGGTCAGGTGATATACATATGACCCGAATGAGAGTGGTTTTAGAAGATGTAACTTGCTGGAATACTGAAGATATTCATGGTGCGGACAGTTTTTACGTACTCGGCGCAGTAACATGCGGGCGTGATAAAGAATCTATTGTCACAAAGCCTTTCCAGATCAATGATGGACAAACTTTCCGGTTCCCGCTACCTAATTTCAATACTGTGTTCTATAAAGATGTTCCAGCCAATGAATACTTAAGAATAAGTCTGGCTGCTTTTGATGAAGATGCGGCTATAGTATAGTTCCTAAATTTTAGTAATATATAAATACCACTTCAACCAATTATTAGTCATGTCAACTGAGGTGGTTTAATTGACAATAGTCCCTAAAGGAGAAGCATTTCTACCGAATTATACAT
>CABMIH010000071.1 GCA_902386205.1 uncultured archaeon | reverse complement strand
TCGTATTTCGCACACAGGCGGTCATGGATCTCACCGCTTGTTTTGCCAGGCGGCGGGAAAGTGAACTTATGCGCGAAGTTCTCAACATCAATAACGTTCAGTACTGCGCCGTTTGGCAGTTTCTGCGTCTTTACATTGGGCATCGATGCCTCAAGCTGCTCCGTTATTGCCGCATTTGCCTGCTCGCATAGCAGTTTCACCATCTGCTGGTGCCTGGCGTTTGATCCGAGGTTGAGTATATCGTTCATGATTCCGCGTCCGTCGTTGAATCTCTGCCAGAACGCTTCATAATCAAGTGCAAGAGCCATGTTTTTCAAGTCCTCGATTTTATACTTATCCGCGATCAGGGATTTATAAAGCGCGGCTTCAGGCGCCTCAGACCTGTCTCCCACAGCCGAAACTGCAGGAAGATGTTTGATCTCTTCCGTAACTTCGGGATTTATCATCCTTGCGATCTCGGTGCCTATCATGCCCGTAGTTATACCGAAGTCCCCGCCCGCATATGCGGGATTCACATGCTCAAGCACCATTGAATCTATAGTCCCGTCAGGGTGATGGTGGTCTATGACCATGATGTCCACGCCATAGATGATAGCCTGTTTCATTGAAGGCATGTCCTCCTCAGTTGCCCCGTTGTCCATCAACACTACAAGCGGCATCCTCTGGGAAAACCGCTCGTTGTCCTCAAGCGCAAATGTCAGATCCTTTGTCACATCCTCAAGTTCGTAGAACGGGGCTTTGGATGGGGCGCGCCTGTAGAAGTGGCGGTCGGCATCAGAGCCGCCGACCTCACGGATAAGTGGGAGCAGCGCGCGTTCAATGGCAATAGCCGAGGTGATGCCGTCCGCATCGGCATGGTGCCTTATGATGAGGGGGCGGGACTTTAAAACTGCCTTCCTTATAAGTTTGGCAGCATTGCGCATCCGTGGCTTGAGCTTTTCCAGTATGTCGCTTTTTACGAGGAACTGGATGTCATGGGGTTCTGCGCGTTTATCTATTGCAGATTCGATCTTTTCTTTTATTGTATTAGCATCTCCTCCCCATAGCTGTTTGATGGAGCGGATCTCTACCTGCATCGCGCTGTTCCTCATGGAAGGCTCACCGATTATTTTCACTATCGTCTCTGACTTTATCTCAGGATATGCGCGCTCGCCTGCCTTTTCAAAAGCAGCGCACTGGACTGTGCCATCTTCGTCTGAGATCGTGAATATGGTGGGGCCGCCTGTCTGCTTTATCTGTATCACCTCGCCTGAGAGATGTACGAGCTTGCCCAGGTACTTTGGAAGTTCAGTTGTTTTCCTGCGTGGGAGCTGTTTTTCTACCTCTATCGCCTGGTATTCCCTGAGGCTCTTTTGCAGCAGTTCGATGTTGCCGTTGGGGGCTATGTTCTTTACTTCAACAAAGAGCTTATCCCCTATCTCGGGGATGATATTGATATTGCTTGCATGGATGAGACCCCGAAGCTGCGGGTTCAGGTCAACGAACACGCCGAAATTGGCATGCCCCTGCACCCTACCCTCGTATATCTTTCCCACCTCAAGTTCCCGGTTGTCGCATTCTGGACTCAGGAAATGCACCAGGGGTTTTTTCGAGCAGGCTTCGCAGAGTTCTCCGTTACCTGTTACGGTTTTCCCGCAAACAGTGCATGTAAGGATTTTCCCCCTGCCTGCGCAGGATTTGCATGGTTCGGTGATAGATATTTTGCCTGTGCCTTTGCAGGCAATGCATTTAATTTCCCCTCCCATGAGCTTGCCGAGGTCTTTTTCAGAAAGTTTTTCAAGGCTTATGGCTTTTGGCTTGCCTGAACCTTTGCAGTCAGGGCATTCCTTCTCGCTCTGGATGATGGAACCTGTGCCTTTGCAGGCGGTACATTCGATTGTCATAGATTGAGTGATAGATGCAGTATTGGGTAAAATAAGTTACGCGGGAAGTTGACTTAGGTCAGGAAATTAAATCACTCCTTCCAGTTCTTCTTCATACGCTTCGTGGGGATGGTAGCTGAGCTTACCCATACCTTTTGCAGTTTCCCTGAAAACAGCAACAGCATCCTGCGGAAGTTTTTCAACTTCCAATTTATTATCTTTTAACCTGAACATTGCTTCCATTTTGAATTTCTCCAGAAGTGGAGGTATAACTCGTATTTATACTTAATTCAGTCTCATCTTAATCACTATGCCTGACCACATACGAAAACTCATGGGAAAGGTTATTTGCCAAAAGGTAACCATAAGAAAGAAGAATAGATATGCAATGTGAAAAAACCAGGATATACGGACAAAGCTCCATAGGCAGGAATGCGATAATCGCAGATGGTGTGTGCATCGGTTATCCCACAGCGGATATTTTAAAGAAAGCAAGGGATTCGGGATTGGAGTTAAAGGACATGGACTTTAAGGGAGCCGTCATCGGGGATGATGCGGTCATCAGGTCAAATTCTACGATTTATATGGATGTGGAAATCGGAAACTACCTCAGGACGGGGCATAATATTCTGATCCGTGAAGAGACAAGGATGGGAAACCGTGTGCTAATAGGCACAAATACCATTATAGATGGACGGACAAAGATAGGGAACAATGTCAGTATCCAGGGAAATGTGTATATCCCGCTTAATGTCAGCATAGAAGATAATGTCTTCATAGGGCCGTGCGCAGTGCTTGCCAATGATAAATATCCGATAAGGACAAAATCAGACCTCAAAGGGCCGACCCTGCGAAAGGGAGCGTCGGTCGGGGCGAACGCCACGATATTGCCTGGAGTTGAGATAGGAGAAGGCGCTATGGTTGCGGCAGGCGCGCTTGTCACAAAAGATATCCCGCCATGGAAACTTGCGATAGGTTTCCCCGCAAGGATAAAAGAGCTACCAGAAGAACTAAGAACAGTAAATGCTATTTAAAGTATATGATTCCAATAGCTAAGCCCTTTATAGGCGAAGAAGAGATCGATGCGGTCACCGCGGTCTTAAGGTCTGGCACTATCGCAGAAGGCCAGAAGGTAAAAGATTTCGAGGCGGCTTTTGCCGGGTATTGCGGGACATCAGATGCCATTGCGGTAAATTCAGGCACTGCCGCCCTCCATGTGGCGCTCCTTGCCCATAACATCGGGAACGGGGATGAGGTCATCACAAGCCCTTTTACTTTTGTGGCCTCGGCAAATTCTATCCTGTTCACAGGCGCAAAGCCGGTATTTGCAGATATCGAAGAAGATACGTTCAACATAGACCCCGAATGCATAAATGAAAAAATAACGCCAAAGACAAAAGCTATTATCCCTGTCCATTTGTACGGGCAGTCTGCGAACATGGAAAAAATAATGGAGATCGCAGAGGATAATCACCTTGTCGTCATCGAGGATGCCTGCCAGGCGCACGGCGCGACATTTGATGGAAAAAAGGTTGGCTCCTTTGGTACAGGCACATTCAGTTTTTATCCTACCAAGAACATGACAACAGGAGAAGGGGGCATTATCACTACTGATGATAAAAGTATAGCCGAGCGCGCAAGAATGATCAGGTCGCATGGTTCAAAACAGAGATATTTCCATGAAATGCTGGGGTTCAATTTGCGCATGACAGATATAGCTGCAGCCCTGGGCCATGTCCAGCTGGCGAGGCTGGACGGTTTCAATAATGCCAGGATCAGGAACGCAAAATACCTTGCTGAAAAGCTAAGTAAGATAAAGGGAATAAAAAACCCTTATGCAGATAGCAGGTGCAGGCATGTATTCCATCAATACACTGTGAGATTAAATGGCAATATCCCAAGGGATGAGATTGCGGCCCTGCTGAACAAAAAAGGCATAGGAACAGGGATATATTATCCGCTCCCGATCCACAAGCAGCCTTATTACAGTAGTCTGGGATATAAAGATTCTCTGCCAGTGTCTGAAAAAGCATCACTTGAAGTACTTTCCCTGCCTGTCCATCCCGCGATAAACAAAGAGGAACTGGATACTATTTCAAGTGCGATGCACGATATCCTGAGCTGAATTTTTTTTGATAACGGAATCCATATAAGCTTTACAATTAATTAGGCCATCATGTATGTGAACGCCGACCTCCACATCCATTCAAAATACAGCATGGCGACCTCCCCAAAGATGGATATCCCCACACTTGCCCTGGAGTCCGGGAAGAAAGGTATCCAGCTTGTGGCGACGGGGGACTGCCTGCATCCGGGATGGCTGGCAGAGATAAGAAAATTCAAAGAGGAAAACGGCGTTTTCAAAGCAGGCGATACGAGTTTTGTGCTTACTACCGAGGTGGAGGATATGGCATCCGTGCATCACCTTATTATTGTCCCTAGTGTTTCCAAGGCCGAAGAACTATACGAATCCATGAAGCCCAGGTCATCAAATATCGACTCTGACGGCAGGCCGACCGTCAGGATGAGCGGGGAAGAGATCGCAGAAGTGGCAAGGTCGGCGGGTGCGCTTATCGGCCCGGCCCATGCTTTCACTCCCTGGACAGCCATGTACGCCTATCATAATTCACTTAAGGATTGTTACGGGGATATGGCAGGACAAATTTATTTTATTGAACTTGGCCTGAGTGCGGACACGTCTTACGCTGACAGGATCGCTGAACTTAACTGCCTGACATTTCTTTCAAATTCTGATGCCCATTCGCCGTATGTAAATAAACTGGCAAGAGAGTTCAACCGTTTTGAGATGGAAGATATAAGCTTTGATGAGCTAAAGATGGCGATAATACGGGAAAAAGGCAGGAAACCGGTTCTCAATGTCGGAATGTATCCTGAAGAGGGAAAATACAATGAGAGCGCCTGTATCCGCTGTTACACTCATTATACCCTGCGCGAGAGCATAATAAAAAGCTGGAGATGCTCTTGCGGCGGAGTAATTAAGAAAGGGGTAAGGGACAGTGTCAGCGAACTGGCCGCATACGATAATCCAAAACATCCGCTCCACAGGCCGCCATACCTTCACTTAATACCCCTGTCTGAGATCATTGCAATGGCCCTGGGAAAGGGAACCAATACAAAGGGCGTTCAGGGAACCTGGGACAAACTTGTTGGGCAATTCGGGTCTGAAGTGGCTGTACTCGTTGACGCCGATATCAGTGATTCTGCAATAGATGAGCGTGTAGTTAAGGCAATAATTGCGTTCAGGCAGGGAAAAGTCAAAGTGCATCCCGGCGGGGGGGGACAATACGGGCATATAGAGCTATCTGATACGAATTTGGAAAATAATGGAAATAGCGAACCCCAGAAGTCTCTTTTTGATTTCTGACAGATAGTGATATTTTATGGCATTAATGTATGATAATGATTATAATTATTTTAATTTTTATGAAGAGATAAATTTAAATAAAAGAAAGGAGTACTTTAGATTAGAATAAAAGTCAAAAAATGTAAATTACCCTGACCGTGTCGGCAGGTATTTTACCAAAACAATATAGGATGGTGATAACAAATGGCAATTTGGGCATGGATGCAACCTGTGGACAAGATGTGGAAAGTCGTATCTGATACCAGAAAAGGTACTATACTTGTATATGATGAAAAAAGCGATCTGGTCCTTGAAAAGAAAGGACTCAGCCCTGAGGCTGTTATGTTAATCGAAAAACACTTCCTGGATGTGGTCGCTACAAAGATGACAGAGAATAAGACCGGCAATTTCGAAGTAGCTGCTGTCACAAAACCGAAGTTTGAATTTAATTATATGTATGCATGAAATGCCTAAGTTGAAAGGGCATATGTCATTGCATCTTCTATGGTAGCCACTTCGCGGACCTCTATTCCTGCATCGCCTATTTCACTTTTTTGCCCCGGCGGCACAAGGAACAGGACGGCACCTGCATCTCTGGCTGCAAGGGCTTTTTCCCTGGCCGCACCGATTGCCCCAATAGAGTGATCCTCTCTTATCGTGCCTGTTATCAACACGTCTTTTCTGACGGTCTTTCCCTGCATGGCGGCAATCGCCGCAAGGGTTATGGCCCCGCCGGCGCTTCCACCTGAGATGATCAGACCCTGCGATTCAACAGGTGACTCAATATTGATCTGGACATCTTTATCAACAAGGCTTGTATGCGTGATTTCGCGTGCAACAAGGATCGCGATCTGTACCGAGGATTGGAGTGTCTCGTCAATCCGGACGTTTGCTATGTTAGGATAAAGATTGCCTTTACCGCTTTTTATTATGACTTCAAGAGGTATCACATGGCCCTTGTCGTTTTCATCTACTGCCATGACATAGTACTGGCTCCTGGCTACGGTTGTAAGGTTTATGATGTCTTTTTCAAGTTTTTGTCTTGTTCGCGTTTCGTTTTTTAATAGCTCATCTTTCAAAGATAAATTCTGTTGCAGGCCGGTTATGCTTTTTTCAAGCCGGGATATCTCTGTTTTTTGGTTATCGAGGCTGTCCGAAAGGCTGCTGATGGTTTTATCCTGGAGCTTTATTTTTTCAAGGTTGTAATATGCGATAATAGATGAGCCTACCAGTAATACCGAAAGGATGATGATTATTAGTTTTTGTAGCCTGGGGCTATCTGGCAATTTGTCCACTATCTTTAATTATACATCTTTATGTAAAAGTCTTTTTAATGGCTTTATCAAATTTCAACAGAACTTTCAAGAGCAAAAAATACCTCCAATCCGTTGATGAAAGATTACTTATCAGAGCAAGGGTTTTTTGAATACTTCCGTGCAGAATAATACAAAAATGGAAAAAAAATTAAAAATTAACCACCATGGCATCCGTGAACAAAATCATTAATTTTTCCTATTACATATCCGCAGGTAACAATGAATGGGATGGATTTGATAGTTATCGTTAGATCTGATTTCCCATCCCATTCAAAATGTGCCTTCACACCACTACCTTCCATGTCGCCGCTATTTCCTGGCGGGACATGGATACCGGCGTTCTCAAGCTGTTTCTTCATACATTCAAATACAGTTGGGTTAACGTTGTGATACGTTACCGGATTACATCCTGACATTTTAGTACCTCTCCTTCTTTGTTAAAAGATTACAAACCGTAATAGTTTTAGTAGTATATAAAATGCACATATTATTATTATCATCTGATTATAAGGTAATACCTCTTCTTGCCATCTCTGATTCTTCCGATAACTTTCCACCCTTCCAGTAGCTTTAATATAATAAAATACAATTACCGTAGAATTATGCAACCTTTTGAAGTACTCAAAAAATTGGTTTATGCCCTTGTTTTTGGATTTATCGGAGTTATAATTGGCATATGGACAACTGATAACCTCTCAACTGTTCTGCTAAAAAATTCAGAGCCTGCATTCACAAGAACATTCTCTCTAATAATTATAGTCTTAATCATTGCCGCGGGTTTTTTTATTGGCTTCACGAAAGGAAAAACACTGCTTGAATGAACCTCTTGATTTTTTTTTAATTTGATGCTATGCGCGTAATCATTGTGGGCGCCGGGGAAGTCGGGTTTCATGTGGCAAAGACCCTGTGCAAAAACAATGATGTTTTTATAATAGAAAAAAACGAAGACGCCTGCGCGAGGGCAGGTCACCTGGACGTGCAGGTCATACAGGGGAACGGGGCAGATGTAAAGCTTCTTAAAAAAGCAAATATCGAAAAAGCTGAATTAGTCGTGGCAGTGACAGGTGTGGACGAAATCAACATAGTAGCTTGCATGGCGTCAAAACTCCTGAACAGTAGAGTGAAGACCGTCGCCCGCGTCAGCAATCCCGATTATATAAACAGGCCGGTTTCGGTGCGCGAGACCGTGGGCATGAACGCCATGGTATGCCCGGAATTATCCCTTGCCTCTGAAATCAACCAGATCCTCTCAATCCCGGAAGCGATGAACGTGGTGGATTTTGTCGGCGGGAAAGTAAAAATGATGGAATTCAAGGTTGGTGAGTTAAATCCGCTTATAGGGAAAAAACTATACGAATCCGATCTTCCCCCCTGCTGCATAATGTCTGCGATTTTCAGGGGTTCGGAATTGATGATACCCCACGGCTCTGACACTATTATGAAGAACGACAGAGTGGTGCTTGTCGGGAAACCAGAGGCCGTTGAGGATACAAGAAAACTTTTCGAGGAAAACGAGAAAGGGAACGGAAAAATTGCGATAGTGGGAGGGGGCAAAGTTGGATATTACCTTATCAACCTCCTCATCCAGAAAAAATTCAAGCTGACCTTAATAGAATCTGATAAAAAAAGAAGCGAAACACTTGCCCAGAACCTTCCGAACGTCCTGGTCCTTAATGGGGACGGCACTGATTTTGTTTTGATGAAAGAGGAAAATATCGGGTCTATGGATGCGGTCGTCGCTGTCACAAATAGCGATGAGAAGAATCTTTTATGTTCACTGCTGGCAAAAAAGCTGGGGGCGAAAAAAGTAATCGCAAGGGCAGACAGGCCCGATTATGCGGAACTGTTCGAGATGGTCGGAATAGACGTGGCCATAAGCCCGATCCAGGCTGCTGTCAATGAAGTCTTGAAATTTACAATGGGGATCGGCATCGAATCGCTGGTGACGATCGAAGGAGAAAAAGGCAAGATAGTTGAATTGGCTGCAAATGAGAGATCAAAAATAATCAATAAAAAACTCAAGGATGTAACTTTTCCGCGCGGGGCCATTATCAGCGCGATAGTGAGAGGATCGGAAGTAATAATACCGGACGGCAACCAGACAATAATCGCCGATGATAAGGTTGTTATCTTTACTTTACCTGACGCGCTTCAACCTGTTAGGGAGCTTTTCGGTTAATATAATGTGGACTGGCTCGATAAATCGCAATATACGGTAAAGATCATTCCTTTTTCTGTTTTTTGATGTATTTAATAACCGCATAAATCAATCCTGCCGCAACGCTTACAGGTAACAATAACGGTGGAAAAGAAAGAGACAAACCAAAAAATCCTGTTATCTCAGACTGATATATCGAATTAAGAAGAATAGATATTGTCAATCCAATAGTAAAACCCTTTACAAAATCCAAAATCAGACCACCTGATGAAATATCGGGTTGTTCATCCGATGGTTTCCCGTAGAATGTAAGTCCTGTAATATTATCTTTCACAAGCACATGCTCCGGCATTCGTAATAATAAAAATGTCATCCACAGGTCACCTACGGCGCCTGCTGAATTGAACGCAAGAGGTATGACCATCCAGTGGTTGAAATCAGGAGAAGCAGCAATAAAAAAGATGCCGGCGAACGTTATCACGAAAAGAGGCGAAATGGCAATCGCTATGTACTGGTTTCTTCTGAAGGTGGCATCCGTTGTGGCATAAGCAAATGGCACGATCCAGTGGGCGATACCCATTCCATAACGTGGTTTACCTCCATATTTCGACATGAAAGCGCCATGGATAAATTCGTGAAATATTATAGTGGATATCGCAAGAAATGATAATTGTAATATGTTTTGGACATAGTTATGAGATGCGTTATACGTGACCCCAAATTCATTCTTTCCGGTAAACACGGCAAATAACAATCCGGTCAAGGATATAAAAACGATCAGCGTTGGTATCATAAGAGCCGTCCATTTTATGGCCAGTTCTTTTGTCATTACCAGTTTTCCGATTTCTTTGTAGTCGCCCGGGTCAATTGCCAAATCATTTTTTCTCATTTTATGACCTTCATTTTGCTATGATCATTTCTATGTATCCAATAATTCCAAGTATGAAAAAAATAACTATAATGACCAGCATAATCTTCCATAACCACATCCATTTCTCAGGAAGTTTGAATGCGGGCGTTTTAATCCCCTCGCTATTGATCTTTAGTTCTTCCCTGAACTTCCTCACATCATCAAGATCATCGACTTCAATTATGAAACTACCCTGGTAGCCGCATTCCCTGCACACATACATTTGTCCTGTGTTTATATCAGGGAAGATATGTCCGCTGCTGATACCGGCGTATTCTACATTCCCGCCGCAAAATGGGCATATCTGATAACCGAATACAGGTTTTACTTTCATTTTTCCTTCCTTCTCATTTTGATATCATCCCTTTATTCACTGATCATCCGTCTTTTCGCTCCCAAGCACCGGACATAACTGGTTCCGCACCGAGTTCTACGATGCCTCGCCATCGGTAAGTGGCAGGCCATGTGCGAAACATGCGTACAACACGCGTGAATATCTCCATGCAAATAGGCAGACCTGACGGCTTCCAGTATTCATCGACATCAAGTTCGACGGCAACACGGTCGCCTTCGCGCAATGTGTAGTATGAGCCGCCTGTGATAAGTACTCCCATTATCCGGATAGACCACCGCCCGGCTGCGGAACCGCCTTTGGGTAGTTCAAGCAGGTTCGGGAATCCGGGGAGAAAATCCATCTCAACCTGGCGTGGCTCTTGCCCTGCGCTGATCTGGGTGATGCTCCCAACCCCGTCCGCTACGACCGTCATCCCTTCAACCTCTGCGCTCCCAGATATGGATAGATCGACAAGCACTGGTCGGTTCATGGGAGGGTTCAGTGTTCCGATGACCGGCATAGGGACGTAGCGCACGAACCACACCCGTTGCCAGTTCAAGAGAACAGGCAGGGATGCCGGGTGCAGGATGCGGTCACCGATATGTCCTTCGACCACGGAGCCGGTGCGACGGACAAGATCAATGGATGGCATGAATACAAGCATGAGCCTTGGCGGTTTCTCGACATCTGCACCCACTGGAGCAAGCATCGGGAAACCGCGCTCATCTTGAATGTCCTCGTGGACGCGGAGTTCGACCATCCGCCCCTGCACGTCGGTGAAAGCTACGTGCAGATCCAGGCTTCTCTGAGTGATCTCGAAACGCGCCGGTTCAATGATCGTTTCGGCAAAATCACCGATACCTTTACCAACGGCGAACGTATTCCTGTCAACATAGACTCCGGACTGCCAGTAAACATCGACCTTTCCGTCCTTCCTGTATCGAAGCACTCTCATACCCTTTCCGTTAACGGGATCATCGAATACCTGCGGCTCGAATCCCTCAAACTCGGGATCGCCTTTAAAGCTGGCGACTAGAAGCCTCTCCATTGGGTCGATGCCCACACGAACCGGCAGCACTACCTGGCGAGGGGATCGGACTCCTGCTGTCATGGCGCCACCTTTATCATTCTCTGCTTCTTTATTTTTTCACCAAGCTTCATTCCCTGTCTATCTGCCCATGCGCCAATTATCTTTTTTATCAAATTAAGTTCTATGTCATAGAAATATGGTGATTCCAGCCAGCCTTTTTCTTTAAAGTACTGGTAATCTTTTGGGCAATCTTCGGCAATATAAGGCTTTGATGACCTGATCCACCGGAACATCATCAACTGGTAAATACCAGGCGATGGAGTCGGGCTCATAAGATGTTGATAAAATCTTTTTGCATTTTCTTCTATCAGTTTATCATTTTTCTTCATTTCTTCTGAAAATATCGTGTTAGTAATACCGAATCCCCTACATACTTTGAATCCTGAAAAAGTTGCGAATTCTTCAAGATATTTTATGACGTTCTTATCGCCATATACGCCCTGGACTGCGATCGACATGAAACTTTTGTGAAAGAAACAGGGACGATGCAAAATATATGCAAACCTGTCCAGCAGGTTTTTTGTCAATGCAGGCACATGCAATGAATAGACAGGAACCCCAAATATAATGCCATCAGATTCCATAATGCGGCGAAGGATATCATTTTTGTCATCGTCTTTGATAGGACAGTATTCCTCACCTTTCGCAAGACAAACTCCACATCCTTTACACTGTTCTATGTGAGCATCTTTAAGAAAGATATAGCTAAAATCTATATTTTCATCTAATTTCTTTAATCGCAGTTCAAATTTTTGAACGTTCTTATATGTTTCGCCGTTATTCCTCGGACTTCCTATTACCGCTGCGACTTTGATCATATTTGATCGCCTCATCTCTTTCCAAACATTTTGTTCAATATCAATGTGATAATTGCCAGTGCAAGGTACAGTGGATTATAATTCCCGTTTCTCATTTTATCCTCCCTTTTATCACTTTGAAGCGGCAGGTGGGGAGTGGTTTTGGGGATAAAAAAAGCCCGCTCTGCAACTGCATTCGCCAAGTGATGACCGGCAAATCATCCATGATATCTCTCCTGTGATGGGAATTCCTGTGATTTGGATCGACAGCCGCACCGAGGAAGAACCTCCATTGAAAGCAGGGGTAAAATACATCTCGATAGGACGTGATTCTTCCCTGGCATTTGGACGGACGATTCTTCCATTACTATCCGCCGTAACGGTCATCCCGTCAACCACGATTGTCATTTTATCCCTCTTATCTTCACAGCAGTCAAATACGCCAGCAGTTCCGCTATATTTCCATTCATCCGGGCATTTGAAAAACTGATATCTATGACCGCCCTGGCATTAGACTTCCTTGATTTGTCGATCATTCTGATGACAGAACCCACATCATCTTCTGGGATGGTCGCAATTGAGTTCATTTTTATAACCTCCCGTGAAGGAACTCCATTGAAGAGAATCCTGCTTTTAATGAACTCACCGTATGAATCCCTGTTTTATCAATATCGAGTTCCTTGTTTACATATCTTTCAGCAAATCTCTTTTGTTTTGATTCGTACCCGATCATCGTGATCCTGACATATGTTTCAAGGATCATGATCCTAATTTTGTAAATCATATCTTTTCTCATATTCATTTTCCTCAATTCCCTTCACCGTATCGCTGGCAATCCTGCCATCCCTCATAGTTATTATCCTGTCAGTTTGCCGCGCAACATCCATATCATGTGTTACAACGATGATGGTCTGCCCTTTTTCACTGAGCCCCTTTAAAAGTTCGACTATCACTTCCCTCGTTTTTGTATCAACCGCCCCTGTGGGTTCATCGGCCAGTAGTATTGCAGGTTCATTTGCAAGCGCTCGTGCAATAGCCACGCGCTGCTGCTGTCCCCCTGACAATTCTGACGGTTTATGCTTCACCCTGTCGCCAAGCCCAACCATTGTTAGAAGTTCGAAAGCCCTTTCATTTCGCTTGTTCTTTGAAGTTCCGGTAAATCGCATCGCAATATCTACGTTCTCCATTGCAGTAAGCGTGGACAGTAGATTGAAATGCTGGAATACAAACCCTATCTTTTCCCGCCGAATACGGGGAGCTTCGCTCTCTTTTGCTTTTGTGATCTCGACATCATCGATAAAGACGCTTCCATCCGTTGGTCTGTCAAGCAGCCCTATCATTGAAATGAGTGTGGATTTACCGCTCCCCGAAGGCCCGACTATGCTCAACAGCTCGCCCTTTCTTACATCGAAACTGACGCCATCAAGAGCATGGACGGGGATCCTGCCCTGCATATAGGTCTTCTTAAGATCTCTGATGCGAAGGACAGGTTCACTGCCACCAGCATGGCTTTCATTATTCCCATTATTCCCTTTTTTGCCATTATTTCCATTGTTACTCATATCGCAGCGCCTCCATCGGACTCATTTTGGTGGCTCGATAAGCGGGGTATGTGCCGCATATTACTCCAAGCGATATTGCAAACAATAACCCGATCACGACAAGTCTTGGCGTTATCGCAAAAAGAGCTGATCCCTGGGCTTCGAATGACTTATTCAATAAGTATGTAATTATTCCACCAGCAACTATGCCTGAAATTCCTCCAATTATTCCCATGAGTGCGGCTTCACCCATAGTCATGAAAAGAATATTCTTTCTTTCGGCTCCGAGTGCCTTTAAAAGTCCGAATTCTTTTGTCCTCTCTGAAACCGACATGAGCATCGTATTCATAACACTGAGTCCCCCGATAATAGCTGCAAGGATCGCTGCGCTTATTGTTATCAGACTGATAAAGACAATCTCTCCTTCAACATCTTTCCTGAGCTGCGCCGGGGATCGGCTTTTGACTTTTTCTACACTCAGATCAATCCTTTTTGCAAGAAGAGAAGAGTCTGTACCGGGTGCAGGCTCTGCATAAATGAAAGAAACAGTGTTTTCCATTTTATAGAACCTTTGCGCAGCGTCAAGGGGCATACTCACAAAAGAATCAAACATAGTGCCGGAATATTCCTGAATACCAACAACAGTGACATTCCTGGTATGGCTTATTGATGATGAGCTTTTCATCCTCTTGCTTTTTATCTCAAGTTCATCTCCAACCTTGAGATTGAATTTCTGGGCAATGCTGCTGCCAACCACTGCTTTATATTCATCCCCGGGAACAAGATACCTGCCTGACGTGAGCTTTAGGTCTTTTATTTGTTTTTCTGGAAGAATACCACACACTAAATCACTAAGACCGAATCCTCCACCACTTTGTTCGGGGTCAAGAGGAGTATATAATGCTCCATAAGCATCTTTTACCCCTGGCACTCTTTTTATCTGCCTGATCTTTGATTCATCAAGAGTGCCGGATCCATCTGGCTGTACCATGATATCAGCTGCCAGAAGTTTTATTGACTTATCATAAGTCGTGCTCAAATGCTCCGACATCCCGCCCATAACAACAACTGCAAAGATCCCGAGAGCAATTCCGAATACAGTCAGCCCTGTCCTCATTTTCCTCTGTGTCAGGCTCCTGATAATAAGATCGAACACCCTACCCACCTCTCTTCCTTCTCATGGCAGCCATAGCAACTACTATAATGGCTATCGCAGCGAATCCGGTCAACCCTGTCAATCCGGGTGTGCTATTTGCTGCGGGTGTTTCCGAAACAGCGGCAGCTTCGGGTATGCGCAGGACAGTTTCATATTTATCAAGCGCGATGTTTTCCTTATTTACGGCCAGGATACTGACATCATAAGTCCCGGGCGAAAGTCCATTCCATACAACCCCAGCCGTATCTTCTTTTCCTGAAACAAGGATATCTTCCACCTGCTGGCGGAATTTTACGATCTCATTTGTTGCCCTGTTCCTTGCAGACACATCTATTGCCCCGTCAAAAGGGACCTGGGATTTTCCCCGCAGCGTTACGCTGGCTCCGTATTCATCAACTTCTGCGTCATCCTGCAGTATCTCTATTTCATCGTTCGCCGTGAAAGATGCAACATAGGTATTGATCAGGTCGGGCGCGTAAAGCCTGTGCGTGAATATTTTTGCCCTGGTCGTATATTCCTTCCCATCAGTGAGCAAAAACGGCCAGTCCATCCTGATCTCTGCGTTCGCTGTGAGAGACACCGCCTCTTTTGTCTCTGTATATATGATATCGTTATTGTCGAGCAGTTCTATTTTTATATCAACGGCGCTCGGGTTGAAGGGACGCAGCAGCAATTGCACGCCGCTGTTCGAAGGCGAGAAATCAACTACATGGAAACTGGGCATTGCGACTGTCCCGTAAGACACTTCATAGGTTTTATTGGCATGGAGTCGCGTATCGTTATACAGGCTCACCCGGGCTTTATAATAATCATGCCTGGGTTTTTCCTGCCATAATATTACTTTTGTTATTTGTTCTCCCGCGCTTGCTTTAAAATGCGCCTCCCGGGATTCGACTACTTTTTCCCCGTACATCAGTTCAAAAACAGCTTTACCCTCGTGGTTCTGGCTGGATTTGATCGTGACCTCGCTGCTTGTGAAATCCGAGAAAAAGTCCACTATTTCGAGATTTGCACTTGCCGGCATAACAAATGCCAGTGTACATGCTATTCCGATGGCATACGCTAATAGTCTATTCATTTTAATCCTCCTTATAATTATTTTATAATGTAATTCAGGTGGTCTATCAGGACAACATACCTTAATTTTCAAGTACTACTTCATAATACTTAAACTTGTCGATTAATAGTCAAGTTGGATTAAATAAATAGTAAACTATATGAGTATATAGTGATACTATGTTTATTAATAAACATACATATTAAAAATTTGAGCGAGTATGAAAAGATATTTAGTAAACTGGAACATAGGAGGAGATATGAGCCCATTTGAAAAGCTGTTCGGCAAAACGGCGCAGTTGACTGTGCTGGAATATCTTATAAATAAAAAAGGAGAGATCAATTATCTTTCCGGGATAGCTGAAGGAACAGGGCTGTACCATTCAAGCGTTGCCAGGGTAATCGAGCCGCTTCTTGAGAACAACATAATTATTGAAAAAAAACTGGGAAAACAGATACGGACTTTTGCCCTGAATGAAGAGAATAAAGCTACAAAGATCCTGTTGGGCTTTTATGAAGAACTCAAAAAGGAGATTGGCGACGCAGGTGATAATCAATGAAAAAAAATCCTATAGACGATAAAATCATAGAATTGATAAAGAATAATGAAAATATCTCGGTTCCAGAGATATCAAGGACGCTTGGAATCCCGGAGAAAGAAGTTGAAGGAAAGATCAGGAGTTTTTCTGACACGAGACAGAAAATACTGATAGTGGATGACGAGATAGATACGCTTCTTCCGCTAAAGAGGTTTCTTGAAGCCATGGATTACCTGGTTATCGAAGCAGGCAATGGCCCCGAAGCGATAAAGAGGGCACATACCGAAAGGCCGGAGCTTGTAATCCTTGATGTCATGATGCCGGGTATGGATGGCATTGAGGTATGCAAAGTGTTAAAAAAAGATGCCCGGACCGTGAATATACCAGTTATCATGCTGACAGCAAGGGATGAAGTGAAGGATAAAGTTGAAAGTCTTGAGATTGGGGCGGACGATTATGTAACAAAACCTTTCAACCTGAACGAACTGAAAGCCAGGATAAGAAGTGTGCTGCGAAGGTCGGGAAATCTGTAATACTAAAATTGCAGATGTAAGTTCCCCCATCTCTTATTAAATGTATCGGCCTGGTGATAGAAAAGCTTATTGCCGCTCGGAGAATCTCCTCATGATGGATGAAACTCATACCGTCAGGTGGTAGATTACATTTGCCAGCAAAAGAAAAAATGGTTTATATAATACTTATTTCAATACTTCTAATACTGCTGTATGCAGGCTTCGGTCTCAACGGGAAACCTGCGGTCGCAAAGTCGATATTTGTTGTCTCCATGACACCGGATGAGATGTCTGCGGCTCTTGAGAACGGGACAATAGCGGGCTTCATTTCATGGGAGCCATATCCGGCAAAGGCTGTGGCCGACGGCTATGGCCGGTACCTTGTTAATTCCAGGGACATATGGAAAAACCACCCTGAGTGCGTCATGGTAATATCAGAATACGTCCAGGATGAAGATATGATTAAAGCCCTTGTCTGGGTGCATTTGAAAAGTACGAGGTTCATTAATGACCCGGCAAACAGGGAAAAGGTTCTGGAATACGGCTCAGAGTTTACCGGGGCAGATAGATCATCCGTCTCGGCAGCCCTTAACAACACGATTTACATCGAATTCCCGGATATGAATGAAATGAAAAAGGGATTTGAGATACTTGACAAAGCAGGAGGCTTCAAAAAGAGTCTCTCTTCGATGGGTTACAGCAGCACGGACGAGTTTCTTTCGAGTGTTTTTCCTGACAGATATTATAAGGAAATAAAAAACAGGCTGGACGCTGATCCTGACTGGGTACCGCCTGCGGTTAATGGAAGCCTGAAATTCGGGTTCATAGATAGCGATCTCCACAACCTGGGGCTGTATATAGCACAAAAAGAAGGCTTTTTTGAAAAGGTAGGTCTCATCCCTGACGGGAATATCCAGTTCCGCAAGTTCAGGAACGGGCAGGCGATAACAACAGCTCTTCATTACCGTGAAGTGGATGCGGCTGTGTTTGGTGCGACACCTGTTTTAAGGTACGTAGTAAATGATAATGGAAAGGTCCGTGTGATCAACGGCGTGAATACCGGAGGCACTTCACTCGTAGTGAGGGCGGATTCCAATATAAGCTCTATTCTTGACCTCAATGGAAAAAGAATAGCAACGCCGGGTTTTGGCTCGATACAGGATGTCATAATGAGAAAGATGTTCGAAGGATTTGAAATAAAGACGGTATGACAGCTTAAAAACCTTTGAACAATATCAAATAAGCCTAACCGAATGGGAGTGTAACCGTTTTTGCTGAAACTTTGAATCTTCATTTCTCACCATCCCTATAAATATCCATCCACTCGTTCATCGAAGTACACTCTAAGCTGGTTAAGGATTGTACCCCAATTCTGAAGAGGC
>CABMIH010000070.1 GCA_902386205.1 uncultured archaeon | reverse complement strand
TAACGGGATCATGTCCCAAAAATTAAACAGCCTTCACTGCCCATATCAAGAGCAAATAAAAACAACAACAGTAATGAGATTTTTCATGCTTCATGCATGAGGCGAAGCCTCATGAGCGTTTGGTTATCTTTGATTCCGATTTTCTATTCAGGCGCAAATTTTCCTTTTCAATGCTACATATAGAATATTAATTAATAAATTCATTAAGCTATTCAAATAATTCTTCACTTCTTTCTTTGGAAAATTTCCAATGATCTGGGATTTTATCTGTTGTACCTGCACCAGCAGCTTTATGTCCCCATTCATGATGTTCATATAAGATTGAATCTCCACGTCCTCTTGCACTTTCTTTTAATCTATTTGCTACTTCGATAGGTGTTGCCAAATAAATTCTTGGTAGTTCATTAAGTTTTATGCCTTCAAATTGAACAAAACAAAAGATAGTTTTTTTATTGTGTTTTGATAACCATACGTCAGCTGCTTTATGATATTCAGCATTATTAAGATACGATTGAGTTAGTCCCCACCCACCATCTTGACTTCCTTTAACAGAAACTTTTAATATTTTTTCGCCTTTAGCTATCATTAAATCGTATTCAGGTTGATTGGCTCCGTATTGAACAGACACATCATAACCACATCTTGCAAAAACACCTGCTGCAAAAGCTTCGGCTGCAATACTAACGTGCCATGAATTAATTTTTTCCATAAGTAAAATCCATATAAATAATAAATAAGTACATATTTATACTTTCTTTTTCTGCTTCATATGCGCCTGTTCTTAGCTTTTCTGGATTATTATTTGGATATTGCATTTAGGAAACCCTATTTATGTAATCGTGATGCAGGGTGCCAATATTCATATCCTGAATGCATGTGCTCAAGTACATCTCCATGAAGACGTTCTTCTGTGCCTGATATTTTAACATTGCCTGATACGTCAACATCTCCTTTAGAAACCCATACTTTGCTTATATCTCCTAATCCCCTATCTATATTTCTGACTAGTTGTAACAGATCATTTAGTACTTCTCGGTCGGAACGATGTGATTCTGTTTTTGTTTGAGCTTCAGGAATTTTTTTTATATTTTCTTCAAAATCAGGCCAATATTTTTCAAATGATTTATTAAGTTGTTTTTCTGGCAGAGCTCTGTCTCCAAGTGCTTTATTAATCGTATGCATTAGCTTATGAGTATCTTCTTTATTTGCCTTTGCAGCCTGAAATTGCACCAATGGCCCGGTAAGGTCAGTAGGTTCAACATGAAACAAATATGGACATACATATGCACTTTCTATTGTTTTTGACAGTGCTCCAGCTTCAAAATGAATCCACGGCGATTCTAAATTTTCTGAAGTTAAACAAATTATACCAACCTTGGTATCTTTTAGATGATTGGTTAAATCAATACCCCAACGGGTGCCTTTGTCAATATCGGCTTCAGACATCCATGGCTCAATGGCTTGAATAACATTTGGAAGCCAATCACGAAGAGAATCTGCAAGTGCTTTACTTCTTGTTCCAGACCAACTAATGAATACAATCATATATTTTCTCTTTTGGAAGCTCAGATATAGTTTTTTAATAACTCAATTACTTAAATTTGTTTCTATTCGCGCCTATTTTTATTTTCAAGAAAAGGTCTTCGTAAACCTATCGTTTTTTACGAGCATAAGGGTTCAGTTCGCAAGCAGTCACAAACCCCGTACGATGTACGAGGCCTGTATATACTGATTTAAAGAATATATGGTCTTATTTCTTGTTGTGCTAAAATGTACGCTTAAATATATTTCACAACCACTTTCATCCCGTCTATATAACTGATAGTAATAAAAGATCAGTTATTTCTGGCTATAATACTTACTCCAGGTCTGTATTAGAGATAATCCGAATGAACAGAGAAATAAAAGAGCGGTGTCGCTTATCATGAGAGACAAAACCCATACAGAACATATCGAGCGATGGGCTGAATTTGTAAAAACGCATCCTCGCCATGTATGGATCAAGGAGGTCGGACCTCTGATAGACGCACAGATAATAATGGCAAATGCGTTTTACGAACGCCTCGCTAAGGTTAAAGGCGGGGTTGAAAAAATAAGAAAGCTAAGGAAGTTAGAGTAATAGTTTGATTGGTTTATCAGTCTATCTCAAACAGGTAATCAAAGAATTTCCATGCTTTACAGAGTGCACAGCTTTCCTCATAATCCGGACATGGAGTTCCCCAATTCTGGATCATCCATTCTTTAACTCTCTCCTTGAAATAACCGCTGCAATACTCGCACTCCCAATATTCTTTTTTACTTCCAGTCAGAGTTTTGCCAAGTTCTTTTGAAAAGAAATACTGGACAGGTACCCTGTTATTTTCTTCAAGTTTTACATCGAATTTACGGCCGCACACAGCGCATATTCGGTCTTTGAGAATGGAACCTTTTGCAGCTATTCCTTTCTTCTTCATGGTATGATCATAGAATTTGAATTACATAATGATAGTTCTTTCTGCATAAGGATTGGAACATAATACTGAATTATATATAGTCCAGACTCCAATAATATCATGGGTGCCGGGATGAACATATCATGCGCGTCATTATTTCTCTGGGAATACAGCATCACTGATATAATGGAGATACTGCTGGAGGCTGGCATAGAAAGCGTTGAGTTCTGGGCTGAAACTCCCGATTTCTGGAGGGCAAGGAATAACGAAACATCAGAGGTGATACTGGAAGAAGCCATTTCCCTGATGCCGCATGGATGCACACTCCATTCCCCCATACTGGATCTGAATCCTGCTTCGTACAACGATTACGTCCATGAAGCCACGATAAAAGAAACATTATGGTGTCTTGAACTTGCAAACAGGATTGGGGCAAAAGTGGTCACTATTCATCCGGGCAAAAGGACGGTTCACCGCATGCCTACGAATGAAGACTGGGAAAAGTTCATGTCGTACCTCGGAACCTGCAAGAAGAAAGCTGATTTACTGAATGTGAACCTCTCACTTGAAAATAGCATAGCAGGGATCTCAAGCATGTGCTCAACACCGGATGAAATGAAAAAAGTGCTGGATAAATTCCCGGGTCTCTTTTTCACCTTTGATGTTGTCCATGCTTTCATGGTCTCACCTGAGAATGCCCTGTCTTTCATCAAAGAGCTTGGCGATAAAATAATCAATGTGCATGTAGGCGCCCCGCACGACGGGAAACAGCATTATCCTTCGCACCGTATCAAGAACATGGAACCAGTATTGGCAGCACTTCGGGATTCAGGCTACAACGGCGACCTCACGATCGAAATTGATGATAAGGTATTTTCGCGGCCCCTGTCAAGGGAAGATAAAATCAGGGAACTAAAGGATGAAAAGAAATATCTTGAGTCAATATTTAATTGCGCTTATTGAACATCGAGGTGTGCCTTCCGCCACCGATAATATCGGATGGTTCCGATCCGCTCACGATGGCGCCAGCAAGAGAACCTGCACATTTGCATGATGCCGGTGGCGGCGCATGCTCCGCAAGCCTTTTTGCAGCACGATTTACATTCATTACGATTTTATGCATATCCTTCATACCCATACTGCATGTATCATAATCCACCACGCTTGCAATTACTGTATAGCACAGGCCGGCTTCACGGGCAAGTTTTGTTTCCGTGGCTGCCGTCATGCCGATAATATCGCCAAAGCCGCTAAAGAGCCGGGACTCGGCCCGCGTGGAAAAATGCGGCCCCTGGACACATACGTAAGTACCGCCGCGATGCACTGTAAAATCCGGAAGCTCATTTGCTGCAAAGGATGAAAGCGTGGGGCAGAAAGGGTCTGCCATGGAAACATAAACAGAGTTGCCTTTCCCGAAAAAAGTATTCAAACGGCCATGCGTCAGATCAATGAACTGGTCAGGAATGACAATGTCCCCGGGGCAAAGCTCTTTCTTTAGCGCTCCCACCATGCAGAAAGCGAACACCTGCCTCACACCCTGCTTCTTTAGCGCATAAATGGTGGCGCGGTAGTTCACTTCGCCTGGAAGGAAATCATGGTGTGCCCCGTGTCTTGCCGCAAACACGACTTTTCTCTCTCCTGCAAGGCCGCATGAGAGTTCACATTCGCCAAAAGGGGTATCCTCACCAAACGATCGCTGCTGTGAAAGTTCCATCCTGTAAAAACCGGTGCCTCCGATTATGCCGACTGGCGCTATGTCGGGGTGTACTTTGTCGGGCATTTGACGTTCATCTCCGAAGCCTGGAAAGCACCGTTCTCAACTTTTCCGATCACTACCACCCTGCCGTCTTTTGTGAAGGCCTGGGGCAGAGTGCCATTATATTTTACACCTAAAACAGTGCCGTTCGACTCCATGTCAAACATATAACCGCTATCTGTGGCCTTCATTGTGTTGTTAACGATATCGCCTATCATCTTGACCCTGTGCATTGAATAATAATCCATGTCCTTTGCAACCGCGTCCACACCCCTGTAATAAGTTAAACTATCTATAACTGCGCTGTAGCCGAAATACAGGGCAAGAAGGATGATACCAAGACCGATAAGCGCCTTTGATCTGCGATTCATGGCCTTAACAAGCGTTTTTCAAGTTCACGGATTTTTCTGTCAAGATGCATGAGATAAAGGACCAGTACCGTCCACACGGCCAGCGCAGCTATGAAAATGACGGTCATGTTTCAAGCCCCTGAAGCCGGAAGAGGCGGGTGAGCCTTGTGTGGAACCAGAGAAGATAAAAATAAAGCAAAAGAAATCCAGCCACCATGATAACAGCAGTCGCTTTCATCTCCGCTGTGAGACCGATACTTTCGGGATGAAGAGAATATACAAGGCGTGATGAGAGGTATGCCAGCGGCACGCTTGCGTATCCCACTATCGCATACACGGCGCTAAGTCTCGCCTTTCGAATCTCATCGTCAACGCTCCTTCGCAGCATTATATAGCCGATATAAACGAACCACATCACGAAGGTGGTCACGACTTTGGGGTCCCAGCTCCATTTCGTACCCCATGCTTCATAACTGAACGCCCATCCCGTGGCAAGTGCAAGCCCCCCGAAAACGAACCCGAGTTTTACGGAGCCTGCGCCTATATCGTCCCAGGTGATATTGTTCGTGCGAAGGTACATTATGCCTGATACTGCTGTCACGGTGAATGAGAAAAAAGCCAGCACTGCATTGGGAAGATGAAAGAAAAAGATGCGGTAGCTTTCACCCAGTACGGCGGCGGGGGGTGAAACTACAAGTGCCATGTACATGCCTGTTGTGACCATCGCCCAGAGGATGATAAAAAATAAACGCCTCAGCATTTATATAATATATAAAAAGGTTTGATTAAATAGTTTACTGAATAATTCTTCAAATCTATTCCTGAGAAATGCTTATATGAGATTACCCTTAACTTTGTTATGAGATAGGTTAAAATCGTACTATCTCAATATGAGAGGGAGGAAAATATGCCAAAAGTAGTTGTTGTATATCTAAGCACGTCAGGTAACACAAAAGCGATGGCAGATGCTATCGTTGAAGGCGCAGTATCAAGGAATGTGGATGCTCTGGCCATGAATTTCCATGAGGCAAAAATAGAAGAGCTGAAATCAGCCGATGCCATTGCCATAGGGTCATCGACTTTCTATTACAAGATGCTGCCGCCTATGGAAAAATTTATCGAAAGCCTTGCCAAGGCAAATGTGAAAGCCAAAGTCGGGGCAGCATTTGGCTCTTACGGGTGGAGCGGCGAGGCGCCGGGAATGATAGCTGAAAAGATGAGGGAGATAGGTATCAAGGTAATTGACCCCGTGCTTCGTGTCCAGTACGCGCCTGCGGAAAAAGACATTGAGGAGTGCAGAAGGCTGGGAAAGGATATTGCCAATAAAATAAAACCCGCCAGGTAATTAGATTTTTTCTTTTAAAATGAAGATAATAAAAAAAATCATAGGCTCTCCGGGTTCCAACCAAATACCTTTAATAATTTTTTCCAGTTCACTGTTTCTTTTTATCACTTTTGCAGGCACACGTTTATTCTTTTCAGACGAAGGTGTGATATTAAACCAATTTTATAATCTTATAAACGGTTCTATTGCATTGGAATTCTTCAAGATAAACACCACTAAAGGGGTCTTCATAATAGTTGGAGATCACCTCTTTGGGAAATTCAGCTACTCCTTACTTATTTTATCTTTACCAATATATTATATATTGGGAATGATGGATCTTTTATTTGGCGCCCATCTTTTTATTTTGAACGTATGGGCTTTGAGCGGGGCCCTGGTTGTTTATCTTCTCACGAAGTACCGGAACTTCAAGCATCCGCTATTGTGCGCAGCAATATCATATCTAATACTGATAGCAACCAATTTGTATTTTTTCAAACCAATTTATTTTCCCATGTGGGGAGAATTACTCTCAATTGAATTAACGAATATCCTCATCTCCTCGTTTTTAGTCCTGTTAGTGTACCTTTTCTTCAGGGATTTGTTCAGCACAAAGATCGCCCTGTTCGCATCTTTTTTCCTTGTGTTCGCAACACCGGTTTCATTCTATTCTGTCACATTGAAACATCACACCCTCTCTTTATTCCTCACAATACTGGCTTTCTACTTTTTTTATAAATACCAGGAGAAAAAAAATGATACTTTCATGTATCTTGCTTATGCGTCAGCAGCTCTTTGCATCTGGACGCGCACTTTGGACGGCGTGGTTCTACTCGCATCGCTCCTGATAATAGACCTGGCCGGGGATCGCAGGATAAAACATATTATAAATATTTCATTAATTATTATTATATCCCTGATGCCATTTTTTACGTTTAATTATTTGATCCTTGGCCATCCGTTTTCTATCATGGAAACAGTCCCGTTGACCGACAGGTCGATAGAAGTGCAAACAGGTAAAGATTTCATAATATTCGATGAAAATCTTAACAAGCAAAAACAAGCCGGCCTGTTAAATGAGTTTGGATTCAACTGGGATACGGATGTTAAAACCGGCTGGCAGGATGTCCTGTTGGATACAATGTTCTTAAGGACTGTGAATACATTTGGCGTTTTCCTGGTCAGTCCTTTTTTAATAATTGCTCTTGCTTCTGTAATTGAGATCATAAGAAAAAGGATTAAATTAAATATAATGGACAAAATCCTCGGATTATACTTAATACTGGTTTTTGCAGCATACAGCCTGTTAAATTCCCTGTTTAATATGAATTTTATTATTTATATAATAAAGGACACGCCAGTAGTCGTTGAATACAGGTACCTTCTCATCATATATTTTATCCTTCTTTATTTTGCCCTTAGGATTCACAAAGTAAAAGAACTGATAGAAAATAACCTTGATAAAATAATTATATTGTATGGTAGCATATTATTAATCAGCGTAATCTATTTCATCGAAGAATTCCCAATACCATTCATGAATCTCTATTATCAGGCAGCACTGGCCACTTTGATCCTTTTAATTATAGCTGTAGCATTCAGTATTTTTGCCGGTAATAAAAGTCCTGATGCCCTATCTGAAAAATTCACAGTTCTTATCATTGCCTTGTCGCTGGCAGAAGCTTCAAGCCTGCTGCTCTTTTATTACTGGATCGTTAATATGACGTATATTTCGCCATCCCAAAACTATATGATTGTTCCGGTTCTGGAGAATTTAATAAAATTTATGTACCAGGCTATTTTGTGATTAACCTTCAAAGAAAAAATATTTTAAGCCTTAAGATATTCTTGGTAATATGAGCCAACCGCTGGTATCTGTGATAATCCCCTGTATGAATGAGGAGAAAACAATTGGAATCTGCATCCAGAAAGCCCTGTCCATCCTGAAAAAGGAAGGCCTGGAAGGGGAGATAATAGTATCCGACAATTCAACAGATAATTCCAGGAATATCGCAATGGAGCTTGGGGCAAAAGTCGTGATCCCCATGAATAAGGGTTATGGCAACGCCTTTTTGGAAGGATTCAGGCACTCAAAAGGAAAATACGTATTATTAGCTGATGCCGATGACACTTATGACCTGAGGGAGATGCCGGGGTTCATACAACCGTTATTAAGAGGTGATGCCGATTTTGTCATGGGGACCAGGTTAAAAGGCGAAATCAAAAAGGACTCAATGCCGTGGCTGCATAGATATATAGGAAATCCCATATTGACAAACACCCTGAACGAACTTTTTAAGACACATTTAAGTGACGCCCATTGCGGCATGAGGGCGATCAAAAGGGAAGCATATGATAAGCTCGATCTGAAGAGCGAGGGGATGGAATTCGCAAGCGAAATGATAATCGAAGCTGCAAGGAAAAATCTCAGGATAACAGAAATACCCATCACTTATTATCCCAGGCAGACACCCTCAAAACTCCATTCATGGGGAGACGGCTGGCGGCATCTCAGGTTCATGATGCTTTACAATCCAACGCCCTTTTTATCAATCCCCGGTTTTCTAATACTGGCTCTTGGCATCTTCATGACCATTACCCTGGCAATACGCGGAAACGTTGAAACAACAAGCCTGCATTCATTCATCCTTGGCAGCATGCTGGCAATAATAGGAACGCAGATGATAGCTGCAGGCAGCTATATGAAAGTTTACGGAATGATCCATAACAGGATTGACAGAATCGGTTTAACAGCCAAACTCCTTGATTATCATTCCCTTGAGTTCGGACTGATATTAGGCGCATTGTTATTCTTTAGTGGCATGATCCTTGGAACGCATGTTCTTCTGATATGGATATCTTCAGGATACGGTTCACTTTCGGAAGTCGGCAGCGCCGTTGTTTCCATGGTTCTTGCTGCGCTTGGCATCCAGTTGATCTTTTCAGCCCTTATTATCAGTATCTTTATGCTGGAAAAAAAGGAAAATTAATGAAAATCGCTTTTGTATATGACGCTGTCTATCCGTGGATCAAGGGAGGTGCAGAGAAGCGGATCTACGAACTTGGCAGGAGGCTGGCAAAGCATGGGCATGAGGTACATGTTTTCGGGATCAAATGGTGGGACGGTGCCGATATGATCGAATATGAAGGTATGGTGCTTCATGGGGTTTGTTCCCCGATGGAATTATATGTGAACGGCAGGCGCTCTATTCCCGAAGCGGTCATTTTCTCAATAAAACTACTCCCGTACCTTGTTAAAGAGAAGTTTGATGTAATCGATGTCAGCGCCTTCCCTTATTTATCGTGTTTTACCGTGAAACTCGTTTCAGTTCTCAAGGGAAACCGTATGTTAATTACATGGCATGAAGTATGGAGGGACTACTGGTACGAATATCTGGGACGGGCAGGTTTTTTTGGCAAACTTGTGGAATATCTCACTTCGAGACTGACGGCCGGATCAATTGCGGTATCGGCCATGACAAAAAATAACCTGGAATCACTCGGGGTTGGCGGCGAAAACATCCATATCCTGCCAAATGGCATCGACCTGGAGAGAATTACCAGAGCAGAACCTTCTCCACTGGCATATGACATTATATTTGCAGGGAGACTTATCAAAGAAAAGAACGTGGATATATTACTTGAGGCAATAGGTCGCATCAAAAACACAATTCCCAATATAAAATGCCTGATAATAGGAGATGGCCCTGAGAAAGACCAGCTTGTCAGACTGGCAACAGGGTTAAAGATCCAGGATAATGTTAAATTTTCCGGTTTTCTGGAATATGATGAGGTAATTTCATATATCAAGTCTTCCAGGGTGTTTGTACTTCCTTCCAGCAGGGAAGGATTCGGGATAGTGGTAATCGAGGCTTTCGCATGTGGAGTGCCTGTTGTCACTGTTAAATGCGAACAAAACGCCGCATCTTTGCTGGTCAGTGAGGATACCGGTATTGTTGTCAATCCTGATGTAAAAGATATCATCAATGCTGTCCTGAAATTAATTACAGATACGGAGCTTCGCAAGAGGATGTCCATGTCTGCTTTAGATACTGCAAAGAAGTATGAATGGGATATAATCGCCATGCAATTGGCGAAAGTATATGAAGATTGTTAAATAATCCTGAATATATTTTATAAATAAGTAATCGGTAAACAAAAAGGCAGGACATATGAAAAATATCGACGGTGTTGTCATCAAGAACCTGAAGGTTATCCCTGATGAACGTGGCTGGCTCATGGAAATATTGCGCAGTGATGATAAGATATTCACCAATTTCGGGCAGGTATATATAACCACTGCATATCCCGGCGTTGTTAAAGGCTGGCATTACCACAAAAAGCAAGATGATAACTTTACATGCATACGCGGGATGATGAAAGTTGCATTATATGACGGGCGCGAAGATTCCCCGACAAACGGAACCGTAATGGAATTATTTTCAGGTGAAAAAAACCCTGTATTGATCCATGTCCCGCCCGGTATATATCATGGTTTCAAAGCGGTCGGCACGGAAACCGCATATTTCCTGAACGTTCCCACGCTTCCATATAATTATGAAGAACCCGACGAATTCCGCCTTCCCCCGGATACCAGGGAAATACCTTATGACTGGGGATTAACACCCGGCCTGAAGCACGGGTAAAAGAGGTAAACATTGAATCTGCTTGTTACCGGTGGACTTGGTTTTATTGGGAGTAACTTTATCCGTCATATGCTTGAGAAATATCATGGTTGCAATATCATCAATCTCGATAAGCTGACATATGCAGGAAATCCGGATAACCTGAGAGATATTGAAAACAACCCGAATTACTCTTTTATCAGGGGTGACATCTGTGATGAAACTATAGTGAACAAGCTCATGCACGATGTTGACACCGTGGTGCATTTCGCAGCCGAGAGCCATGTGGACAGATCGATAGAAGACGCCTCCTGTTTTGTTAAGACCAATGTTCTGGGTACATTCACACTTCTTGACAGCGCATTGAAAAACAATGTAAAAAAATTTGTCCATATATCCACTGACGAGGTTTATGGCAGCAGGATAGAAGGCTCGTTCAAAGAAACTGACATACTCACGCCATCAAGTCCCTATTCTTCAAGCAAGGCAGGCTCTGACTTACTTGCGCAATCTTATTATATAACACATAAACTGCCTGTGATCATAACCCGGTGCACCAATAACTTCGGGCCCTACCAGTATCCTGAAAAACTCATACCATTGTTTATTACAAATCTCCTTAAGAACAGGAAGGTCCCTCTTTACGGGACAGGTAAGAACGTGCGCGATTGGATATATGTACTTGACCACTGCAAAGCCATTGATTTTATTATCAACAACGGCAGGATCGGTGAGATATACAATGTCGGCGGGGGAGAAGAAAAAACCAATATCCAGATAACAAAAAAGATCCTGGAAATCCTCGGGAGAGATGAATCCTTGATAGAGTACGTGAAAGACCGCCCCGGCCATGATTTGAGATATTCACTTGACTGCTCCAAACTGAAGGCCCTTGGATGGGCCCCGGAGCATGATTTCGACAGCGCCCTTGGATCTACTGTTAAATGGTATATCAAAAACCGATGGTGGTGGGAAAAATCAAGACAATGATATTCGGAGCAGGCGGCATGCTCGGGACAGAACTGTGCGCCGTATTCCCCGATGCCGTAAAGCTCACACACAGCGATATTGATATCACTGATAAGAAAAAGGTAATGGAATCCATTGCCAGGGTAAAACCCGATGTCGTGATAAATGCCGCGGCCTATACTGCTGTGGACGACTGTGAGGATAACCGGGAACTGGCTTTTGATATCAATGGGAAAGCACCTGGTCACATTGCTGAAGGATGCAATATTACTGGCGCAAAACTTGTACATTACAGCACGGATTACGTATTTGACGGCTCTATTAATGAATACATGGAATCAGACATCCCAAATCCAATTAATGTCTATGGAAAATCAAAGCTCCTGGGTGAAAATAATATTATCGCGAAGATGGATGATTACAGGATAATAAGGACTTCATGGCTATTCGGGGCGCATGGCAGGAATTTTGTGGATACGATGCTTGACATGTCTTCCCGGATGGATAAGGTAAAAGTGGTAAATGACCAGTTCGGCAAGCCTACTTATGCTTTTGACCTTGCCCGGAAAACCGTTGAAATAGCAGGATTTGCCCCTGGAATCTACCATATCACGAACGAAGGTGTTTGCTCATGGTATGAGTTCGCGTCAGCGATCATCGGCAATGCCGTTCCCTGCACAAGCGAGGAATTTATCAGGAAGGCAAGGCGTCCGAAATATTCAGTTCTAGTTAATTCGAAAACCACTCCAATGCGCCACTGGAAAGATGCGCTGGCCGAGTATTTAAATAAACGGAAAATAATGGTGTGATTACATGAAAGGCATAATACTTGCAGGCGGCACAGGCTCGCGCCTGTTCCCTTTAACCAAAGTCACGAACAAACACCTGCTCCCGGTATATGATAAGCCCATGATATATTACCCGCTGCAAACGCTTATTGATGCCGGTATCGAGGACATCATGATAGTCTCAGGGCGCGGCCATGCTGGGCATTTTCTTGAGCTTCTTGGCTCGGGCGCTGATTTCGACGTGCATCTCACATACGAGATACAGGAAAAAGCAGGGGGTATCGCCCAGGCCTTAAGCCTTGCAGAGGATTTCGCGGATGAAGGACCGGTGACCGTGATCCTTGGCGACAACATATTCCAGGACAATGTGCGGGTTTCTGTGGGCTCATTTATTTCGGGTGCAAGGATATTTTTAAAGGAAGTGACGGATGCCAACAGGTTCGGCGTCGCAGAAATCGAAGGGAAAAGTATTGTTTCAATTGAAGAGAAGCCGAAATTTCCGAAATCGAATCTGGCGGTTACAGGATTGTATATTTATGATTTCGGCGTATTCAACATAATCCACACCTTAAAACCATCCGGCAGGGGAGAACTTGAGATCACAGATGTGAATAATGAGTTTATCCGCAGGGGTGAGATGGATTTTTCTCTCCTGCACGGGTACTGGAGCGATGCAGGGACATTTGAATCGCTGTTCAGGGCAAGTGAACTCGTCAGAAGCATGAAAAACTATTAGATATGTTGTGCTGTAATTATAATCATGCAAAAATTTCAACATCTATTGGTTTGCATTTTTATAGCTACTTTTTTATTTGTTCCGGGGTCTTTGGCGAGCTGGCAGAATACCGGGGGCGATCTCCAGCACAGCGGATATTCGGAAAGCCCGCCTGTTCCATTGGAGCTGTTATGGAAATTCAAAACCGGTGGTGCCGGTATTTCTGCACCCGTTGTCAATGATGGGATTTTATTTGTGGGTTCTGACGACAAGAACATCTATGCAATAGATGAAATCACGGGAAAATTAAAATGGAGTTATCCCACTCTTGGAAATGTCTATACACCCACGGCAAAAGATGGAATGGTCTTTGCGGCATCCTTTGACAATAATATTTACGCTTTAGATAATAGTGGCAATTTAAAATGGAAATACAATACAGGCAGTAGCGTTGCATCTCCTCCGGTTTCATATGATAATATCCTTTTTGGGGGATTTGATAAAAACATTTATGCAATATATATAATTAATGGCAGTTTGAAATGGAAATATCCGACTGATGGCCGGGTTGAATCCACTCCTGCAATATCACAGGGCATTGTTTATGCAGGTTCAACTGATAATTATATTTACGCCCTGAATGCTGAAAATAAAATTCTTAAATGGAGATATAGAACAGAAGGGGGCGTCTCTTCATCGCCATCTGTAGTTACCGGGGTGGTGTATGCCGGATCGAATGATAATAATTTATATGCCATTGAATCCGACGGGACATTGAAATGGAAAAAAAAGACAAATGACTGGATCAAATCTTCACCAGCAGTTCTTGGAAAATCAGTCTATACTGGTTCAAATGACAATACTTTTTATTCGATGAAAGTTGACAATGGTGATATTCTCTGGCAATTCAGGACTGGTGGTCATGTTGATTCACCTGCCATAGTTACAAGAGAAATTGTCTATGTTGGTTCAAAAGATGGAACCATATATGCCCTGGATAAGGATAAAGGATCATTGATAGATAAATATACGGTCGGACAGGGAATAATAGCAATAGCTCTATCGGATAACTTATTATTCGCCACTTCCGAGGATGGGTATGTTTACGCCTTTGGAAAAACTATTTCCGGTGTACAAACCGGAGTCCCTGCAATACCATCTGATACAACGCCCCCGGAGTTAAGAATTAACCCTGTTCCTTTAAATGTGATCTCGGAAAGACTGGATATTTCAGGCTCGGCGCAGGACCCGAGCGGGATCCTGGCAGTAACGGTCAACGGAATATATGCAGGAACTACAAACTGGAACGCGACACTAACACTTTCAAATGGTATGAATGTCATAACCATAGTTGCGGTGGATGGGGCAGGCAATGTAAAAACTGAACGCAGAACAGTCACATATACGGCAGAAGAAAATCTCCCGAAGACGACGCCTGCCAGAATACCGGGGTTTGACCTATTATACGGCGTTGCCGGGATTTTCATGGCTGTTTATATTATGATTTCAAACAGGAAATGATCTTGATAACAGTTTAATTAAATATATGAATCAAAGAAAGACTGCCGGAGTTTCCGTATGGACATCATTTGACTCATTGCCTGTCAGGAAAGAACATCTTGTTCTTGCAGTCATTTTTTTACTATCTGTTTATTTAAGAGTTATGGTGGACCCGGATATGCCTTTTCATTATGATCCGGGGAAGAACATAGTCTATGCACGGGCTGCCCTCCAGTGGTTCCCGCTTATCCCGCAGTATAATCCATATTTCAATCTTGGAGAATATTACGAGTACCAGGTACTTTTTCCTTATACAGTGGCATTTTTCCATAAATTATCCGGCATTTCACTTATCACGATCACCAAATGGGTCGCAGTTATAAGCGGAGCCGCGCTTTCACTGACAGTCTATTATCTTTCACTTGAGTTATCAGACAGCAAGACATCGGCGCTCATATCTGCTTTTCTAATTTCCGTGAGCAAGATCCAGCTTATCGGGTATATGAATTACTATCCCCAGATCATGGCTATGACGCTTATGCCTCTTGCTTTTGTTTTCCTGATCCGTTATATCAAATATGGAAAATCCAGGCACCTTGCCATTACCGCAATAATTTCTTCATTGATAGTGCTTGCAAGTTACATAGCAGCCCTGGTATTTTTTATAATACTGATTGTATCCGTGGGTATTTACAGTATCAGTGATAGGAAAGCACTCAGGATTCTCATATTAATTCCTCTTGTGACAGGATTGCTTCTCAGTTTCTTCTGGCTGCCGATGATATGGCGGCATGGGATTGTGCAGTTCACGGGAACTTTTATCGACAGGATACTTTACGCACCTGCGCCGTTCACGAACCAGCCCTGGACACTTACGAGTTTCATAACTTTTTCAAGCGGCACCGTTCTATCGCTGGTTCTGGGGGTCATGGCAATTCTTTTCATTAAACGGGTAAAATGGGACTTTCCAAGAATTCTGATCGCGGCATGGCTGGTCATTACGTTCATACTCTCAGGATCTTATTACTTCAGGCCGATCTTATGGGTTGACAGGTTTTTCCAGTTTTTTGATATTGCCCTTTTGCTTGCCGCAGGAAGTTTCATGACCATCCTTATAGCTAAACTGAACAACACAGGAAAAACAGGTTCCAGATATAAAGGGTATTTACTGCTGGTATTACTTATTTTCCCCCTGTATGGGGCATTGAACGTGGATTTTACTTTTGGAAGATGGGGATACCCTTCTGATTTTTCGATGCTTGAATATATGACATATCTTCCTCCGGGAAGCCTTGTGGCCGCCCCGCCAAGCCTGCACAGTTTCTGGGTTCCGGCTTTATCAGGCGTAAATGTCCTGGGAGGTGAATCTTCACAAATGCTCGGGCACAGGTATTTTGGAGACAGCGACAGCAACACCATAATCAATTCACCTGATGTTGAGCAGAAAATGAATATCATCAGGAAGTACGGTGTAAATTACATCTATATCCCATTGCACAGGCCTGCTTATATGGTATGGAACCCGGATCTTGACAGGAAGGGTATCGACGCATTCGATAATTCCACTTATTTTGAAATAAACAAAATTTTTAATGACCCTGACGGCGCCACTTTACTGATTAAAGTCAAGGAGAAACTAACGCCTGAATATAATCCTGAAATGATCGACTGGAATGTTACTATCCTTGGATATTTGCTATCTTTAGCTACCTTTTTAGCTTTAGTGCTAATGTCCAGAGACAATTTGGGGTCCTCATGAACCAGTCAAACTTTAATATTACGTAACTGCCCTTCGGGCCGGGTTAGCTATTGACAGGATGGGGATATGGTAGTAAGCCGGCAGGAATGACCTTCTTTGAGCAGCACTTTTTTCAAGAGGGACAAATTGTAATATTTCGAAAGTTTTATTCATATGTATAATAATGTAATAAGTGCTATGCCTTAATTATCAGGATAGCTTAATAGGATGAAAATTCATTACTTTATGAGGGGAGATTAAGGAGGATTAACATGAGAAAAATAATTGTTTCAGAGTTTTTAACACTTGACGGCGTGATGCAAGCTCCCGGAAGCCCTGATGAAGACCGCAGCGGGGGCTTTAAGCACGGAGGCTGGATGCTCTGCCATACCACGATGATATTCTCGCCAGGATGATTATCGAAGGCATAGCCGGGTCGGGCGGCTTCCTCCTCGGTCGCAGGACTTATGAGATTTTCGCAGCCTACTGGCCGGCAGCTTCAGAAGAGGAGCAGGCGTTTGCCGATCCCCTCAACAGCCTTCCGAAGTTCGTCGTTTCAAAGACACTGCGTGAGCCGCTTGCCTGGAACAACTCGACCCTCATCGCCGGCGATGTCGTAAATGAAATCGCCAATCTAAAGAGGCAGTCTGGCAATGACATCAGGGTAATAGGCAGCTGTGAGCTTGTTCAGACGCTGATGAAGCACGATCTCGTCGACGAATATGATCTCATGATTCACCCGCTTGTTCTGGGGAGCGGAAAACATCTCTTTAGAGAGGGAGGCAGTAAACAAACCCTGAAGCTCCTGGACTTCAAGACCAACAGTAAAGGTGTAGTGATACTCAAATATAAAACGGAGAAGAAATAATGTATGGGAAACTCAGTAGCTATAGTCAAGTTCGTAAATAATCGTAAATTGGTATTTTAACAAAATCCTGCTGAAAAGCGGATATAAGTTGCTCTTTCAAATCGGCCTTATTGTTCCAATTTCTTATCGCCAACCACTTCTTTGTC
>CABMIH010000069.1 GCA_902386205.1 uncultured archaeon | reverse complement strand
TTTTCTGAATCTTGGGAAGTTTATCCAGGAATTTTAAAAAACGATAAGCATAGGACTAACCGTTTGTTAGGCTAACACGTACAGCGGCGATTGATAACGAATTTTCGATCATCTTTGAAAGATGAGTCTAATACCCCTTTCTGTCTGGCCTCCCGTGCCAGGCGGGCGGCGTCTGCCAACGTTCTTGGCTGTTCCTGTTGCGCACTTCTCCTTCTTTCCTTATTCAGTTGGGCCGCGTAGCCTTCAGCCATTTCGCGCTTTGAGAAGGTTTTCCCTTCCACTTCATACCTGAGTATGCCAGCTGTTTCGAGTTCTCTTCTTACGCCCGGGTCCCTCTCTGATGCGCTAAGCAGTTCGTTCCATACCCTTGGAGATTCAACTATCCCTGTCCTCTGCTGTTCAAATCCTGATCCGCTGTACGGGCCTGTCTTCTCGACATAGTCGCCTCCTGGTGGGGTGATCATGTTGCCGTATCTGTCATAGGTTGCAGGTGTTCCGCTCCTTGATCCTAGATCCGGTCCCGCAACAACTGTATCATACCTGTCCCCGCCCTGGGATGTGTAGTCTTGAACAACATGGACATTGCCGTTTGAATCAACGTAAGTACTTTCCTGCCGGATCCCGGGGGATTCGGGTGGGGGTGTTGTGGCCTCGCTGCCGCTTCCTCCGGTCTGCCCGGGCGCCATTCCTACTACCTGATCACCTTCCCATTGCGCCATATTAAATCACTCCGGCATTTCCGGGTGGTTTGCCTGGTGGAGTAACATTGTATTCAAGAAGCACATGCCTAATGCCGTCCCTTATGACATCAGACATGGTGCCAAACAGTCCGCGATCGACTAAAGATTGCATGGCGATTTTCAAGGGTTCGCCAACCTCTAAATGTACAATAGTACTATTTTTTGCCATAATTATACAATTGTACAATGAGGTATATATATATTTTGTCCTGATTGGGTTAATTTTAGGTTTAATTTATGTTGCTTTGAATAAATAAGCAGTGGTTGAATGTGTGATAGTGTACAGTACATACAATCACATTAACGATTGTGCAACATATACGCGGTTTTTCTGCCTTTTCTTCGAGAAATCTTTCCTATTTAGGACAATTTAATAACAAATATGGACAATTGGGTTGCTCAGGTCTGGGAGTGCTTCTGTGTTTTTTTTCGATCTTCTGTCCGGGTGCCGATCTTTAGCCTGATCTGCAGTATGGACAGAAACAATATCATTTTTCTGTCCCGCTGCGGTCCGTCCGGAACCCGGGCACAAGAGACAGAAATAAAAAGCGATCACATTCTGTCCAGCCGGCAGGCCTGTGGCCAGCTCCCCTGGAGGACAGAAAGGTATATATAGAATATATACATTGTATATATTGAGGTAGTAAACCTTGCAGAATATCCACACACTTCCCATAAACTTCAAAAAGCACGCCGCTCTAATGCTAATTGAACGGTTCGAGTTAAGCCTTGATGAAGTCAAGCACTATATAAAAACTGCTAAGATTATTAAATCTGTTGAGAAGGATGGGAACACTGGAATCCTGCAAAGCACTATCGGTGACTCTAAAATAAGATTCGTATACACAATACGACAAAAAGCCCTATGGATAATAACCGTGGAGGAATGCAAATGAGTACATGCCCAATATGTGAAACACCCATGAAAAAAGAGACAAGAGAGATAAAGAAAGGCATATTCGCCCAGGTAGAAGTATGCCCCAAATGCGAAGATGAGTGGATAGATGAAAAAGGATATGAAGCGCTTTATCAAATGTTCACCAGAAAGACCTTTAAGATAGGCGGGAGCCTTGCGATCAGGATACCTAAAGAGATCGCGAACGTGATAGGTCTAAAAGAGGGTAGTGATGTGAAGTTGGCAGTCAAAGATAAGAAATTAGTGATAGAGCCAAGTTCATAATTTCTTGTGTCTTTTATTTTCTGTCCAGGCCCTTGATCATGGCCGGACATGCAGCATGGACAGAATCGAAGGAAAAAAAGTTCGCCAGGATGCGATACGGCGCGGTTTCTCAGGGCAGTATGGATGATTCCACCTGCCTGGATTAAATATGTACCTGCTACCGATTGTGATTTTCAAAAAAGCCAATTTGTGCGGATACTTATCTATTTTGTTTCTGCCGGATTCTGATTGCAGCTGCTCTTGCCCGGAAGGACAGAAAACACCCCACTTCCCCGTTGTTGCGTTTTTACCCAATTTATTATTTAACTTAACATCCACTTAATTAATACACTCATCCCACATCCGATTTTTTCAACCTCCATTTTGTATCACAAACGTCTATCACTAACAGTATCGTTGAAACCGATTTAACTTTTTTGTACATATGTACAATGAATCTAAAAGATTATCTTATTTGGGAAATAATAACCTTAATAATGTTCCATTTCAGGAAGATTGATTTTTATTATTTCCCTGTTGTAGTGTTTTTATCCAATTTATCACCGACCCCAACTTCATAATTTTTTCTGTCCTGGCGGCGCCATTGATCAGCGCGGATATCCCGGAGAACTCAGGACAGAAAATTAAGTATTCCCTGAGGCTGGTAGAGTAACACACCCGCCTTCATCCTCTTTTATGTCAGTTTTCAGCTCATGCCTGGAATCCGGGAACTGAGTAGAATCAATATCCTGCAGATTAGAGCCGCATTGTATGCATGAATCGAATGTAGGGCCGTTAATTTTACCACAGGAAGTACAGACAACTGGAATTAAAATGGGTTTTTCATCAGATTTGAATTTTAATCCGTATACCTCCAGTAACGATTTCAAAACATTTTTCTGGCTTAAATGAACGTAAGTTTTAGGCATGCTGCTTCCTGGAATCCAGCCAAGATATTCATCCATCTGTAGTTCGGTTAAAAAATTAGCCAGGAAAGTAGAACGAGAATGCCGGAAAAGATGAGGATAAACCCGCTTTTTTATACCAGCGCGTTTTGCCACAGTCTTTAGCATTTTATTAAGGGCAGGATAGGCAACTTGTTCAGTGCCCTTAAACAATATCCATACTGGAGCCTCCTGTTCATCTCGTAAAGGATGAACTGTAAGCCAGTCTTCCAGATAAGGCGCAGAAAAAACAATATGAATCGGACGCATACCAGTTTTTCCATCAACTGTGAGGACCGCACCATATCTATTGAATTGTACGTGTTTTATTCGAAGACCTGCGAGTTCTCCAATGCGCCCTCCAGATTCATATAAACAGGAGATGAAAGCACGATCCCGCTTATTGTTGGCTCTATAAAGCATGTTTAAAATTTCAGATTCAGTCAGGAGTTCTTCAGGTATTTTGGTACATCAAGGACTTCTGCCTGGCTTAATAAGCTCTAGCTCCTTCTCGTACCCAGCCCATTCCAGAAAAGCACGGGAAAATGTTTTATAATCACGTTTTGTCCATTCAGATAAATCAGATTGGTTAATACGCACAAGTAAGTTAAGAATATCCTCAGAAGTGATATTAGAGACGTCCTTATTCAACCACGAAATAATGGTACGAAGAGTATCAAAATATTTGTTAATTCTGTGAGCACTCAACCCCCTCGCATAGCAAATTTTAATATATTCAAGAATCTTAGATTTGTTAAATTCAGATAAAGGGGAATCTGCAAGTCGTTTTTTTGCCAGTTCAACCCGAATTGCGGATTTATAAATATCTAACTTTTCAGACATGAACACCCAGTAAGATTAAAAAGGGGAAAAGGGATTACTGGGACTCTGGCAATCCAATCGTTAGATCAGCCAGTGGGTTTACAGATATGGACGCTGGAGAGTTTGCCTTAAGGTGCTCGTGAGTCCTATTGATTTCCTCAATAAGTAGTCGACTTAATAACCCATTTAGATCTCCGAATACTGGGGCAAAGTCGTGTAAAAACTTTATGTAGTGTTCAGGCAATTCGATTCTGGCTTCAATAGCTGATGTGTCTTGGTTTAGTTTTTTTACCATATAGGATTCCTCAGTCTTAGTGAAATAAGACTTAATAGACTATATAGTCCAATAAGTTATATATACTTTACGGGACTATATAGACTTATGCAAATTATAGGAACCACCACAGTCACTGATGGAAACAAAATAGTGCTGATTTCAAAGATTGCTAAAAAAATAAATGCTAAAAAGGGCGATACTATAGTTTTCTTTGAGAACGAAAAAAAAGAGATCATCATTCAAAAAGCTTAAATTCTTTTTTTATCCAAGAGGCGCCAAAGATGTCGGGGGCTGGCAGGACAAAATAATAAATTTAATAGTTCTGTCCGGGTCCTGGATCCCGGGTCCGGATCGCAGCGGGACAGAAATCTTTCTGTCCTTCCTGGCCGTCGAGATCTCCGGCGCCAGCAGGACAGAAAAGATTTCTGCCCTTCCTGGGAGCTCCTCGAGTACCTGCAGCAAGGACAGAATTAAAGAGATTCCTATATTTTTATAAATATCATGTAACCACTATCATTAGGCATGGATTTTAGAGAGTGGTTAAATTTTCATGTCTATAGCTGATGATACCAAAAAATAGTTTCAGCTTTTCAGTAGCAGTTGAGTGAAAAACAGCCTTTTGATAGTGGTACAAAAAAAACCGTTGTGGGGAGGATTTTTATAAATATCTTGTTACCAGATGTAACCAGGATGTTACTACTATCAGCCGACATGATTTCTTAAAAATCAAACTTTTTTTTCACTTTTCCGATTTACAAAAAAAATGAAAAAATAAAATCTTAAAATTTAAAAACAAAATTTTTTTTACAAAGTGAGGGTTTTTTAGTCTATTGATAGCGGTTACATATCAGTTACATCGGTTACATGATACCGCTACCGATACCGATTTGATAAAGTTACATATCAACAGACCCGTTTCTATCTCTACATAGTGGTTTATCTTGGTTACATAAATCTTATATTAATGAAATTATAATTAAAAAACACGTCTTTACATTGCAGTTACAAAATAATTATATAATTAAAAAAAATCAAATAAAAGAATAATATCTATACATAGCGAAAAAAGAAAAAACAGAAACAGGCAGGGTTATATTATGTAACGATACCCCCCACCTTGTAGAATAATAACCTCTCCCTGTTCTATCAACTTGTCTAAAGTGTGCCGGACCTCTGTGTCTGAGTATTTTGTATAGGCTTTTATTTCATCAAATATGGTGGCTTCTTGTTCCTTCGCTTTGTTGATCAAATAACTTCGTATCAACGCGATCCTCTCAAGCTGCGCCCGCGTTCCTCCATTCTCAATCACACTGAAATCAAGCTCGCTGCCCAGGCCTAAGCTGATGATGCTTGAACTGTATAATTTGATGGCATAAGATGCGTGCTTATCAGTTGCCACCGGGCTTAACTCGCGGCGGGCAACAGCAATCGTGATCTTAAGAAGCGCGGCCGCTGAACGGGCGCTAATGGCTGGATATTTTTCTTCTTTACCTCCATTCTGATCATTATCCATTTTTCTAACACCCAAGTAAAACTCGCGGATCTTCTTAATAGCATCTTTGCTCAACTGAGGCTTTGGCTTACTTCTTGCGTATAAAACATATTTTCGGAACAAATCAACAGCCACAGGACGTTCTAAAACAACATCACCCAACGCTGTATTATCTTGGGTCTGTGCGATCTTATCAAAAATATACCCATCCTTTTTTTCATCAGCTCTGTCTCGCATCGCAAAAGAAATATCGAAGCGTTGGAATATATAGCTGGGCAGGTTCTTTCCTATCTGATCTATGACCGGGTCATATACATTTAGATGCCCTGTCTTTGGATTAGCTCCACACAAAACAGCGCAACGCGTGTCAAAACTAACATGCTGCCCGGCCTTATCTACAATTTGTTTCTGAAACTCAAGAATGCTGACGAGTGTATTAAGGGCCCGATCGTCAAGTTTATCCAGTTCATCCAAGCCGATATTACCCTTATCACTTTTTGCAAAAAGCCCTGCTTTAATGTGGAACACGCCAGCTGCGTCTTTTATAGCGGCATTACTCAACCCCGCGCCGGTGGCGTTCTCACCCTGGCCCATTATTCCGTTCGGAGCGAGCTTTATAGCATCCCTGATCAACTGCGATTTTGCAACCCCCGGATCTCCAATTAACAAAACATGAAGACTGCTTCGATCCAGGGTTTTCTCTGGTTTCAATCCCCATGCCCAGTCTGAAAACAAGCTGAGGCATAAAGCATCCTTCTCATCTTCCCAGCCGTGAATATGGGGAGCAACGCTTTTGATGAGTCTCTCTCTAAGTTCATCGGGCCTCTTCGCCCACTCATCAAACATCTTCACCTCTTCCTCTGTAGGCGGCTCTACCAGGCAATCGTCTGTGATATGTATTGAGTTCGCGACAAGAACATATTTAAAATCAACCCGGTTTTGTTTTCCGATCCTGAGCACATCCAGAACGCCGACAACTCGGACAAACTTTGCGTCACGCTCCCAGACAGCGGAGTTGCAGAGCGGATCCTCAAGACACACCATCAACTGAACCTCCCCCTGGGCACTTTCTAAGATTATATCCTGTATGGAAACGCCATCGGATTCTTCGGGTAGAAGGTCAAACGGCCCCTTCCGACCACAGACATCATTATCACATTCAAACGGCTCTGTAAGACCGTACCCCGGAATTTGTTTAATGAACGTCCTGGCCTCGCATCTCCTGCATTTAAACGCAGCCACCCGATACGCCGGACGTACCTCAGATTGAGACACTACACGCCCTTCAACCTCAATCAATTTTTTAACATATTCTATTCTATTTACCTCCTCTACTTTAAGCAGGCACGGCTTTCTCAAATCAACAATGCTTATTTTTGGGCGATGCTCGTCCTCGATCGGAAGGTCAATCTCCTTCAAGATAGCATTCATTTTATCCAGGACCTTAGGATCCTCCCGCAGAGATTCAGCGAAATCAAAACCAAAGCACCGCTCAATATCCTGGAATTTAATTTCAATCATCTTTTTATGTTCCTGGACACACTCAACAAAAGCATTCCAATAGTACCTTTTGATTAGAGACTCCAATGTATTTTCTGCTCCATCCAACCGAGCCTCTAAAGCTTTCATCTGTTTATAACGTTCAAACCCTTGTTTTGTGAATACATAAGAGGCGGGCTCGCCAACTTTCACTAAAAACTCCTTGTCCCGTGCGCGGAAAAACATTATCTTGGCGTTGTTGATAGATTTATTAATCCCTTCACTAATTAGTTCCCACGCCTTCGAAGAAGCGATACCTGTTTTCTCTGTAATCCCATTTGCACCCAAAATTAGGACAACAGAATCCTCAGAGCTAAATGATTTCATACTTTTTTCTTTCATTTTACACCACCCCTGAGCGTATTTTGCAGTGTGTGAGTATTAGGCAGTCTCTCGCAAATCTGCATTTAGTTTCAAGACAAGTTGAGCCAAAGTTAAGATACAAGTATCAGATCCTTACAGAAATAACCTTCACGAAGTTCTGAAAGCCCCCCTTGACTCAAAATACTATGTGAAAAACACACGCACATTTCCCAACACCGAATACAACGCCGAACAGTCGGCTGAAACTTGCCAAAACACGGGTGCAAAAGGGAGATAACTTTATTACTTTTGAGTTGCAACTTAATATTGGGTAGCTCTCGCTCTTCTTGGCCGGGGGGCGTGAGATCCTTTTCTTCATTTTTCATTTTCTTGGCCCTCGATTCATTATTTTGTGCTCTTCATCTATGCGCCGCCTTGCTTCCGTCTCTACAAAGGCTAAAATTTCACTAATCGACGGGCTTTTCTCCAAGAAAGTTGCTATGTTGGACATGCTGGCACTGCCTCCGCTTCGGTTTCGGTGCTGGCTGCGTCCGTTGCATGCTTGGCAGCGGCGACGGGCGCAATAGTTATTTTCCCTTTATCTATCCCGAAGCTTACTTTTTCACCCGGAACAAGGCCAATAGCTTCTGCTAAGGCTCTCGGAATAACTGTGAAAAGGCTTCCGTTTTGGTATTGAAGTGTTCTTGTGACCATGTGAATCACGTTAGAAACCTAATTGATTTTTATTCCATATAAATGATTTTAATGTATGAATTTGTGATTTAAAAATTCAAGCGGTTTAAATACCTTTTGAAAAAAATAGAATTAAATTCAAGTGGTTTTTAACAAAGCTTTAAGTTAAGTTTCACTATTATTATCTAATGTGGAATCTAATGAGAACAAATCTATAAGAACTCAGATTGAAATCGTTAAATCATTATTGGACGGCTCAAATAAATCACAGAGACAAATCGCTTATGAGATAAACAAAGAAGAGTCAACAGTTTCAAAAGCATTGCGGTATTTAGAAAAGGCTAAGGTAATTGCTGTTGCTCCGCACATAATAAAGAGTGGAAATCATAACAAAGGGATGTATAAAAATAATATATGCTGCTTAGATTATAATCTTGATGGCGGTGTCAATATATTGATTTTTTTCAAATACGTCTTAAAACAAAAGACTTTAAAACAAAAAGATGCTGATGATATTGTCAGCACGCTTCAAAAAAATAGCCGGGTCGTGGATTTATTAGCTAATGAGTTTTATAAAAATTTGCCTAAAATTAAAGAATATGCTGATGAAATCAAAATTTTCTCTTATTATTTAAGAGGCTCTCAAACGTTCTTTAAACTTGTTCTCTCAAACTCTCCTGATTCTCTTATAGATAGGTTCCTGACAATTTATACAATTACTCCCGAGGGGATTTACCGCGGCATAGTTGAAGAGTGTATAGAGACGGATTGTAAAAAAACAGGTGTTAAAAAGGATGAGTTGGATAAACAAAAGTTTTTTCCTGAAGATGAGACGACAATCGGAGATAGAAAACTCCTTGGACTACTTAAAGAACTCAATGATTCTATTTTTGAGTCGTGTGTTCGTTCTGATATTTTGGCTGGAATCTACAATCAAAGCGCCATTGATTATATTCGTAAAAAGAATGAAGCTGCTGTTCGTCATCGGGAGCAATGGATTGAATCTTTGAAAAAGAGTTATTATAAGTTCGGTCAGGAATATCCAGACCTGCCATATATACATACTGATGTTATAGAGGAATTAGATAAAGAGAAGGCTATGGAGAACGGATGGCTACATATCAACTCTTTTTTCTATCCCCAGAAAGTATAATAAACATCAAAGCCTAAACAGACGACTATGCAGAAATGTTATAATGTGGCGATTGTCGGCAAGGTTCAGGATGTCGGCTTAAGAGCAGTTATAGAATATGCTGGCAGGCTTCTTGATCTAAGCGGTCTTGTTTTCAATGCTAAGGATGGTAGTGTCCGGATTATTTGTAGTGGGGAGAGCAGTGATATTATAGAATTTTCCAAGGAGATAAAGGCACGAGGAGAACAGAGGGGCGCCATAATCCAGGATATTAAAAAGCAGGAAATACCCGTTGTCCTTGATCTCCCGTATCCATTCTCAAGAGTGCTTGCAGATGAAGATACCGATATAGGCAGGAAGCTGGATAAGGGAAATGAATTGTTAGGGAATCTCCCTGAAATTAAAAATACATTAAGCGCCTTTGTCATCAAGCAGGATACACATAACCAGCACCTTGAGAAAATCCTTGAAAAGCTGGCAGAAAGATAAGGGATTAGCTCTTTTCCATTAATTCCTTTGCCCTGGCTTCTATCATTGCCTTAGCCTTTCTCAGCCATGATCTGTGCCATGCGCTCATCAATCATCTTCCTAATCATGTTCTCAGTGAACATCGATTTTAGAGCCTCGTTCTCTTTTTTAAGGCCGTCGTACTCGCGCTGCATGACCTCGTGGTCTGTGAATATTGAAAGATGTTGTTGATTTTTAAGATAGGCTTCGAGCAGGGTTTTCTCGTCGCCTTTGAAGTAACTCCCTTCAACGCCTCGGAGTTTGTGACCCATGATATATTCGATGAAAACAGAATCCATTTTCCCGGTCAATGTCGATTTGAAATAATGCCTTACCCGATGCGCTTTCAGGTAGCCTTTCGGGAATTTGCACTTCTCTTCGATACTACCGAGATAATATACCACTTCTTGCTCTATCAACGGTTTTCCGCCGACCTTCTGAGTAAATACATACTCATCATCTTTCAGTCCTGGTTTGTATTCTTTAATTGCGGCTAATGCCTCCGAACTTATAAAGAATGTGTACCGCCGTTTTGAGATGTCTTTTTCTCTATAAGTGTTGACTACAGCTACGCCGTTCACCACGTTCTTAAGGTGCCTCCCTTTCAACCTTCGGATTTCTGATTGCCCTTGCCCTGAAGAGAATAGAGCAAGGATTAACGCTCTTCTCATCTTATCCAGCCCGCACGCCTCTACCGCCTTACGGACATCTTCAACTTTCAGGGTGGGCAGATCAACATATTCTTCTTTTGGACTTGATGAGATGCCAGTATTGATTTTGGTCAGCGGTATCTTGTTATCTGTATAGAACCGCTTGACACCTTTAAGCCAGGTTATTTTTGTATTATCGGATACGAGGTTTGTCTTTTTCAAATTCAAAATAAAATTTTCAATCGCCTTAATGTGGCGCAGTTCCCAGGGGGGTACGCGGTTAAGATAATCCTGTCTTGCTTCCTCCAATAACTGTCCCGGTGTTTTCTTAGTAAACTCGCAGAACCGGAGTAATCCTGTTTTATATGTTACCGCCGTGCTTGAATTATGCACCTGTAGCGGCTCAATCCATGCCTGAAAAGTTGAATCATTAATATCTATATTGACCACACATTCTTATGTGTGGCCAGTGGTATAAAAATATTCGCTTTTAATATCTCCTGGTATAAAAATTTAAACCCTGAAATATTATATTCTGTGTAAAAAAAAGAAGAGAATAGGTGGGAAATCCACCTATTCATACCTCTTCGTGTTCTTTTGTCAAATCAGTCTTCTTTGTTGCTATCCTGTTTCCCGGTTCGACCATTATTTTCGTGTTTTTCATTCTTTGCGACTTTTGTCACATCAGATTCTATTTCAACCTTATTTTGCCTTACTTTCTCTTCTTTGACTTTTATTTCCAGGACATTCAGGATTTCACTCAGATTCAGATCTGACAGCTTCTGGTATATTCCCTCAACTATCTCTGTCCTGTTGGTTGCATCCAGTTGGAACTTATATTCAAACTTAACGTCCGAAATATTGTTCTCAATTTCGGCTTTGGCGGTCAGTTTTTCCTCGAAATTTTCATCGATTTCCGGTGTCGGGGTCAATGTGGTGGTAGAAGTTCCAGTGACAGTTACTGTTGGAGTAGGAGTTGTGTGCTCCTCATCCTCTTTCTCGTCCTCTTCGAGTTTCAGTATATCACTGATATTACTTGTGCTCAAATGGAGCTTATCCAGGATTTCCTGTGCTATTGTACTATTGTCTGTGCTGTTGGTTTCGAATTCGAGACTAACTTTAACGTTGGTCGCATTGCCGATGACCTCAGCATTTATTTTTAACTGTTCTTCGTTGTGATCCTCGTTCTCTTCTTCTTCCCTTTCCTCTATCTTGTGCCTGAACTTTTCTTCAAGCTTGAGGCTATTGTCGTAAGCTCTTGCCAGGCCCGTATTGTTAGGGTGGGATTCAAGAAGATCATGCAGGACAATCTGATGCTTTCTTGTCTCATTCCGGGCATTGAGAATTCCTGTATCAGTTCCTTTATACCCGGCAATCTTGACATCGACATCCGTGGCTTCTTCCAGATAGTGCTCAAGCGCTTTATTCGCTGCTTCTGTCTTTTTCTTATTAAATTCTGCATTGGCTTCAGCTAACCGCCGCTCCAAATGCTCTATTTGTTTCCTGAGTTTCTCGCTTTCACCGGGAGTGAATGTTATATCTATTCTTTCCCATGCTAATGCTAATTCGTAAAACGGATTATCCGGGGCTATTTCTATTAGACCCTTATTTGGTTCTACGTTGCCAACAAGTGATGCTCCATCTCCAGATGCCTTGTCCGCATTCGCTGCGGCAATACTTATTGGCAGTGTCAGGGCAAGCAGGATCATCCCTGCCAGCATTATATTTCTTATTTTCATAGTCTCACCTCGTGATTGGCTTTCGCCGTTAAAATATAGTTGAACCTGCGAGGTCTTAAGCATTCTCACTGTCTTAATTGTATTATATAGTATGTCATTCTCCGTGAAAGTACAAAATCGTTCATAAAGGTTCGGATTAGTTTAAAAAGCTCTAATAGGGGAGATCCAGAATGCTTACAAAAAGACATATAAAGTATTTAAACGATAGTTCTAAATATCCCAATAGCCTTTTAATCAAATATTGATTATAATAACAAGGTTACGATAAAATGGAGCTTAAAGTACAACCACTTCAAATAAAGGCAGGGAAATTCAAGATAGTGCTGAATCCTGAAGATGCAAAAGAACTCGGGGTACGCGAAGGGGACCGCGTGCAGTTAAAGGATCACAGTTATCTTACCGCAGTAGTCGAGACCGGGGATATGATCCCAAAAGGTACTGTCGGTGTTTACCAGGAATGCTGTGAGAAGCTGGGGCAGGTATGCCCTCTTGCAGTAAATATCGTCCCGACCTCAAGACCGAGTTCTGTCGGCTTCATCAAGAAGATGATGGACCGCCAGAAGCTGACACAGGAAGAAATCTACCAGATAGTCCAGGATATTGTCAGGGATAATCTTACTGAAATCGAGATGTCGGCATTCGTAACGACCTCTTACATACATGGAATGACGACGGATGAGGTTGAATGGCTTACAAGGGCTATGATAGATACGGGTGAAAAGATCGAATTCGATACCCATCCCATCATGGATAAACACAGCATCGGAGGGGTTCCGGGGAACAAGATATCATTGCTTGTGGTACCAATTGTTGCGGCAAATGGCCTTCTTATACCAAAAACAAGCTCAAGGGCGATAACAGGCGCTGCCGGCACTGCGGATTTGATGGAAGTGCTCGCCCCGGTGGAATTCACTGCCGATGAAATTAAATCAATAACCGAGAAAGTAGGGGCCGTAATAGCGTGGGGAGGAGCTACAAATATCGCGCCCGCAGATGATAAGCTGATCCGCTCGGAATACCCCCTCTCAATAGACCCGCGCTGCCAGCTTCTTGCCTCCATTATGGCAAAAAAAGGAGCAGTCGGGGCGGATTGCGTTGTTATCGATATTCCCACCGGAGCAGGCACCAAAGTTCCCTCCATCCAAGAAGGAAAAAAGCTTGCAAGGGACCTGATCGAGCTTGGTGAGCGCCTCGGCATGAGCGTGGAATGCGCAATGACCTACGGCGCATCACCTGTGGGGAGGACTGTCGGGCCGGCGATTGAGGTAAGAGAGGCACTTAAGGTGCTTGAGACCATGCAGGGGCCCAACAGCCTTATTGAGAAAAGCACGGCGCTTGCGGGAATCCTGCTTGAGATGGGGGGCGCTGCCGCCAAAGGCCACGGCAAGGAGCAGGCCATGGAGACGCTGCGTTCAGGCAAGGCGCTTAAAAAGCTAAAAGAGATCATCGAGGCCCAGGGCGGGGATCCCAAAATAACACATACTGATATTAAACCGGGTGAGCACAGGGCAGAGCTTGCCTCCCCCGCTGACGGGTATGTTATCGAATTTGACAATAAGCGCATCGTAGAGATCGCACGCATCGCAGGCGCGCCCATAGATAACGGTGCAGGGGTCTGGATTCATAAGAAAAAAGGCGAGATCGTAAAGAAAGGCGAGCCGTTGATCACTATTTTTGCAGATAAGAACTGGAAGCTTACGAATGCCTTAAAGAGTGCTGAAAAGGATTTCCCGTTGATCGTTGAGGGGATGCTTCTGGAACGGGTGCAGACGTTCAGGGTAGTTTAAACTTCTTTCAGCTTTTACTTAACAAAATCCTGTTCAAGCTTGAGCGAGTAGAAAAATATGACATCTCCCTCGTTCACATCCTTCCAGAGGCTTTTGTCCACACAGCCCTCGCCCAGTTCCTTAACAAGGCCCTCGTAGGTGACAGCCCCTATTTTATCAATGTTCACTGCTATGGTCTCAAGGCGCCCGTTATTCGTGTTCCTTACCCTGTAAACCCCTTTATTGAAAAACCTCGAAGATATCAGCGTGCTTTTTCCCTGCTCTCTCGCCTCTTTTATTTTGAACTCATCAAGGTCAATAATATTCCCTATTCTTTCAATGTCCAGCCTGAATGTCAGAGTTGTTTCGTTCAACACATCTATTATAATCATGTACCTGCGTATATTTAATGTTTATTTATCTGTGATGAAAAGGTCAGACATCACACAATGGGACTTCGATTTCCATCAAGTCACCTGCTATTTTAACATTGTCAAATACTCGTTTTGCATCATTATACAGCAACTCTGTATTTTCAGAGTACCTCGAACTTATATGGGTCAGTATCAATTGTTTGACCTTTGTCTTTCTTGCGATGAGGGCAGCCTCGCTGGATGTTGAATGCTTTGTTTCGACAGCCCATTCTTTAAGCTCATCGGCAAGTGTCCCGTCGTGGATAAGAATATCCGCCCCGTGACATTCTTTTTCAATGGATTCGCAGGGCCTGGTATCGCCGCTGTAAATGACCTTCCGTCCGGGGCGGTTTTTTCCCATTACATCTTCTGGCAAAATCTTTTTTCCATTTATTGTAACCGTTTCCCCTTTCTGGAGTTTTGAGAAAAGAGGACCCACAGGAATGCCAAGTTCTATGGCTTTTTCCCTGTTAAATCTTCCCAAGCGCTTTTTTTCTTCAATGACATACCCGAGACTGGGTATACCGTGATCTGTGCCAACTGCTTTTATAAAGAAATCACCTTTATCTACAATATCCTCGTCCGCAAGTTCATGCGCGTTTATTGAAAAACCCAATTTATAGTAACCAAGTTCTACAAGTAGTTTTACCATTTGTTTTGTCCATCTCGGCCCATAAATATCAAGAGGATCCGTAGGCCCATTGAACGACATCGTCTGTATAAGTCCAGGGATTCCGAGGAAATGGTCTGCATGGAAATGTGTTATAAAGATAGAACTTAGCTTCATGCCTGTCTTTGCGCGCATCATCTGCTGCTGTGTGCCCTCGCCGCAGTCAAAAAGCATCATCTCGCCTTCCCTGTTGACGAATATTGCAGACGGGTTGCGGTTTATTGTGGGCAGGCTTCCACCCGTGCCAAGAAAAGTTATGCGAAGCATAAGGGCTTATTTGAGGTATGGATTTAAATATTTCACTTCGTGGAAGTAACGTCTTAATGAAAGTCTACAAATAAAAAAATTTTTAGTAAAACATATATACCATAATGAGCAACCATACTATCAACAAGTAATGTGTGTATGAAATTTCCATGAACGGGGTTTCATGCATAAAGCAAGAAAAACCACGATGCTTGGGCATGTAATTAGTCATTCATGAGATGGATAGGAGGTTGGTTGGAAAATGGATGGAAATACTATTTATAAATATATGGAATTTATAATTTTCTCGTTATACCTACTCTTCGTATATTTATCAGCCCAGATGTTGTTCATGTGGGTGGATGTTGATAAGATCAAATTAAAATCAAGAATATTTGAACAGGGAACTTTTCTGAGGAACAGCATCATATTCGTTTTTCTTGCAGGCTTATTTTTTATCTTCCATGAACTGGTCGCGGAAACCATCCCCCCGAATTATTTGAACATTGAATTCCTTGAACTGCTGACCTTTGTTTTTATTGAAGTTTTCATGTATAAGTGGTATCTGAACCTGAAGTCATGTACGCCCAGGAAACCTGCATATGAATATATTCTTGAGTCATGCAGGAATCCCGATACAAAAGTTGTATGCTCCAATTCTTTTTTGAATAAAGGTATTCTATCGAGATCGGCTCTATTACTGGTATTTTGTTTAATAACCCTGGTCCTTGCACTTTTCGTTCCGATATCCTCAATATTCTTTGTTCTGCTCATGGGTTTTCTTTTTATTCCGCCATTCCTGGTACTGGCATCAACGCTCATCGGTGCTTCCATGATAACAAAGGAATTGGGTCTTGGAAAGGTGAATCATTTATGATGATGATTAAGTAATCGAATATTTCTTAAACATCATCGCTTCAACCTGGCTTATTCCTAGGAGTTTGACCAGCATACTGATATCGCCCGTATCCGGGGGAACGGGTTTGAGCATTGCTTCGCCTTTAAGAAAAATCATTCCTCCTTTCATATTCGCACCAACATATCCTTTTGCTTTCCCTCCAATTATCAGGGTTCCGCCTCTCATATACGCGCCGGCGAACTCTTCCGTATTATTAACAATCACAATACCTCCCCTTTGCAGCACCCCGGTGTTCATCCCGGCATCCTCATTGACGTGAACTACCCCTTGCTTCATCAAAATCCCCGTACTCATGCCAGCATTCCCGTCCACAATGATCTTTTTATCAGAATCAAGTCTTGCAGCGATCGTGTCACGAAGCAAGCCATCCCTGATCGTAAGCGAATCTCCTTCCAGAAGATTAGGTGGAACTATGGTTTCTTCCAGCCCTTCCTGGAGCAATCCCGTGATGGGGCAGAATTTATGGTAGCCCGGTTTGCCAGACTCTACTTCGATGATATTGCCCAGGGGCTCCCTGACCTTGCCCCTGACATAGATAGCCCCTGAAACCATACTGATCCCCATCCGGGTATCGACATTACCATCCACGATAATGGAACCGACTTTCAATGATTTTCCGGAACCGCCAAAGTATTTCAGATCAACGCCAAGACTGCTGCCAAGCCTTCGGCCGGCATCTCCCTTAATGTGCACATCCTCGCCACGCTTTAAACAATCAACAAGCTCCGAATAGTTATAAGACGTCCCTTCTTGATGCGGGATTATGCCCATGGGAGAGATCCTGCTTCCTTTATGCTGCCAGTAGAAATCATATGTGAAATCACACAGGCAGTCAACTGGTTGTGAAATTTTGATCTCCATAAGGTACTGTTACTTCATGATTCTTATAAAAATTTGGTGGTAATTTGGGTATAATCTTGGGAAATTGATTTAAGTAGTCAACCACTTAATAGATATTGAGGAACCCGAAATACTTCCTATCCTATCCAACTAAATTCTACTTTTTTGGTTCCTCAATCCTACTACATTAGATTAGCTGCTAATATACTTTTTGATTTTAATGAATAGCAGTTACAGGAGGCTGGAAGAGTTCAGACCAAATGTAACAGCGACCGTCATGAACACCCCAGACAACAACGGTATCAACAGGTTGTCATCTACAGCCCTCCCCATGAAACGCACAGGCACTGCATCCCCAATGGTGGCTCCTATTGCCCCCGCGATGTATACAGGGAAAGGAAAGTAAACCATATCCTGTGCGAGAGGCATGCTTGAAAGGAGGATACCGATCATGGAACATACAAAGAACATTACGGCCATTATTGGAAGAGGTTTGATCGAGGCGCTGTTATTTGAATAGCGGACATTCCCGCCCCTTATTATCGCGCCTGCAAGCCCGGATGCGGTATCACCGAAAGCAAGCATCAATAATGCGGCTATTGCAATCGTTTTATCAAAAACCAGGATAGATATGAGCGCAGCCATCTGGAAATAGATGTACGCAGCTACATGCTTATTTTCATGAGAGCGCAGTAATTTTTCCGGGATATTTATTTTTCCCCTGATCCGCAGCCATTCAATGATTAAAAGTATGGCGTTAATAAGAGAAAGCACCAGCACTGTAGTTTCTTTACTGAAAAAATAATATGCAACAGGGATCAGGGAACCTGTTACATGGAATGATTTTCTTAAAAGTTCGCGGGATAATTGCTGCATGAATATATAGAGTATTTTGATTGATTTGTAGCTTTTCCTGATTTCAGACCTTTGAAAAGGTCACTTAATATTCCCCAGCAAATCCAATCCTTTCACATTAAGCCTGCAATTCTCCCCTTCAATGTCTGCATAACACATCTTTACAAGATAATCAAGCTGGAATCTCAACTGCGATTCTGGAATACCAAGCTCTTTCATTATTTCCTTTTTCGTTTTCCCAAAAGCTCCGATTGACTTTATGATCCTTCTCCTGAGCGGGTTCTCAAGGGTTTTGAACATCAACTTGTGATCATGTGGCGTTTTTGTCTCGCAGGCGTCAGGTTCCTGTGGTATCGATCCAATTTCATCTTTCATATTCTCACCCAATCATAATTTATTTTCTGAGATTATACCTTTTTCGCGCTCTTGTTACACCCAGATTTTTAATACTCCCTATCGTTCCCAGGTCCGTACCGTCAAGAAGGAAAGCCCGGGCTTTCTCAAGTTCGATGGCGTGGCTGGAAAAGACAGGCCCCAGCAGTTCTTCGCGGATTGATTCATTAAACGGTATACCGCCGCACAATTCATTAAACGCAGGCATTATAATTACCACAGGGTCGATCCATTTCCCAAGTTTGTCATAATGCTCCCTGAAAGCCTTTTCTATGAAATGCGTGCGTATCCACACAGGCTCGGAAACACCGTGGCCCAGCGGGTCCGTCAGCCTTATTGCGGGGTGGTTATGCGACATTATCACATGCGATGCGCCAAGCAGCTCAACAGCCGGCCAGGTGTGACCGTGGAAATATCCCACGCCGTCAAGCACAAAACCCCTCATATCGCGGATCGTTACCTTTTCAGGTATAAGATACCCGATATCGCCATCATGATTCCCTGGGACTATATCGACCTGTGCAAAAGACGCCAGTGTTCCAAGAAATCCCGGGATCTCAAGTTTTTCCTGCCACGATGTTTTTGGGACATTATGTTTGATATCCCCCAGAAGAACTATCCTGTCAGGTTTAACCCTGTTGATATACCCACATATGCGATCCTTTCTCTTTTCAACCTGGCTCGGGATGCTTATCCCGCTGAAATATAGATCCCACTCTATACCAAGGTGAATGTCAGCTATCACAAGTGCCCTTATACTATTCTCAACAACAAGGGCGGGTTCATTCAAGATAGGGTTTAGTATCATCAACTGGTACACCGATTTCTCAAACCAGTATCAAACTTTCCGCAGCACCCCGATTTTAGGTTCATAGCACCTGCCTTCTGCCATAAGTTCTTTAATACCTGATTCGACGGATTCACCGTCGATGCCGCTGGATAAGGCTGCTTCAAGTATTGCAGCATATGACGTACCTTTGCCAGTGTCCAGTTTATCGATTATAGCTGCAAGCATCTCTTTTGGCTCTATTTCGGTTTCTTTCTCTTCAGGCTCAGGTTTTGATATTACCGGGGTTTGCTTTTCTTCAATCTTTTGTTCATCTCTTTGCGGCTTTTCATGTATTTCTGGAGGTGTTCTACCGATGCCCTCGGATGATATCGTCCGCACTGCATGGATTATCGCGCTTTTAAGTTAATCGAGTATCTTATCCATGTTCCTGTAATGTTCGATAGCAAGAACTGCCCCGTCTGCAAGAACTGTATTTATATTTTTTTTCCGCAAAAACTCCTTCAGGTCATTTCCGGATGCGCCAGAGCTTAATGCATCTTCGATGATCCCGATGCGCTCTAACGTGCGTTCGGCCGTGTCAAGTACCCACCTGTCCCTCTGCTTTTCATCAGCGGTATTTATTTCCTCGGGCCTGACAGACACATAAACGCTTCCCTCTTCAGGCTCATATTTTCTGGCTTTGCCGACCACGGCCACATATGACGGTACTTTCAATTCGGATAAAAAGATCGCTGCTTCAGGCTGGTACTGGCCCGCATACAGCGTGAATACGCCTGTGGGATCGGCGATGCGTGCCTTCCACAGGTTATTATCATGGCTGATATTTTCTACCTCTGTGACCACTCCCACGATAAAGAGGCGGTTGCATTTCACGCCAGTAGGTGTTACTATATAATTCGGCGCCCGTTCGCTTCCTTCACTGATATAGAGATTCGACCTGTTGAACTCATGGGCGAAAACACGCCATGCAACTTCCCTGTCAACTATCTTTTCCATTGTATCCCGCCTTCTCAAGCAATTCTCTTGATTTTTCTTTAATTATGTCAGGCGACTCCCAGACTTTACTCGCAACAAGTGTGATCCCGAATTCACCTTTTGACATATTGCCCCGCGCACCCAGCATTTTCCCAAGAAGTTTTCTCCTGATCTCCTCTTCAACTTCGCCCTGGGACATTGCTGTCCTTGCTACCAGCGTTGCATCTTCGATCGTGAAGCCGCATATTTCCTGCGTCAGCCCGGCATCAAGCACAAGCGTCAGTGCGCCTGTCCCGTCGTCGATTATCGCTTTTATCCGCATATCCATTTTTTCATCTACTTTTCCGTGAACCCGGCACATGCTTTTCTGTATCACCCGGTTGCATTGCGGACAGCGGGCTATCAGCCCGGAACCCGGCCTTATTGAAAGGATATTTCCCTCGATCACCACGTCAAATGCCCCTTCCTTCTCGATAATGTCGCCGATCATGACCTTATGGGGTTCTTTATACTGGATTATCCTGTCAAGCTTTTTCACCACGCTCTTTTCATTCATGTGCAAAGTGGGAACACCACGGAAAGACCTTACATATGCGTTTTTCACCTCGATCGTATTCCCGATGGCCAGTTCAGGAAATAATACCCACGAAGTGAATGGGATTTTTGTGCTTTCATCAGCGCCGATACCTGTAAGTATTTTCTTGCTGCCGTCTTTTGTGCTGATTTCCCTGGGTTCAAGCTTCAAAACTGTTAACGCTGAATGGACATTTATCTCACCGTCCCTTAATTCCGACAGTTTCTTCTGCTGCGCCTCATGGTCCACTACTATCGGGGTTGGGAGTTTTTCGACTCTGGACCTTCCCCCAAAATTTACTTCGGGACGTTCCTGCCAGTTCCTTACGTATGCCTGCGTGACCTTGATAGTATCGCCGATATTTAAACCGAAATCCTCCCATGCGGTAAAACTTCTTGCAGATGTTTCGTCACGGATGATCCCTGAAAAAACGGTCTTCTCATTATTTTTTACTGTGATCGTTTTTTTGGTGATATCCAATACCAGCCCTGTCACTTCAATATTGCGGTCCCCTATCTGGATATCCAGAAGTTTCCTTACAGAACTTTTTTCACTCCCGCCATATTTCCTTATCAGGCTTCTTTTTGCTTCGGCAAGCGGTACCCTGTATTCAAGCAGTTTTATCAGATCCGTCCTGATGCGTTCATCTTCTATTTCGTTATCAAGCGCCCTTTTTATTTCTTCTATATGAGGCGCAAATTCAATTTCCATAAAGCCTCCTTCGGACTGATGGAATAAGAACTATAGGGATAGTAGAAGATAAAAACCCATCGGATTATTTATTGAAGTTTTTCACAAGGATTATACATGGAAAACACATATTCATGATCACATGCTCTCTGATAATTACGGCCGCATCATAACCAGTCTTCGTATCTCGATAACGAAAAAATGTAACCTGAATTGCATTTACTGCCACCAGGAAGGGGATGATATTGAATCCCTGCGGGAAGTCTCCCCCGGAACGATATCCAGGACTGTAACTGCCGCAGCCGAATTTGGCGTTAAGAAAGTAAAATTCTCAGGGGGAGAACCGCTGATGAGACATGATTTTGAAAATATAATAGCGGCGTTACCTCCCTTAAAAGATATATCTGCAACAACAAACGGCGTGCTTCTTGCAAAGCGTGCGGCATCGCTTGCAGATAGCGGTCTTGACCGCGTGAATATAAGTCTTCCTTCGCTTGATAAAGAGAATTATGCAAAACTGACAGGTTCATCACTGGCTTTTCCGCATGTGCTTGAAGGCATCCGCGCTGCGATAGATGCCGGATTAACCCCGATCAAACTCAATATGGTATTGCTAAAAGGCATAAATGATTCCAGGATCGATGACGCCATTCATTTTGTATCCGGGTATGACGGGAATGTGATACTTCAATTGATAGAGCTCATGAATTTTAAAAATATCTCCAGGTATATGGTTGATATAGGCGGCGTCGAAAAAATGCTTGAATCAAAAGCTTCCTGTATAAAGGAGCGGCAGTTGCACCGCAGAAAAAAATATTTCATAGACGGGGTTGAGGTCGAGCTTGTAAGACCTATCGACAATTCGAGTTTTTGTGCGAACTGCAACAGGTTGCGTTTGACTTCCAGCGGGAAATTAAAACCCTGCCTTATGAGGAATGACAACCTTGTAGAGATCAGTGAAAATGCCACCGTCCAGGAGATCGGGGAAATGCTTAAAAGAACAGTAGAAAAAAGAGAACCGTATTATAAAGATGAACTCAAACAGGTTATTTGCAGAACATGAAGCGAAGAAAATTTTAACACCACAATGTTTTTAAAGGTATTCTTCCAATTATAAGTAGTGCATAGATGCAATTACATCCATGCAATTATCATCCAGAGAAAAGTAGTTAGATATTCATAATTACACGGGTACACAGGACGAATTGTTACCCTATATATGTTGATAGTCATTTCCGTTACCGGACTTAATAAAATGAGGGCGAATCCTAACAAAGAATTTGTTGATGAGGATAAAAAAAGTCGAAGATAGCTAAGCCCAGACGGATAGAACTTTTTTCTAACTACTGCTCAAAGGGAGGGTACTATATATGCAAAATGCAGATACAACAAAATATATAATTCATGCTAAAATAAAAGCAGACGGAGTCATAGAGCGCCCGGATGTCATCGGGGCGATATTTGGACAAACTGAAGGCTTGATCGGGGCAGATCTTGACCTGCGGGAACTCCAGAGGAGCGGGAGGATCGGACGGCTGGAGGTTAATATTAAATCAAACATGGGAAAATCATTGGGAACGATAGAGATCCCCTCAAGCCTTGACAAGGTCGAAACCGCAGTCCTTGCGGCCAGCCTTGAAACCATCGACCGGATCGGCCCGTGCATTTCCAACATCAATATCGCAAAAATCGAAGACGTCAGGACCTCAAAAAGAAAAAAGGTAATTGACCGCGCAAAGCAGATCCTTTCTGAGATGTTTGATGAAATGCTTCCTGAAAGCCAGGAGATTACGGATGAAGTAAGGCAATCCCTGCGCATCGAAGAGATCACCACGTACGGGAAAGAGAATATCCCGATGGGGCCGAACGTGCTTGATTCTGACGCCATAATCGTCGTAGAGGGAAGGGCTGATGTCCTGAACCTCCTGCGTTATGGTATCAAGAATTCCATTGCTGTTGGCGGAACAAATGTTCCCCAGCCTGTGATTGAGCTCTGCAAGAAAAAAACGGTAACCGCTTTCACAGATGGCGACAGGGGAGGAGAACTGATAATCAAGGAACTGCTCCAGGTCGCTGATATTGATTACATTTCTCGCGCCCCTGACGGGAAAGGTGTCGAAGAACTTGTCCAGAAAGAGATACTTAAATCATTAAGGCAGAAAATACCTGTCGAGCAGGCATTTGATTATTACCAGGTCAGCAAGAAAAGAAGAGTTGCGATCATGGAAGCAACAAGGAAAAAGACGGCAGGAAAGACCGCCCAGCCGACAATTTCCGAAGAAATGGAATCTGTTAAAGAAGAACAGGCTGTTCCCGAGCCGATTCCTGAACCCGAAAAACCTGCGTCAATTGAGGAGCCCAGGATAGAAAAGGAAAAAAAGAGCGCTTTCCAGGAGCATATAACCCAATTGAGCGGGACGCTGTGCGCCCGTTTCCTTGATGAAAGCAGCAATATCATCAATGAAGTTCCTGTGCGTGACCTTGCTAACGCATTAAAAGACTCAAATGGCAATATCTCAAGCGTTGTATTTGACGGCGTGATCACCCAGCGGATAGTGGATATTGCAGCGGAAAAAGGGATAGCGAACCTAATAGGTGCAAAGATAGGAAATGTAGTTAAAAGCCCGGCAGCGATGCATATTGAGGCTTCAACTGACCTGTAGGGATCAAGATGTGGGTAGAACCCTGCCCGGATTTCACTCCCAAAAAGCCGGTTTTCCTGTGCATACTCGCAAACACAGAGACCGCCAAGATCCCGAACATATCGGCAGCAGGAAAATCCCCTGAACTCACGGATTTCACTCCTGCTGCCGATGCTGAACTCGTTGAAACCGGCCGCGCCATCAGTATTAAAGAGCCTGCGATGACGCCTTCAGGAGCTCCCACTCCTGCCGTGTTGACGCGGGCATCTATGCTTCTTACAGGAATCCCATGCCTTTTTATCAATGCGGGCCTGAACGTCAGGCCGAAGGTACCGACTATCGATATCAATGCAATGCCGGGCGGGGATATCCGCAAAGGGCATGCTGTTGCAGATGCTAACGAGATCTATATGAAATCTGAAGCCCTGGGAAGAAAACTTGGCAAGCTTTCGGATTTTGTAATAATAGGTGAGAGCGTTCCTGGCGGGACTACCACAGCATTGGCTGTAATGAAGGCCCTGGGATATAATGGCAGGGTCTCAAGCAGTTTTCCCGACAACCCGCTCGGTCTTAAGGATAAAGTGGCGATAGAGGGAATGAAGAGAGCGGGAATCTCCTTCGGGGATCTAAAAAATAAACCCATGCGTGCTGTTGAATGTCTGGGGGATCCTATGATGGCTGCGGCAGCAGGACTTGCGGACGGGCTGGAAGGGACGAAAACAATCCTTGCAGGAGGGACGCAGATGGTTTCGGTTCTAAGTATAATAAAGTGTCTCGGGCTGAAAAGGGACATCTCGATAGCTACTACGCGCTATGTTGCAAGCGATCCCACTGCAAATTTCAGGGAAATGACAGGGATGCTTGGTTGCAGGGCTTACGCCGCAGACCCGGGTTTTGGAAGTTCCAGATTCAGGGGACTGCGGATGTACGAGAACGGGGATGTAAAAGAAGGGGTAGGCGCCGGAGGGGCGATGTTTGCTGCTGCAATGATGGGTTTTTCCCGGAAAGAATTCAGGGAAAAAGCCGAAGAAGTGTGTGATAGTATTTTTACGGTTTCATGATATCCTTATCGATCTCAGCTACCAGTTTCTTCATTTTATAATACCATTCATCTATGTTTCCCTGAACCATGTCTTTCATCCTGCAGGGGTCGAGGGCGACATATTCGTAGTAGTAGCCTCCTGAACTGATCGTCCTGGTTTCACGATGGGCAAGGCCGCATCCTATCAGGCTCTGGAGTGACCTGTAAGCCGTACTCCTTTCCCTGTTCAGGAGTTCCCCCAGGTGTTCAGCGGTCATCGGCCCCTTTGCGACAAGCTCTTTATAAGCTTCAATATCTATATTCTTCAATCCCAGGATACACTTTGCAATATCCTCGCATTTAAAGTCTCCTTTAATCATTTCAGGAATCGATCTTGGCATAATTTTCACGTGTTTTGCACATTTTGTACAAAACCTATCTATACCTTTAAGAATAAATAACTTATGAATGAGCCCGGATGGTTTTATTACTGTAATCGGATGCAGGAAATGCGGGAAATGTGACGGTGTATGTGAAACCGGGGCCCTGTACCACGTCGATGGTCTTGCGATGATAAATCATGAAAAGTGCAATCTATGTATGAAATGTGTAAAAATATGCCCCAACAAAGCTCTCAGGCTTCTTGAATGAAATTGCCATTGGCTTATTTCTCTTCCATCACGAACTTACAATGATTATACCCGTTCCCGAAGCACTCGGTTTCCATGACATTGCAATCAAGCTTTAGCCTGCTTAAGAAAACACCTTCTAAGATCCCTTCATCCATTGAACATAATGTTTTCCCGACATCCGGCATTCTGCTGCAATGATGGCAGTTATTGACCAGGATTACAGGTTCGCTATTCCGGATTATGGTCATGTCCCCCAGCTTATGGTTTTTCCAGAAAACAGGAAGTTCTTTTAATATCCCTTCAAAATCTTCAGATTTAAATCCCGGCCCGATCTTTGCTCCAATATCGGTCCCGAGCCTTTTCAGGATGGGTTTCGGATCGAAGCCATATGCTTCCATACCAAACCGGATCGTATGGAACAGGTGTATTATAAATGAATTATCGTTCGATCCTGAAAACGCAATATCATCCAGGTGTCTCTTATACTGGTTACGCAATGGTATCTCGGAAAATGCCAGGCAGAGGGAATTCAGTACGAAGTATTTTTTCCGCTTATCACCGGGATGCGTTTTTTCCTGTATAAGGTTTAATTTCTCAAGGTCGTCAAGATGCACCGATATTGTCGATTTTGCCTTCCCTGATTCTTCCACAAGTTCCTCAAAAGCGGTCGTTCCATTCTTAAGGAGCTCAAGGATTTTCAATTTAACCGGGCTGTCGATGGCGACAATACCACTATCGGTCGAAAAAATCATAGTAGTATGATCGCAACCCATAGTTCCTAAATTGTTTTAGTAATATAAATAATGTTCGTTTTTGTACGAAACTTTGCATGAACTATTCAAATAACCTGTCAAGGAGCCAGTCTGGGTCAAACTTCACAATGTCCTTATAACTCTGGCCCACACCCAGGAACAGTATCGGCTTACCTGTTGTGTAAGCTATGGATATGGCCGCCCCGCCTTTTGAATCTGCATCCGCTTTTGTCAGGATGCTGCCATTAAAAGGCACTGCACTATTGAAAAGCCTGGCCCTTTCCACGGCATCATTCCCGGCCACGGCCTCATCAACGAAAATAATAAGCTCCGGCTTGTTCACCCTGCACACTTTCTTCAACTGGTCCATCAGGTTGATATTGGTATGCATCCTCCCGGCAGTATCTGCAAGCACGATATCCTTGTGCCTTGCATTTGCATACTGGACAGCATCGTATATTATAGCCGCAGGGTCTGCCCCTTCCTGGTGCTTTATGATCTTTATCCCGAGGGCGTCGGCATGTTTTTCTATCTGCTCAATGGCCCCGGCGCGGAAGGTGTCACCGGCAGCTATAACCACGGAATAGCCCTGTTCCTTGAAACGCTCGGCCATTTTTGCGATGGTGGTTGTCTTGCCAGTGCCGTTCACACCCACGAAAACAATCGTTACAGGCTTTTTAGAATTCTTGATGAAAACATCAAAGTCAAAGGAATCAACTGAGATCACTTTTGAGATAGCGCGCCGCAGGGCTGTCCCGACGATCTCCCCCTTATCAGAGCCGATCTTCCTTCGTGTCCCAACGAGTTCGGTTTTTACTGAATCCACGATTTTTTCGGCCACAGGTACGGCCACGTCACTCTCAAGAAGCGCCATTTCAAGCTCCCAGAGGTGATCCTTCAGGCTCTTCTCATCTATTATGAACTCCTGTTCAAGGACTGCTGCCTTGATCCTGCCCAGTACGCCTATTTTTTCAGGCTGCCTGGGTGGCTCTTTTGATGACGGCTCTGGCGCCTTCTCTTTATTAGTTTCAATTTTCTTATTGGCGGGTCCTGCTGTTACTGCTTCTTTTTCAGTTTCTTCTATTGCCCCGCCAAGGATCTTTTTAAAACCGCCAAGCTTTTCCTTGAGTTTTTCAAACATATCTATTCGGCATGCAGGGGTTTCTGCTGTGACTGCTCGAATCTTTGCGCGATCTTTTCGATATTTTGCAGTTCCCCGGCAAGCTTTGCAAGCGCATTGTTCATCTGTTCAAAATATTTTGTCAGTTCTTCTTTTCTTTTTTCAAGGAATACCTTTGCTTCATCGGTTTTCTTTTCAATGCTTACGCCAGCGCCGACCCCTATCACCACTTTATCAGGATTCGTAAGTGTTGCATTGACGAAAGAGCCAAATCCGATGGGTACAAGTGTTTCTTTTCCTTCAGGCACGTCTTTTAAGGCCGTAATGGTGATTAATGCGGTCTCTACGTCCCTGATGGTTATTTTCAACATGTTCATCTGCTGTGAGATAGCCTCGGCCTGGTACTGGTACTGCTGGTGCCTTGCTGCCAGGTCCTGCATCTGCTGCTGTGTTATTTTCTCCTCACTCATGTTTTCCCTCTTCCACCGATTCGATCTTAATAAGGCGGCGCCTTAAACCATGTTCGCTCCCGATCAATGAATACGTCTTTTCGGTTGCGTTCATCTTATTCTGGGACTTAACGGTTTTTGTAAATCCTTCCCATTTTTCTCCTGCTTTGAAAGTTCCTTTCACGATAAAATCCATGTTATCACCTGATTTGGGCTTCGTGTTATACTCGCTTCGATATATATCTACTGGCATACCTCCACAACCTTTATCCGTATTCGATTGAAAAAATACCATAATACCTATCCACTTAAAATCCAGAGGAAAAATGAATGAAGAAAAAGTTTTAGCATACATTAAAGGATGCCTTGAAAAAGGACGGATGTCTGAAGCCATAGAAACATCTAAACTTTCAGGAGTGTCGTTACCGAAAGAAGAACTCAAAAATTACATTTATAAATATCTTGAGAATGGATGGATGTCAAAGGCCGTGGAAGGCGGAAAAGCCGCAGGGATAGAACTTCCGGATGATGTCCTTATCGGCTACCTCAATAAATATCTAGACAACGGACGGATATACTCTGCCCTTGAAGCATCAAAAATAACAGGCATACCCCTTCCAAAGGAAAAAATCATCATGATCGGCAGGGAGAGTTTACTGAAAGGCAAACTCAACCCCGGGCTTGAAGCCTACAAGCTCATTAATGAGACCCCGGCCGCCGAAGACCTCATCACATGCGGTAACCTGTGTTTCAGTGAGGGGCAGCTCTATCCCGGCCTTGAAGCCTACAAACTGGCTGGCAGGACACCGCCTGAGGATGAGCTTATCATGTGCGGCGACAGGTGTTTCGATGACGGGTTGACCACGCCGGGCCTCGAAGCCTACAAAATAGCCAATAAGACACCCACAAAGGAAATCCTTCGCGAATGCGGTGAGAAGTGCCTTATTGAAAAACGCCATGACGATGCCAGGAAAGCTTTCGTGGCAGCACAGAAGATTGATGAGATGTCTTAATACATACTTCAAAGATTTAATAAAAGTTAAGAAATATTTCATAGGCTATTAGACAATAAAGAGCGTGTAAAGTAGCAGGTCGGGGAGTGGGGGTTATATAAAAATAGTTTGACCTGCCACTTTACGGCAGCCCCCGATTCATATCATACTATTTGAAGATGTCGAAATTTCGTGACCGTTTCAATTCGTGTTGATGAATTTTAATAAGTTGGTTTTTCTCTAAACCATACTGTTTGTTTATAATATCGTAAAATTGGCGTCTGAGTGTGATAAAATGTTTTGGGACATTTAGTTCTC
>CABMIH010000068.1 GCA_902386205.1 uncultured archaeon | reverse complement strand
TTCACACCTCCTCATTGGCTTCTTTTGATGCAAACAGGACTCCTTTCGGGTTCTTGCTGACTGCATAGTCGCCTGTGAACTTCAGGAACTCACCCGTCAACACAGTTTCACCGACTTTTGGGTTTTTCTCTGTTCCTGCATACTCAAAGCCCGGCGAGAACTGTCTGATCTTCCCGTAAACAACGAATGTGCCTCCTCCCATCTGGGCGCCCACGCCGCGGATAGCATCTCCATTCACTACGATGAGACCGCTATTCATTCGTATTCCCGCAAAGTTCTCAACATTTCCGCCAACACGTATCTCCCCTCCGTTCATTCCTCCTCCAAGCTGGCTTCTCGCATTTCCGTCTATGATTATTTTTCCTCCGTTCATTCCCCGCCAGCTTCCCCTGTAGGCACAACCTACATGGTCGCCGGTATTTCCGGTTATGTGCAGGGTCCCTCCTTTCATCTCCATTCCTGACCATCCGCCAGCATCCCCTTTCACAAGAATGCTTCCTCCCATCATCTCCGATCCGACATGCATCCCTGCCGAACCTTCGATCAATATCTCGCCGGCTTTCATGCCGTGGCCGATATGCTTGACTCTTGGCACATCGCCTTCGATAATGATTTTTGTATCTGCGGCTGTGCTGCCCGAATTTCCTTCAACATCAAAGAATTCGGAGAGAGGAAGTTGTTTTGCTCCCTGCCAGACTACCACCTGTTCAATTTCACTTTTTTTCTTTCCTGCAAAGATATCCGGATTAATGACTTCTGCCTCAACCATTATATCAATGCTGCCTTTTGGCCTCAGTATTACTTCGCTCATCACGTTCACCTCCCCACGATCACTTCAAGGGGTTGGTTTACCTGGATCGGGACAGGATTGCGAATATATTTATCGGGCACGGGGTAATTCGCAAAGCCCAGGGTATAGTATTTGAACCAGTTTTTAACATCTTTCATCATTTCTTTTTCAATGCCTTCATCCGTATACGGTTCGCTGAAGAATGTCTTGCCATGCGGAACTGACATTATCACTCCGTTCTGTGCCACGACTTCTCCGTCCTTTATTGTACAGGCGACGTTCTGGAATCCCTTTGTGATCTTTGTAAAGTCGTTCACATCAAATTTCGCCGGGTCGAAATCGTATATGGTCACATCTCCATCCGCTCCTGCCCCGAGATGTCCTTTCCTGTGTGCTATTCCCACAGTCCTTGCAGGATTTGCCCGCGTGAGGATTGCTATCTCATACAGTGTCATCTCACGGTCAGCGGCGCCCAGACTGCTCCTGTCATGCGCCCACTTGTGGCATTCCGCAAAAGTGGCTTCCCTGGCTTTCTTTGACATGAGCCACGTGATCACCTGCGGGTATTTGGTAAAGGGCCCACCGTTAGGATGGTCTGTGGTCATAATGGTCTTCCAGGGATCATTCACTAAAAGCAAAAGCTCTAAGCCAATCGCCCATTCAACGCTGTGAACAGGGTTCGCTTTCATGTAATTGAATGAAAGTATGCCTGAACCGCATTCAAGCTCAACATCTTTATTAGACCATTTATTGCCGGTGAGCTTGTAGAGGTGATGTATCGCCGGACCGTCTCCTGTCATTACGGTTGCAGGACCGAACGGGACTGCGCCATTGTCAATAACCACATGGTCGGATTTATTTACATAATCTACCAGGCCTTTTGCTCCTGACTCAAAATCTCCCCATGAGGTGCCGCCGAAAGCATTGAACTGGGCATGCGCCAGATATACACTCTGGGTTCTCTTCGGGTCGATCTTTGTCTTCTGCCATTCTACATTCATTTTGGACTCAACCTTCACATCACGTGTTATATCAAGAGAATTTCTTGTTATTTCCCAGCATCCGGGATGCCCCAGATTATTGGCATGAAGGTGCAATGACATGGGCATTCCCAGCATTTCGTTCACTTCGGCAAGCCCGTGGATAACTTCTCTGGGAGTGATTCCAAAGTGGATGTTGGGCTCATCCAGTGAACTTACGTTATTTCCCCAGCCCCAGTTCTCAACTCCGGCAGGATTAACGCACTTTATGCCATAGGCTTTATGCGTTTTCATCATCCATGCAGTATATGCTGCGGCTTTCTCAATGTTTCCCTCTTTGAGGTATCGCATAATGAACCAGTTATTGCCAAGTACCAGGTACCCGCCCATATCCAGGATCGGAGTGTTGCGCATCTCTTCATGGGTATGACGCGCTTCCATTGGAGGTATTGCAGCCTCAAAGACAGTTGTATATCCCATTTTTGCATAATCATAGCCCTGGACATACACCGAAGGCACGGTATTCCCGCTCCCGCCGTGGGTGAGGTCGGTTTTCTTTGTCACCCATTTGTAGCGGTCTTCAGGACACATCATCCTTCCCCCGTTCACTTTTGCACCCGCTACATGTGAATGCGAGTCAACGCCCCCGGGCATTACGGTCTTGCCTTTCGCATCAATTATCTTTGCATCCCGCAAACTGCCGCCTTTTATTTCTTCTACGATCTTTCCGTCCCTGATAAAAACATCTTTTATCTCTCCATCAATTTCATTCAAAGGATCGAAAACATAACCATTTTTAATAACTATTGTACCAGGCATTATGCCACCTCCTTTTTCTCAATTTGTATAGCAGCTTTCATCTGTTCCGGAGTTATGACCTTATACTCATAGGATTTTGGTACTTCCCTTTTCTCAAGACATATCGCATCAGTGGGACAGATCTTGCTGCAAGTTGCACATGAGCCGCATACTTCCTGATCTACCACTTTCACTTTGCCGTTCTCAACCTCAAGCAGCGGCTTGACGTCGATTTCATTTAGATGTCCGGATGCAAGATAAGGATCGGATAAAGCGTTAACAGGACAGGCGATAACGCAGTTGCCGCATCCAAGGCAGGCTTCCTCGTCCGTGATGAGTGTTGATGTCAGAATAGGTCTTGGAGTTCCCTGCGCGGTTAGGTGTTTCTCATATATCTGCTT
>CABMIH010000067.1 GCA_902386205.1 uncultured archaeon | reverse complement strand
GTTAGTTTGTGAGAGGTGTTTTGGAGACCCTCTCACGTACTTATTACGGATTCATGTTCAAAAGTGTGGGTATCAATTCATCTCCGCCTTCGAAAGGCGGAGGGTTCTTGATACCCCCGAACTAAACTTTAAACCGTAACCCTGTTCATGGCCGACTTTGCGGTGTGTATTTCCTTATATACTTTTATCTTCAAATCCCTTAAATCCTTAAATACCAGTATTCACATTATTCACTCAATGAAAAAATCCGAAATACTCACCTGTTTCCAGTGCGGCACATGCCATGCAAGCTGCCCTTCAGGCAAATACACAAGCCTGAACATCAGGAAAATCGTCAGGGATTCGATGAAAAAGGACGTATCAGGAGAACCGGAACTCTGGATGTGCACCACATGCTACAACTGTCAGGAAAGATGCCCGCGCGGCATAAAGGTCACGGATGCGGTGCTTTTGCTAAGGAGCGAAGCGGTGAAAAAAGGAAATATCCTCCCTGCGCACAGGAAGGTCTGCGGATTTCTATTAAAAACCGGGCATGCTATCCCCATAGACGATAAACACATAACAATAAGGGAAAATATCGGGCTTGCTGAGACTGAAACCGTGCACAAATACCCGGAAGCCCTTGCAGAAGTAAAATCCCTCCTGAGATCCACCGGGTTCGATGAGCTGATAAAAGAATGAAAGAGCTGTCCCTTTTCCTTGGATGCCTTATCCCGAACCGCTACCCTGGAATAGAAAAAGCCACAAAACTCGTTCTTGACAGGCTGGGTATCAAATGGAGCGAACTGAAAGAAGCTTCATGCTGCCCTGCGCCCGGCGTATTCCGCTCATTTGACAGGATAACCTGGCTCACGCTCGCCTCAAGGAACCTTGTCCTTGCAGAAAAGAAGGACACCGACATACTGACGCTGTGCAATGGATGTTTCAGCTCGCTCATGGATGCGAACAACATCCTTAGAAGCGATGCCTCGCAAAGGAACGAGGTGAACATGCACTTAAAAAGAATTAACAAGGAATTTCTCGGAACGATAGAAGTGAGGCATATTATAGAGTTCCTTTACAGGGACGTCGGAACGGATAAACTTAAGAGGGAGATCGAGAAACCCCTTGAACTGAAGATAGCAGTCCATTATGGATGCCACCTGCTAAAACCCACAAGAGAAAGGAAACTCGGGGGCGCCGAATGCCCTGTATTTTTTGACGAGCTTGTTGAGGCCACGGGTTCCTTGAGCGTGCCTTACGAAGGAAAAACAAGCTGCTGCGGCGCAGGTGGGGGTGTGCGCTCAGCAATGCTTGAGACATCCCTCAAAATGACAGAATACAAACTTGAAAGGATAAAAAAATCGGGGGTCGACTGCATAGTGGACGCATGCCCTTTCTGCCACCTCCAGTATGACGGGGGGCAGGTGGAACTTGCAAAAGCAGGAAAGCTTTACAACCTGCCTGTTGTCCATTACAGCCAGCTTCTCGGCCTTGCTCTTGGATATACTCCTGAAGAGGTGGGACTGCTTCTTAACGAAATAAGGAACCCGGAATTTGAAGCAAAAATAGAAGCCATCCGGAATAAGACTTTGAAATCGCCAGGATAGGAGTGTGTAGTGGACAGGAGGGGATATGGTGGTGTATGGTGGTTTAAAAAAGATTACTTTCTGCCCACTACAGTTCGTATATATGCGAACAACATATTTAAAGCTTACGCACGATGGATTTTCGTTCTCATGGCGTCATGAAAGGATTGTACGCATCATATTATCAGCGAGCAACCCGGATCGCGCTACAAAGAGCCCGAGTTGCGCCTATTAAGGGTACACCCACGCATGTCTTGCAAGGCATGCGTGTATACCAAGTCGAGAAGTGTAGCTTTCGGAGTTGGCGTGTCCATGTATGCCCCGCAGGGCATACGTGTTGTATGGGAGTCGAGAATCGTTAGGTTTCGTGGTAGAACCCGCAGGGTTTCGCTGTTCGGTTTCGGTAATCATTAAGTACTTTCGCCTCAATAAAACCATATATGTTCCAGACATTTCCAGTCACACGCATGCGAAGATTGCGCTCATCCAGACTCCGTCCTCTTGTACGTGAGACACAGCTTGATGTTAAAGACCTGATATGCCCTGTCTTTGTCGATGAAACAATATCGGAACCTGTCGCGATAAACTCAATGCCGGGTTATTCCCGCATTCCTCTTGATATGATCGCGGACGAGGCTGCATGCATATCCGACCTTGGTATCCCGGCGCTATTACTGTTCGGGATACCGCAGGAAAAAGACGAGATAGGCTCCCACGCATACGGGGACGACGATGTCGTCCAGAAAGCGGTACGGGCCATAAAAAAAGATGCCAGTGATGTCATAATCATAACCGACTTATGTCTCTGTGAGTACACTTCCCACGGCCACTGCGGCGTAGTAAGCCAGAAGCAGGAGATACTTAACGATCCGACCCTTGAAATCCTCGGAAAGACCGCGGTAAGCCATGCCAGGGCAGGCGCTGATATTGTTGCGCCCTCGGGTATGATGGACGGTATGGTCAAATCGATACGGAAGGCGCTTGATGAAAATGATTTTGCGGATACGCCCATAATGTCCTATGCTGCAAAATATTCCTCGGCTTTCTACGGACCTTTCAGGGAAGCAGCAGGCTCAGGTTATTCCTTTGGCGACCGCTCGTCATACCAGATGGATCCCGCAAACTCCGATGAGGCCCTTCGGGAAGTTGCGCTGGATATCGAAGAAGGGGCAGATATCATCATGGTCAAACCCGGCCTGCCTTACCTTGATATCATCTACCGCGTGAAAAAGAAATTCAAAATGCCCACGGCAGCGTATCATGTCAGCGGTGAATACTCCATGATAAAAGCCGCTGCTTAAAAAGGATGGCTTAAGGAAAGGGAAGTCGTAAATGAATCGTTAATTTCATTAAAGCGCGCAGGGGCTGACATGATACTTACGTATTTTGCAAAGGACGTAGCCCGTGAATTGAAATCCGGATAATGCCAGGCTATAACGTACACAGGGTCTTCAATTATGCAGTTTTTATCGCGGTACCTGTCTTGCTCTACTTATGGAACTTTTCTGCCATAGATATTAACCTGAAGAATATACTTGTGCTGGCTGTCGGTTTTTATATAGGCACGGATTTCATAACACCTGACCTGGATATTGAAAGCACGGCGATAAAAAGATGGGGGAAGCTGAAAATCCTGTGGCTTCCGTATAAATGGCTTTTCAAACACGGCCAGAGTTCCCATAATATCGTATATGGGGCAATTGTAAGGGTATTGTATATCAGTCTTATAATCCTGGGCGTTTATTATCTCCTGTTCAAATCCCTTCCTTCTGGAATGATAGCGCCGTCTGTATATGTTCTGATTTTCCTTATCGGGATAATGATAGCCAACGCTTTGCATGTCTTACTGGATATCCTGTTCTGAGGTGATTTAGATTTGAGGTATTATATCCTGTTTATCCTGGCTTTTATTTTACTTTCAGGCTGTGTAACCACTGATAACATCCCTTCTTCAAATCGGACAGAAGTAATTCAACTGCCAGTGCCTTCTTCAACTACGGCCGTCATCTTGCCAGAGGCCGTGGTAACCCCTCCATGGAAGGCAGAGAATATCGAGGAACCGGGTGTTAAAATCCCTGAAGCCTCTCATAACAGCTCCGAAGCCAGGGAAGTGGATTATCGCAAGTATGTAGACTGGTTCAAGAATCATAATAACAATATAAGGGCATATTCCCCGGAAGAATATGTCTGCGGCCAGTATACAGCAGATATGATAAACGATTCGAAGAAAGCAGGATATACTGCATATTTTGCGGCAGTTAAATTCTCTGACGGCACGGGACACGCGCTTGTATCGTTCAAGTCAACTGTTCTTGGAACGACATCGTGGTATTTTTTTGAACCCCAGACAAACTACCAGATGACACCTGAAACATTAGCCTGGGAACTTGGCCAGGGTCTGGGGAAAACTGTCACTGAGGTCGATATTTACAGCTACTTTGATGATGCGGGGGATAAGGACCCGGCATCATGGCGGTTCGGAGATATCCTGTATAGAAAGATTTACGTCAAATAAATCGACTTCATCGTCCTCAAAACATGCCTGTCGGTAATGAATTTTGTAAGAGGCGGCAATAGCCGGATGGGCATAACTGAGGCTTTGGCTTTCAGGTTCCATTCCAGTTCCGGCCTGGTGAAATCCGCAGTCCATCTGATATTGTTTCCGGTTCGTAAAGAACCCCTGATAGCATGCAGGAATCCTGTAAAAATACCTGTATACGCCGGGTCGCCCAGGCCAAAAGTGACATCCAGGTCGAAATACTTTAACCTGAAGGTGTAAACAATATCTTTGAAAAGCCGCAGAATTGGTCCTGAGAGGTTGAATATGTCCCTGATATGCGGTTTTTTCAGTGGTTTTTTCTGATCCCCGTTATTTCGGAGCTTATTTTTTTGGGATATTCGGAAAATACGTTTTCCTGAAATGAGAATTTCCATTTGACTCTCTTCTATTAAATACCTGATGCGCAAAATTGCCCAGCTTATGTCGAAAATCCCTCCAATTTTCCCGCAAGACCTCGCTGAATTGATAAAAATCGTCACAGGAAATAGTAATATTACAGCTATTGCGGCTGCCATTACCACAGGAATTACAATTATTACAGCGATCATCAACCGGGTTTTCAGGTTTCCTGCGATTTCCCTGTGCCTGAAAGTTCTTCTTTCTTACACTCTTCCTTCATTGATTTGCATTTTTCTATAATTTCCGGAATTACTTCGGATAATTGTGAAATCACGCCTTTCCCCTTGATCGTGAGTAACTGCACATCTTCCTTTGATATTACAAGAAAAGCGATCGGATGGATGGATGCACCTCCGCCCCCACCAATGCCGGTTCCTTCGTCCCCGTCTTTCTTCTTGCCTTCACCACCACCGCTTCCAAAGCCAAAAGTTACCTCTGTGACTGGAATGATCGTCCTGCCTTCAATGGTTATATGTTCCCCGATTATGGTCTTTGTGGAAATCATGCTGGCGATCTCCTCAGTTATGATTTTTAGTGTCTCTTCTACTTTCATCTAATCCACTCTCCTTGATTTTTAATTATAGTTGATTCTACTTAAAATTAACTTCTAATTGCAAAATAATCCATTAGCAATATCTATTTATCTTTTAAGTTTTAATTGTATTACTGGGGTTATTTTATGAATTGCGAAATATGCGGAAAATCCACAGACAACAATGTATGTGACAGATGCAACAGGATAATGGAAAAAGTAATAAGGGAAGTCGGCTCCGATGTCTGGGAGAAAATGGATGACTGCAAATACATATATCCCATGATACGCCGGGTAGCCGAAGGCGACCTCAGGACGCAGGATGTTGTGAATTCGCTCCTGAAAGGAGAGAGTGACTAACTTTCATGAGATCTTTATTTTTTTGACAAAGCATTCCCTGCCGGCAATAATATCCACGTCCTCTTTCCCGCAGTCAGGACACTTTATTACAGGAAGGAAAAAATGCAGTTTTTCAAAGAATTCAATGGGACCGTTATATGAACATTTTTTACAGGTTATCGAAGGTTTGATAACAGCAATATCGTATCTTGCACCCTCAGCCACCGTTCCTTTAGTTATGGTCTTGAAAATGAATTTGAGCTGGTCGGGATTAAGAGCCGTAAGCTCCCCTATCTCAAGGAATACTTCATTTACTTTTTTTGCCCCATTTTTATTTGCGGCATCAAGTACTGAATCTATTATGGCCCCGGCAATCGATATTTCATGCATCCTTTATTCCCTCACGACTTCTATTTCGGATCTTAACTGGATGCATTGAGCAGCGGCATAAAGCAACGATGAAAAAGCGCACACAGTTCCTATACCTTTTCCTACAAGCTCCCCGTCCTTCTTTACCAACGCTGTGATATGGGCATTCATCCTGACGTCTGTGGTCATCTCTTTCTTTTCGAGGGCGGTAAGGAGATTGTTTGCTTCTTCCCCCGTGTTCTTCCCTTTCCTGCAAAGTTTCACAGGACATACCTTGCAATATTCTTTAAATAGTGCCCCCCATTTTGGCCCTGCGATCCCTGCATGGACTTCTGCCACAACCCCTGCATATGCTATGCAGCATCTTGTCGCTCTCCCGATCATCTTTCCTTTTTCCGTTATCTCGCAGCATACCCTGCCGTTCTTAAAGAAGAACCAGTTCTCCATCCCGCGTTCGAATTTATCTTTCCCTGTGTTCCGCTTGTCCTTCAGCTCTTCTTTTATCCTGGAAGCCAGTTCAGGAGCACGCGGGATAGTTGCTGCCGTGCCGCAGGTTGGGCAGTATGATATCGGGCCAACTGCCATCTCATTATCTTCCTTATCTATGAAAACCACTTCCACACCCCATGAGTTCCTCCTGATGGCGACCCTGCCCCCGTTCTTCCATATCTCATTGTAGGCCGCAGCTACGGGTGTAACGACCCTGCCGTAGCCATATATATCCGCGACTTTTTCCATGTCTATGATGCACTGGAGGGATTTTAGCAGTCCAGATTCTATTTCTCGGGGGAAAAAACCTCCTTCCACCATTGCAAAAAGGATAGCAGGAGGCCATGTGATACCTTCTCCTTCCCCCACTGTGTTCCCATTATCATCAAGTATCCTTGAACCCACGCCGTCGGGCTTTTCCCATGTGACAGCCTTCCCTCCAAGCAGGGAAATTTCTCTTAAGACCTTGTGAGTTGTGCCGCAGTTCCCGTCCTCTATCCGCAGCTTGCCTTCAAGGTTCTTCCTCACTCGTTCCGCGAAATTCATAGCGACTCCTGTTCGTAATATTACGAACTTATATTATTTAAAGATTGCCAGAGTTTTTTAATTAATGACCATGAACATTTGTTCAAGGTATTTATCATTACGGGTTCACAGTGATTTTCTGGTGTTCAATAAGCGGAAATTCCCTGATGGAAAAAGAATATGTCCCCGTCCTATTAAAAGTGTATTCAAAACGCTCACCCTGATACCGCATGAGCCCCGTCCGGCCTGTCCATAGCCCTTCATCGCTGGTAATGGTCATTGGGAAATCATAGCTGTCGTCATTCATCCATCTTACCATGTCCATGGCTTTGATACTAAAATTCAGGATATTGAAATCCGAAGGCAGTTCAAAGGAAGAATTCCCTCTTATTGCCCTCACTCTGTAAAAACCAAGGTCGCTGTCTATCCATACCCTGTACTTGACCGGAAGACTGATTTCAGGAGATGGTGATGGTGCCGGCGTCGGCATTAACGTCGCAGGAACAGTAGTTGGAACAGTTGTCTCTGCCGGCTTCACGGTTGGAATTGGAGTGCCTGAAGGAGTTTCTACACATCCCAGGAAAACCGATGATACGATACCAAGGACTATGAGGATTATTTTGATATTCATACCCGCTCTAATTTGATATTGTACCTGTTCGTAAATAACGTTATCGATTTCGTCATATCAGACATGCGGGATATCACAAATAAAAAAGAAATAAGAGATCAGGTCTGTTGATTATCCTAATCTCTTTGAGACCTTCATCAACATCTAATCTTCGTCTTGTTCCTCGTGGTCTTCATCGACGTTCCTGTGGTGATCGTCTTGATGGTCATCATAGTGACCGTCGTTATGTTCGTCATATTGATTGTCTTGATGGTCGTTTGGTGTTGTTGATGGTGTTGGTAGTGCTGCTGATGGCGTTATTGGTGGTGGTGTTGCTGGTGATGTCGATGCCGGGAGACTTCCTGTTTGTTTATATATTTCACCAACAGCAGTTAATGTTCCTCCGCCTCCGGGGTTGACATGGCACGTGCCGCATGAAGCGCCGGTTGCACTCGCATAGGATGAAAATGCTGATGCTCCAGGTGCCAATATCACGGCCACTACCGCTAAGAGCAGGAGCCCGATTTTCATTTTATAGTTCATTTTTCTCTCCTTTTATTATTTTCTGCATGATGGACAGCAAAAAAGTTTTATTACTGCCCAATCTTTTCGTATATATACGAACTGTACGTACATTTACGAACTAGCATATTTATATCTTACGGTCATATCGATAACCATGAATAACCTCAATCTCCAATTTGAAAAACACAGAATCAATTAAATACAAAACAAACCATCAAATCAAAAACATGACGATCCAGATAGATGACCAGGGATGGGGTATGCCTGTGGGCGGGGTGGGCATCATCGTCCTTCGAAAAGAGACCGGAGAGATCCATTACGATATAGTCCCGATAGAAAATTTCAACTTAAAGAATTTTAAGAAAAAGGAATATCTCGACAGTGCAAGAAACATTGTAGAGAAAGGGCTCAACATATTGAAAGTAAGGAAAGATGAAGAGATAGAGATATGCTCGGGCAGCATTCACGATAAATCCGCGCAGTGGCTAAAAGACGAAGGTTACAAATTTACGGTGATGAAAATCGATGGCCAGGCCCAGCAAATAGGAGAGAGGCTATTTACAGAATACCTCCAAAAGCTTGGCGTCCCAGAGCCACCCCCTATAGTTGAGGAAACCGTGGAGGAATATAAAGCGCAGTTCTTCTACCTGATGGACTGGGTAAGGGAAGACCCGGTGGGCAGGGCGCAATTATGCAAGACAGGATGGAAGTTTTTCATCAAATTCTTCAAGAAAAAGAAAATCAAGGTCAGTTGATAATATGCCGGGGAATATCCGCGTGGCTTCTTTAAATAAGAACAAGATAAATGCAGTAAAGGAAGTCTTCCCCTCCTTTTGCGTGGAAGGCGTTGCCGCAAGATCAGGCGTAAGGGAACAGCCCCTATCACTGGATGAGATCATTGAGGGTGCGATAAACAGGGCAAAGGCGATTTTTGGTGATTGCGATTACTCTGCGGGGATAGAGGATGGGATAGCCGCCGTGGCTGGAACAAAGAGCGGGTATATGAACTTCTGTTGCTGCGCCATCTATGACGGCAGGAGGATATATCTTGGACTTGGGCCTGCTTTTGAGTACCCTCCGGAATGCACGGAAAAGGTGGTAAATGAAGGTGTCACCATCTCGCAGGCGTTTTTGCCAGTCACTGAAAAACCGGATATAGGTTATGAGGAAGGTATTATCGGGTGGCTGACCGGGGGAAGGATCAACAGGAAGGATTACACAAAGCAGGCCGTGGAGATGGCAAGGATACAGATAGATAATGCCGGGTTATACGAAAAAGTATGAGGCTATTGGAACTTCAGGATTTTATAATTAGTAACCCTTAAATATAAGAAGAAGGAAAAAGAATAGTGACACTATGAGGAGGAGATGATAGCACGGTGGAAGAATCAGGTATTTACATACCTGAATGGGAAATCGAGGATTCGATTGCCTGGAACCCGCGGTGCATCGAAGTCCCAGGAATCATAGAAGATTTTTTCCTATTTGAACGTCAGAAGTATTTGAAAAACACTGGTAGATTCATAGACCTGCTATTCAAAAATCATAAAAAATATTTGATAGTTGAAATCAAGTGTACATTTATTGATCAAATATCAATAGTTAGAGATCAGGTTTTAGAATACAAAAAGGGATTATCTGAGGAATTTGAGATTTCGGAAGATAATATTATATGTAGTTTAGTTACGCCGAAAGGATTTTCAGAAGAGGTAATTTCATTTTGTGAACATAATGGAGTAATTGCCAAAAAACTTGACGAAAATGAAATTATTCATTCTGCACCAAAGCACAAACGGAATATTCGGACAGGTTCTTCTTTGGACCACGTAGAAAATAATATAAAAAAACATTGGAAAGTTTTGAAAAAGCGTCATCAGACGATTTCAAACTATGAACTAATGCATGAACATTTTAAAAGTGACGAAATAATTAATGAAATTGAAAGTATAAAGAAGTTCAAAAATAATAGTGTCCATGATGAATTAGCAAAAAAGAGGATAGCTGAGATTTTCACCGAAATAAGTAAAAATGCACCAATTAGGGCTCATGAAGTTAATATAGACAGTAATGGAATGTTAGTGGATAATTATGATAAGTGGTTCTGGCTATTTTATAGTGTGATGGACAGGAGAAGCAATGCTGCTAATTTTGTTAAAGCCAAGGAAGCATTAGAAAAGAAAGATTTATTCAATCCATATAAAATTATAAAATTGAGCAAAGAAAAAGATGAAAGAACAGCAATAAATAGAATTGCTTCGATTTTGGAGAACTCGAGATTCGCACTTATGCGTGATAGTACAATGGGAGACTTAGCATTTCCAAGAAGCATAGTCGAGGCAGCCAAGTTTATCAGCAAATATGATTACGATTTTGAAAAACTTTATGCGCATCATATCGATAATTCAAATGGAGATCTAGATGTTGCTTATAAAACTCTACGAAAAGAATTAGAGGAAAATATATATGGAGTAGGTCCAAGAATTTCTAGCCAATTCATTAGAGGTATGGTTTTGAAAGGTTCATGGAATCTACCGCTAACAGACGATAAACTTTTGGAAAAATGCAAATTCAATGTCAGGTTTGCCAGCAAAATGCGCCTTGGGCTGACCGAGGATGAAAGTACATATTATTCCGATCTGGGCAGATTTGCAGACGAATATCTTGGCGGGAACCGTGCGATTGTCAGCCATGTGCTATGGTATATTCGGAAAAGATATTGTGACAAGAAAATCATGTGCAATGAATGCAGGCTTGCGGGGTATTGCGGGTACTCCTTAAAAATTTTACAAGATGAACCTATCAAGGAAGATTTATCTTGGTTCATGTAGTGATTCTCAATAAAAATAGATCGAGGATAAAATGGATACCTATACGCTAGTTATCGGAATAGGCACAATAATATTAGGTTTAGCTCTTACAAGGTGTGGATATACATCTTTATTTAACGAGTTAAAATGCAATACCAGAAGTGATGCAAGTTTGAGTCTGACTGCAATAAAATCCGCTTATACTTTGGTTGTAGGTGGTTTGCTTGTAATTATTCTCGGTGTACTGTATTTGATGGGGATAATTCCGTGGTACAAGACTTAAATATTTTATATTTGAAAAGTGGATTTGAGGACTTTTTTGGACATGCCGGATCGCAACCTCTATAAAAATCTCCCCAAGTCAAAATACGTTGTGCTGTGCATCCACCTTGGCATTTAGATAATGAAGTGCAATCTCTGCAACCGGCTATATTCTCATATTTAAGCGTTCTCAGTTTTTCCAAAATCTCTGAATTATTCCAAATGTTGATCAATGGCTTTTTGTTTATGTTTCCAGCCACATAGTCTACACTTTGCTTGAAGGCAGGGCAAGGTACGACATCTCCATTAGGTCTGATTAAACATAGAGACTTTCCTGCAATGCATTCAGAACTTTCAGAATCACTGATAAAACAATTGAGAGGATGACCTATTCGAATTTTCGAGTGTATTTTTATATTATTTAGAGCATGAAATAGTTCTTCATATTCCTGATGAGATAGTTCAAGTTTTTCACGATTCATGAGTCCTCTGCCTTGAGGCACGAACCTAAGAAGTGCAAACTCAGAAACTCCCAAAGCACTACTAATTTCAACAACCTGTCTTATCTCTTTGAAATTTAGCTTTGTGGGTACAAAATGAATACCTACCTGAAGTAGAGACGATATCATTACTGAAATACTTTTCATCTCTTTTTCATAGCTACCCTTCAGGCCAGTAAATAATTCATGCGTTGTTGATGTAGATCCTTCAATATTGAATATTATTTTATCTAAGCCAGAATTCTTTAATTCCTTTGCAAAATCATCAGTGATAGAGACAAATTCACCATTTTTTGAAATTAAACCCGATGTATACATTCGAACTTCAAGCCCTTTTGCTTTAGAGTATCTAATAATTTTTAATAAATCAGCGTGTTCTAGCGGTTCACCTCCAGATATTTCTAAAATTTGTCCTCCTAAATCTTTGAAATCATCTATCACTAATGATATTTCACCAAATTTCAACTCCTCTTGAAGTATGCTATCGTTCGAACAATGGATACATCTCAGGGGGCAAGTACTTATGATCTCCAAACACAGTTCTTTTAAAGTTCGCATCATTTATTCAAACCTCCCTTTTGGAGGAAGTAGCTGATCGCAGCTACTAAAAGTCCAACTATGAGAAGCTCAATAATTCTTATTTGGGTTTCCAATTTTTGGAGCCTTTCATTTAAACTTATTATATTAACGCTAGGTCCTTTTAGACCTTGTATTATATCTACTGGAATGTTTTTATATCCTTTTTCTGGAGGATACCCCTTAATAACCGGTTCATCCAATGTGTTATACATTATCATGAAAACTGGTTCTTTATATCTTAAAACTATACTCTTTGGGCCTGAATTATAAACTGAGAAAATTATTATGCCACAATATCCCGGATCCACGTGAAAACCTGAAATATTTATTAACCCTAATTTTTTGTACGAATATTTCAATGATATCAGTCCAAATAAATCATTAGGAACATAGACATATTCGTATGTTGTTAAAATTCCAAATTCTCCAGGATCAATAACAACGGTATCGTCGGATTTTTCCAAATCTCTTGGATACTTGTCTGTTGTAACGTAATAGTCTTTGCCTAATCGCAGATCATAATTAGCTGTTTGCAGCTTTTCAATGTCAAAACTGTCGAATAAAATAGGTAATTTATTATTCTTTGATGACGGTTTTATTTCCTTTTCGTCATATTTTTTTTCATAATAGTCTTTTGCGATTTTATCAATTTCTATTCGTTGTAAATTTTTATATATAGATTTAAATTTATCTTTATCGTTATCTTTATCTTCTATTATTTTCTTTGCTAAATTATCTATATCACCGCTCCCGAACTCAACTTTCAATTTATTAAAGCACTCTGGCTTTATCGCTTCTATTCCAATTAATACTCTTTTTAATATAAATTTATTAGATAAAATTGTCATAACTTATCACTCTAAGCCCTCTAAAGCAAAATATTTACCTAACATATCATCATTAACTAATTTAATTTTAAGACGTCATAAATTTATGCCCTGCAATTCTAGGTATTCATAATAAAAAATTTGTCCGGTTTTTGATATTGACCATTCCAAGTATATATTTTTTTTAAAATCTATAACTGATTTCAGCAAAGAATTAAGTTCAATATCTGTTAAAATTCGAACTTCCCTTTCATTATGTATATATGAACGATTTTTTAACCATTCATTTTCATCTAAATAATAGATCCAACTCTCAAAATTACTCGTTTCACCTTGAAGTAGAGGCGGAGCATCCCCCGGTATAGTTTCAATGATGATTCTCTCATTATCTTTCATCGTTACACCTGAACATTTTGCATCTATTGTATGTTGCAGGATTATTTTCTCCATTGGCTTATATTGCTCATGTTTTTGTAACACTCGTTTTAATATTTCTTTTTCATCAATAACATGAAGCCCTCCATGTTTTCCCCTCTTATCAAGACTTCCCGGTAATGAAACTCTAATAGTTACACCAATTCTGTCATTTTTAATATTTGGCACATTTACAAGCCTTATTTTATCAAGAACATACTTTTCTATATCTACTGGATTATCTTCGTTAATTGAGATAATTTGATATTGAGGATAAGGGAGTCCCATCTCCTCTAATTTTTCCAAACCCCAGATTTTCATGTACATTTTATATCTCCTACACAAAGTTAGTTATGAATTCCTCATCGCTTAATTTATTCCAACGTACTCACCTTACACAATCCACGTTTGGCCAGCCACATAATGTGTTCCCGCGAAATTGCCTGTTCTGCTTCCTCGACTAATTGGCAGAAATCTGCTTCTTCATCAGCCAGTTTAATTTCTTGCCCAATATTGTTTAGCTCTCTAGCTGCATTTTGGTAGGGCTCAACCAACTCTGCATGCTGCTTACTTCGACTCCAACCAATGATACCTGCAATTAGTGTTACTATCAAAGCCAGAGCAGGTGCACCATTTATTATAGGAAGTGTATATAGTAGAAATAAACATATCCCAATGCCAACAATTTGAAGGACAATTATTAACCCATCGTATAGTTCTGATCGCTGTCTATTATTCTTTGCTTTATTAGTGTACCACGTGATTTGATCTTCAAGGCGTTCTATGATGTAGATATCTCTTTTATCCTGCCATTCTATCTTTCGTGCCTCTACCATAGACGATTTTATCTCATCTAACACTCCTATAGATATTGTTTTTGGATATGGGTTTATCTGGAATATCTCTTTAACATCCTTAATTCGCTGAATTAATAATTTGTTGGCGTCTTTTGCTTTATTAAAATCCCCACACGCCATAGCATATTGCCATGCTAAACTCTTGATGGATTCGGCAACGGCACGGAATGCGAACCATTTTCTCTCATATTGTTTTTTCGAGGCATACAATTGCAGGATAATTCCAATCAAGAAAATGAAAAAGATAATCAAAAAACCAATTCTTGAGGTAGTGTCTTGATGGGATATAGCAATAATCAAAGATATTATTGAGATAACCACTGCTGAACTGAGTTCAAACAAAATTAATTGAAAATGGCCACGTTGTGCAATTACAGCGCTGGCGTCATACGAAGAATAACTATCGGGAAGATCCATAAATTACCTCAACTATTCTCGGTTGCACCCGCTTTCCCCCTGATTTTTAGAATTCTTTATCTGCTGAATGCGTCCAGCACTTTTTGCGGCTCTTTCAATTGCAGATTCGACTTCTTCCTGTTTCCATTCGACGACCTCTGCACCAGTTTCATGTAACGCCTTTCCAACTGGCGAGTCCCGTGGTGGAGGTGTAGCATCTTTGAGAAGAACCCCTACTATTCCGTTAGGCTTCTCCTTATTTAAACTCTCCTTGATTTCCCATGCCACCCATTCACTATTTGCTGTTTCTTTGCCGATAATCACTACAGTAACTGATGTCCCTGAGATTTGTTCCCTAATCTTTCGTTTAATGTATTCTTCATTTTTACTATCTACTGGTTCCAGCAAATGACGACCGACAAATTCGAAGGCAACATTAGGATTACTCCCCTGTAAATTGAAGCCTTTCGCCTGCATCTGATCATAATGTTGGTATGAAATGAAGATTCGGCGTGCCATTATAGATCCCCTCCTGCTCCGTCATTATTAACAGGTTGTAAGGTGGCTAGCTCCCCACAGTCAGGACAGCGGCGAAGTAAGGATTTATTTATGAATGTATTATTGCAGGCCGAACAAATCCATTTATTCTCAGGATTAGAGTTTTTAGCTCTTTTAGGCGCTGCTTGTAACGACGAATCTTGAAAGTGCCTGTTTAGGTAATCTCTTGCGTACTCCCATGAGAACTTATCTTTTTGTTTCCACCCTATATAACGATATTCTCCATATCGTAGGTTAAATCTTTCGAGGCGATCAATTTCTTCCAAATATGCAGATGTAAAATCCTTTTGGGAATCGAGAAAAGCCTTTAGTTCCAGACAAATCTCATGAGGTATTTTTTTAAATGTCCGAAAGTATCCAGATAGAGTTGACCCAAATCGCCTATCAATTTCTTCAAGGCTAATTGGCGGATTTATAAAACGTTTTTCTTTTGCTGCAATACAAAAATCCCAGCCTCCTCGGAAGGCTCCTTCAGCATACCATTGAATATAGTAATATCCAGTTAGAACCCGGATTCCATTTCTATTTGTGATGAAGAATAGGTAGGGAATGCTCGATTTAACAACTCCTCGCCTCATATTTGGTGAGCATGTTGAAAAAAGTCCATAAGTTGACGTTTCAAGATTAGGATCACTCTTATTATCACCCGGTTTCGTTACCCATCGCACCGGAAGGGGACTTATATCATCGCTATAGTAGTATGAAAGATAACCCTCTGGTTTGGGAGGAGTTTTTAGTTCTTTCCAAGGAGGATTGGGTGGTGCGATAGATATTGTCTTAAAATCCATCAGTTTATAGAAGTGCAGACACAACATATAAAGTTAACGTCATTAAAAATATAATTAGCATTAAAAAGACATTCTTAACTGCCAGAACCAATACGTCCAAATCTACTGTTGTATATTTATTAAATAATATTGTATTTAAAAATATAATATTACTAAATTCATATAATATTCAAGATATAAATATATGTCTTTTAACCTTTTCAAACCTCATATTGTAAGCACAAATTAAACAATCTTTTTGCAAAAAATATACATGCAAGTTAGTTCTATTAAGCACAAAACTTAAAGGAGAAACCAAATATGAACCTTGAAAATAATCTGCTTATGATACCAGGCCCTGTGCCTGTTGCGCCAAGGATACTGCGTGCAATGTCAAAGCCAATAATCGGACACCGGGGAAAGGAATTCGGGGATATGTACAACGAGTGCAGGACTGTACTCCAGGAGCTTTTCGGGACAAAGAACGATATGTATATTATAAGCGGCTCAGGAAGCTGCGCCATGGAAGCGGCTGTGGGGAACGTTATCGGGGAAAAAGACACTCTTGTGACCGTCGAGAACGGCAAATTCGGGGAACGGTTCAGGGAGATAGGGGAGCGCTACGGCAAGGTAAAGCCTGTGAAATTCGACTGGATAAAAGGCGAATCAATAGAACTGGATAAAGTGGAGAGCGCTCTTGCAGAAGGGGCAAAGGCAGTTACACTCGTGCATAACGATACCTCAGTAGGTATCAAGAACCCGGCAAAAGAGATAGGGGAGCTTGCAAAAAAATACGGCGCCCTGTTCATTATGGACGGTGTGACAACTATCGGGGGGGATGAAGTCCTCGTGGATAAATGGGGCGTGGACATCGCTGTTGTGGGTTCGCAGAAATGCATAGGTGCACCGCCGGGATTATCCGCTATCTCAGTAAGCAAGAAAGCATGGGATTCCATGGTCGAGAAACCTCCTTATTACATGGATCTGAAAGCGTACAAGAAATCAGCGAATAAAGAGACGGCTCAGACGCCTTATACACCCGCTGTGCCTCTTTTTTTCGCGCTTCACGAGGCGCTGGGGATAGTAAAAGAAGAAGGACTTGAGGCACGCATCAAGAGGCATGCAAAATTCGCAGAGGCATTGCGCGCCGCGGCTGATGCCATGGATATTGAGATGTTCCCGCAGTTGAACAAATTCAGCAGGTATTCAAATACCGTAACTGCAATGAAAATTCCCACAGGCATCGACGATAAGAAACTTCGTAGCGGAATAAAAGAGCTCGGGATACAGGTTTCAGGCGGCCAGGGCGCTCTTGAAGGCAAGATATTCAGGATAGGAAGCATGGGCAACATCAGCAAGCTGGATATCCTGAGTACCGTCCAGGCAGTGGAAATAGTGCTCCACAGGAACGATGTCGTCAAGAAGATAGGGCCCGGAATCGAAGCTGCCAGCAATGTATTGAAATAAAGAAGGAAAAGAATTATGGAATCAGTTTATTTCTATGAGGATAAGGTCAGTAAAGACGTGATCAAAGTGCTGGAGGACGATTATTTCAAACGCATCGGTTACACGGTCAGGGAATGCAAGCTCCTGGGGTCTGAACGCAAAGGTTATTTCCTGTACCTTAAAGCAAATTCAGAAGAAATCGACCGTGCAGAGGAGAAATTCGAAGGAACTGGCCTTGAAAAGTTAATGGGCGAAGAAAAAAAGATAATTACCAGGGCCTTTATCGCGGAAGAGGAAAACGCCGCAAGCGGCATGGGAATGATATTCGGTTGGGAGTGTAACCGTTTTTGCTGAAACTTCAAATACAAGAGACACTATAGGAGTTTCGCAAAAATGGCACAACTATTAACAAAACAGCAAATAAGGACATGGCTTAGGGAGAATAATCTGAAAACTG
>CABMIH010000066.1 GCA_902386205.1 uncultured archaeon | reverse complement strand
TGCCTGCTCATAATAGAGCATATGATCGCATCAAAACTTGGCATAGGATGAAGTTTGAATATTTCCAGTTCATTGAGTATATCATCGATATCGCTGACCAGCACAGTAACATCCTCGGCTTCAACCAGACCCAGAGTCTTATCGATTGCTGTGAGAAGGTCTGTTTTTTTCCACAGCACATATTGCAGCTCAAGCACCGTGACATCGCAGGTATAAAGATTCAGGTTAACCTGTTCGGCATCTATTATTTCAGTTGCCGCCTTATGAAATTCATCTTCTATATTGAAATAAGCCACCAGAGCGCTGGCATCGAGGAAGACATCGTATTTCTTCATAGGTTGTATTCTCTATCTATTAGCTCTTCTGCGCTCACTTTTGAAAGATCCCGCCCGCCGCGGATGCTTCCTTTAAGTTCCCTGATGGATTTGACAGGTTTTCTGAAATAAACCCGTATTTCCCCATTTTTATCATACCAGACGACCTGCATTCCCTGTTTCACAGCATAATCTCGGCGGATGTCTTTGGGGATTGTGGTCCGGAATCCATAAGCCACATTTGTCTTAGATATATGGGTTTTTGGGAAAACTTTTGGTATGGTTTTAGGCATATTCCTATATCTATTTTTGGCACATATTAATATTTGTGGTTGGTTTTTGTATTTGCGCCATGAAATGATTAATTGGGTTAATTAAGTGTTATTGCCCGAATTTCCTGTTGCTGTGCAACGGCACGGATAAGAAAACGATGCGACAATTCGTGAGATCTCACCGCAAAGAACGCGAAGAACGCAAAGCGTGGCAGCGGTCTTTTATAAATAACAGCGAACTGATACGAACTTGAACGAATTTGGCGGCGCAGTGTCGGGGTGCCACATTTCGAGATAGTGACTATTGTTTGCAGAGTGAGCTATGATAAAGAACCAGCCTCAATTTCGTCCAGCTCTTTATCTATCTCGCTCTCTTCATTAAGCCTGGAAAGCACATCCATTACCCTTGCTACTGGTACATCGATCTTTTCAGATATTTTGGAGATAGAGTATCCTTTCCTGTGATAGTCAATAATCAGCTCCTCAGTTACTTCTTTTGCGATATATTTCCTGGCAATTGCTGAGATTGGCAGATATTCCTCTTTTGATTTTTTCTTCAGATAATTCGCAATCAAATCTGGAAGCGTAACATTGATATTTGTTCCCATATTTCACCATCCTTCTATTCGTTTCAAAACTTTATCAATATCGCCCCTGGCGATTTCTCAGGCGGAATATCTGGATGGAGTATAGAGTATGCGGAGGCTCCAAAAAAAGCAGAGGTACTTATATCACCGATATAATAAAGAGCGGAGACTTGATATGGAAAAAAAATTGAAAGTCTTCTTTGATAAAGAAGGAGATGTATTCGATATCGCCATCGGTAGGCCGAAAGGGGCGATTTCTAAAGAGATAGGGAATGATATTATTATGAGAATCGACCCGAAGACAAAGGAGATAGTGGGATTTACCATCTTAAATTTTGAGAAGCGATTTGAACATATGAAAAGGTCAGAGACGCTGCCTATAACTGCTACTTTTGCTCAGAGCGAGTCGATGAAAGCAGAAGGATAGAAGTGTCCCGATAATATTTTCAGGTTCGATCTTTTTATTTATTCTTCCACCAGACATTTCTTCGACCATTAAATCGCCTTACTACTTATATATTAATAAAGGTTTAAAATTTTGGGTTGATCTGCTAAATCAAACCCGATTTGCGTTTTTAAGTGATATCAGAAAAGTCGAAAAAAAAAATAATTATGTGAAAAAATTAATGCCCCGCCGCCTCATGCGCCGCCGCATACCTCTCCGTGATCAGCGCGCGCTTGAGCTTGAACAACACCCTATGCCTGTCAAAATTATACTGCTCGCCCAGCATCTTGATAAGCCGCTTCTTTGATGCACCTTTCAGGTTCATCTCCGTCATGATGCCGTCCACGAACTCCTTGTTCGGATCAGCTTCTTTCTTGGCCTCGGTTTTCGGCTTTGCGGCTTCAGCCTGCGGCGCTGCTTCTTCTTTCGTGATTTCCGCTTTAGCTTCGGCTTTTGGCGCCTCTGGCTTTGCCTGGGCTTCAGGTTTGGGCGCCTCTTTAATAGCTTCCACTTTTGCAGCTTCTGGCTTTACCAACGGCACCGCTTTCTTGACCGCTTCCACTGCCTTCTCTTTTGGCGCCGCCTGGACAGAAGATGGCGCTTTAACAGCTACCGCTTTATCCTTTGGTTTTGATAGCGCCTGCAATGTCGCTTTTGCAGCTTCTTTTGCAGCGTTTTCATCGGGCTTTACAGGTTTTTCTTTTTTGACTGCTTTCTTAACTGCTTCTGCCATCTTTATCACCTCGAAATCTCAACAGGCGTAAGCATTCCTTTCTCTATTCCGAACTTCCTGCCTGTGAGCAATACATTTTCCTGCACAGGCCCGATCTTGAACCGCTTTTCTATCGCGCTGCCGTTTGATCTTATCTTGAGCGTCCCGCTTTTCAGGAGCTTGAGCGCCCTTGCAGTATTCAGGTTCATCTCCACGAAATCGTTATCATCCGGCAGCCCGAACCACATGAAAGGATTGAACACGCTCACAAGAGCTGTTTTTGCATCAACGGGTTTCACTGATGCCTGGGGCGCTGCATAGCCGGGTCTATCGTATTTTGGAATTGTGAATTCATCGATAGAATTAATCCCGATAGTTTTTTTCACAGATTCGTTCAAAACGCCGAACTCGAATTTAACGCCGGCCATGACGCCAAGCGCATCAAGCCCTCTTGTGCCTTCACCGCCAAGTGATTGCGCCCTGCCCTCATTATTAATGAGCGTTCCTTTCTTCTTATAGAGAGGTTCGTGGGCTATTACTACATGTGCTTTTTTCGTAATTGCGCTTGCCATGCCTGTCTGCACGATGAGGGTTGTTAATTTCCCAAGCGTCTCTGCCGGGATCATCTCGCCAGGGTCGGATTCCAGGCAGAACAACGTCTTAATCGCACCTTTATTAATATCCTCCACAAGCTGTACCAGCGACTTTTGTTTTGCATCCTTTGACAGGATGTAAGCGCCTGTCGAATTTGCAAAAGGCTTAAGGAATGTTATTCTGGCTCCTGCATTCTTTGCAAGTGAAAGTACGTTCTTGACATTTTCCATATCTGATAGAGGGTGGAAATCGGCAATTACAAGAGAATCCCCGCTAAGCTTCAATTTTGAAACATCAGCGGGCCTCAGATTTTCATCTGCCAGCGGCAGGTCCTTCCACCAGACCGAGGTAATTTTCGCACCTTTCTTTTTTGCAGAGAGAATGCGTCTTACAATAAGGGGATACTGCTCGTAGGGATCGATAAAGAGAACGATGTGTTTTGCTGCTTCTATTTCGCTATACGGGATACCCACACTGATCGTCTGGTAAGTATCTTTGGGCAGCGCCTCAAAATCAGCTCCGGTGCATAAATATGCCTCTCCAAGTTTCCCGAATGCCAGATGTTCCTCACATGTAGTATTGCCAAAAGACAGGAAGGCAACAGAGCCTTTGCTTGCCGATATCCTTTTTGCCGCATCTTTTGCGGCCTCGGTGAGTTCAACCTCTTTGCCGTCAACCATAGACCTGACAGGTGTATAGAGCCGGGGAAGGCTCATCCCGAACCTGCACAGCTTTCCGGAATTGGCGGGTGAGGATTTCCTGAAATCAACATCAAGATTCCCGTTTTCCCTGATATATAACCCGCAGCCGAAATTGCAGCCCGGGCAAATTGTAGAATAAACATTAGCCATGATTTACACCTCAAGTTTAGCTTCAAAATACGGCGGTTTTCTCAAATCCATTCCCGGCTCGTATTTTAACTGCTCCTGCATCGGGTTTGCAAAGCGCCTGTACAACCGTGTGAGCGGGATATCGACAGGGCACACATCACTGCACTGTCCGCATCCTATACATGAGTCGGCAAGATGCAGGAACCGGATTAAATGATACATAGACATTTTGTAAGCATCCCCGCGCAGGTGATACTCAGTGCATTTTGAAACATCGCCGCATGAGCAGGTCGGGCAAACAGTCTTGCACGCGCCGCAGTCTATGCAGTGCTCAAGTTCCTTCCTGAAATATTCAAGCCTGTTATCCATCGGAACGAAAACCTTATCCTTCCATTTCTTGCCCAGCCCTTCCATTGCGCCTTTTATCTTGGCCCGGGCCGCAACTCCTTTCTCATCGGGTTTTTCTACCTGGACGTACCCTGCGTCAATTGCATTCTGCAAAAGCTTTGCGCCTTTTTCCGAGTTTACCTCCACGAAGGTGGCTTTTCCTGCAAGGTCCCCTACCACGCCCCAGTTCCCGCATGCAAGATCGGCGTTCGTGGGTATCTTGATCATGCAATACCTGCAGCTTTCGCGTCTTCCATATCCTTTTTCCTCAAGTTCATCGATGGTTATGGCATGCTCTTTCCCATCCTTTGTCTCAAATATCAGCTTACCCTTCTCGATCTCTTCACCGTGAACATCCTCGGGTTTGATCTTGTACATAATCTCAAGCATCTCACGCGTCACTGAAGGGTGCATCGACCCGCCGCAATTCAGGCCTATTATAAAAGTATTATCAAGTGACACTGCGTTACGTTTGCTCTGCTCTATAATACCGCGCGTATCGCATCCCTTTGCTGGAAGGGCCACTTTCAGGTTCTTGTTTGCGATGATCTTTGCAAAATTGCTCGGGACAGAGTGCAATGAACCCGCGGATTTCAGAACCTCATTCACATCGGATGTTATCACGGGCACAGCTTCAAACTCATTGATCTTCCTAAGCACTACAACTGCATCAACCAGCTTCTTATCAAGAGCGGCGGCAAGAACAGACGTTACAAGGCCTCCGGAACCTCCACGCTTCCTGATGTCTTCTTTGGTGGACCAGCCAACAAACATATCTCCTTTCTGCATTATACCACCCCCGCCGGCTTAAGGGGACTCGGACCCAGTTTTTTTATCTGGGCTGTGACATCGCGTATGAAATTTGCGAATCTCTCGCCCTCGCTTGCCGATATCCAGTTAAGCTGCAATCTCTCTTTTTCGATTCCAAGCTCTTGCGCCACGTTTTCAAGGAATTTGTATTTGATCTTGGTCTTATCGTTGCCGTTTACGTAGTGGCAGTCGCCGATGTGGCATCCTGTGACAAGTACTGCATCAGCCCCTTCAAGGAACGCGTTGAACACATGCAGGGGGTCTATCCTTCCTGAGCACATCACACGTATTATCCTTGTGGACGGAGGCTGCTGGAACCTTCCCATGCCTGCGCTGTCAGCGCCGCCGTAGGAGCACCAGTTGCAGCAGAAGGCCACGATCTTGGGTTCCCATCCATTCGTATTCGGGGCTACAGCTTCTGCACTCATGCCGCCACCTCCTGGAACTTAAATACGTTCTTGATCTGCGCAAGCACCTGCTTGTTCTTGAAATGGCTCTGCTCAAGCGCTCCTGTCGGGCACGCAGTAACGCATGTCCCGCATCCCTTGCAAAGCGCTTTCACAACATTTGCCTTATGTTCTTTTTCATCCATTTTAATAGCCTGGAACGGGCACATGGGTAAGCACACGCCACATCCCACGCACACATCAGGATCGACAACAGCGGTTATTCCTTCTGTTATCGCTTTCTTGTTTTTAAGAAGGATAGTGGCACGGCCTGCACATGCACTGCCCTGCGACACTGCATAAGGAATGTCTTTTGGACCTGATGCAACGCCGGCAAGGAAAACACCATCGATAGTGGTATCAACGGGTTTAAGTTTTGGATGCGCTTCCATCAGCAAGCCATCTGCTGCCTTGGATAACTTCAATAACTGCTGTATCTGGTTTATTCCCTCATGCGGCACTATGCCCGTGGCAAGGACGATAAGATCAAATTCGAGATTCCGTATCTCATTTGCCAGCGTATCTTCAACCCGTACCTTGATATTTTTAGTGACCGGGTCTTCTTTAACTTCCACAGGTCTTCCACGCAGGAACTTTACACCGAGGTTCCGGGATCTATTGTATGATTCCTCGTATCCCCTGAAAGGGGTCCTGATATCCATGTACATTATCGTATGGTCTGTCTCAGGACGCTTTTCCTTGAGTAACTGTGCATTCTTTATGGTGACCATACAACATACGCCAGAACAGTAAATATTTGTATTCTTATCCCTGGAGCCGACGCAGTTTACGAATCCCACTTTTATAGGCTCTTTGCAGTCAGAGGGCCGTACCACGTGGCCGCCTGTAGGCCCGGCGGCATTAAGAAGACGCTCAAATTCCATCGCTGTAATGACATTATCGTATAAACCATATCCGAAATCATGCCTGGGTTCAGGATCGTATGTCTTGAAGCCCACCGCACCGACAATAATCCCAACATTAACATCAGTATATGAAGGCTTCATATCATAGTTTATCGCTTTGCTCTCACATGCTTTTGTGCATGCCTTGCAGGAGATGCAGTTCTCCATATCAAGCACGGCGCGAAGAGGAACGGCCTGCGGGAATGGTACGTATATCGCCTTGCGCGTTCCAAACCCTTCATTAAAATCATAAGGCACTTCGACAGGGCAGACCTCGCTGCACTTGGCGCATCCGGTGCATTTTGCAACATCAAGATACCTGGGCTTGTGCTCTATCTTCACATTGAAATTGCCCACATACCCTTCAACTGCTTTCACTTCAGAATAGCTCATTATCTGAATGTTCTTATTACGCGCCACTTCTACCATCTTTGGGCCGAGAATGCAGATTGAGCAATCGTTGGTGGGAAACACCTTGTCAAATCTTGCCATCCTTCCCCCTATCGATGGTTCCTTTTCCACAAGATAAACCTGGAAACCCATATCCGCAAGGTCAAGAGCTGACTGCATTCCAGCCACGCCTGCGCCAATAACAAGGGCCTTATCAATGACGGGCACCTCGCTTGCCTGGAGCGGCTCAAGCAGCTTTGCGCGCTCGACACCCATACGTATGAGATCTTTTGCTTTCTCGGTTGCCTTTTCCTTCTCCCACATGTGTATCCATGAGCAATGGTCTCTGATATTCACGAATTCAAGGAAGTACTGGTTCAATCCCATCTGCTCGATGCATGCACGGAATGTGGGTTCATGTGTCTTGGGGGAGCAGGCAGCGACAACAACGCGGTTGAGGTTATACTCTTTTATCTTCTTCTGTATGTCTGCCTGGCCCGAATCGGAGCAGGTGAACTTGTTGACAGAAGTGACCTTCACGCCGGGCAGCGTGCCAATATAATCAGCCACAGCCTTTGTGTTCACCACGCCGCCGATATTCACGCCGCACTCGCATACGAATACACCTACCCGTTTTTCTTCCTGATCAACCTTTGATTCAACAGGTTTCTCAATGCCCTTATTATCACTCATTTATCTTCACTTCCATTAACAACAGGATTTTTGCCTATTTTCTTTATCTCTTCTGTAAAATCTCGAACAACTTCTGAGAATCGCAATCCTTCGCTGGCTGATATCCACTCAAGCCTGAGCCTTTTATCCAGTCCCAGCTTTGCCAGCGCTTTTTTGGTGTTATTTATCCTGACTTCCGCGTTCCTATTTCCATCAATATAATGGCAGTCCCCGATATGGCATCCTGCAATAAGCACACCGTCGGCGCCATCTTTTAATGCCTTAAGAATGAATGATGGCTCGACCCTGCTTGAGCACATCACTCTCAGTACCCTGACCGTGGGGGGATACTGGAACCGGCTTACACCTGCCAGATCTGCGCCAGCGTATGAACACCAATTGCAGCAAAACGCAAGGATATTTGGCGTCCAGCCATTATCTTTTGATGTTTCTGCAGTTTCTGAGGTCATACTGTCACCTCAACAACACCTTTGTCAATTGAAATGCTCTTTACGCCCTTATCGAAAGCATCGATAACCTCCCCTATCTCTTTTGATGAGAAGTGCTGAGCTGTAATGGCTCCTGCGGGGCAGGCGGCGGCGCATGAGCCGCAACCCTTGCATGCCGCTGGATTTATGCTCGATTTTTTCGTGTTATATGTGACCTCTTCGACTTTAACAGTGACTTCTTTCAATGAAGGGGCATTATACGGGCATACCGTGACGCACGTTCCACAGCCTATGCATTTTGCCTCGTTCACGACAGAGATCGCACCTTCGGTCTCGATAAATTTCTTTGATAATATTGTGCCCACTCTCGATGCCGTAGCGCCTGCCTGGGCTATACTGTCCTTGATGGATTTCGGGTAATGTGCAAGACCGCACAGGAATATTCCATCTGTGGCAAAATCCACTGGTCTCAATTTTATATGAGCTTCCAGGAAGAATTTGTTCTGGTCCAGCGGAACCTTCAGCATTGATGCGAGTTCTTTATTTTCCGGGCGGGGGATAACGGGCGTGGATAATACCACGTAATCAGAATCGATCTCAATACTGTCCTGCATGGTCAAATCAAAGTATTTTACTGTTAACTTTCCATTATTGGATTCGATCAGCTCTGGTTTTTTATCTTTATCGTATATGGCAAAAACAATTCCTTTCTGCCGCGCTTTGGTATAATAGCTTTCAAGGAATCCGAATGTCCTCATGTCCCGATAGAGCACATAAACGCCTGCGTTCGGATACTTTTCCTTGATTTTTAACGCATTCTTGACTGCCGTCTGGCAGCAAATCCTGCTGCAATAAGGCCTGTCGTTGTTGCGTGATTCCACACACTGGATCATCACAACACATTCAGGGGCCTTGAATTGGGGATCAGTAGCCAGTTTTTCCTCAAGTTCGAGCTGGGTCATTACCCTCTTATTCTTTCCATAAGAATATTCTGTTGGCTTATGTTCTATGGCGCCTGTTGCTACTATTGTAGCGCCATGCTCGATTTCCAGTTTAGTGCCGGACTGGTTGATAATGGTTTTGAATTTCCCGATAGATCCACCGAAACTTTCAATATTTGAACCTGTATGAACTTTGATCCGTCCATGGTTGCTTACTTTCTTGATCAGGTCATTCAGATATTCCTGCGGGTTTTCACCGTTCAGTAAATAATGGAGCTGGCGTGCCCCGCCGCCGAGTTTATCTTCTTTTTCCACAAGGTGGACAATAAATCCCTGTTCTGCCACTTCCATAGCAGCAGCCATACCTGCTATACCGCCACCAATCACAAGGCAATCCTGATTGATGGGAACAAATTGCCTGTAGAGGGGTTCAAGCAATCTTGATTTTGCAACTGCCATTTGAACAAGTCCCATTGCTTTTTTGGTTGCCGCTTCCGGTTCATGCATATGGGCCCAGGTACAGTGTTCGCGGATATTGGCCATTTCGAATAGATACTCATTCAGTCCTGTTTCACGTATAGTACTCTTAAATAATGGTTCATGGGTCCTGGGTGTACAGGACGCAACGACTACACGGTTAAGATTATGTTCAACAATTTTTTGTTTGATTTTTTCTATGGAATCAGATGAGCACATGTAGAGATTGTCCTCAGCATGAACGACACCCGGAAGAGCGGATGCGAACCTGACTATCTCTGGGACATTCGCCACACCGCCTATGTTCTTTCCGCAGTGGCAGATGAACACCCCGATGCGCGGTTCCTGGCCTGATACATCTTTTTCAGGCGGGTATTCCTTCTCTTTGACAAGTGTACCGCGCTGTGAAGAAAGAAGGGAGAGAGCTTTGGCCGCTGCCCCACTTGCCTGTGTGACTGTCTCCGGGACGTCCTTTGGTTCTGTAAATGGTCCGGCAACAAATATCCCGGGTTTTGATGAATTAACAGGTGTGAATGCTTCGGTGCGGCAAAAGTTGTATTCATTAAGCGAAATCCCGAAAACTTCAGAAAGCCGTTTTGCTGATTTTGGCGGCTGCAACCCGGTAGATAGGATGATCATGTCATATTCCCGGGACACTTTCCTGTCGTTCTCGGTCAGATAATTAATAATGAGGTTTTTGCTATCAGGAACCTCTTCAATGGACGGTACGCGGGACCGTATATAATTTACACCGAGTTTTTCCGCCCTCTGGTAATATTCTTCAAATCCTTTACCGAATGCCCGGATATCCATGTATAGAATATCACACTGCAGCTCGTTTCCTAAATGTTCTTTTGCAATAAGCGCTTCTTTTGTTGCATACATGCAACAAACCGCAGAGCAATAATCTCTTTCATGATCCCTTGAACCCACACACTGGATGAAAGCGATCTTTTTGGGTACTTTCTTATCTGAAGGTCTCAATACCTTACCCTGATAAGGGCCCGAAGCAGAAAGTATCCTCTCAAACTTGAGCGCAGTAACAACATTTTCAAATTTTCCCTGTCCATATTCAGGTTTGGATTCAATATTAAAGAGTTCATAACCCGGAGTGACCATTATGGCGCCGACATTCAACTCGATTATCTGCTCTTTTTGTTCAAAATCAATTGCCTCTGCTTTACATGTTTTCTTGCAATTCCCGCATTTGCCGCTATTTAAGTAAAGACAGTATCTGCTGTCGATAAAAGCCTTGTTGGGTATTGCCTGCGGGAAAGGGATAGATACAGCCGGCCTGGATGACAATCCTTCATTGTATTCATCAGGTATGGGTTTTATTTTTCTTTCTTTTCCATCACCTGCTTTTGCCTTTCCGACCGGGCAGACGGCAAGACAGGATCCGCAGCCTGTGCATTTGTCCTCTTTTACATAACGCGGTCTTTTCTTGACCGTCACTGTGAAATTCCCGGCTTCCCCGGTCACACTTTCAACTTCAGCAAGGCTGATAAGATCGATATTTTTATGGCGGCTGATCTCAACAAGCCTGGGAGCCATCGTGCACATAGCGCAGTCATTGGTCGGGAATGTCTTATCAAGCTGTGACATTATTCCGCCTATGCTTGGTTTTGTTTCAACAAGATAGACTTTTATCCCGGATGCGGCAAGATCAAGGCTTGCCTGCATACCCGCGATCCCGCCTCCAACTACAACTGCGGCTCCAATTTTGTTATTAGTGTTATTTTCCATGTTATTATTCTCCAGCCTTGAGTTGCATTGCTTTATCCTTAACAGATTGGAAATATACTGCAAGCGGCCTGTAAACAAGATGTGACCATTTGCCAAACGGTACTTCTACGACCAGCATTGGGACAGCTATTGCCATGTGAGCGACGTAAGTATAATATGTTGGTAATGGAAAACTCATATACCTGAATAAATGAACAGCAATCCCGGTCACTGCGGTTAATAATAATAATATGGGGAACAGCCAGTCGCTAAGATGGGAGAACCTGTGTATCTGGTCGCGTTTTACTATACGGCCATATAATATATCAGCTGTGAAAAACACAAGAACGACCGTTGCAAAGTAGCCAAGCCATCTCTGGGGATGGTATATGGGATATATGTTGTCTGTCTGGAACCAGCCCAGGAATACAACGACCAGTATGAACATGGTCGCATATCCGATCACTATCAGCCAGTGTTTGATCCAGCGATTATCATTTGAACATTCTTTGAACTTTTTCTGGGTCACTGCATGCACGATCAATTCCTTAAGCTGTGTAATATATAATGAAAACGGTATTTTCACGCTTTTATCCTTATACATTGTTAACATGAACATGTTAAAAGCATTGGAAATAATAAAGAAAGAAAGGACTGAAAACATGATCATATCGAAAAGGTGAACCTGTTCAACAGGTGCAAATGTATTGAGTTCAACCCTGTCTGTTACAATAGGTCCGTGGAATAGCATTGCAAGCAATACAACAAATGCCCCTACCACCAGGATGGCTCCGATTTCCCATGCCTTTGAGCGGTAGAACTTTGATGCAAGACCCGTCCAGTCATATTTTGATGTCAGATAACGCCGGAGTGTCATCATCGCTTCACCGGGTTCGGTTTGCCGGGGGCACGTTTTGGAACAGTCTCCGCAATAATAGCACAACCACGGCTCAAGACTGCTGTTCAGCGGATCTCTTAATCCCATCACAACATGACGCATGCTCCTTCTCGGAAAGGAAGGTGAATCCTTTGATAAATTACATTTAACTGTGCAGCTTCCACAATTAAAGCATCCCGTTACGTCAAAATCGCCGTATTTCCTGACATCCAACAATAATTTTGGATCAACTTTCATATATGCTCCATATGCCTCGCAAGATAAACTGAGAGGTCAACCACATCAAGATCGTACTTCTTTACTGCATCCTTTTCGTTCTTCAGGCAGTTAAAATGCGCCAAACATTTTGAACACGTAGTAATCATTGTTTTAACTCCTGTCGCCTCGGCCTCATTCATTCTTGCAATGCGCAGCGCTTTTGACTGCTCGTTGCAGTTCATGAAGCTGCTGACGCCGCAGCACAGGGCATTCTCTTTTGAATGCTCCATCTCTTTTACCGTTACCCCATTTGCAGTAAGTGCCCTGCGCGGAGCATCATACACGCCCATATGCCTTCCAAGCCTGCACGGGTCGTGATAAGCCACATCTGCGTTTATTTTCAAACCGAGTTTATCAAGAAGCTGTGAGATATGAACAACTTTGATCCCAAGATCATAATCTTTAGAAAAGGTACGGTAACATTCGGCGCAGCTTGTTACAAGGGTATCAATACCGCTTTCGCTAATATATTTTTTATTATAATTTTTGAGATTATCAAAAACATCTTTTTTCCCCTGCCAGAGCACATCGTGACCGCAACATTTCATATTCAATATTTTTGGTTTTATGTCAAGTTTATTTAGGAGTTTGAGCGAGGAGGTTGTAATCTCCCCGAAATCGGTTTTGACATCATGCAAAAATAAACCCAGCATATCCACACATCCGGGGAAAAAACCATATTTTGAATCTGCCGGGCCTTCGGGTTTGTTATTACCGTCGAGCCTGGAACTTAATTCCGCATATTCGGTAAAGACACCAAGATGTGCAATATCAAGAGGTTTCCTGCCTGCCCTTTCATCTTTAATAAAGTTTAAAAAATCCACTTGCTGGGGGCATTCCTGAGGGCATAACCCGCATGTCAGGCAAGTCCAGATGTCATTTGTCTGAATACCATACACATTGCTATTATAAATGGAACTGCGAGGAGAGGTCTTCGAAACCCGCCGCACCGGGCATATAGATGTGCATTTACCGCACTGATAACAGGACTGTGCTTTGCTATTTAACATTCAGTTCTCCTTATTTTATAATGTCTATGTGCCATATTAAAGATTTTGGTTCGCATATCGACGAACGAAATGATTAATAATGACCTATCGTTTTTAGTTTTTATAAGAAATGATTAGCTTTAAAGATTTCGATTTTAACGCGGCAGGAATCATTATTAATAATGTTACTCTCCTGGAAAAATTAGCAACGAGCTCGATACGAACTCATGAAGACCGGAGTTCGTCCAGTTCGTGCAAGTTGGTTGTTGATGTTATTGTTGATCTTGAATTTGCCCCAGGCTCAGTTGAAAGGATATATTCTGGCATACATCAAGAGTGATATGCTAATCAATGTTATCCCGGTTATAAGGCGCATCAAAGATCTTTTTTCTTTTCGGAATTTCTCGACTTTTTCGGGGTTCAATCCAAAAGCAATAGCTGCGCCAAGAATAAATACCGGAAACACGACACCAAGGTTATAAGCTGCAAGATATAATATTCCCGACCCCTCGCCGCTTCTTACCATTTTAAGGATTACGAAATAAACCGCTCCCACGCACGGGGCTTTAATAAGAGAGAATAGCGCCCCCATAAAGAAAGAAGCTGGAAGACTTACTTTTTTGGTCACACTTTCAGTAAGGCGAATAAAAGATTTCGGAGTATAGAAAGATGATTCCGTATTTTTCCTGAGATGATAGGCATCATAAATATGCCATAACCCCAAAATACCTATTAGGACAACAAGGAAGTTCTGGATATTATTCTGCAGTGTTTCCGACTGTTCAAATATGGTTAGAATCCCAATACCAACTATCAGGTACGTCACGAAAATACCGAGACTGAACATCAGAACAATCAGAAGCACATTACGCCTCTTGCCTGTAGTGGCAAGCGTGACCGATGCAATGAAGGCAAGTATCGCCAGAAGGCACGGATTAAAACCTGCCCAGAAGCCGACTACAAAAACATAGGGCACTGAGAGATTGCCAGTAGATGCTGCAAAAGAGCCGTTGTTCTTTTCATTTGTATCATTGGCTGGTGTTGATGAAAGAGATCTATCAATCCCTTCAATTAAAAGTGTCTTGAGTTTTTCGGTGTCCCCTTCATAATCTGCATATGTAATTATCCTCTCTTTGTTCTTATTGATTACAATACTGGGTACTTCAGGGAGCCCGTATTGAGTTCCTATTTTAAGTCCTTCGTCTGTATTTGCATTATATTTTGTAAAATTCACCCTGTCGCCATAAGATTTTACTATAGATTCTATAACTGGCGATGCTTTGCCGCATTTGGGGCATGTTGGAGTATAAAAGTACTCAATAGTTACTGTATTATTGGCCTCTGTGTAATTATCACTCAGGGCTTTGTGAACCAGTGAATAATTAGTCTTTGTATTATTAATCTGCAGTTCGTCTGGTATTCCACTCGAAACATTTGAACTTTCTCTCTCAAGCGTGATTTTCTTGAAACCTTCATACGTTTTGCCTGCAAAGATCACTGATGTGTTAACATAGTGTATACCTGGCTCAATTGCAGAGCATTCCTCACACGATGGGGTTTTAAATTCGAAATCAAAGCGATTAGAGCCTTTTACGATTACAACATCCCTTTTTTCATTTATGGAAGGCCTGTCAAAAGCATTTTTTATTCCTGATACTTGAATCTCCCCTTTTCCATTATCCGGAGAATTAAAGTCCAGTTGTATTTGCAGGGTCTCATTGGAATGATAAATCTCCTTCTCTGTGGATATCGAAAGAATTGGATTTATAGAATCGGGTTCCAATTTACCGGATTTATAAGTTCCGCATACATTTGCGAATGTCCCATTCTTATTATCTCCTGTAAAATTCTGGTTTTTTGCAATCAGAATCCCGGAAATAATGTTGTTATTATCAAAAACTCCATTAATGCATACCTGTTTTCCCTCAAAGGCCCCTGTATTTGATAATAATTCCGATGGAGAGACTATTTTATAATTGGATGATTCGAGGCATCCAGGAACTGCTAAAAATGATATAAGAAGAATAATTGGTAAATATTTCATAATTTTTTTATAGCCTTATTTTTCGAAAAATCTCCTGAGAAATTTTCTAAATTCTTCATTCTTGATATTTAATATCTCATCATCTTCAAGGACATGATACTCTTTTTTAATACTTAAAGCCACATGCTTCCCGAGACCGCATTTTGTGATCCCGGATTCAAGGAGGTCCTTTGCCCGTGTGAACTTTCTGGGTATCTCGATCATATATTTCCCGTTCTGTATATACACATTGGAGAACGTATTTGAATCCTTATATTTAGCTTTAAATGCCTCAGCATGTATTCCTGAACCTACCTGCGGGCCTGTATGTTTTTTGACTTGCGGGAGCTTTGCAGATTCAAGTTCGAATAATACAATGGCTTTGCCATCGGCCCAGGCCCCGCTATTATACACGCGAAAGTCGTATCGTTCGAGAAGTTCCCGGACAGACCCTTCAAGTTTATGGATCTGCGGGTACAGCACATCCTCCACAACATCAGGAGGTTCAAATTCGATCGCGAACAATGATGTACACCTTGCTGCCATTATGTTCCTGAAACCTGTATCATCAAGCGGCTCAGGCACATGCCCGCTGAAGAATGTTTCATCAGGTTTTTTCAGGAATTCGCATGCCCTGTCAATAAATATACTCATGTTATCAAGAGACAGCGCCGCAGCCACGTTCCGAGCAGGGTCTGTGGGGTCTATCATGATGAGGGGGTCTTTATGTAACGCTTTTCCGTGCTTTTCAATATCGATCGTAATGCCAGGCTTCCATGTGCAGGCAGCTTCAAGAACTACCGTGAACGACCCATAATGGATTATCAATAATTCTGCAAGGTAGCCTGAAAAACCGTGTGTCTTGAGTTCAGAACCATATACACTGCATCCTTTCATGAACTGCTTTAACAGGAGAACCTCATTTTCAAACCCTATTATCCTGGATTGCACATAACTATTATGAAAAGGCGTCCTGTCAACTGCTGACTTTATGGCTGCCGCGCTCTCCACGCCAAAAGCAGGAACAAGATCAACTTCGAACCCGTCGAATATGGCATTTATATATGGATGCTCTGCATATCTTTCTTCAAAGCTTTGTGAGTTCCGGGCGATTTTTCGTGCTATATACAGCCCTTTCTCTTCAAGGTACTCACGTTCAACGTCAGGAGGGAACATGATGAATATGTCAAGGTCGCGCTCACCTGATAACCATGTCCCGCGCGCTGATGAGCCTACAAGCACTGTCTTGATGTCAATTTTCTCGTCTTTGCCGATAGCGTTAATCCTTGAAATTAAACTCTCAGCGAGAGCCTGGAGCTTTATTTTTTCCGGTTCACCGGGTTTGATGCGCGAAAGGACTGAAGTGCAGATTGTATCAATGCCAGTCATCATATTCCCTTAATTTTTTTAGAATTTATAATAATCTCTTATACGCGTCTCGTCTATGTCGGATGTAATAAATAACTATAGTTTTCTCCTGAGTATCAACCTGGTAAATCACCCTGTAATCTCCAATTCGAATTCTATATAGTCGCTCTGTCCCCCGCAGTTTAATATATTGTGGCGGAAAGGGATTAGATGCCAGAGACTCGACAGACTTAACTATTCTAGGAATTTGTTGGCGGTCAATGTTCCGTAAGTCACGCTCTGCAGATCGCTTCCATATTATTTCAAAGGATCCCATCTTTTTTTAATCTTTCCTTAAGTTTATCAAAAGACATCGAAGGCTCATCACGGCGTTCTGCAACAATTGAAACATCATGCAGATCTTCAAGAAGCTCCTCATACTCCTTTATTGGAAGGATTGCTGCGGTCTTTTTACCTTTTTCGTTTATTATATATCGTCCTTTAAATTTTTGCATATATGTCCTCTTTGCTAATTATTCTGAACATATATATATCCAATCAAATCCCCTCTGATTGGTGTCCTCCTGGCGATATCCTCCTTATCCTTATACGGTCTCCCGGCTATTATCTTCCCTGCCTGCTTCCTCCCCACACCCGGTATCTGTTCTATCACCTGTAGCGATGCATGATTTATATCAACCGGCGCAGGGATCCCCGTTGTCGACCTGTGTCCGTGTCCTGTCACCATTATGTCATAAGACCTGTTCAATTCAAGCTTCGCCGGGATGCCAACAAGGAGCGGGTACGTGGCAAGTTGCCGCCCGAATGTTATCCTGTCGAAAATCTCTGTCCTTACATCTTTCAGCACCGTGCCGGCAGGAACTATCCGGCGAAGCATTGGAAGGTCTATTTCGTTCCTGATTTTTTCTTTGTAGCGAAGGAACAGGTCTTTATGTTTTGTTACAAGTTCCTCATGCCCGAACATGGGAGTACCCATAAAAGTCATCACCTGCCTGATATTCACCCTGCGCACCATGAGATTACTCTCAAGTACTTTTTTCATGAATTCAAAATTCAGTTCAAATGTCTTTTTTGTTTCACCTTTCAATCCGTGTACGAAATTGATCCCGGGCAAAAGTTCTGGAAGACCGCTTGCCCCCCGCTCAGCGCCGACTTCGTTTAAGAGTCTTATTGCATCAAATACCTCATCCGGCGAAGCTTTCAGGTCGTTTGCTTTTATGACATCTGGGTCTGCGCTTTCCATACCAAGCGCAGCCACATCGCCTGAAGTATGGTATTTTATTATGGTCTTTGCGATCAGGCGTGATTCCTCAGGGAATCTTGCCAGCGTTACGGGATTTGCATTATCCATGTGAAGGACTTCGAGCCGGGGCGCCGCATTCCTTATACCCTTATAAAGTTCCTCGATCGCGTCAGGGTTGGGAACACCGTTGTTCGCCCTGTACATGAAGATATCCGGCTGCCTGCCAACCCTAAAATACCTTGCTCCTTCCTCGTAAAGTGCCGAGACCTCCTTTATCACATCCCTGACTTCCCGGTAATCCGGCTTTCCATAAAACGGTTCTGTGCAAAAAGAACAATGCGAATGGCGCGGGCAGCCGCGATATGTCTCAAGCTCGCACATCACATGGGGGTAGTCGGGGTGCTGGCAGATTATGAACGCTCCCTTCTCACCCCATCCTGCTATCTCGGATGTGCTCCTCATCCTGTGTTCCACGCTGTCCGGGTCTTTGGGATCATCCAGCAAATCATGAACAAAAGCTTCAAGGTCTTTTTTTGCAAGAGTGATGCCGGGTATAGCCAGTTCAATTGCCGATGTGCCGCCTTCATCACCAAAACCCAACCTGATAGGCCCCCCGATTATTTTTGTTCCTTCAAGATGTGAAAGTTCCCTAATCTCCCTCATGCTTATGGGAGTCGCCCTGAGGTATTTTCCCGGGACAGTCGTGCCCGCAACTATGACTACCAAATCGAATACGAGCTTCTGTTTGATCGTGCGTATCAGGTCTATCGTGCGATAAAAGATATCTGCCTTTTCTATCCCTTTTTCGACCAAAGCCCCCGCTATATACCTCGGGTATGGCGATATATAAGGCGGCACGCCAAGGCATGCGGGTTCATCCACGTATCCATCAAGTATCAGCGCACGCATAGGTTATCTTTATCGTGCTTTAATTTAATTAACCATTCCCATGAATGACATTTTTGACATCGCGCACAAGGCTCTCGTTTATGCAGAAAAAGCAGGAGCAGATGAAACAGAGATATTTTGCATAAAAGGCAGGTCTGTAACTATCGATGTGCACAGGGACGAAATCGACCTTGCGAAAGAGAGCCTGCTCTCAGGCATCGGGGTCAGGGCAATAGTCAACGGCGCTGTAGGTTTTTCAAGCACAAACGATCTTCCACGCGTCAGGGAAGCCTGCACCCTTGCAGTGAAATCAGCGCGGGTAAGGCAAAGCGACCCGCAATGGTCAGGGTTTCCTGAAAAAAAGAAGCTGCCAGAAGCTGTCGGTATTTTTGATAAGAAAATCGAAGGTATTGAAATTGAATCATGCATTGATCTTACTATGGAGCTGATCGAAGGAGCAAAAACGATCCCCTCTGTAATGCCAACGGCCGGGCATTTTTCCTGCGGCAGTTCAACCCAGTTAATATTGAATTCAAGGGGCGTCGAAATTGAAGAGCACGAGACCGTGGTCCAGGCTTCTGTGGATACGACAACAAAAGGAACGGAGATCTCTACGGCCTCGGAATTCGATGTTTCAAGGGAACTGGATATTGATTTTTTCAAGGTAGGAGAAAAGGCTTCCCTTCTTGCAAAGAGATCGCAAAAAGGTATCCATATTGAAACAGGGGATACACCGGTGCTCCTTGAACCCCTGGCGTTTGCAGATATTCTTGAAAATACACTTTTGCCTTCATTGAATGCTGATAATGTGCAGAAAGGCCGGTCATCCCTGATTGGGAAAATCAATAGCAGGATCGCCGCTCCTGGCCTGTCCCTTATCGATGACGGCACATTTCCTGGAGGGATTGGAACCGCTTCATCGGATGACGAAGGGGCACCATCAAACAGGATCGAGATTGTAAAGAATGGTACTCTTCGATCTTTCCTTTATGATTGTTACACAGCGGGGAAAGAGAAAAAAGAAAGTACGGGTAACGCGGTAAGGTCGTCTTTCACCTCAACACCCCAGATAAGTATTCGTAATCTTGTGGTTGAATATCCTGATTCTGATATTGTTGCCGATACCCGGGACGGGGTTATCGTAAACACAGTTATCGGCGCACATACAGCGAATCCGATCTCTGGCGATTTTTCGGTAGAGGCACGAAATTCATTCAATATCAAGAATGGTGAGATCGGATCGCCCATCAAATCCATGATGATTTCTGGAAATATATTTGATATGCTTTCAAGTATCGATGGCATAGGAAAGGATGTAAGGAAAGTGGGAAATGTTATTACTCCGACAGTCAGGGTTTCGAAAATGAGGGTCGTAGGGTAAGAAAAGGTCTTACTCTTTTATGAACTTCTCAAGCTGCTCCCGCGCATCCTGTTCCCGCATCTGCTGCGGAGGATGCTTCATGAAATAGGCCGATGCAGGCAATATCGGGCCGCCTATCTTCCTGTCAAGCGCTATTTTCGCAACGCGTATCGCATCCACTACAACACCTGCGCTGTTGGGGCTGTCTTCTACCGAGAGTTTCAGGTCAATATAGGCCGGGACATCCCCGAATAACCTGAAATCGATCTTCAGGTGGCATATCTTATTATCATTGAGGCAATCAATGCATCCGTTGGGCCCGGCATAGACATATGCATCATAAGGTATCTGCGAAGCCACAGATTCGGTTTTGGAGATCTTCTTGGATTTTAGCCTCGACTGGTCGGTCATATTGCGAAAATCTGTATTCCCTCCGATATTCAACTGGTATGTGCTGTCAATTTTCGCGCCCCTGTCAACGATCATCTGTGTCAGTGTCCTGTGTACGATCGTTGCCCCCACAAGGCTTTTAATATCATCCCCTATTACGGGAAGTTTTGATTTCCTGAATTTTTCGGCCCACTGCCCGTTAGAAGCAATGAAGACCGGGATGCAGTTTATAAAAGCGCATCCTGCTTCAAGCGCCTGGGATGCATACCATTTTACAGCCTCTTCGGAACCCACGGGCAGGTAATTTATCAATATGTCGGTTTTCGTCTTCTTCAAGACAGATGCTACATCTACTGGTTTTTGTTTTTCATCTACAAGGAAATAATCTTTCATGTGGGAAGCGACGCCGTCAAGTACCTGCCCTTTCATAACTTCGACGCCAAGCTCAGGCATATCTGAAAATTTTTTTGTACAATTCGGTTCCGAAAAAATCGCCCTGGAGATATCGGTTCCTATTTTGCGCCTGTCAATATCGAATGCAGCTACGGGTTTTATGTCCGATATAAGATAGCCGCCAAGGGAATTATGCATTAACCCGGGGACAAGTTCATCTGAATTTTTTATATCTTTATAGTATTCAAGCCCCTGAATCAGCGAGGAAGCGCAATTACCAACACCTGCTATTGCAATACGAATGTCTGCCATTTTAATACCCACCAGTCATAACTTTAATTCGACTTAAAAGTTGTTATTTAAGTATTCTCCTGACGTATGTAACTCTCTGGAAAACTGTTATAAAGGAAATTACAGCAACAAGAAGAATTGCCCAGTTCACCATGTAAAGAAAAGCCCCAATTACGATAATCATTACCCTTACTGCTCTTTCTCCGATTCCCACACTGGCATTTGCGCCTGCCGCCTCGGCCCGCGCCCTTGTGTAGCTGACCATGTAAGAGCCTACAATGGCCATAGCTCCTATGAACCAATCGGGAAAAGGCGGGAACGCTGTCAATCCCCCATACATCGCCCCTATTATGATAACTGCATCGGCAATCCTGTCGCAGACAGAATCCAGGAAGCCCCCAAATGGGGTAATACGGTTATTTTCCCGGGCAACGGCACCGTCAAGGGCATCAAAAAAACCGCTTAAAAGAAGAAAAATCCCTGCTGTTACAACCTCTCTCTTTGCAAAATAAAAACCAGAAATAAGACTTATTATCAGACCAAATATCGTCAGGGTATTTGGATTGAAAACGACAGCACTTTTTGCTATGGGTTTTAACAAGAACCTGATATATTCCTTTATCTTGACAAACATTGGCATGTTGTTGCTTTGAAACCTAATATTGTTTTTGATTATTTTAAGCTTCGAAAGATCGTACTCACAAAAGCTATCATCGTCAGGGCCATGGCCAGCCCAAAAAATTCCTGAATGCTTTCAGTCAGGGGATTATAATATAATAATAAATGTGGGATATAAATTAGGGACACATGGATTATCAGTAAAAAAGCAAATACAGCAAGCAACAAAAACGCTTTTTTAAATTCCCCATATTTCAAAAATATCCTTGATCTCAATATATCCGGGTCTTTTTTCCGCAAGTATATTACTATGTACATTAATAAAAAAAACGTTATTATGGCTATAGGAAGTACTACTACTTCATTTACAACTTCAAAAACGTTTTTTAATTCCGTCATATTATTTTATCCATATGCACGCTAATTAAATAAATTTATCTGATAACATGGACAAAATAAATATAAGTCTCTTGAAATCTACCCAGGATGGAATCCCGATAGTAGCAGAGCCCTTCGGACAGATCGCCAGTGAACTTGGAATATCCGAGGATGAAGTATTGGACAGGCTTGGAACAATGATCAAAGAAGGAATAATAAGGCGTTTTGGTGCATCTATCGGCCACAGGGTTATTGGGATAACTGCAAATGCGATGTGCACCTGGAATGTACCCGATGACCGTGTTGAAGAGGTAGGGGCGATAATGGCAGGTTTTTCGCAGGTTACGCACTGCTATGAACGTCCGCGTTACCCGGACTGGAAATACAACCTTTTTACGATGATCCATGCATATTCCCGCGATGAGTGTGAAAAAATAGCAAAAGAGATCTCTCTTGCAACAGGTATCAAGGACTACAGCATACTGTTCAGTGAGAGGGAATTCAAGAAAACCGGTGTAAGGTTATGAATGATTTCCTACCTCTGATGATCGACCTTGCGGGAAGAGAGGTGGTCATATTTGGGGGAGGCGACGTTGGAGAACGTAAAGCAAAGCTTTTTTGCGATCATGCTATCGTAACAGTTATCAGCCGGGATTTCACCTCCCATTTAGACAATCTTTCTGAGAATAAAAAAATAAAACTTATAAAGGTAAAAGACCTGACAGAACTGGAGATATGCGAATACATGAAAAACGCTTTTATTGCAATCCCGGCCACGAATAATGCTCTTTTGAACGAGAAGATTTCCCGGATTGCAAGCCAGAGCGGGAAGCTCGTTAACAGGGTCGACGGCATAGGGGATATCATTATCCCATCGGTAATAGAGCTGGGTGATATCATAATCGGCATCTCCACCCTCGGCCAGAGCCCTGCGCTCTCTAAATATATCAGGCATAAAATCGAAACTGCAGTGACGCCTGAGTTCAAAGAGATGTCGCAGCTCCAGAGCGAAGTAAGGGAATTGCTGAAATCAAAAGTACATGACCAGAAAGAACGCAAGAAGATCCTGTGGGATATACTCAATGATGATAATGTATGGGTTGCACTTGCGGAATCTCATGAAAAGGCATATAAAGTAGCGTTAAAACATATGGACAGGATAGGAGAATCTTAATGAGCGAAATATCAAGCATGCTTATCACGCATACCAAGGCGACTATCGATGAAATGGAAAGCGCATGGCATGGCGGCATTGACCAGCTTTTAGTGCGTCTTAAGTCGCATGAACTCGTCGAGGAATGCGCAGTACTTAAAACGTGCAACCGCGTTGAAGTTTACGTTGTCTCGCCCAAAGGGAGCAAGGTGCTTTTCGAATTCGCAAAAAGGATGAAAGTTTCTTCGAGGATCGTTGATTTTCTTGACCATGACGAATCCCTCCGTCATCTCATGCGAGTGACCTCTGGCCTTGAATCGATGATCGTAGGTGAAGACCAGATACTTGGCCAGGTAAAGGAACTGTTCATGATGGCAAAGAAAGCTGGCGCTATTGGAAAAACGCTCGATACGGCTTTCAATAAGGCCATCCAGGTCGGAAAACGCGTGCGCAGCGAAACAGGAATAAATAAAGGTTCGGTTTCCATAGGCTCTGCCGCGGTGGAGCTTGCCGAGAAAAATCTTGGCGGGCTTGCAGGTAAAACAGTAATGGTCATCGGCGCCGGCGAGATGGGAACGCTTGTTGCAAAGGCGCTTACGAATAAAAATATAAAGGTCATTTACGTGGCGAACAGGACTTTTGATAAAGCAGAAGCTCTTGCTTGCGAATTGAACGGAAAAGCCGTAAAGTACGATTCGATGCAGGATTTCATCCCTGTATCAGACGTGGTAATAAGCGCAACCTCGGCACCACATTTCATACTTACATGTGAAATACTATCAGGCGTAATGGAAAAAGAGGATAAACAGCTCATGCTAATTGATATTGGGAATCCCAGGAATATCGAAAGCAGCATCGGGGATATCCCGGGTGTTACCCTTTACAATATCGACGATCTAAAAAGCATCAGCGAGGCAAATCTTGCAAAGCGGAAGGAAGAGGCCAAGAAGGCAAAACTCATCATAGAAGAGGAAATCGTCCTCCTGAAGAAGCAGTATAAACGCCAGCAGGCCGACAGTATAATATCATCCCTTTATTCAATGGTCGAAAAAATCAGGGAAAAGGAGTGCGGAGAGGCAATAAATAAACTTAAGGCACGGCATACCATCGGAGATATAGAACGCGAAGTGCTTGATGATATGACACATTCCTTTGCAAACCAGATCCTTGCAGAGCCAACAAAGATATTGAGGAACGCTGCAGAACATGATGATGAACGGTATCTGGACACTGTGGCTGAGCTTTTTAAATTGAACGGGGCCAAAGCGAAGAAGTAGATTTTCCCTGCTTTTGCAATATAAGAAAAATCTGGATTGCATACTCCGTATTGTTTTCCCGGTTTTCAAAGTGTTTATATAGGATAGAATAATAGAGAAGAAAAAATTTCTAATAAAAGAGGTAATTTATAATGGGCAGACGAAAGAAAATGGTAGAGCGTGTGACAACGCTGATGGACAAACCTGAGTTCATCCGTAACATCGGTACAGTCGCACATATCGACCATGGAAAAACAACATTTTCAGATAATCTGATCGCAGGGGCCGGCATGATTTCAAAAGAGCTGGCAGGCGAGCAGTTATTCATGGACTTTGATGAAGAAGAGCAGAAACGCGGAATTACTATCGATGCAGCTACTGTATCAATGGTTCACGAATTTGATGGAAAGGAATATCTTATAAACCTCATCGATACTCCGGGCCACGTTGATTTTGGCGGCGATGTCACGCGCGCTATGAGGGCTGTGGACGGCGCAATAGTATTGGTCGATGCCGTGGAAGGGCCGATGCCGCAGACCGAAACGGTATTGCGCCAGGCATTGCGTGAAAATGTAACACCTATACTTTTCATTAATAAAGTTGACAGGCTCATAAATGAAATAAAGCTTACGCCGCAGGATATGCAGATCCGCATGGGGGCTGTGATCGATAAAGTCAATAAGATAATAAAAGGCCTGAAGCCTGACCAGTATGACAATCTGAGACTTGACCCTGTAATAGGGAAAGTGGCTTTCGGTTCAGCGCTCAACAACTGGGCAATCAGTATTCCTTATATGAAAAAGACAGGCATCGGTTTTAAGGAAATTATCGAATACTGTAAGGCCGAAAAACAAAATGAGCTTGCCGAAAAATGTCCACTTCATGTTGTTATGAATGATATGATCATACGATTCCTGCCAAGTCCTGTCCAGGCCCAGAGAGAGCGAATAAAGGTCATCTGGCACGGTGATAAGGAAAGTGATATCGGGAAATCCATGATAAATGTGGACCGAAACGGCAAAGTCGCCCTCATGATAACTGACATCACTACAGATCCCCATGCAGGCGAAGTAGCAAGCGGCAGGCTTTTCTCAGGAACTCTTGAGCGAGGAAAAGAATTGTATATTTCAGGGATGCCGAACCCAAACAGGATACAATCTGTCGGGCTTTTCATGGGTCCTGAACGTATAGAGGTTGAAAAAATTCCTGCAGGCAACATCGTAGCATTAACCGGTCTTACTGATGCTATTGTCGGTTCGACGGCATCGACAGAAAAGACTATGACTCCTTTTGAGAGCATCAGGCATGTCAGCGAACCTGTGATGACTGTGGCAGTCGAAGCAAAGCATATGAAGGATCTTCCCAAGCTCGTTGAAGTCCTGAGGCAGGTTGCAAAAGAAGACCCCACGCTTAAAGTAATGATCAACCAGGAAACAGGAGAGCATCTCCTGGCAGGAATGGGCGAACTGCATCTTGAAGTCGTGGCTCACAGGATCCAGCGTGATAAACATGTGGAGATCACAACATCAAAACCGCTTGTAGTTTACAGGGAAACCGTTGCCACCCATGCCGGGCCGGTGGAAGGAAAATCACCCAACCGCCATAACAGGTTCTACGTTGAAGTCGAACCGTTATCCCAGGATGTTGTACGTCTTATAAAGAATAATGAAATTTCAATGAGGCAGCAGGAAGTGGAGCGCAGGGATATCCTGATGAAGACCGGTATGACAAAGGACGAGGCAAAGGGGATCACCCATATCTATGAGACCAATATCTTCATCGATATGACAAAAGGTATCCAGTACCTGAACGAGACAATGGAACTTATACTTGAGGGCTTTGAAGAGGTCATGAAAGCAGGCCCGATGTCAAGGGAACCTGTGATGGGTGTAAAAGTAAAATTAATGGATGCCAAGCTCCATGAAGATTCGATACACAGGGGACCTGCGCAGGTCATCCCGGCATCAAGACAGGCTATTCAGGCTGCAATGCTTATGGCAGGCGCAACACTCCTTGAACCTTTCCAGAAAGTTTTCATCCATGTACCCCAAGATCAGATGGGCGGTGCCATGCGTGAAATGCAGGGAAGGCGCGGTGTCATTCTTGATATGAAAACAGAGGGTGACACGAGCATAATAGAATCAAAGGCGCCCGTTGCGCAGTTGTTCGGGTTCTCGGGAGATATCCGCTCCGCAACAGAGGGCAGGGCAATGTGGAGCACGGAATTCCTCGGGTTTGAACCCATACCTGCGAACATGCTCAGTGAAATCGTGATGGGCATCAGGCAAAGAAAAGGACTTAAACTCGAAATGCCAAAACCGAGTGATTTCATAAGCCCCTGATTTAACGGAAGGTTTAAAAACAAAAACAACAATACGGTCACAAAACATATATTAAAAAAATTTATAGGAGAAATATTATGGCAGAGAAACCACATTTAAATTTAGCAGTTATCGGGCATATCGACCACGGGAAGTCAACTCTCGTAGGCCGGTTATTGTTTGAAACTGGTGCTGTACCGCCGCATATCATCGAGAAGTACAAAGAAGAGGCAAAAGCAAAAGGCAAAGAATCCTTCGTATTTGCATGGGTAATGGACTCCCTCAAGGAAGAGAGGGACAGGGGTATTACTATCGATGTTGCACACCAGAGGTTCGATACCGCAAAATTTTATTTCACGATAGTGGATTGCCCGGGCCACAGGGACTTTGTAAAGAACATGATCACAGGCGCATCACAGGCCGATGCTGCAATACTTGTATGCGCAGCCAAGGAAGGCGTGCAGTCACAGACAAGGGAACATGTATTCCTTGCAAGGACACTTGGTATCACACAGCTTATCATCGCACTTAACAAGATGGACGAGGTCAACTACGACAAGGCAAGATACGATGCAGTAAAAGCGGATCTCAGCACCCTTCTCAAGATGGTAGGTTACAAGCCTGATGAGATCAACTTTATTCCTACGTCAGCCTTCAAGGGCGACAACCTTGCCAAGCCAAGCGAGAACACAAAATGGTACACAGGTCCAACGCTTTTAGCTGCACTCGATCTGCTGAAAGTGCCTGAGAAACCTGTTAACCTGCCGCTGCGTATCCCTGTGCAGGATTCGTACACGATTTCAGGTATAGGAACTGTACCAGTCGGCAGGGTCGAGACCGGAAAGATGAAACCAGGCGATAAGATCATATTCATGCCCGCAAAGGCCGTAGGCGAGGTCAAATCCATCGAGATGCACCACCAGGAAATCAAAGAAGCACTTCCCGGAGATAACATCGGCTGGAACGTTAGAGGCGTAGATAAAAAAGATATCAGGCGTGGCGATGTCTGCGGGCCTGTTGATAAACCGCCCGTCGTCGCTGAAGAGTTCACAGCACAGATAGTCGTCCTCCAGCATCCGTCAGCATTAGCAGCAGGCTATACACCGGTAATACACTGCCACACTGCACAGGTTGCAGGCACGATCACAGCCATCCTCAAGAAACTTGACCCCAAGAGCGGCCAGGTGACTGCCGAAAATCCTGACTTCATCAAGGCAGGTGATGCTGCCGTTGTCACTATTAAGCCGACAAAGCCTCTTTGCATCGAAAAAGTCAAAGAGATCCCCCAGCTCGGGCGCTTCGCTATCAGGGATATGGGTATGACCATTGCAGCAGGCATGGTCCAGGATATCAAACCCCGCCTGTAAATTCCCTTTCTTTTTTTTAAAACGAGGATTTATATGGCTCAAAAAGCAAGGATACGTTTATCAGGGACTAGTCCCTCGACGCTTGACGGGATTTGTACCCAGGTAAAAGATATTGCGGTGAAGACCGGAGTAAGTATTTCAGGTCCGGTTCCGCTGCCCACAAAGAAGCTTGTAGTGCCGTGCAGGAAAAGCCCGGACGGTGAGGGCAGTGCGACCTGGGATCACTGGGAAATGAGAGTTCACAAGAGACTGATCGACCTTGATGCTGATGAAAGGGCGCTGCGGCAGTTAATGCGCATACAGGTCCCCAAGGATATCAGTATTGAGATCGTTTTAACGAGTTAATTAAATTTTAACCCGTTTTTTCTTATTTTTTGCGTAGTCGTTATTAATCGCTGAATAATTTCTGAAGTTATATATATTCTTTGAATATCTTGTATAAGTATATTGATAAAAGCGAGTTATTTAGAGTAATATGGATATTGAAACATCTGGCTTTGATGAAAAGCAAAACCTGGCAGAAAGATTAAAATTCCTACGTTTCTATTGCGAGTGGGTCAAATCCGTACCAAATGAAGTATGGAGCAAACAGCAGGCAGAATTCATTGACAGCCTTTTTGATAATGCAAAAAATTTCTCACTGGACGCAAAAAAATATCTGCAGTCTATAAGGAAATGAAATGCTGAAATTGAATTTGTATATCATGCCGTAGCCTTATCTTGTGCAGCCGTTTCGCTCCCAGGCCTCTCAGGATTCTCCTGGATATCCGGCCTTTCCTTCCTGTAATCCTTCATTCTTCTGATGATTACCTCTCCAAGGAAAAGCAGAAGGGCAGCGAGAAGGAAGGGTTCTTTCTGGCTTATCGGCTCCTGCACCGTCCTTGTAGATAATTTCTTGATATCAATAAGCAGCAGGCCCTCGACTTCATCCTCATTGTAAATGCGCCCCCCGCTTGCAGGGATAACAGTATTGAGTTTTTCATTGAAACCGATCTCCCTGTATTCAAGCGGGTAGTTTACAGCTATCCCGTATCCTGAAAGGTCGTGGAACCCATCTTTCTCAAGCGATATCGTGGCCTCGTACGTTGTTGGCCCGGTCCTTGAAAGGGGTAGCCCGGTGCCGTCAAGTTTTACCTGCGGAAGTTCCTTTGAGGTAATAACAGCTCTTCCCGGTGTGCCGCCCCATATGTCTTCTGCCTGTATCACCACACCTTCACCCGGCCGGGGGTCACCTATTGCCCAGTTTATCATGGATGAGATAAGGCGCGAGTTCTCACCGCTGTAAACAGCAGGGGCCCACATCGTCTGGACACCCCCGTTATCGGTTGAGAACGCTGCAACCCTGCCGAGGCCGAAACCCCAGGTGGTCAGGATAGGTTTACCGCGCGTTGTGGATACAAGCCGCTCTCCTCCGAGTTTTGGGGTTATGTCATTGTATCCTGTCACTGAGGCCGTTATATTAATATATTTCGTGATGAAATGATCTGAATCTGCTATTGTGAGCGGGTATTCGTAAATGACCGCAGGCGTCTCGGCCGGTGCCGGTGTTGCTTCAGGCGCTATCCCGATTAAAGTGCTTGCCCGTTCATCAGGATTCAAAATAATTGACTGCTCACCTGCCGCCAGGGCCAACTCGTTGTATATGGCCAATCTATTAGATTCTTTATATTGCAGGGGGTTTGAAAGTATTTGCACAAAATGTATTTTAATTTCTTTGTTTGTTAAATCCTCAATGGTTTTTTTTGTCTGGTCAAGAGCCTCAGGCGGTATCTTCCCGTCCGAAAGCACTATTATCTCTTTTGAGCCGCTGACCGAATTTAATAAAACCTCTGCTTCATGAAGGCCCTTATCAAGATCAGTTGGATTATCCCCGCCTTTTGGACCAATATCATTGATGAACTTTTCAAGTTCAGCTCTATTTGCATCACTGCTCATGGGCAGAATGCCTGTTTGGGCAGTGATACCGCTAAAAGCCACAACACCCACGCGGGAGTCAGATGTTATCTTCTGGACGATGTTTATAGCATTGGCATCGATGAGTTCGATATAAGAGTACTCTGCACTACCGTCTTTTATTGAAGTGCTTCCCGAAGAATCGATAAGAATCACAAGATTCCTGCCACCCTGATATTCAGCAGCCCTTGATATTATTGGAAGCAAGCTTTCAATAGGTGAATTATTGTAATTCCCTTTATCATAAGAAGAATCACCGCCCACCACCACCAGCCCCCCGCCTCCCCCCACGTATGTCCTCAAAATATCGGCGTTCAACTGCCCCGCAGCTTTGTTATCTATTATCACTGCCTTGTAGGAAGAAAGAT
>CABMIH010000065.1 GCA_902386205.1 uncultured archaeon | reverse complement strand
TTTTTAAACACTATATTTGTATGATATAAATGTTTTGAAATATTTTCACAAGCTATAGGCTTGATTTGAGATAATTATTTTGTGATTCTATGAAGTGATTCGATTAATTATCGGACAGCCTCTTCAATCCGGCTGGTTTGTGACTGCAAACGACAGAAGACTTATGCTCGGTTTTGGAAGAATCCAAACCATCAATTTTTTTGAAAAAATAATTAAACTTGTCCAAAATAGTTAATGTTAATAGAAATAAACAATATTGAACAATTCGGGTGAAAATTTTATGAGTATGGTAGATCGAAAAGTCTTTTGTCCATATTGTGGTGAAGTAAGATACATAAGTTGTGAATATGATACTTGGAACAGTGCAGAATTTGTCTGCAATACAAACAATAAAATTTGGCATGCACATTATTATGGCCATGAAGGGAGAACATTAGTTCATATTGGGGAATTAAATGATTAAATGCATACCCACAATTGAATTATAAACTATTTAAATAATTAAATTAAAATAAAACATTGAGCATGAGCACCGATGCCTCGGAATTCCATCCCGAGCGTAGTGACTAAATACAAAACAATTCGTTAGCCCCCCGACGAACAATATTTATACTAAATCCCATAATACAATATAACCATGTCAAAAAACAAACCCGTGATCTCACTTGAAAATTTCACGCCCACGCAATTGATGGAATACGATGCATGCACACGATGCGGCGAATGCGTCAAGTACTGCCCGACCTATGACGGGAGAAACAAAGACCAGGCTATAGAACCCAGGGATAAGATCCTTCGGTGGAGGGAATACGTGACCAGGAGCTATGGCTGGAAGGCAAGGCTTTTCGGGCCTGCAAAGATACCTGATGAGGAATTGAAGAAGTACACAGATGATCTGTATAACTGTACAGTATGCGGCATGTGCGGTACGGTATGCTGTGCCGGAATTAACACGGTCGAGCTCTGGGAAGCAAACCGCGCGAACCTTGTAAAGCGCGGATTCGGCCCGTACGGCAAACAGAGCCTGTTCCCGAAGCTGATAGGGGAAGGGCACAATCCTTATATGAAGCAGCAGAAAGACCGCCTTGCCTGGATGACTCCCGACATCAGGATAGCCGATAAATCGGACATCGCATACTTCATCGGCTGCACGGCCGGATACAACCAGCAGGTGCTCTGCGTAAGCACAGCAAGGATACTGAACAAGCTTGACGTTCCGTTCATGGTTCTCGGGGAGGATGAGTGGTGCTGCTCTTCTGCATTGATAAGGACCGGGCAGCAGCATCTCGATGATGTTCCCAAAAAAGCTGCCCTGCACAACATCGAGGCATTAAAAGCGCGCGGCGCAAAAAGGGTTATATTTGCCTGCGCAGGATGTTTCAGGGCTTCAAAGATAGACTGGCCCCGCGCCTATGGAAAACCGCTGCCTTTTGAGTCGATCCATATGTCGCAGTTCCTCGCAGAACAGCTCGATGCCGGAAAGATAAAATGGGAAAAAAGTTTCGATAAGACCGTCACCTATCATGACCCGTGCCACCTGGGAAGGCATGTCGGCGTGTTCGAGGAACCAAGGAAAGTCTTAAAGAGCATGCCTGGCCTCAAACTTGTCGAAATGGAAAGGAATCGCAAAGAACAGCGATGCTGCGGCGCGGGGGGAGGCGTGAAGGCAGGCTTACCTGACCTTGCACTGAATGTCGCTAAAGACCGCATGAATGATGCCAGGGCCACCGGCGCCGATGCACTTATCAGCACTTGCCCGTTCTGCAGGCGCAACCTGCTTGACGGGAGGGACGACCTGAAGTTGGACATGAATGTTGATGACCTTGTGGTTCTTGCCGCGAACATGATGGGCCTTTCCACGGACATCAAGACCCCTCTTCCCGGCGCGCCAAAAGAGAGCATAAGCGATCTTTTCAGGACGCAGGCCATACCGCCGAAACAGGAGCAGCCAAAGGCTTCATAAATCTTAAACCACGGATAAAGGCGCTTATTTCCCCTTATTGATTACTTGAAGGTTTGATATTTTCAAGCAGCGCCTTTAACTTAGACTTTCGCGCCGGATGGCAAAGTGACGTCGTGATCCAGAACGCCGAATTTATTTTTGCCGGCGAATTTGACTTTGATCATTCCCTTGGGGGATGCGGTGATCCGGTCACCGTTAACGCTCTTTATAGAACCACCGATTGTTCCGCACGCCTGGCGCGATTTTGCGCGTCTTCAACTTTCAGGATCGCGTAGATACAGCGATGTACGGGCGTCGGTACGTTCAACTCCCTGCCCAGGCGAATTACCGTACCGCTGAACGTCTCCACTTCCAGCGGGTTGCCGCGCTCCACATCGACAAGCATGGATGACTTAATCCCCGGCGCCATCTCCCTGACAAAATCCAGCTGTTTCCGAACGGCGTCAGGGCCAAGATCGATCCCTTTGGCCCGCGCGACTGCTGCGACTTCATGCATCGCTTCGATGTACATCTTCCAGGTCGATGGTGTGTCACGGATCGGGCCGACGGGTGAGCGCGTTACGGCAGTCATGCTGCCGTGTGCTGCGATGAACAGGAATTTCGTCCATATATCTCTCTGGATGCTGGCAGACAGAACGGTTTCGATGCCGGCATTCTGAAAGGAAGCCAGTATTCGCCCGGCGCGGGGCGTCACCCGGCCGTCCAGCTCGCCGAAAATGACACTTGCGAACTGGCTGACTTGCTCGATAACTCCGGGCTCCGCGACCGCCGAGGAGATCGTGCAAAGCCCGCCCAGTACATGTTGCGGACCCAGCGCATCTATCAGCCGCACGTGATTATCCACACCATTCTGAAGCGAGATCACAATTGTCGTGTCGCTTATCATCGTCCGGATAGACAGCGCCGCAGTATCGGTATCATATGCCTTGACGCAAACCAGTATCAAATCCACCGGGTCGACTTCGGCCGGATCGTCCGTCGCCTGCACCCTGGGCAGATGGAAGTCGCCAAAGACGCTCCGCACGGTCAGACCCCGCTCGCGTAGCGCCTGCAGCTGCGCCCCGCGGGCAATGAAAACGACATCTTCCCCGGCTCTGGCCAGCCTGCCACCAAAATAGCCGCCGATGCTGCCTGTGCCCATTATTGCGATTTTCAAGCCATCATCTCCTTAAAACATTCCTCCTTTACAAAATGCTTCTTGCTATTGGAAGTTTCCTTATATAGTTGCTTATCAGGAAACAAAGACCCACTGCCAGAGGGGCGACCAATACAAACTTGAGAAGAGGATCAAATATCAAACCTCGAAGGCCGAGTGCAAGAAAGACAATAATCGGAGCATGAAAAATATATACCGTGTATGCACTTGCAGACATCGCTTTTACCAATCTTCCCTGATTGTTGTATTTCTCACGGAACGATACGGTCAATGCTATGATAATAGCTACACCAAGGAACTGTTCCCACAATGCGTATATAAATGCCTGCCAGTTGAGCCCTCCTGCAAGCAGGGCCGGATCTCCGGCATTTATATACAAAAAAAGCAGAACTGGAAAGAGTATCAGGAGGGCACCCGCAATCCATGACCACAGCCGTCCTGTCTTTTCAGATATCTGCATAAACCAGTTTCCTCTGAAGGCGATCAAGCCAATAATGAACATAGCGATATATTGAGGAAAAAAAGGAATCTGTAAGTGGAGAAGCTCAAAATACCAGCCTATTGGAAACCATATCCTGACAATGAATGCAACTATTCCCAGGATAAAGGCAAAAATCGCTATGGTAGTGTTTCCCGGGAGTCTCATCACACTACCTGCGCTTTTTACCAGCAGGCGCCACATAACATAAATAACGGCAAATATCAATAATGATTCAACAAACCACAAAGGTCCGGTGGCAAGACCTCTGTAATTACCAGTATATAAACCAAGGAAACCCAGAAAAGACCCTGTAAAACCATTAGATATCGCCAGCACGTATCCTATGAACGGATCGATAAAAATAATATAGAACAGCAGGGGTATGCCCAGCCTGAGCAGCCTGTCCTTGAAAAAAAGCGAGGCTCCCTTCCTCTCATAAGAACCCGGTGTAAAATAGCCTGAAATAAGGAAAAAGAAGCCCATGAAAAAGGACTGGCTTACTGCAAGGAAAAAGATATAGAAGATACTTTCGATCATCCCTGCCCTGGCTTCCTGGTAATACCAGTCACCCACAGGAGCTCCATATGTTATTGCCAGGTGAACCAGAATAACAAGGACTATAAGCAGGATTCGGAGATTATCAATGAACAATAAACGATCTTTCGGCATTGTCTCATCCCTTGTTATTTTTTATGAATATATCCACAGGGAAGGGCTTTCCATGCCCTGGATATACGGTACTTATTTTTAAACTTTTCAGTTTTTCGACACTTGCATTCGCTGTCTCCGGGTCATCCATATTAGGATTCAGGCCAGGTCTGTCCCCGTTTATAAGCAGGTCGCCGCAAAACAGGTCGCCACCGGATGTCAGTATTCCTATTGAACCTTTTGAATGCCCCGGAATATGAAGAACTTTGGCGTCGAATCCGTATCCGGAGAGATCGTATCCATCCTCGATATATAAATCGGGTTTAAATCTTTTTGATTTGCCAAACCCGAAGAGGACAGGAACCATCATTCTGAAGATGATACTGCCTCTTTTTCTGTTCCAGAACATATCTCCATGTTCGACCATTCCTGAATCGCCAATGTGCATGGCTAATTTTGTGCCGAACTTATTACGGAGATAAGCGGCGTTGCCCGTATGGTCAAAATCCCCATGTGTTAAAACGGCAAGTTTGAGATTGCCAGGCCTGCAGCCCGCGCTTTCAAGCTCCTTTTCAAGTCTGGTGCACCTTTTTGAGAAGCCCGTGTCGATCAGGATAAAATCGCCACCTGTTTTTACAAGGTAGCAATTTACGTCTATCAGGTAATGTAAAGTGATGGCTTTGATCTCTGAAGGCATGTTTTCCCCCTATCTCTTCTTTCGCTTTACATAAAGTACGATCATCAAGACAAATACACTTTCCAGTAGACCAGGATGGGAGGCGTCTTTAACAGGACCGGGACTTGTCAAAACAGGTTTTTCTGTATTATTCGGTATTTCAGTTGCTGATATATTCACCGGGCCAGTTGCTTTTAGCTCACCCCTTTCTCTGGAGTTCCTCCTTGGGACGCTTTCACCCTGTCCTTTACCTTTTTCATCAAACACTAATGCTACAGCATTACCGTTCTTGTATACCCTGATATGGAATTTATTATCAATGATACCTGTAATATCGTCTTCTTTAAGAAGAATGTCGTTATCACGGTCATTCATCCTGACCTCCAGCATACTTGCATCTTTTCCGATATCGATCCTGTAACTCTCCATGGTTTCACCATTATTCAATTCGAGAACCTGCGGTGATATCATCTGGAGGCCATTTATCCTGACCTTGCCTGTCCCGGTATCGATGCTTTCAATTTTGAATCTGATCAACCAGTCCTCCTCTTTCCCATTGCCTTTGAGATCTTTTTTATATTGATAAGTGTCTCCTGCTTTCAAAGCTGAGTTATGAGATTCAGCATTATCTTTTACAAGTGAGAACTCAGCAGTGGCAGAGAAAGTATTGATATCCACCAGTTTAAGATAAAATCCATCCTTAAGCTGCAGGGAATCGCCAGCTCCAAGTAAATGGTAGGTCTCCTCATTCTCATCAATTAAGAACCTGCTGATAAGGAATCGTGAAGTAGTATTTTCAATCACGGAGTAATGCTGCCCAAGCCATGCGATTTCAGGATCGTTGTTATCCCCGGCATGGTATATTTCCGTGGAATATTTCAGGGAATGGCCAGGGATATTATAACTATTGCATCCAGGGCACATCTGCTCTATGCTGAAGTCCAGTTTCTCAAAACCCTGCCCGGCATCCATATCAAAGAATAATATTGCGGGATTTTCCATGGATGTCAGGTTGAAATCAGTACTATCAAAGACCAGGTATTCAAATGCTCCTGTAAGCCCGGATGTATCAGCCTTCATCGCTGCTGAAGATACCGCCGCAGCATCTGACTGTACCTTGACGCCGAACCAGTTATCCATAAAAAACGTGGTTCCGCCATCAATGAGGCTGATATCGCCTCTTGGTACAACTTTTATTGTCTTTCCGTTATTCGTTATATCTGTGCGGTAACCCTCAGATGTGAAATAAATTGTACTGCCGTTATTAATACTTAGCACTTCCGGGGAAATGAGCTGGAGGGTTTTTAGCTGTACAAGGTCAACCGTAGAACCGGCGAAGACTTCATCCAGGTTGAACCGCATGACCCAGTTATCCCTTCTGCCGCTCCTGTTCAGGTCCATTTTATATTCGTAAGCATCACCAACTCTCATGACCATGTTATCTATTTCCTCACCGTCCTTCATTAATGAGAACGAAGCAGATCTTGGAGTTGTTTTTTGATCAGTTCCCAAAACAGTTATGGAAAATCTCTCAGGAAGGACAAGGGTCTCACCATCGACTAAAGTGCGTTTGTAAGAATCAGCCAGCCACCGGCTGAGATTTACGGTCATGGCATTATGATCAATTACATGGTATGGTCTTCCAAGCCATGCGATATCAGTCTCGCCATCTTCGCTTCTATACATTGAAGTTTTATAAATAAAAGAATCCACCGGGATTTTTTTTGCATAGTTCACACTGAAATTGAGGTTCTCATCCCCTCTCTCCTTATAGTTGTCGTAAATCATCTGGTCCAAACTGGCTGCTGATGCAAGATTGAATTTTGCAGTATCCAGAGAGATCAACCGGACTGAAATTAGCGGGACAGAATATGAGAGAGGTTGATCGTCGATTGCCGTAGATAGAGATATGCCTCCCACGATAAAGCTCAGGACAGGATTGTCACTCTGACCGTTCCCATCAAGGTCCATTCTATATTCGTAAACATCACCGGTTTTCAAGCTCTTGTTATCTATTTCCTCGCCGTTTCGCGTTATTGAAAATCTTGCATATGTATTAGAAGGGACACCTTCCAGCACTGTAATGGCAAATCCTTCCGGCAAAACCAGAGTTCCGTCCGTTTTTTTAACATATTTGGATCTATTTTTGGCAAACTCAGTGTAATAATCTAAAAAGAAGCTCTCATTGTCAATAAGCAGCCTGCTGATGAATATGCTTTCATTGCTCTGATTAATGATGCAGTATTTTTTTCCTGCTTCAATATTATAGAAGAACAGGCCCGGGCTGTTAAGTAGTGCAAGGTTAAAATTAAGGACATCAGGAGATTTCGGTATCTTTCCTGCAGCCACATTATATTCCCGGATCAAGGCATCTCCTGAGTTCCAGTCAGCAGAGGTGCATGTTGATTGAATCATCAGTGCAACTACCGAGTATAGAGCAATTCCAAATAAAATTTTATTGTTTGTCATTGTTACCCATTAGAAATGGAAAAGTATTGCAGGCAATATATTGCTTTTGTTTGGTTTTCCAGGGAAGATTTTATATCCCAGTTATGATGATGTCTATTCATGGACACCGCCTCCCTGCGGCGCGGGATAGAACGTCTTATCCATATGCATTCTTCGGCCCTGATACCCGGTATCCTGGATTCGGGCTTTTCATGCCAGCGCTGCGGCTGGTGCTGCCGGGAGAATTTCAAGATCAGGATAACGAAGGACATCCAGCGCCCGTCAAATGCGATTTCCATATTTCCCGATGACATAAGGCGCATAATCAGGGGAACGGGAATGAAATGGGATGATGTGGCGCAGCCTGATACTTATTCCTGCCTGTCGGACGGCGACATAATGTGGGCTATCGGGTGGATACTGCGGCGCAACGAAGAGGGGGACTGCATATTTTATAGGAGCGGGGCTTGCGCGATATACGAATGGCGCCCCATGATATGCAGGTGCTATCCCTTTTTCATGGGGGAGAAGAGTGTTGATATCATGCGCTGCGAAGGGCTGGAGAATAAAATTTCCCAGAAGAGCGCAGGGGAGATGGCGCGGATGTTGAAGAGGTATGAGATAAAGAAACTTCGAAGTTATATTGGTATCATGGAGGAGATAGGGGCTAAACTAAGTTCAGCCAATCTGCATTCGCTCCCAAAGGATTACTCAGGGGATGTTCTTGTCTGCGATGGCGAGGCAAGAAAATTGCGGCATTTAACACCCTGGATTAAATCATCCACAGGTGGAAAAACTTCAGTAGTGAAATATACTTAAAAATGGGATAGCGCGGATTTGAACCGCGGTCTAAGCGTCCCAAACGCTCAAGGATGGACCAGGCTACCCTACTATCCCATGGGGCGTCTCAATAATAGCTTATTAACATAAAAACCTTGCTCAACCCTTATACTCCCCGCCCACAACTTCCTTGATCCTGTCCGCGGTCTTTGGCCCCACAAGCCCCACTTCCATCAGCTCTTCGCGCGATGCAGCCATGATCCGCTCAACACTTCCAAAGTGCCGCAGCAGGTTCCTTGCAACTGCGGGGCCGATCTCGGGGAGGGATGATATCACGTACTCCTGTTGTTCCTTGAGTGTAAGAGAAGTTTTTTTCCCGTGCAGGCTGATGTCCTTTTTTGCACCCGTCTGTTCCCTTTTCGCCATCACGCTAATCAAAGCCGCCGTGTCCTCCTCGTCCCTGCTGAAGATGACAGGAACCCCGAAGTCAATAGTGATGGAAGCAAGCACTCCGCGTATGGCATTCGGATGGATCTGCCTGGTAGTATAAAGTCCCTCTCCTTCTATTATGAGGAGCGGGCGCTCAAAAGTACGCACAAGGTCAGATATCTGGCCGAAAAGGTCCCTCCCGTCCATGAGAGTGCTCAGGAAATCTTCTGCTGTCTTTCTCTCGATACCTACGCGGTCGCTTATCACGTAGTCCCCCACTTCAAGCGTCCTCAATATAATCTCAGCGCCAAGTTTTTCAAGCGCCCGTGCAACAGTGGAGCGGATCTCTCTCTGGTCGATGAAAACCCTCACATGGCCTTCCTCCGGTTTTGGCTCCTGCACTTCCTTATGGAAATCCTGCAAATTCTTCTGTCCATTCCCCTGAGGCGGTGCTTCTGAGGCGGCTTCTTCAGGGGCTGCAAGTTCGAAATTCATGGTTTTCATTGTAGCCAGCATTGTTTTTTCTCTCCTGTTGCTGCTCCAGTGATAAGCCTCATCTTTTGACCCCTTTGCCATGAGTATCACAACGCGTCCTGCATGTTTTCTCCCTGTCCTTCCTTTGCGTTGTATGCTTCTTATCTCCGAAGGGATAGGTTCAAAAAAAACCACAAGGTCGGTCGCAGGTATATCAAGCCCCTCTTCAGCCACTGATGTGGCAACAAGGGTGTTGTACTCACCGTCCTTGAATTTCTGGATTATTTCGACCTGCTGTTTCTGGGTCAGGCCGGTGTCCTTGTACTTGCTTGCCTGCCCGACGAACCTTACAGGTTTTATCCCGGGAACTTCCTTAAGAGATTCGCTGACCAGTTCGGCCGTGTCCCTGTAATTGGTGAAAACGATGACACGCGATTGCGGATTTTCGATTACCTGTTTTTCAACCAGTTCCTTTACAAGACCGAGTTTGGGATTATTTCCGTCGCATCCTGAGAGGTGATGTATTGCCTGGCGCATGCTCAGGTCCTCCATAAGGCGCCTGGCCGCCTTGCTCCCGCTTTTTGATCTTGCTTCGTTCTCAAGGCGCTCAAAATACCTGGATAATGCAGATGCGCCCTGTGTTTCTGCGATCTCAATGGCATGGCTCACCTTGAATATCTCAGCAAGAAGCGAAATTCCCTGGTATAATTTCTGGTCGGGAAATGAGCGAAGCTGCGACTGCATCCTCCCCTGCAGGTCAAGCATTTCTCTCTTTGATAATCTTGTCTGGTAAGTCGAAATGATACCGAGTTCCCGTAATTTATTCAACCTGTCGGAAAGCACTTTGTCCATCAGTTGTTTCAATCCTTTTATCTCAACAGGTATGGGAACATATTTCCACTCGATGTCCTTATCGAAAACATACGGCCTGACATCGGTATCGGAATCGGAACGAACTTCGACAGCGCCGATACGAAGATTGGTACATACCTCCTGTATCTTATCGGGGTCGCTGCCCGGGCTTGCAGTTATTCCCAGGACGAGCGGATCTCTGTTTTGCCGGGCGTACTTTTCTGCGATATATACATACGAGTAATCCCCTGTCGCCCTGTGCGCTTCGTCAAAAATTACGCACGAAACGTTTTCAAGGTCTATTTTTTTTCCCAGGATGTCGTTCTCTATCACCTGCGGGGTCGAGACCACGACTTTTGCCGTGTCCCACATAGATTTTCTTTTTCCGGGCGGCGTGTTCCCTGTGAAAAGCACAACCTCTTCAGGTGGTATATTGAGGGCATTCCTGAAAAATGCGGCATGCTGTTCAACAAGGGGTTTTGTAGGAGAAAGAAGGAGGACTTTCCCTTTAGGGAGGCGTGAAACCATTACAAGGAGGGCGACTATCGTTTTCCCAAGGCCTGTGGGAAGCACGACGAGAGTTGATTTTTTAAGGGCTTCACCGGCAAGTGAAAGCTGGTATAATCTCTGTTCTATGGTGTCCGGCTTTATAAGAGGGTGATTTATGTGTTGAGAATCACTCATCCGGTGAATAATACCCCTCATGATTATAAATCTAATGTGTGCGGGGTGAAACTATTCATGAATCAACAGCTATTTCCTGAAAACTATCCTGCACACATCATCGCCCCTGGGTATCAGTTTCTCTTTCACCACACGGATATCAGGGAATATCTCGCGAAGATATGCTTCAAATGACCCGAAGTACAGGTCGCATAACTTAATAGCCATTTCACTTGAGAGGCCAAGTTTCCTCCATTCCGTGCACCTGATGCAGTCAGTATGGGTAAGCACCACTTCATTTTCTGATACGACCTCCATTTTCTGTTTTGGTGAGATTATGCTGTTCACCACACCGTTGAGCGATGAGCCAAAAAACATTCCGAAATCTCTGAACGACTTGAAGGTCACACCGTGTTCTTTCAGTTCTTTTGCATCGAGTTCGCCTTTCCTGTACATGGCGTTTTTGATAGTGTTGTAGCCATCCTCTCCGTATTTATCCAGTATCGCCTGTATGGCCAGTCCAAGTATTGCAGCGTCATACGCCCCCAGGAATCGTATGAGGTCTTTACATTCTTCACCGTTCTTTATCTGGATCTCCTTAGTTTTCATGATACCCAGTTGAATATTATTAGTAAAATACTTAACGAAATACTTTTATATACACATCCGTGCCCGATCGGGCACTAAGGGATTCGAAGGATAAGATATGAGCAGGATCACGCCGGTTACGACGGGTATTGCCATAGGGATACTTGCAGTAGGAGCACAGTGGTTATTCGATGAACCGCAGGCATACGGGATATGCGTCGCATGCCACGGCCGTGACATGCTGGGATGGATATTCAATAACCTTCTTTCAATCAGTCTTATGGATGTAACGACAGCCGGCCTTTCTGCGCCCATATTGACTCCTCTAGGTATCCTGATAGGGGCGCATATGGCAGCCCGGAGGAACAACATCTTTCCAGGTCACAGGTCAGGAGGACAGGCCAGAATGTTCTTACTGGGATTTCTTGTAATGGTATCCGCACTTCTTCTTGCAGGATGTCCTCTCCGCCTCCTTTTGAGGATAGCTTACGGCGACATGCTCGCTATTTTCGGGTTGATCTGGATGGTGGCAGGAATTGTTGGCGGGATCGCGGTTTTAAGGAGGTGGGGTTCATGAGTGTAATTATTTCGGCAGGCACGCTCGGCATCGGTATCATCATCGGATATATGGGGCAGCGCTCGGGTTTTTGCACGATAGGCGGCATCCGCAACTTTATTCTTACCATGGATATGCGTCTTCTTAAAGGGGCGGCGGCTTTTATCGCGGCGGCATTCGCAGGTTTCCTTTTTGCCGCCCTCATCGGATACCAGCAGGATTTTCCGGCATTTTCCAGCGCCGAAGGATCCGGGACACTTTACAATGCCTGCACAAACCCGTATGGAGGGGCGGAACATAACGATGGTCTGTGGAGAATGTTGATCCTTACGATTGCCGGGGGCTTTGGGGTCGGCTTATTTTCCGTAATGGCAAACGGATGCCCCTTCAGGCAGCATGTAAAGGCGTCAGAAGGAGATACGGGCGCAGTTGCATATGTCCTCGGGTTCTACTTTGCGGCTGTCGCCTTTGGATTTCTTATAAAGCCCATTATCAGCGGGGTATAGCGATGAGCGCCGTCATATTATTTGATGAGGCAGGAAAAGCCATACGCGCCGAGTATATCCTTAAAAAACGGGGTTTTCCGGCAACACTGGTAGCCCCGCCCCCGGGAATCCGCAGGGGATGCGACCTTTCTGTAAAAGTGGAGGATTCACGGCAGTTGCAGGCCATGCAAATACTGGACAACGAAGGCATATCTTACCTCGACCTTGCAGCATTCACAGGCGGACAGGGGCCTGTTCAATTGACAGAACGAAAAGACCTCGGCGAATTTATCATGGTGAGGGCGGGGAATATGAAACTCACTTTCTCAAAAGATAGCGGTATCATCGTGAACATATCCGGGGGCGGATGCCCTGATATACCCTATATTGCAAATCATCTTATCAACGTCAGCCTGACAGAAGCAAAAAGTCCTCTGATAATGGGAACATCACTTTGCGCATACCTGCTTGACAGGGCACTTATTGAGGCGAAAAGGATCTTTCTGGAATGAATCTTATGCTTGTTCTTGCAGGTACATATCCGGATAAAAACCCGAAAATCGTAGAAGGCAGTGCAGAGCTGACTGAAGGAACTCTCAAAGTCGGGGATGAACTTATCGGTATTTCCAGCGGGACTTCCTCAATGGCCGCTGCCTGCACGTCTGCAAGCCGCGCGCTTGGAATCGAGCCACCGTACTGTGTGCTGGCAGGAGATATTGGAACCGGGGAGGGGAGCAGAAGGCTTTATTCTTATCTGAAAGAAAAGGTTTTCGGGCTTTCACCTGACATAATCACATTGCACTACATGACACCGCTTATTGATTGTGTGGTTGACTTTGGTTTTGCGGTCGAGGAGAGCGGAATGAACCCGTTGCTTGTAGCAGATGCCGGGGCCATGTACGGTGCAAAGATAGCGGGAATAGGCCACATATTCGACCTGTTCACGCCTGACAAGGGAGAACTTGCATTCCTTGCGGATGAAGATGCGGCGCACCCGATGTTCGTGAATGAGAACCTTTACGATTTCCCTGATGAACGGATACCGGAACTTGCTGGAAAAGTATCACGCAGCGGCACATCACCCGACACCCTCCTTGTAAAAGGGAATATAGATTATATAGTTCGAGGAGGCAAAGTCATTAATAAAGTCCATGAACCCGCCATCCCTGCAATGGAGGCTGTAGGAGGAACGGGGGATACGTTGACGGGTACTGTTTCAGCCCTCATGCACAGCGGCAGGCGGGTTGATGAGGCATGTTTCCTGGCAGCCGGAATAAACCGGATGGCTGGCCAGTTATGTGATATAAAGCCGGACACCAAAATCACTGCTTTGATCGATAAGATTCCGGGGGCCTTAAACAGTAACTCTCTTTTTTGTTATACAATATAGTATAACTTATATAGCTGCAATTACATTGTTGTATTTATGTGCCATGCTTCTGTAGAAGTAAAAAAATGGGGTAATTCCTTCGGCGTAATCATTCCAAAAGACAAGGTCGCTGAGCTGGGATTATCCGAAAAGGATATAATCGACATCGATATTTTAAAAAAAGAAAAAGTAAGCGGGTTTGGGATTGCGAAGGGAAAAAAGCCGTTTGAAAGAGAAGAACCTGAGCATGAAGACCTCTGGTGATGCTGCGTTTCTGATAGATACTTATGCCTGGGTTGAATATTTCATCGGTTCAAAAAGAGGTGAAAAGGTTAAGAAAATAATAGAGGATGAAAATAATACTATCCTCACTCCTGAATGCTGCCTGGCTGAAATAAAAGGCTGGGCTATCAGGGAAAATGTGGATTTTGAAGAACTATATTCCATCACGAGGAAAGTTTCTGATATCCGGTGTATCTTAACCCGGGATTGGCTGGATGCTGCAACGATTAGAAGTGAACTCAGGAAAACAAAGAAAGGTTTCGGTATGATGGATGCACTTATCATTGCCCAGCAAAAGAGAACGGCGTGCAAAGTGGTCAGCGGGGATCCGCATTTTGAACATTTAAAAGATGTGATTTTTATATGAGAAATTTCTGGTTTCAGGTTCATCTCCCAGGAATTAATACAGCCCAAAAAAGATTAAATCTTACATTCGCTATAATAAGATGTTATAAGGGATCAAATAATGAATGAAAAGGACATTCGCTGGAAGCAACGCTTTGAGAATTTTGAAAAAGCATATATTTTTTTTGAGAGCGCGGTAGAAAAAGAAAGTTACACTCCTATTGAAATCGGCGGCCTTGTACAGGCTTTTGAGTTCACATTCGAATTAGGCTGGAAAACCGTGAAAGATTATCTGGAAGAACAGGGTGTTGTAACACGTTTCCCTCGTGAAGCCATAAAAGAGGGATTTAATACACAGATTATCGAAGACGGACATTCGTGGCTGCATATGCTTGAAAAAAGAAACGAACTATCGCACACCTACAATGAGAATGTTGCCAGGAAGGCTGTTGATATTATCAAAAACCGCTATTATCCTGCTATAAGGCAGGTATATCAGTATTTTAAGGGTAAAAAATATGGCTCTTAAAAACTTTGGTTTAAATGATAATGATCTGGAAACAATAATCGCTATTCTTAGAAAGTACCCCCAGATAGAACAGGCTCTCATTTTCGGCTCAAGGGCCAAAGGCAATTTCAAGCCTGGCTCGGATGTGGATATTGTCATAAAAGGGAATGTTGAAGATATTATAACAGATATAAGTTTTTCACTTAATGAAGACAGCCTTTTGCCTTATAAATTCGATGTGCTGGATTACAGCAGCATTTCCAACGAGAACCTGATAGAACATATAAATAGAGTTGGGATTGTTTTTTATGAAAGAAAAGGGGATAATCAGTGAGAAGGCAGATAGACAAGAACTATGCTTCCGCTAAACCGTTCTTTAATGATATAAGAGCCATACTTCAACAGGCAAGGCAGAAGGCATATACTGCCGTGAACTTTGCTATGGTAGAGGCGTACTGGCAGATCGGCAAACGAATAGTGCAGGAAGAGCAGCAAGGTGAAGCCCGCGCAGAATATGGCAAACAAATTATCAAGGAACTTTCAAAGCAACTCTCTGCTGAATTTGGACGGGGGTTCGCAGAAGCAAACATCTGGAATTTCAGGCAGTTTTATCTTACCTTCCCTGAAAGTGAAATTCTCTACACACTGCGTAGAGAATTGACATGGAGCCACTATCGCCTGATTATGAGGGTTGAAAATCCTAAAGCAAGAAAGTATTATATTACTGAAGCCGCCGAACAAAACTGGAGTACGAGGCAGCTGGAACGGAATATCAACACCCTGTACTATGAGAGGATTCTTTCCACCACAAATAAGGGACATGCTCTGGCCCAGCAGGAGGGAATGCAAAAAACAGCACCCTCCGACTTCTTAAAAGACCCGTATGTATTGGAGTTCTTAGGCTTGGAAACCCCGGCAGGCTTCTCTGAAAGAGAATTTGAGACGGCTATTATCAGCAACTTACAGCAATTTCTTATGGATATGGGCAAGGGCTTCTCCTTTATGGGCAGACAATATCGTATCAGCACTGAAACCAAACACTTTTTTATCGATCTTGTTTTTTACAATTATTTACTGAAATGTTTCGTGCTGATCGACCTGAAAATAGGCGAGTTGACCCATCAGGATATTGGCCAAATGGACATGTATGTACGCCTATTTGAAGACCGAATGAAAACCGAAGGGGATAATCCCACAATCGGGCTTATTCTTTGCACGGAAAAGGACGAAACCATTGCGCGCTATAGCGTGCTTGAGGAAAGTAGACAGCTATTTGCCTCAAAATACCGCCTTATATTGCCGACTGAAGAAGAACTGAGGGCTGAATTAGAACGGGAAAAGCGCATGATTTTAGAACAAAAAGGGTTATATGAAATAAGGACGGCGGGGAAATGAATAAGTGGTGAGATTCGTGAAAGTGAAAGCAGGGGAAAGCCCGTGTATATGCAGGATCGGGGCGGGAAACTCGAAGGCTTTTCTCAAGTTCAATGAACGGGATAGTTTACAGAATGCAGGCAAGGTAATGCATGAAGGGTGGTGGGAAAAGGGTATGAATATTTCCGTATGGAGCAGGATAAACGCCTTCTAATCTGATTTTGACAGGGTCGTAAAGAAATATTTATTTGAAAATGCAAAAATTTAAGCAATGTTGGAATAGATATAACTGAAGAGATAGAATTTAGAATAGGATGAACATCACATCCAAAGTGAGGAGATATGCAATGCAGAGATAGTAATTATGCCATACACCAATACAACAGATGAGAAGGAGATGCCTTTACCACCACTTCTTGATGATTTTCGCAAAGCTCTCTTGGATGAAATTGAAGTAGCAAAACGAAATTCGACGAGCGGTGCGATTCATCTGACGAACGGTCATAAAGTGGCCCAATTTGGTTCTGCTTTCCAGTATTCTTTTCTGATTGATTCAGTTCTTAACACACCGGATGGCGCTCCTGGGGATCTAAGAGTTCCAGGCAAAACGCCGCTTGAAGTAACTGTCGTTTCAACAGAAGGACTCCGATTAGTTGTGAGCGTCAATACTGACCTCGGCCAATTCATTCCCACAGCAAACCTTCAGACCAACCTTACCATTCTCATGCGTAAACTCATAGAACGCATTGAGAAAAACGCACCAAAAGGCAATCCTGCCGCCTCCCGAATGCTTGGTAATAGCCCTGTTATTGGTGAACCCAAGCTCCCTGTTATTGATGAACCCAAACTGCTTGAAAATCTGCATAGCCTAAATGAAGACCAGCAGAAAGCTCTTCAGAGCGCAATTGGCAGAAACCTGACTTTTATTTGGGGGCCACCTGGCACAGGGAAAACCCGTACAATAGGCACTATTACAGAATACCTTCATAGAGAAAAACGCACTGTGCTCATCGTGTCACACACCAATACCGCTGTTGACCAAGCTATAAAGCATGTTGCATTTACCCTTCACTACCAACTTCCAGAAGGTGTTTTGCTTCGAATCGGTGAAGTTCGGGATGAAGCACTTGCATCTGATTACCCAGATGTTCTTCTGAAAAAACAAGTAGAGCGGCAATCAAAAGAACTTGTGGGACAGAGAGATAAACTCATTTCACAAAAGCAAGTACTTGCAGACGAGTTGAATCCACTTGAAAACCAGATTTCAGTTATTGAATGGGTAGCAGATTCGACCTCAGATATTTTTTCTGCTCAGAAACAACTGGAAATTCTTAACAAAAAAGAAAATGAGCTTTTATCATTCGGGGAAGAACAAGAGAAACCAGTGGAAATAGCACAGCGCATTGCTTCTTTACGTAAAGAAATTAACTATTACCCACCAATAGACAAACAAAAATTGGATTTTGTAAAACTTTCGACCAAGATAGCTTCGCTTGACAGTCAGATTTCAGACCAAAAAGCACTCCTCGATGACGCTGAGAAAATCCTAACACAATCAAGTAATACTGGCGCTTTAATGCGCTTTTTTAAACGATTACCCAAGCCGGAAGACCAGCAAGCCAATGTCATCAACCTGAAAATGCAAATAGCTGATCTGGTTATTGAACATAAGAAAGCTCAGGATTTTCTCAAGGTCAAACAAAGTGTCTTGAATCATACCGAAATATTGATTGCTGAAGTATCGAAAATCGAACAAGTTAAGAATCTACGTTCTGATGCCAAAGCATTGAGAAGCAAGTTATCATCTACACTGGCTAACACGCTTGAGCGCCTTACTAAGTGGGGGTTTATTAACACAACGCCTACTGGGGTTGAAGAAATGCTCGCTCTTGTTTTGAAAACTCATTCTGAAGTTGCCGCTAGATTTGCAGATGTCAATCTTCCGATGCTTAAGGAAAAAGCTAGTGCAATGCGTTCTGAGATAGCAAGATTATCTTCTGAAATCGCTCTAATTGAGGACGTTCTATCACAGGTCGAAAAAGCCGTCATTGCCAAGGCTTCAATAATCGGTGCGACTCTCACAAAGACATATCTCAGCGATGATATACAAGAACGGAAATTTGATACGGTTATATTGGATGAAGCCTCTATGGCTCCTATTCCAGCCCTATGGGTAGCAGCATTGCTTGCTGATAAAAATCTGATAATTGTTGGTGATTTCAAGCAGCTTCCGCCGATTGTTCTTTCAGACAATCCCTTAACAAAAAAATGGCTGGGGGAAGATATTTTTCAAGTATCTGGTGTCAGGGCGCTTTGGGAGAAGAAAGAACCACCAGAATATTTCATACCACTGACTGAACAGAGACGAATGTTACCACAAATAGCTGAAATCGCAAATCAATTCTACGATGGAATACTTAGAACCCCGGTTAACCTGCACAGTTCCAGTTATGAAGAGCTTTATCAGTGGTTTAATAAAGATTGGGGACATGATAAGCCAGTTCTTCTTGTCGATTCCGGTTCACTTAACGCTTGGGTAACGAGTGTCATCAAAAATGGCAAAGGAAGCAGACTGAATTTCCTTTCTGCAACTGTAGCTGTTGACCTTGCAGAACAACTTCTTCGTCAAGATCGGCCAAAACGGCAAGAGGGCGGGCCAAAGAGGATTCTGATTGTATCACCATATAGCCCGCATGCCAAATTGGTGAAGGTTCTAATTCAAGAAAACAAATCACTTCAAGATGACGTTATTTCTGGGACGGCTCATAGTTTTCAGGGTTCCGAAGCGCATGTTGTTATTTTCGATTTGGTAGCCGATGAACCACATAGGCGTGTAAACCTTTTCACGCCTGACTATGACGAACAAATTAAAAGTCTTCTCAATGTTGGCTTGACAAGAGCAAAGTTTAGGCTGATAATCCTTGGAGATTTTAAATACTGTCAATCTCAAAGCAAAAAGGCATTCCTTGGTAAGACACTTTTACCCTTTTTACTCAAGAAATATCCTCTAATCGATGCAGCAAAACTTGTTCCAGACGGTTTAGCGGCAAGAGCAGCAAAAGCACAGATGAGTATGCTTGGAGGTGCAATCGAACCCGATTCAGACCGCATCGTTGTTACTCAGGCTGATTTTTACCGTATTCTTTCTGCAGATTTCTCACATGCAAAGAATCGAATAGTTATCTATTCTCCTTTCATCACCCAAGACCGAACAGCTTTTCTATTACCGCAACTTCAGGCTGCTGTAGCGCGTAATGTTCCTATTTACGTTTTGACAAAACATAATTCAGAGCGCAAAAAATCAGAACTGCAACAGTATAGAAATCTTGAATCCAAACTTTCAGAAATAGGTATCACAATTATCCATAAAAAGGGAATGCATGAGAAGCTTGTTTTTATCGATAAGGACATCACATGGTCTGGTTCTTTGAACCCTTTGAGTTTCTCTAATACGCAAGAAATCATGGAACGCCGGAAAAGCACTTTGGTCTTTGAAGATTATTTCAAGACTCTGCGTTTAGAAGAACTGCTATCTGTTCCCGGCAAACCAGAATCTAAATGTCCGATATGTGGCTCGGAAATGATAGCTGCTGAAGGAGGTAAAGAGCCTTATTATTGGCGCTGTGTAAATGATGAATGTTATTCACGAAGCATAGACCAACCGCATCCTATAGACGGAATGCTTAGATGCAAGTCGTGCAATTCAAAGGTCGAGTTTGGGTATTGGGGGGATTATCCGCATTGGCGGTGTTCTTCAAACCCAAAACATCGGCAGAAAGTCTTCAAATCTCATTTGCGTTTGCCAAAAATGGCAGCTATGATTCCAAAGGCAGAACGAAAGAAAGTCTGTGAGATATTTGGCATTGACAACTTTGATTCGTTTGTTATTAATGACAATCGGCAAAGGAAAGAATCAAGTACTGTCCAAACCAGTTTGTTTGGTAATGACAAATGAAAATGGATAATGATGCAAAGCATGTTTTTTCAAGTCATGAATTGTTGGTGCTTTATTATTTTTCTTATTTTTTCATCAGTTTTCCAAAATTCTTCATCTGCAAACACGGCTCTAAAAGAGGTCGATACAATTGTTATAGGGGTAACGTATCGGTCATTTGTTTGTTCGTTAACATTCTGCACGATTTTGCTTAAGAATTTGAGTATTTCAATACTCCATCTTACAATCGATTCAGAGGAAGGGCGCGCTATATCCATAGGCAGTTTATCATCATCCACAGTGTAAAAAAGATAGAGTGTGTATTCAAAATCGTCTTTGTTCTCAAAATCCTCATATCTATCTATCCCGGAGTGTCTCCCAGTCTTGAAGAAATGCATGAAAAAAATATTTAGCTTTTGGGTATAATATTCTCGATAGTCGCCCATGTATCGTTTAAAACCGTTATCTATTATCTGAGTTAGTTGTGAATCATATTCACTCTGGATAAATAATAATCGATGTTTGTCTCTTCCTTCAACGAGTTTGCGAACTATGCATTCACAAGCTTCATATGGGGGGATACTTTGTTTGAAGGTGGTTTGATTGATTGCATTTATTTTTAGTTCTTCTATCAATTCCTCTTTTGTTTTATTTTTACAATTATCATCTATGAATTTAATTATTCTTTCTTTTACCCTTTTCGTAAAATCAGAATCATCTTTAAAGATATCTTCAGGTGTAATATGCAGGTCATAGAAATATTCGCTTGCTATTTCCTTCTTGTCTGGACGATAAACCTCATCGGGCAGACCTAATAATACTGTTTTGGAAAAATCCATCACATCTTTGGGCGAATATGAGTCTATCAATCGGCTTAATTGCGATTGACGGACTTCCACCATATACTTGTCTGTTAGTTGATAATAGACACCATTTTTATTAAATATCCCGAATGAAAGCATCTCATTCAGGGCGCGATTAATTTGCATATCAAAGTATTTGGGACGTTTTTTTATAGTATCTGAAAATCTCAATGGTGTTTTCTTCGCTTTTTCAGAAGTGCGATTAATTTTGGGAAGTCTTTTTTTTATTTCTGAAAATCTCAACTGTGTTTCCTCCGTTTTAAAAAAACACCCTAAAATATCTTTTATTATTTCTTTTTTGAATATGTTGTTATTTTCTGACATTACAAACACAACCATGTTAGCAATGCTATTTAAACACTCGCTAACAAATGTTAGTATTATGCGGAAACACATTTGTATTGATTCTGACATCGCGGAGGAACTACGAGAGTTTGCCAAAAAGAAGCATGGTTTTGTGTATGGGGCTGTAAAAGCGGAAGCAGAAATCGCTATTAATAACCACATTCGGAAAGGAGTTGAAAATCCAAATAATTTGTATTTCACGGGATTAAAAGTAATTATTTTATTTATATATTTATATTTCCGCGCACAACTATTTTGAAATAGGTTTTGCTTGCAGCATCACACTGATTTTTTTCTCAAGTGCCTTCCAGTACACCATATCCGCAGTCGCCACATCCTGTATCGCAAGCCCTGTCAAATCAAAGACTGTGATATCAGAATATCTCATTCTTCCCCGTAATTACATCGCCTAGTTCACCAAAAGATCCTTTTCCGCAAGCAACCAGAATTATTGTCGTATAGTTAATTTCATCTAAATCACAATCTATATATACCAACTGAACAGTATGTTACTCTATGGTAGGCTTCATAGACCGAAAGAATGAGCTCCACATATTAGAGGATATTTACAAATCAAATTCATCCTCCCTTGTCGTAATCTACGGCCGCCGAAGAGTCGGAAAAACCGAGTTGAGCCGCGAATTCATAAAAGGAAAGAAAGCTGTCTATTTTTTTATAGAAATAAAACCTGAATCTTTGATCTTTAAAGACCTGGAAGAATCGCTCGGAGAGATACTCAAAATAAAACCGAGGATTGATAGCTGGGATGATTTCTTCGATCTGGTTTTTGAGCAGAAAGAGAAATTGATAATTATATTTGATGAATTCCAGAACCTGAGTAAAGTCAATCAGGCCATATTCTCAAAATTCCAGAAATACTGGGACTTGAATCATAATAAATCGCGGCATATGTTCCTGATAATAGGGTCTTATGTCGGAATGATAAAGAAGATATTCAAAGATACCAAAGAACCGTTGTTTGGAAGAGCTACGATGCTTTTTAACCTGAAATCATTCAATTTTTTTGATAGTTATGCCTTTCTGAACGCTTTTTATGATCTGGAAACAGAGAATGCTTCAAAGTTTTATTTCATATTCGGCGGCGTCCCCAAATATCTCCTTCTTGCAGGACAGATGGGAACTTGCGACCCTGTGGAGACTTTTAAAAAATTATTCATAGATACAAAGATACTGGCAGAGGAAGGAAAAAATATTCTTACACTTGAGTTCGGTTCTGAGCACAGGAGCTATTTCTCGATACTTGAAGCTATTTCATCCGGGAACGCAACCCCGAAGGAGATTTCAGATTATACAGGTTTGCAGCCTGGTGCGGTATCAAAATACCTTCACGAACTTGTAAATAATTATGAGATAGTAATCGGGGAGAAACCTGTGATAATGAGCCGCGCCAGGGACACCAAGTATTTCCTGCTGGATAATTTTTTTAATTTCTGGTTCAGGTTCATCTACAGGAATTCGCGCTTGCTGGAAATCAATCCTGAGCGGGCTTTTGAATTGATCATGAAAGAAATTAATTCATATTTCGGGAAGGCATTTGAAAAACTGGCGGTCGAATATTTGATAGAAATGAACCGGAAAGGTTCACAGGATTTTGAATTCATGGATATCGGCAGATGGTGGCATAGAAATGAGGAAATAGATATCATTACTTTGAATAAGGAAAAAAAAGAAATATCCTTCTTCGAATGCAAGTGGAGTTCATTGGATACTAAAGAGGCGGAGTTAATATTTGCTGAATTAAAGCGCAAAGCCACACTTGTAAAGTGGCATAATGCCAGGCGCAAGGAAAGGTATGGCATTATCGCAAAGGACATCAGGGATAAAGAAAAATATAGAAGAATGGATTATCTCATTTTTGATCTCAGGGATTTCGCTACTTTTATCAACGGAAAAACCAATAAGATAATGAGATGAGGCCCGCATTTTCATCGGCTTTGAGGTTAGTGATTTCCGTGTCACCAGCTTTATTTATCCTGACCCTCACAATAATAATTTCGTTAGTTACAGGGCATCCTAAAGGTTTGTTCCTCTCACGTTCATCCTGGGGTATCCTGGTAAGATTTGTTCTGGTCACACTTATATTCATTGCACCTGTTTTGATATTACCCAAACTTCTGACCCTGGTCATGAACATGGCAAAAAATGAAGGGCCGCTCGGGCAGTTTGTCAGGGATTCATCAGGCCTCATTCAAGAACTGCCAAAACCCGATGCATGGGTTATCAGGCCTCTGCAAGGAATCGGCCTATCCATGATATTTGCCGAGAGACTTATGAATGTATTAGAGTTCCTTCCTGTCCGCCTGATTCTCTTCTTTATAGTAAGTGCATTGGTTTCCCTGTTCCTTTCAGTCGTCTGGGCACTGGACGATTCAGGCGTCAAGATATATAACAGCAGGACGGGTGAAGTATACATGGCCGTCAGGAGCATTGGCACATTGCTGCCCTTAATCGGGGGGGCAATTGGAATATCCAGCTTGTTTCACCTTAACTCTCCCCTGGATGCCCTGATCGAACTTTTCGAGATCGTTATGGTACTCTATCCATCATACGTGTTCTTCGTTATCTTCCATCAGGAATTTATTAGAAAGCGGATATACACTTTCTCTGGAAAGTTTCGTTTGAAAAGAATGGAAATGAACTTAATTACACCTTCAACTTGAATTAAGCTCTTTTCCAAGCTCAGCAACAGGTATTAACAAAAATCAGACATCTGCAATCCAGATGTCGCCGTTCCTGTGAAAAACCATCTTTTTACCATCCGGGCTCCATGACGGTCTCATATCGTTTCCACCTGAAGTTACCTGCCTTTTTTTACCTGAGGTGAGTTCTATCACCCAGATGTTATTCCTGCCGTTAATCCCTGAAGAAAAAGCAATTCTCTTTCCGTAGGGTGACCATGCCGCGCCCCAGTCGCTTGAGTCTGAAACCGTAAGTCTGGCCAGGTTTTTTCCGTCAATACCTGTTACCCAGAGTTCGTCTTTATCATTTCCTGAGTGGAATGCTATCATGCTCCCGTCGGGGCTGAAGGCGGGCCCCCTGTCCATCAACCGGCCCTGTGTCAATCGGAATTGCTGACCTGTTGTGATATTCATTACCCATATGGCCGAACCCCTGGATTCAGGCTCAGCCGAACAATAGGCAACCAGCCCGCCGTCCGGGCTAAAGGCCGGATACCAGCTCGCAGAACCTGATGTGAGCTGCCTGTATTCCATATTACTGAGATTCAAAATCCATATACTCATGTTCCCATTTTTGTCTGAAGTAAAAGCGATACTTTTCCCGTCAGGGCTCCAGGCAGGATATGTTTCCTCAGAATCCCATTCAGTAAGCCGTACCTGGTTCTTACCATCACTCCCCATAACCCATATATCATGGCTTCCGGAATTATTGGATACAAAGACAATGTTCTTCCCGTCAGGGCTGAAGGACGGATAACTCTCTTCCGCATTGCCTGATGTGACCTGCCGGGTATGATCCCCTACGAAAAGATATGCCAATGATACTGCAAAAATCAAAGCTATTATGATAATCCACTTTTTCAACTCTTTGACCTCCTGAATATATGTATATCCACTTCTCCACCGTATTTTTCCGCAGTCAGGGCGCGCAGCCCAAAGTTCAGCGTGCGCTGCCGTGAAGTTTCCGTGCACTCAAAAGCGGCCGCAGGTTTGTATAAAGTGCTCCCCGACAGGACTGAATTATAAAAATCCGCCTCTTTCGGATAGATATCGGGCGATTCAATATAACGCTGGTATTCCCAGCTTGACAGAACTATGTAATCGAAATCAGAGTCTTCCAGATAGGGGATATCCGGAGGAAGGAGGGATATATTTTTGAAATTATCAGGAAGATACACAAATAGTGTTGTCGCTACTCGTTCATCCGGATCGACGTTCCTGCTGAACCATTCAGCCGCATAGTAGCGGTTGTCACTCCTGCTGCTTATGATTCCTGAGACGGCGTATGTGAATATGAGACCTATGATGATAACCCCGGCAGCTCTCTGGATATGAACTGACCGAAGCTTTGCGAGCATTCGCTCAAGGCCGAATCCTCCAATGACCATTGTGGCAGGTGTCATTATCATCATTTGGTTGCCCATTTTGATCTTTATCAGGAAACCGAAGACAAGTATTGCCAGAAATATCCAGCCAAGAAGCATGAACCAAATATAGCGTTTGCGGGCATCCATGCGCCTTATTCCGGATACGATCACGAGACTCCCTGCCAAGAGCAGTATAAGGGTAAGCCCGTACCCGTTTTTACCCCATATGTTGGCCGCGTCCCAGAGTCCGGTTATAGTTTCCAGATGCACGAACCATGTGAAATGCAGAAATCCCGGATGATATGTTGTGTAATGCGCGAATTCACCGGCTGCACCCTTCAGGAATTCATCCATTGTAATGACTGAGAATGGTGTACCTGCAACAAAAGCAAGAACATATACTGCCATCGACCTGGCAATGGTCTTTGATCTTTCCAGCGCCGGAATTGTTCTATCATACATGAAATAAAAAAATAGCAGGAAAGGCAGCACCAATCCTCCCGGATATTTTGTGGATGCGGCAAAACCTGCGGCTGCCATGGCAAGAAAGAAATATTTCTGGTTCCTGCTGGAAATGTACTTTGCGAAAAGATACATGGAGAGAGTTATCATGAAAACCATCATCGGGTCTTCCTTGGCAATGGAAGAGAACCAGAGATAATATGGATTCATTGCCATGAGGAGGGCTGCGTAAAGACCCATAGTGACGCCCGCTACCTCTTTTCCAGTGAGATATACAAGGAATACGACGCCAACTGTAAATAAAATCGACATGATGCGCGCGATCAGGATATACTGTATGAATGAATGGAACCCGGTTATTTTTGAGATGATTGTAAAAACAACGAACATGGAATTATAGAACATGCTGGGCTCAATGAAGTGATGTGCGTTCAGATCGCCTCTCTGCATCATCGTATAAGGGATGCTTACAATGTTTGACTCAGAGATGTGGAAAGCGGGTAGGCCGTTTATTTCCCTGTTGTCTGTGACAAGCCCCCAGTCCAGTCTGGCTGATTGGAGGAACAGCGATAAAACCAAAATAGCCATTAAAAAAAAATAGTGGCTTTTTATGTCTCTCAGTCTCCGGGACAAATCTTCTATTTGCACAAATATTTATACTAATTAATAAGATATAAATATTGTTGAACGATGGCAGAAGATAAGAATAACTATTCCAGAATTATCGGTACTGCGTTGATATTTTTCTTGTTTTTCACGGCAATAAACGCTAACGCTTCTCCCGACGGGGCTGTCAGGATCACATCGACCGAAGGTTTTAAGAGAGCGCCGAGCTTCAGCCCGGATGGGAACCTGATTGCTTATGAATCAAGCGAGACCGGGAACGCGGATATCTGGATAATCAATCTCTCTTCAGGAGAAAGGACGAGGCTCACCACAGGCCTTTCGGAAGATTCCCTGCCTAAAGGATGGAGCCCGGACGGCAGGAAAATAACATTCACATCCGATCGCAGCGGCAATATGGACATCTGGACTATCGATGCTGACGGCACGAACCTGACTCAATTGACCATAGACCCTTCATACGATTTCTACTCATCGTTCAGCCCCGATGGCACAAAGATAGTGTTCACTTCGAACAGGTCAGGGAATTCAGATATCTGGGTCATGGATGCAGACGGAGAGAACCAGCACCAGGTCACGACTTCTCCCTCTGAAGACATGATCCCGTCATGGGCGCCCGACAGCAGGAGAATCCTGTTCCGTTCAAACAGGTCCGGAAGCGGCGATATATGGATGATAGATTTTGACGGCACCAACCTGACGCAGGTGACAGACGGGCATGCCGAAGACTGGGGGGCATCTTTCAGTCCAGACGGCAGGCGCATTACTTTTGATTCCCAGAGAAGCGGCAGGATGGAGATATGGATAATGGATGCAGACGGCAGCAACCTCAAGCAATTAACCCGTTCAGGTGAGGGCATTTCCATGTGCAATACATGGAGCAGGGATAATAAGACCATAGCCTTCTGGTCAGACAGGTACGGGAACCCGGATATTTTCATTATGGATGTCAGCAATGTAAAAAAATCAGATAATATTGTCTATGCAGGTTTTCTGCTTATTTTCATTGGCGGGTTCCTGGCATATCTCAGGATGGGAAAAAGGAGATAAGCCGGATGCCGTATTTTTCATTTGTCCTTGATCATTACAAGTATGATCCCTATCGACAGCAGGATATCTCCAAGCCAGAATATATTGAGAAAAGGGAATATCCTGATGTGTAAAGGGATAACCGGGGGCGTATCAGGTAATGGCTCAAGTCCCGGGAATGTCACGAAAATGTCCCGATCAATTCCTCTTATTATACCTGCGGGTGCATAATTTCCTGTTTTATCGCGAATATAACTCACCGTGGCATAGCCAGCGCTTTGGCCTTTTGTATATACCTCCACAGTGGCACGTTGCACCCAGTTACCCCGCGGGTTCTGCTCTACATGGAACTTTGAGATCTTTATGTCATAATCTCCAAGAGACTTTGTTTTCCCTATATCCTCGACTGCAAAGACAAGAGAGTATTCGCTGACAAAAGAAGTTGCAAAAATGCCGCCAGAAAAAATCAGTATTGCTCCCAGGTGGACCAGGGATATGCCTGAAAGTCTCCTCCTCCATATAACCGCAGAAAATGCAAATATTACAGGCGGGATCATTGATAAGAGAGAGAGCGAGGCATATGCTTTCGTGAGAACGGATGATTGCTGGTAAAATATCGATGCCGGATTCGCAAGCGAGTAAGCATCAGAGGGCCTGATGAATGCCAGTATAATACTTAAGAGACCCACAAGTATCCCTGGCCGGATGGCCTTTTTTCCGAACATGCATACTCCAAGCAATATGAGCAACAGGAGAACAAAGGGGTAACTGGTCAAATTATAGAATTCAGCGCCGACTGAAGCTTCATTTCCTGAAATTTTCATCCACAAAGGGATAAAAAGTCCTGAAAACACAATGAATGCTATTAAAACCATCACGCTTAGCGCCAGTGTATCAAGGGATAGTTTGAGATCGAACCTGTTCCTGTTCCGGTAAATGAGCCAGATAAATACAATAGTTGTCAGTACGATGCCGGCTTCAAGCGCATAATTGACACTGGTTTCAGTGAAAGCATGAACAGAGCCCCAGAGACCTGACCTGATGATAAAAGCTGCAAACAGGATGGAAATGAATGTAATGATGAAAAGCGCTGCTTGCAGGTCATTTCTTTTCTGGTGAAGGCCCGCTGTCAATAATAACCATGGTATTAAAGAACCCGCCTCTGATGCGTCCCATGTCCAGATGCCCCAGCCCGCCTCGTATGTCCAGATCCCGCCTATGAGACCTACACCAAGTGAGAAAAATAGCCATGAAAGCTGCGCCCATTTTCTGGTAAGCGGCATCCGGTCTTCCTTACCGAGAAAAAAATATACAGCCGCGGCAAAAGGCACGGTCATGGCGGCATAGGCTATGAACGTAATGGGAGGATGCAGTACCATCCACGGGCTTAAAAGTTCGGGGTCAAGACCGGCACCGTCGTTAATGGCTGTCCCTGAAACATGCTGGAACTGACCCATCAGTTTAAAAGGCTCTGAAAGTATGGTTAAAAAAAATAAAAAGATGACTACGGGAAAAACTATCAACATGATCTGCTCTTTTCTTGCCCGAAGCCAGAGAAGTGATAGGCTGCTGATCCAGATCCATAGCAGGAACGTGCCCTGCTGCCCGGCCCATACGGCGGCTATCTTGTAAAATACCGGCATATCCCGGCTGCTGTAAAGCCATACGTAATACACTGAAAAGTCATCTGAAAGGAAAAGATATACCAACAGCAAAAAAGCCAGGGTTAAGAAAATGAGACCTGCTTTCAGGGACGCAGTATAAAGAGGTCTTAGATCATTTCTCCCTCTTGAGGAAATAAAAAAAAATAATATAAATGCAATGGTAAAAGCTCCAAATCCACCATAGAGTAAAAATTCACCAGCCATCAGATAGAAATATGTGTAGGAGTATATATAATTTGACAAAATGAAAAGTCCTTTTATTGTAACGTATTCTCTCACCAGGCGCTGTAATTTGAAGTGTAAACACTGTTACAGCAGCGCAGGAGGGGAGGACGAGCATGAACTCACGGTTCAGCGGGCACGGGAAGTTGTCAGGCAGGTAGCAGATGCGGGCTCCCGCATAATTGTCTTTGACGGCGGCGAGCCCCTGATGCGCGATGATATCTATGAACTGATAAAACTGGCGAATACCACCGGGCTTACCACAGTGCTCGGGACGAACGGGACTCTTATCACTCCTGCTGTCACAAAAAATCTTGTGGAGTCGGGATTGCATCGCTGCGCAGTGAGTATTGACGGGGCAACGGCAGGGACGCATGAATGGATCAGGGGGGTAAAAGGGTGTTTTGGAAAAGCAGTCAGGGGAGCCGGGCTGATCCGCGAGGCCGGTATACCGCTTCAGATAAATACCTGCCTTAACAGCCACAACCAGCACGAACTTCATGATATAATAAAACTGGCTGAATCCCTCAATGCGGTGACACTTCAACTTTTTTTATACGTCAGCACCGGCAGGCGCTGCCCTGAGGTTCTGCCCCCCACACTCAATGGGGAACTTGAGAATATTAAAAGTAATATCAGCCTTCGCATAATAGGGACAAAGAATCACAAAGAAAGCAGATGCTGTGAGGCCGGTGATAAGGTGTGTTGCATTCTCAATGACGGCACAGTGTACCCGTGCATGCTTTTACCTGTTCCGCTCGGTAATGTTACGCAAGACTGCCTGAAAAATATCTGGGCGAACTCGCCCGCAATAAATAGAATAAATGAGAACAGAAAAATTGAAGGTCGTGAACTTTGCAGGTGTCCTGTTCAAGACGCCCGTTGAATTATCGCGTTCTTTTAACCTGTAAATCGGCGATTTTAGTAACTATGACCGAAGCGATAGTATCTCGAAAGGTTTAAACATTTTTTCTATATCTTTCGAAATATGTGTCCATCTATGTATTTTAGAATTTTTCGATGTGAACTCAATTTCATAAATCTTAGATGCTTCATATAAATTCAATAACTTAATTACTCTTCCACGCAGTTAATAAATGGGTGATATCTACGGATGAACTTAAAAATCTCTTGGAAAAACTATCGAATGCACACGGGGTTTCGGGATATGAAGGAAGCGTCAGGCAGATTATCGAAGAAGAAGTAAGGCCTTATGTTGACGATATAAGGACTGACAAAATGGGGAATCTCATAGCCACAAAACGCGGCGGTTCTCCTGTGATCATGCTTGCTGCGCACATGGATGAGGTGGGGCTCATGGTAAAATACGTTGATGATAAGGGTTTTATTTATTTCACAAAAACAGGCGGGTGGTTTGACCAGACCCTTCTTAACCAGAGGATGATACTGCATGCCGAAAACGGCATCGTTTATGGCGTGATCGGTTCAAAGCCTCCCCATGCAATAAAAGAGGAGGATAAAAATAAGGTGATCAAAGCCGAGGATATGTTCATCGACATAGGTGCCACAAGCAGGGAAGATGCAGAAAAGCTTGGGGTGAAGGTTGGAACGCCTATGACTCCGGACATGGAATTTAGATCGCTCGGGAACGACAGGGTCACAGGCAAGGCTTTTGACAACCGCGCAGGCTGCACAATGCTTATTGAGGGGCTGCGGCGAATAAAAGATGTGAAAGCCACAGTCCATGCTGTTTTCACAGTGCAGGAGGAGGTTGGACTGAAAGGAGCAAGAACTTCAGCTTTCGGTTTGAACCCGGATGTGGCCGTGGCGACCGATGTCAATTACACTGGGGACCATCCGGGCATTGAGAAAAAACAATCATCTATCGAGATGGGAAAAGGCCCTTCAATTACTGTCAGCGATGCCCAGGGACAGGGTATAATTGTCCCGGAGCAGGTATTGAAATGGCTAAAAGAGGCTGCCGAATCGGGTAATATTCCATACCAGCTTGAAGTGGGTGAGGGCGGGACAACGGATGCGTCGGCGATACACCTGGCACGGGAAGGGATACCTTCAGGTGTTATAAGCCCGCCGTCAAGGTACATACATACGCCGGTATCTGTATTGAGCCTGAGCGACCTTGAAAACTCAGCTCAACTCGTTGCGAAAGCCGTTGAGATTGCTGACAGGTTTTTCTAACGACAGGAAAAAAATGACCGAACTGAAAAGAAACCTCGGGGTATGGGGAGCCGCAAGCATCAGCATAGGCGCGATAATAGGCGCAGGTATCTTTGTGCTCATCGGGGTATCATCCGGGCTTGCCGGCCCGGCTGTAGTAATATCTTTCCTGACCGCTGGGATTGCGGCGTTCCTCACGGCGCTTTCCTCGGCAGAACTCTCATCCTTCATCACTGAGGCCGGCGGTTCATACATTTATACGCATAAAGCCTTCGGGAAATTCTGGGGATTCCTCGTGGGCTGGATGCAATCTTTTGATTATATCGTGGGAGCAAGCGCGGTAAGCATAGGGTTTGCCGCTTACTTTGTTTATTTCGCCGATATCCAATCCTCACAAGCCGTGATAATAGTAGTGGGGGTCATATTGCCCCTGACCCTGATGATCATAAATTTAAGGGGGATCAGGGAGGCCTCAGGGACAAATAACATGCTGGTAGGTATCAAAGTCACTGCGTTAATAATGTTCATAATCGTTGGCGGATCTTTTCTTATATCGCATCGGGACTTTTCCAATTATCATCCTTTTTTCCCCAATGGCATTTCAGGCGCGCTTTCAGGAGCTTCAATAATTTTCTTTGCTTTCGTCGGCTTTAATACTATCACTGTTCTTGCCGAAGAAGTGAAAAATCCGGAAAAGAACGTCCCAAAAGCGATAATGCTTGCCTTTTCGATATGCACTTTGCTATATATAGGCGTATCTGTCGTGGCTGTCGGACTTGTGAACTGGAGAATCCTCGAGACATCTGATGCGCCGCTTGAGGCAGCATTGAAGGCGGCCACGGATAATGTTTTCCTTTTGAAGTTCATTTCTATTTCCGCGCTTTTTGCAACCGCATCTGTCGTCATGTCATCCATACTGGGAGGGTCAAGGGCGCTTTTTGCGATGGCAAGACAGCGCGTGATCCCGGCAGCGCTTGCAGGGATTTCAAGGAACGGGATCCCCATCCGAACAGTATTGTTGAGCGGTATCATAATCGCGTTGATCGTAGTCGTGTCACAGGGCAATCTGGACTGGCTTGCTTCGATTTTTAACTTCGGGACATTGATGACCTACTTTTTCATAAACTTAAGCGTACTGAGACTTCGGAAAAAAATGCCTGACGCAAACCGCACATTCAAGGTGCCTCTTTACCCCTTTACCCCCGTCCTTGGATTGCTTACGTGTTTTGTCCTTGCCTTCTACCTGAACCTGAACGCTGTGATTTTCGCCGGGGCATGGATAACTATAGGCGTCGCCGCATATGCATACAATATAAGGCGGAGTAGAAAAGACAATAAACCGGTTTGAAATAACCTACTTTCGACCTTTTGATATGATATCGCTTGCTACTTTCGCATTCATAAGATAGTCATCAACAGAAGAAAGTATCGTGCCGATCTTATCTGCCGAGAAAGTGACAGTAACGGATTTATCAGCGCAATGTGTTTCAATACCAGGAATATTATCAGGCGTAAGTGAATCTGCCATTAACCTGGCAATTTCAACCGCTTCTTCGCTTTTGAAAACCAATCTCCCTTTTATGTTCATTGTTCTTTTCCCTTCAACTGTCTTCCGATTATGGAATCAACGGTTTCAATGAATTTCGCGGCTGTCCCTATGGGAATGGAGGCACCGGATGCGACATCATGCCCCCCGCCCATACCGCCGACAGATGCTGAAGCCTCTCGCATCGCAGATGCAAGATCAAGCCCGGCGCTAACAAGTTTCCTGGTCCCGCGGGCTGAAACCTTGATCCTGTCCTCGACCTCGTTCAGTGTGACAAAAGGTTTGTCAGGATACAGGTATCTTGTCATTGTTCCAGCTATTGCTCCTGTGCTTCTTGAATCCTCAATATGGACATACCTGAAATTCTGCGCGGTCTTTATCTGTGCCTGCGCTTTCTTAATATTCATTATTATGGTTCGCTGGTGTTCTCTTGCAATCGCCAGGGCCTCATTGACCCGCGATGTGTCCCGCATGCATACGGCAAGGCCGGTTCCAGAGTTATCGTTCCCACAGGAATTCAGGACATTTACAAAATCGTAGATATTCGGGATAACTTCATTGTTCAGGATAAAAACATCGCCAATTAGCGAATTTATTGCGGATAGGCTTCCCTGGTTTGCCAGTTTCAGGGCTATCAACGAGGCAAATTTTTGGAGTTTTTCTTCGGAAAATTCTTTTAGCGGCCCCTTCATCCCAGTTTTTTCGACGAACTCCCTGATCTTATCTTTATCACCCGTTATATCCAGATATGGGTCTAAGCCATATTCCAGTTGTTCCTCTATCGGGTCGTCACCCATCCTGAGCCCTTTTTTCACTGCCACTGCATTTATTCCAACCGCTTCATCAAGAATGAATTTATTATTTCCAGCCATAGGCTGCTTATCGCCGGTTGCCCCAACTATGGCAAGACCGGCAAGATCGGCGTTGTCTCCCATCTGCCTTGCCACGAGATATGCCCCGCAGGATGCGCACAATTCAGATGAGCCGTCGATTCCCAATAGATGCGGATTAAAATGGACATGCTGGATTTCCCCCGTAGGTTTATGATGGTCTATTATAATGGCATTCTCTATCTCCGAGGCAAGTTCGGCCTGGCCGCTTCCCATGTCACAGAGGATGACCGCATCCTGTGAAGTTTTTTTTATTAACTCAACAGTGGAATGATCGAACTGGCTTACGATCGTCGTATGGAAAAGTATACCCTTCCTGTACAAGGCGTTGCACATTATCCCGGCAGCAGATAAACCATCAGCATCGTTATGGGATATCAGCCTTACCCTATCATGTTTAATGATAGCCTCTGCTGCCTGCCTGCTTAAAGCCTCAAGTTCAGAGAGGCCTTCCTTTCCATCCGTCATCGTGAATTATCTTGAAATCAACATCTCGGATCTTTCGATAGAATACTTCCAGGTTTCAGGAAGCACGCCCTCACGGTGATAATATTTTTCAAGTCTTCTTATCTTTGATACCATGTTGTTCAAAGAACGCTTGTTATGGGCGTCTTTCGGGTTCTTGTCGAGATGTTTCTTGAGTTCAAGTACTTTTAATATGAGATTGTGGATGTCTTCAGGTATCCTGGGGGCCAGGTTCTTCTCCTTAAGGATCGTGCCGATCTTTTTTCCCATCACTGTGGCAACATCCGGTGTACCATAGCGATCCCTTAAAATCATACCGATCTCGCTTGATGATTTGTCCTGGTTCGAGAGCTGGACTATTGTTTTCTCAATCTCTTCCTTGTTCGTATTCGACCAGCTGGGCGGCTGGGCCCGATAAGGTTTCTTTGACCCGGACTGCCCTTTCCTGCGTGTATGCATTCTTGCCAATTAATTTCCTCCAATAATCATTTATTTTTATATTTGTTATTCTCACTCTATAAAAGCGAAGGCAAACCTTTAATGGAGAATGTATATTAAATAATTTCCTATGACAGGCAGTTATATTACCTGTTCCCCCTGAAGATGCCATACCAAGTCCGCACACGCCATCCTTAAATCCCACGCCTGCGATTATCCCCTCAGGGACAAAAGTACATAAATTCCGAACAAGGAACTATCTTAAATACGTCCATTCCTCGCTTCTGTATTTTTCTTCAGCAAGCTCCTTGGCTCTTGCAAGCTCATCCCCGCTCCATGTACCGAACTCATAGCCCTTGCCCTCAGTAAAAGCTTTAAGGAGAGCCTCATAAACATCCTCCTTGCCTGCATCCCGGTACATCTGGACACAGGTGACCCTTTCCTCTGCGCTCTTGATCATCTTATCTGTGATTTTCTGCCTGCTCACATTAAGCACGCTGAACATTGTTTTCAGGTCAAGCCCGTAAAGAAGGGTGCCGTGCTGCAGTAATATCCCACCTCTTCTTGTCTGGGCGCTTCCTGAGATTTTTTTGTTCTTTACAAGAATATCGTTGACCGGCCTGAACTCTGCTTCAATTCCAAGGATTCCAAGACCTCTTATTATCCATCCGCATATTAATCTGTACGACTCTATTATGTTCTTTGGAAATACGCCGGCAGGGGCGATCACGCTGTATGTTAACTCTCCTCCTGAATCGTGATAAACCGCCCCGCCGCCTGTCCAGCGCCTTATACAGTCCACACCCAGTTCCCTGCATACTTCGAGGTTGACCTCATCCCTTATGCCCTGGAAATAGCCTATGGAAACTGCACCCGGTTCCCAGTTGTAAAACCTTATGGTAGGCGGGGATGAACCGGCTCTTATACCTTCACTTATTGCTTCATCAATGGCCATGTTGAGATAAGCATCATGGGTTTCAAGCCCTATAACTCTCCATCTCATTTTAGCGCCTCCCTCAAGACTTCCGCGATGGATTCAGGGCTTATGCCTATCATCCTGGCATCGTTATTCTTAACTATATCATCGATTTTGAGGAACAATGTTTCAAAGCTTACATCTTTTTTCAAGCCAACCATGGTTTTTTCAATATCATCAAGGACATCTTCGGGATGCAGGAAGAAATCACCTGTGATCTTGAGTTTTTTAATGACATCCTCGCAGTCAACCTCCACTTTTACAATTTTTCCTTCTTTGACCTTCCGGCTGGAATGCGTTATCAAAATTAACCTCCAACTTCTCCCTGTTAATTACAGTTTATCAGGAAATCCAATGACATGAAGATATATAAATATTCTGCACCTTAAACTGTTGCTTTCCTGAATACGTACACGCTGACCATTAGAACAACTACAACCATCGCAGTGAGTTCGACCATCCCATCCAGTAAGAAATTCCCGGAAAAAAGGGCCCTTACAGTATCTATGGCATAGCTAACAGGATTTAAAGAAGCGATGACCCGAAGCCATTGAGGCATCATTTCATAGGGCATAAGTGCGCTGCTTGTGAAAAAAAGCGGCATGCTTGCCATGCTGTTCATTGCAGAATAGCTGTCGTAGTCGTCCACGAGCAGGGCTACTGTCGTGGCGATCGCAGAGAAAAGTACTCCGAATATGAACAAAACAAGGTAGGTGAGGGGGACGGTCATGAAGCTGTGCATTTTTACTCCCAGCAGGATCGCCATTGCAAGAATTACTGTTGACTGTAGCAGGCCCCTGAAAGCAATAAAAAGGATTTTCCCAAAAAGAATGCTCTCCCTCGGCGCTGGCAGGGCCAGGAACTTGTTCAGGAAACCAAGTATCTTATCAAAAATCAAAAGCGTACCTCCCTGCAACGAGGCAAAGAGCATGGTCATGACAAGAATGCCGGGAGTAATAAAATCAAGATAGTTATCCGTGAACCGGATCGGAAGGGCAAGACCTACGAATACAAGCCATGCCGCAGGCATCGCAAGCGAGGAGAATACGGATTTCCTTGACCGCGTCCACCGTTTTAAATCCCTTTCAAAATAGTAGAGAATTTCCCTCATTTCCTTCTCCGCAACAGTGTCCTGAACTTATAATCGTCAAAACCGCCCTGTTCCCCCTCAGCGCTCACTTTTTGCATGAAAACATCATCAAGCGAAGGTTCTTTTGCCGATAAAGAATGGATATTATTCTTCAATTTCGAAGGCGAATCCATAGCCACGATCCTGCCGCGGTCCATTATTGCCACCCTGTCGCAGAATTTATCCGCCTCGTCCATATAATGGGTCGTTATAAAAATACTGACGCCATTTTTCTTCAGTGAAGAAATGTATTCCCACATTTTTCTTCTTGCAGCTACATCCAATCCAAGCGTTGGCTCATCAAGGAACAAGACCTGCGGTTCATGGACCAATGCCTGGGCAAGTTCAAGGCGCCTTCGCATTCCTCCCGAGTAACTGTTCACCCTGTCGTTTGCCCTCTCAGCAAGTCCCATCAGTCCAAGTATCTCATCGACTCTCCTGTTCCTGTCGGCCACGCCGTACAGCCTGGCGTACAGCATAACGTTTTCCCTGCCTGTTAATTTTATATCCACTGCCATGTCCTGCGGCACATAGCTTATGACCTTGCGAACTTCCCCAGCTTCCCTTACAACATCGAAATCGCATATATAAGCTTCGCCCGTGCATGGTTTTAAGAGGGTGGTAAGCATCAGCACGGTTGTGGTTTTACCTGCACCGTTCAGGCCTAATAATCCGAAAATTTCATTCCCGACTTCAAGATTTACATTATCGACGGCGCATAACTTGTCAAAATATCTTGTAAGCCCGATTGTTTTAATGCTCATGGAACCCTCAATGCAACCTTGTCTTAATGTTCACAGATTTTTAATCCGTGCGCATCCGTGTAATCCGTGAAATCTGTATTCCGCTCAAATTGAGACTTTTTCATTGTATCACTTTGCGATGAGATTACTCCAACAGGTAATCGGACAATAACGCTAGTATGCATATTTTCTCTGGTACCCCCGCGGCGTTATTATCCTGTTATCCCATAGCCTTGACTCACTGTTTCCGATCAATACTATCGTGCTCATATCGATAATATCATTATACTCCATTACTCTCCCAAGGGTCGTGGCAATGACAGTCTCCCCCTCCCGTGTTGCATTTTTAACGATCCCCACAGGGGTATTATCGTTCCTGTATTTTCTTATGATCTCTACAGCCCCTTCAAAATTATGCCGTCGGCTCCTGCTTTTAGGATTATAGATGGCTATTGCGAAATCGGCTTCCGCAGCTTTGTCAAGACGCCGCTCGATCACCTCGATACCCGTCAAAAGATCACTTAAGCTGATCACAGAAAAATCATTCACAAGGGGCGCCCCAAGAAGAGAAGCGGCTGCGCTCAGGGCGGTCACACCCGGAATAACCTCGATATCTATATCGCTCTCTTTCTCAGCCACCTCAAGCACCAGTCCCGCCATTCCGTAAACATTAGCATCTCCCCCGCTGATTATTGAAACAACATGGTCTTTTCCGAGTTCGACCGCCTTCCTGGCACGCTCGATCTCCCCTCCCATCCCGCTTCTTATGATCTTTGAATTCTTTGTGATTTCTGCAATCTGGTCAAGATACGTGCCGTTGCCGATGATATATTCAGATATGATCAACGCATTTTTTGCCTTGCCTGTAAGGTGTTCTACCGCACCCGGCCCTATGCCTACAATATAAAGTTTTCCTTTCGGTTGTGTTTTTGACTTGCGACGCCCTGCCACAAGCATGCTGAAATAATCTCCTTTTTGCGGGATGTCGCGGGTTACATTTTCATTTTCCATGAACAACCGTTCCGCATAAATAAGATCATTAAAACCTTCCTTTGCCAGGTCTTCTTTCGCCTTTTGCGGATTTTTCGTTTTCAGGATAATTTTTGTATCCACAGGTGAACCGTCACTTACTATGAACGAGCTTTCGATGCTTATATTGGTCCTGGATGCCTGGGCTGTTATGGCGCTCACGCCTGGAATTGTTGTAATCTCGATTTCCGGATATTTTTCCTCGATCGTCCTTCGAAGGTGAGAAAAGGTGGAAAAGAAGTTCGGGTCCCCGATCACCGCAAATGAGACCGTGCCCTTCCCTGCCTCATCTGCCACTATTCCTGCATTGGCTTCCCATAATTTTGATAATTCCGCTTCATCCTGTATCATGGGAAAATCCAGCACATCTGCTTTTGCATAAGGTGCCACAAGTTCGGCAGCCATTTTTCCCGGCACATACACTTTCCTGCTGTCTTTCAATGCCTTTACGGCGGCCAGCGTGAGAAGGTCGGGATTCCCGGGGCCAAGACCAATTCCTATTAACATCACTTATCACCCTTCAGGATTTTATCTTCAAAATCATCCAATTTTTCTTTGCATTTTCCGATTTGCCTGTTCAAAACCTCTATTTTATTTGGATCAAGCCTGTGTTTCTGGATCAACTTTAATCTCCACCTGTCAAGTTTATGAATGTCGTCGCTCAATTCTTCCAATTCAAAAACCTTGAATTTTTTATTCGAAAATCTCTTAGTTACATCGGCGATAAAATCGTCGCATTCTTTAGAAAATTCTTTAATTTCAGAAGCAATTTCTTCTGCGATCAGTTTGTTTAATTTCTGCTCCTGCCCTTCATTTAAAGTGTCAGCAAAAAATTGCAGAACTTCACCATTTCTTTCATTTATTATCCTGGCAATATCTATCGCAGTGGCTCTATTATCTTCCGTATCATGCAATATATAGACCGAATGAGATAACGAAACTGCGCCGGTATTTTTTATATTCCGCCAGATGAACATCCTGTCCCTTGATGAAACGTTCGCCGATTTGATTATAAGTAATATCCATTTCATAAGCCATAGAACAAATACATCATATTTAAATGTTATGTTTATAACAAATTAAAATGCAAAAATTTTAACTCATTCCTTTCCCCCGAAATAGCTGAACGCGATAAGGGACGCCGAGACCACAGCAACAGCTATGCCGAAGAAAAACGTCCCCTGGGGGTCTTTCCACTCTACAAGGTGCTCCAGGAATATGATGCCCATGACAAGGATAATAACGCTGCTCAGCTTCGCTTTAAGGTCATGAAGGTTCCTTATTATGAGCCATTCGGGAAGAGAGATGCTGCCTATGAAAAGCTCATACATGCCCATTGCAAAGATAAACAGGACTGTCGCAATAAGGAATATATCCATAAGCTCTACAAGAGCAATCGAGGCCGACGGGTCTTTACCATAGCTTAAAATAATGTTCACCACAACAGACAGCGTCTTGATCATCCCCAATAAAAACGCAGCCGCTGATGCCACAAGCGTGGAAGCGACGGCTATCAAAATCAAATTTTTGCTTTTTTCAACTATTTCTTTCATTGCATCCCTTTATTGTTGCCTTGTATGTCTCAAACGCTATGAATATTATTGATGTTCCATTCATAAAAATATATATTTTGTTCCAGAAGTCTATATATACTATAAAATATCAGTATAATAAGGAGTTAAAATGGAAACCCGGAAAGTCTATGTAAGCGGCGGTTCGACCTATGTCATTTCACTGCCGAAAAAATGGGTCAGGAAGTCCAAACTGAATGCCGGAGACTCTCTTGTAGTCACGGAGCAGGGTGGTTCCTTGCTTATTGAAACCAGCGTTGCCGAGAAAGAATCGAAAGTAAAAGAGATCAAAATCTCGCAATTAACATCAAACGAGGCTCTTGAGCGCCTGGTCATTGCCTTCTACCTTGTGGGATACGATACCATAAGGATCAAACTTGACAGGAAAGACCATATTCCTTACAGGAAGAGCATTCGCAAGGTACTGGACTACCTGATAGGGGTAGAAATAGTGGAGGACACCAACGATGCAATGACCCTTGAGATCATGGTGGACTACAAACGCATGAACACCATGCAGATACTCCAGAGGATGTATTCCATTAACAGGTCGATGCTCCTTGATCTTGGCAAGGCTTTGAAGAACACGGACATCGGACTTGCAAAAGACGTAATGGTAAGGGAAAGGGAGATTGACAGGCTTTATTTCCTGGTAGTCAGGCAGCTCAAGAGCGCAGTTGAATACCAGCAGGTGGCTGAAAAACTGGGGATTGAGAACCAGAGGGACTGCCTGGGTTACAGGATCGCGGTCAAGGTGCTTGAGAGGATAGCGGACCATATTGAGAACATAGCAAAAAGTTACATCCAGTTAGCTGAGATACAGAAGGATGTGGCGCTGGGCGATTTTATAAAACTTAATACAAATACTGTCGAGATTTTCGAAAAAGCTGTTGACTCTTTATTTAAAAGGAATCATGTACTGGCCGAGAATATTTTCCAGGAACTGAAGGAGATAAAAAAATCCCATGCAGATATTTCAAACGAACTGCTCCAGCCGAAAAACATCCAATCTGCAATATTGCAGAAAACCATGCTTGACAGCCTGGGAAGAATTGCAAGTTACAGCGCTGACCTGGCCGAGATAGCCATCAATATGTCGGCAGGAGCCCTGGATTTTGGTAATCATGGAGGATAAAAGCTATAAAAAGTCCCTGGGGCTTTTCGAACTTGTTAGCCTGGGGGTGGGCGGGACGATCGGATCCGGAATATTTGTAGTTCCTGGCATAGCCGCAGGCATCGCAGGACCAAGTTCCCTGATTGCATGGCTCGTAGTTGCGATCTCGGCATCCTGCGTCATGTTCTCCCTTGGATGGGCTTCTTCCAGGTACCCGTCCACAGGAGCATTTTGCTCGATATTCGGAAAGGTGTTCGGAAGAAAAACATCCGCATTTCTCGTATTGCTGTATCTTGTCTCCTCGATATTCGGGATCGCCACGATAGCCGCAGGTATCGGCCAGTATATTTTCTTCTTCGGGTATAGTGATATCCTGATTATAGAAATACTGATAATTGCCCTGTTCTGCCTTGTCAATATAAGAGGTATCTCTCTTTCAGGAACCACAGAAAACATCCTGACAACCCTCAAGACCATCCCCCTGGTTATCCTGGCTCTTCTTCTGCTCCCCTATATCCAGAAAAACAATTTTTTCCCTTTCTATCCGGCGGCTCCCACCGATTTCATGAAGGCCCTGATAATAGTTTACTGGCCCTTCACGGGTTTTGAAATAAGCGCGATACCTGCGGGGGAGACAAAAGACAATAAAATAATATTCAGATCTTTGATAATTGTTATGTCTATTGTAACATTTGTCTATATTTTATTAAATGTCTCATTAATAGGTAGCGTCGGAAGCAGCGTCCTTGCAGGTTCGCCCGCCCCCCTCGCCACAGCATCGGGATTGTTCATAAAGGATTCGGAAAAGCTGGTTGCAGGGTAATGCAGAACATATCATATAGATTTAAAGTACCCCACCTGAAAGAACTGGGCGCAAGGGGCACCCCTGTCGCAGCCATCATATTGAGCGCATTTTTTGGGGGGACGCTGTTGTTTTTCTCAAACCATTTCGATGTGCTCGCGAGCCTGTCGGTGATCACGATACTGCTGCCATATATTTTTATTTGCCTTTCTGTGTATAAGCTTTTCAAGGACACGAAAATCAAGCTTATTGCAGCCATCGGCGCCCTGACAACACTTGCGATACTTGTGATATATTTTGTTGTTTGATCAAGTCTTACATTCTCCAGTCGTCCCGTTCGCTGAAATTGCCTTCCCTTGTTTTAAAAGAACCAACCATTTTGAACAGGGAATCGCTCATAAGTTCTTCATCATGTCTTCCGAGGTATTTTTTCATATCTTCCCGTATAGCTTCCTTTGATGATAATCTTTACATATCTTCAAGCTTTCTTAGTAACCAATGACTACACTTGACCCATGGGGCGCAGTCAAAATAGATAACTACTCAAAACTGTTCGATGAGTTCGGGATATCAAAGTTCGATGAGCTTCTCGGGAAAATAAAAAACCCGCACAGGTACATGCGAAGGCATGTCATTTTCGGGCACAGGAGTTATGAATCCGTGCTTAACGCCATGCTGTCAGGCAAACCCTTCGCTGCCATGAGCGGCTTCATGCCATCTGGAAGAGCCCATCTCGGGCATAAGATGGTAATGGAGGAGATAATCTGGCACCAGCAGCAGGGCGGAGATGCTTTTTTGGCCATCGCCGATATGGAGGCGCATGCCGTGAGGGGCAAGAGCTGGAAGGAATGCAGGGAGTTCGGGATAAACGAGTATATACTGAGCGCGATCGCCCTCGGTTTTGAACCCGGGGGGCATATTTATTTCCAGTCAAAATCGGGAAATGTGAAAGACCTGGCCTTTGAGCTTGGCATCAAAGCCAATTTTTCAGAGCTTTCTGCAATATACGGTTTCAACGGCGAGACAAACATTGCGCACATGGTGAGCGCCCTGACGCAGAGCGCCGACATACTGCAGCCCCAGCTTGAAGAATTCGGGGGGCCGAAGCCAGTTGTCATTCCGGTGGGCGCAGACCAGGACCCGCATATCAGGCTTACGAGGGGGCTTGCTTATAAAACAAATATGTTCCGGCTTCTGGTGGAAGAGACTGGCAAAGAGATAAGCGTCAGGGGAAAAGCAGCGCCAAAAGACGCTCTGAAGGAAATTTCAAAGCGCACAGGCGGAAAACTCTACGAGGAGCATGTGGATATTTTAATTTATTCAAGACAAATTCTCGCTGAAGTAGAATCCATTGTTCGGGAAGTGGAATTAAAATATGGCGGCTACGCCTTCATGCCCCCGGCGTCCACGTACCACAAATTCATGACCGGTTTGCAGGGCGGCAAGATGTCAAGCAGCATCCCTGAGAGTTACATCGCTCTCACGGACAAACCGGAGGACGGTGCGAAAAAAGTGATGCGCGCCAAAACCGGAGGCAGGGTGACGCTTGAGGAGCAGAGCAAACTCGGAGGCGAGCCCGATAAGTGCTCTGTGTACGAGTTAATGCTGTTCCACCTTGTTGAGGATGATAAAGAGCTCCTGGAGGTCTATAAGGACTGTGTGGGGGGAACGAGGGTGTGCGGCAATTGCAAGAAATATACTGCTGAATTGATGCGGGCATTCCTGAAGGAGCACCAGGAGAAAAGAGAAATGGCGAGAGAGAGGCTGAGAGAGTTCGGATTGTGAATCTGTTTTTTTCATAAGTTCAATATTTTCGGGACTCAAAAGTAATCTTCAGGCATCGGTAATATCATTATTAACAGTTATCTATTTATATGAAAAAGAGACATAGTAACTTTGCTCATTTGATGTGGAGTTAGTATCTTTGGAGCAAAAATAAGATTGGAGCGACCATAAAAACATTGGGTTACAAAAAACGAGATGTTAGATATTCATTCACTATTATGCTTTGCCGCATAGTAATGGATTGATAGGGGTATGACGATGGTATTGAGATAGGATTAGGTTACCATTTCGATACAATTGTCACGATGTAATTAGGAAAAAAGAAGGGAGAAGGATATGAAATTAAGGAATATATCAGCCAATAAAAAACGTAACGCAAGGAGAAAAATCAATGCAGGCATTGGATTTGTCGAAATATTGCTTATTGCCGGAATACTATTTGCAATATTGTTAATTAACGGCAGTGTTGCCAGTACGAGCGACGGCCCTGCATCCGGCAACGCGGTAACCACACCGGACAGCCAGTCCCAGGGTGCAAACGTTGCGCCCGATACGCAGAGCAATCCCAATGCTCAGGATAAGACTAAATCCAATATTCGTACTAAACCCAAAATGACAGGCGCTGAGAGGAAGGCCGCAGCAGATCGCGCTGCAGCGGCTCGTAAGGCCGCAGGGATCATCGCGCCTGCAGTGCCAACGATGAATCCAGGTGGGACGCCCGACTATTTTGGCATTATACCCAACTACGCCAATAGCCCAATGCCAGTAAGTGACGCTGCCGTAACTATTTCGGCACCATCGTCTGGAACTACCGCCACTGCTTCAGCGACCGTAGTGAATGGTGTGGTTACCGGTCTCACGCTCATAAACGGAGGTTCTGGTTATACCTCTGTTCCCACAGTCAGTATCACGGGTGGTGCTGGCACAGGCGCTTTTGCCACAGCAACCGTAGCAGGTGCCGTCACCGCCATCACGGTTACTAATGGAGGTTCTGGTTATACCTCAGCTCCCGCTGTTGTCTTCACAGGTGGGGGTGGCACAGGTGCTGCTGCGGATGCGATCGTAGCAGGGCCTGTCACTTCCCTTACGCTTGGTACCCCAGGCGCAGGTTATACCGCTCCTACAGTCACATTCTCTGGAGCTGGTGGAGCCAGTGCTACGGCAACAGGAGCCGTTGACGCTCTTACGTTGGGTACTCCAGGCGCGGGTTATACAGCTCCTACTGTCACCTTCTCAGGTGCTGGTGGAGCTAGTGCTACGACAACAGGAGCCGTTGACGCCATTGCTGTCACAACTGCAGGCTCAGGTTACACCACCCCTGTTGTCACCATTACCGGTGGTGGCGCCACGACAGACGCTACTGCCACAGCATCAACAGATATAACTGGCGCCATTACCGCCATAACGATTATCACCCCTGGTGCAGGTTACACTTCTGCGCCTACCGTCACCATTACTGATAGTGCAGGCACAGGCACAAACGCTGCAGCATCAGCAACAATATCAGTTACCGGCATCACGCTAACGGGCGGAGGTGCAGGCTACACTTCTGCGCCTACCGTCACCATTAGTGATAGTGCAGGCACAGGCGCTACAGCTACAGCGACTGTGACCATGGATACTGTTAATTCTATCACTATAACCAGCGGAGGCTCAGGTTATACCTCTGCGCCTGCTGTCAGCTTCACGGGTGCCGGCACCGGAGCTGCTGCTACAGCAGCTATCACAACTGATGTTGTAAGTGCCCTTACGCTTGTAAGCGGAGGTTCTGGCTACGTCAGCGGTGGCATCCGCAAATTTGTGGACTCACTTCCTGGCCTGACACCAGGTGGCGCAAATAACCTCGGTCAGTATATACCAATTGCCGTGGCAGATAACACGACATATCCGGGATCTGATTATTACGAAATCGCGCTGGTCCAGTATACGGAGAAGATGCATTCGGATCTTCCCCCCACCACACTGCGGGGCTATGTGCAGCTGGAAACACCGGTCAATCTGGGATCCAGCAAAAGTGTCCCGCTGTTTTACCCGAATGGCACTGCTATTGTGAGGAACGGGGTGGTAGTTCGCGCGGTGGATAGCCCTCACTATCTAGGGCCTCTTATCATTGCCAATAAGGACAGACCGGTGCGCGTCAAGTTCATCAACTATCTCCCGGCTAATGCCGGTGGCGACCTCTTCCTGCCTGTGGACACCACAGTCATGGGGGCCGGAATGTTCACCATTGGCGATATTGCGACACCCAGTTCCTTGATCAGCGGCAATTTCTCGCAGAACCGCGCCACTCTCCATCTTCATGGGGGCAACACGCCGTGGATCAGCGATGGGACGCAGCACCAGTGGATCACACCCGCGGGAGAAACGACTTCCTATCCCAAGGGCGTCAGTGTGGGATATGTTCCTGACATGTGGTTTGATCCTGCAACCCATCTGACAGTGCCCCAGGGAACAGCGGGAGCGACGAACAATCCAGGCAATGGATCGCTGACGTTTTACTACACTAACCAGCAAAGCGCCAGGCTCATGTTCTACCACGATCATGCCTATGGAATTACCCGCCTCAATGTCTATGCCGGAGAGGCCGCGGCTTACCTTGAGACCGACACCGTAGAACAAGCACTGATCAATGGCGGGATAATCCCGGGAACTACTACATCGGTAGCTGCTGGAACCATTCCTGCTGACCAGATTCCTCTGGTCATCCAGGACAAGACCTTCGTGGATGCCACAACAATAGGCTCACAGGATCCTACCTGGAACTGGGGAACAGGAACAAAAGACCCGATTACCGGGATACGGGCGCCAAAAACGGGCGACCTCTGGTTCCCCCATGTCTATATGCCGAACCAGAACCCATCTGACCTTGGAGGGGCAAACGCCATGGGCCGGTGGGATTATGGTCCCTGGTTCTGGCCCGTATTCCCCACAACCAATCCGCTTGTCCCGAACCCCTTATGCAACCCCACCTGTCCTCCAGGTGAAAATCCACAAAACCCAGCGACACCTAATCCATCCATTGTGCCCGAAGCCTTCGTGGACACCGCTGTGGTCAATGGTGCAGTTTACCCCTTCCTAACGGTGCAGCCGAAGGCGTATCGGTTCCGCATCCTGAATGCTGCTAATGATCGGATGCTCAACCTGCAGTTGTATCAAGCAAGCACTATCGTTGGTAGCATCGCAGTAACCGGGGGAGGCAGTGGCTATACCTCTGTTCCTGTTGTCACCATCACGCCCGCTGCGGGTGATATTACCGGCAAGGGCGCTACTGCTGCAGCAACGATAGACACAAATGTTAGCAGCCCCACTTTTGGTCAAGTTACCGGCATCACCATTTTGACCGTAGGCAGCGGCTACACAGCTACTCCAACTGTCACTATAGCCCCACCCACATCGGTTGGCGGTGTAACTGCTACTGCCGTAGCAACAGTATACAGCACTCCGACAGAAGTTGGGATGATTCCAACGGTACCGGGGAACTGGCCGGCGGGCTGGCCGACGCCAGATGGAAGAGATGGAGGTTGGCCGGATCCTGCCATGATGGGCCCATCAATAATCCAGATCGGCACTGAAGGCGGGTTCCTGCCTGCACCGGTTGTGATCCCCAACAGGCCAGTCGGCTATGACTACAACCGCAGAAGCATAACGGTCTTGAATGTCCTGGAAAAGGCACTTTTCCTTGGCCCGGCTGAGCGGGCGGATGTCATCGTTGACTTCTCCGCATATGCCGGCAAGACTCTGATTCTCTATAACGACGCACCTGCGCCTGTCCCGGCGTTTGACCCGCGAAATGACTACTACACGGCCGACCCGGACAATACACAAACGGGCGGTGCACCTTCGACCCTGCCGGGCTTTGGTCCAAATACACGCACCATCATGCAAATCCGTGTAGCGGGAACTCCTGCCGCGCCATACAATCTGGCCGGGTTGCAGGCAGCGTTGCCGGTAGCCTACGGTCAGTCCCAGGATAAGCCTCTGGTGCCGCAAGCCTCTTATAATGCTGCTTTCGGTGCGACTTATCCAGTTGATGCGTGGGCGAGAATCCAGTACACTTCCATGACCTTCTTGCCAGCTGCTCCTACTCAGCCTGTCAGGAGTATCACCATAACCAACGGAGGTTCAGGTTATACGACCGCACCAGCCGTTACCATCTCGGCACCAACGACCGGAACCACTGCAACAGCAACCGCAACATTAGGTTTTGGAGTTGCTAGCATAACGGTTACGAACAGAGGCTCTCGTTATACCTCTGCTCCAACCGTTACCATCACGGGTGGCGGCGGTACAGGCGCTACTGCTACAGCAACGGTAGCAAGTGGACGAGTGACTGGCATCACGGTTACGAACGCAGGTTCAGGTTATACCTCTGCTCCAACCGTTACCATCACGGGTGGTGGGGGCACAGGCGCTACTGCTGCTGCGGTATTAGCAACAGCTGGTGCAGTTAAGACGATCACGCTAACGAGCGGAGGCTCTGGTTATACCTCTGATCCTGCTGTAACCATTGCATCCCCGACCAGCGGCACAACTGCAACGGCCACTGCCAGCATTGTGTTAACGATGGCGATGCAGTCAAAGGCCATCCAGGAGCTGTTTGACCCTGACTACGGACGCATGAATGCCCTGCTTGGGGTCGAAATGCCCTTTACCACCGCTGGTATCCAGACGACGATTCCCTACACTGACATCGATTCGCCCACCGAGATCTTCAAGAACTCGGACGCTATGGCTCCCCTAGGAACGCTTGCGGATGGGACACAGATCTGGAAGATCACGCACAACGGCGTTGATACCCATGCCATACACTGGCACATGTTCAACGTGCAGCTGATCAACCGGGTTGGCTGGGATGGGGCTGTTAAACCGCCAAATGATAACGAGCTGGGCTGGAAGGAAACCGTCATTATGAACCCGCTGGAAGATATCATCGTGGCGATGCGGCCGATAACGCCCAATGTCCCCTTCGATCTTCCCAATAGCATTCGTCCCATGGATGTCACAGCGCCACTGGGCACGACAACACAGTTCGGGGCAAGCACCCTTTACGCTGCCGTCGACCCAAGTAATAATCCGGTAACTGTAACCAACCATCTAATCAACTATGGCTGGGAATACGTCTGGCACTGCCACCTGCTGGGCCATGAAGAGAACATTATGATGCGCCCAATGATAATTTCGGTCACACCAAATGCTCCTTACAACCTGACAGCCACTTTAAGCGGCACTACAAAAAACCCGGGCGTTAGACTGACATGGGTTGATAACTCTACGAACGAGGTTGGATTCACTATCCAGAGAGCAACCTCAGCTACCGGCCCGTGGACAACTGTAACAATGGTGAAATCCGCAACTGGACCAACAAAGGGTAACGCGGTTACTTACACCGACACGACGGTCGCAAGGAAGACAACATACTACTACCAGGTAATCGCCACCAACATTGTCGGCGACACCACGGTATACCCGGCTCCTTCAGTCGGCTATCCGAACATGGCCGCCAACTCAACACCCTCTGGTATATCAAACAGCGTAACTACAGGCTAGTAGAACATGGCTTAATTTCGGTGAGGGATCGTCCCTCTCCGAATTCTTTTTTACCAACCAAACTTTCATAAACCATGCGGTAGCATTGACTCATAGAGCCGTGAAGGTGAAAATATGGTCAGACTGGAAAAACAGGGCGATTCTTTCGTAATGATCACTGGCGCATCGCAGAAATTGGACATAAGCGTTTTGATAAATGCCATATCCGAACTCCAGAAACCCTCTCCTGATAAGACGAAAATAAAAGAAGGTCTTCTTTATCTTGATGAATCTGCCCAGGTCGATATTAGGAAAGAGCTGAAAACCGTTCTTCAAAAAGCTCTTGACAATAAGGGCATGACCATCACTGACTTATAATCGCAAAACAATCTTTTATTGATGGCAGAGTTATTCGTGATCCCCATCATAGGCTTATTTGATGTCCATGATGTCGCTGTCAGGGACTGGCTCAACAGGCTTGATGAATCAGCCCTTCACAACCACCTTGAGTACCCTTTCAAGCTTGAGAGGTTTTTTCCCGAGAGTTCAAAACATGCCCTGGCCAGCGTGGATGAGGTGCACAGGGAGATCCTGCGTTTACTTGATACTATCGATCCCGGAGCGGTTTTCCTGGACCTGCCAGTTGACTTCACGCAGCTTGAGAACAAATATAACAAAAGATCGATTTCGCCTCTTGAGTTCTGGTCAGACTATTATCAAATATCAGCCAGTCTGGAAAGTTCTCATCCAATTTATTGTATTTATATTAAGGGAATTATTGATAAGGAGATAAGACTTATAGAAAGTAAAGAGCATTTGCCTTTGAACGTTGTCTTTTATGGCCTGGATATTAAATCAAAGGAGGAACTTATTCCAGTCTATGAAAACATCCTTGACATAGATGGTGAGTTCTTATTACAGATGGCAAGGGTTATCAATGAGATTGCATCATTTCGCGAATTGCCAAAACACCTCTGGTACAGCCCCATGCAGGCAAGGCATATGGCTGTTTCATACGAAGAAACCGAAAAATTCTATAATGAGCTCATAATCCGCATCAAGGGGCTGCTAAAATTCAATCTCAGGGATTATATAGTAAAAAATCTAAGGGAAAAGGCATTGGAATTTATATCCGCATACGAGAAATTCCTGGATTATAAAATCCGGGAGGATGAAATAAAGTTCTCAAACATCCTTGAAGGTTTGAAGGTCCTCACAGCCCAGTCAGAGTATATGGTTGTTGTGATATTCTGTACACCTATGCATTATTCGTTCATTTACGATGCCCTGAAAAATGATAAAACTTTACATGAACTTGATATCAGGGTCGAGGATATTGATTTAAGCAGACTGCTTGATAAAATGAAGCCCTTCAACCAGAAGGGCCGGATAATTCAGAGCAACTATGATATCGCTTTAAACATCCTCGGACGCAATAAACCTGGAAGATATGACGTTTCAAGCGCATTTCTCACTCCTGTCTTTAAGTAAGTATTTTATACCATTGATACATGAAAGAGCCGAAAAGGATTGACTATTATGAGCATCGTAAATGGAGATTTTATTAAAGTTTCATACACCGGAAAATCCGATGACCGCATTTTTGATACGACTGATGAAGAGACCGCAAAAGCCAACAATATTTACAACGAAAAAGGGAAATATGGTGGGGACATAATCATAGTGGGTTCAGGTCATACCGTAGCCGGATTGGATGAGGATTTTGCAGGCAAAGAGGTTGGATACAAAGGCAGCGTTACTATCCCGCCGGAAAAGGCCTTTGGCCACAGGAACCCCGAACTTATTGAAAGCATACCGATCACAAGGTTCAAGGACAGGCCACAGGTTGGTATGCCCGTGGAGATCGACGGCAGGCCGGGAATTATAATAAGGGTGATCGGCAGGATGGCGCAGGTGGACTTTAACAGGTTCCTGGCGGGGCAAACGGTCACATACGATTATGAGATCATAGAAAAGATCGAAGATACGGAAGCCAAGGTACAGGGTCTTCTTGGCCTGTATATCGGAAGAGCCTTTTCGATCAAGGTGAACGATGGAACCGTCACGGTTGAAATAGAGCCTGAACTGACATATAACCAGAGATGGCTGATGTCAAAAAGGCAGATCGCGAAAGAGATAATCAATAACACTGAGATCAAAGAAGTGAATTATCTTGAGAGATACACCGGGGAAATCCTCGCGCCAAAAACTGCATCTGAATAATTAAATTCGCTAAAATAATAAAAGAAGGGACTATCAGGTCACCTTCTCCGGTTTCAGTAATGTGTACATATACACCAGCGCTGCGAGGATCATCAATGCAGATACTGCTTCCATGACTTCACCGAATTCGTTCAGCGTCCCGTTCAACGGGTTTGTCGAATCAAGAAAGACCCGTCTGAATGCGCCAAACAATTTCCAGAGGAGGAAGGGTATGAACCCGAGAGCGAAAACCAGCAGTCTTTTCATCAGGGGCCCCTGTTTTATTGTCTGGTATCCGAGGCTTATTACAAGATAAATTATCACAGCTATTATCAACGCTGTAACTGCATCCTCAGCAACGCGCAGGCTGGATATGCTGCTGCAAAGGAACTCAGGACCGAGATTGCATGCCATGCCTATGCACCCCTGTACATGTTATTTACCGCGCTGTAATAATTGAAGAACCCATACAGCAGGACTATCGAACCTGTGATTCCCAGAAGATACCTGGCTACCTGTAAGTCATAGCTTGCTGAAAAGTTCGGGAATATTAATTTGAAGCTTACCCGCAATCCTATCAGGAATAATCCTATTGCAATAATCGACCACGCTTTTCCACCTGTATCATCACCGAAACTAAGTTTTTTAACATAAATTGCAAATAAGAAAGCAAACACAACGCATATCAACCAGAACACTGCCTGTGTTGCCGGTTCTATCAAAAATTTTACTATTTCGCTCATTTTTTATCACCCGCATGCAGCAGTTATTGATTTAAGGAACTGTGCTGCCATGTTTTCACCTTTTAATATTTTCACTCTTTTATACAAAATTGAATTTAATTCATCCATGAGGTTTTTATCTACGTCTGCGATCGATGCAAGTTTTAATTTAGCCATTACATCAATGGTAGCTTTTGCGCCGGTTTCTGAAAATACTGCCGTAAGTTTCTCAAGGGCAATTTTCAAATATTGTTCTTTTTCCAAATTATCACCTCTCATTGCACAATAAAATGTGCCAAATGAATTGTCTTTCACATTATTATAAAAAGAGTTGTGAATATATCCACATCGCTTATCTGGAATGAAAGAAATGATAAGGGGGCACAATGAAAGCGATAATATTTGATATGGACGGGGTGCTTGTAGATTCAATGCCAGACCATGCCGAGGCATGGAAACAGGCGCTTGCAACAGCAGGCATTACTATAACCAGGAACGATATCTATGAACTTGAAGGATCAAACAACAGGCAGCTAATTGAAATAATATTCAGGCGGTTCGGCCACAATCCAACAGAAGAGGATGTGCGTGAACTCAGCGGTAAGAAAACCGAGATATTCAACAGGATAGAGCATGTCAAACCCTTTGATGGTATAAAAGAGCTGCTCAAGTCGCTTGCGCCAAAATACAAACTTGCGGTCGTATCGGGTTCGAACAATAAAACCGTGCATTATATCATAGATTCCTTCTTTCCCAATATTTTCCAGGTAATAATCGGAGGGGATGATGTCAAGCAAAGCAAGCCTTCACCGGAGCCTTATCTTAAAGCAGTGGAGAAGCTTGGCGTACCAGGGAAACAATGCCTTGTTATTGAGAATGCACCTCTGGGGATACGCTCGGCCAAGAATGCCGGGCTGCGATGCATAGCGATACCCACGTACCTTGAGAAGGAGAAACTGAAGGAGGCAGATTTGATAGTGGAAAGCCACAGGGAGCTTGAGAGATATATACGTGAGGAAGAGGGACGTGAAGATGGAAATAATGGATGAGATGGAATTATGAAACCAGGATGGCATTACGATGAAATGCGCCAGGTCGGCACAGACTACGCCGATGATGGGCAGGTGAAGGAATACGACCGGCGCATGCAAAAATTAAGGGATGTCAAAAAAGAAACAGAAGACACGAAAAGGAAATGATCATGACCGAATGCAAGAGTATAGATGAGGTAAGGGAAAATATCGACTCAATAGACAGGGAAATAGTCAGACTGTTATCGGAAAGGAGGCGCTATGTGAAACAGGCGGCAGGGTTCAAGAAAACCAGAGAGGATGTCAGGGCTCCAAAACGTGTTGAGGAAGTTATCGCAAAAGTAAGAACCCTTGCCTCGGAACGGGAGATTGACCCCGATATAGTCGAGAAGGTCTATCGCACCATGATCGCTTGTTTTATTGAGTGTGAAATGAAAGAACATGACAAAAGTCAATGATACCAAAAGTTTTATTGTAATTGTACTTAATTCATCACCAGAAAACCCATGCTTACAAAATTATTATTCCCTCCACAATGGATTCCCACCCAGCCCTATCTCAGCCTTCCTTCCCTGACCGCTTTTTTGAGGGCCAATAACTGTGATGTTGAACAGGTGGATATCAATGTATCTTTTTATGATGAGATATTAAGTAAAAAAGGTCTTCTCCCGTTCTTTGAAAGGGCTTGTTCGAGGTTCCAGGAACTGGACTCCAAAAATGAGCTATCACCGCAACACCAAAAACAGTACCATGCACTGGGAAGCTCAATACTTTTTGGCGAATATATCCTTGAAGAGATTGATAATGCAAAAAAACACCTTAGAAACAAAGAAAATTTTTACGAGTTTGAAGAACATTTCAGCATTTTCAAGATACTTAAGCTTGGCCTTAAGCTTGCCTCATCTGCATACTATCCTACGAATCTGACTTTTAATGCCTATGATATGCGGTATTCGTGCCGTTCAAGCAAAGATATACTTTCAGCTATAAATGACAGGGAAGAGAATCTTTTCATAGATTATTTCGAAAAAAACACAGTCCCGGAGGTATTGGCCGATAAACCGGGATTAATAGGCATTTCGATAATCAATACCAGCCAGTTAATACCCGGGCTGACGCTTGCAAACCTTATAAAAAAAGCGGACAGGGATATCCATATAAACATCGGAGGAAGTGTTTTCACCCGTCTTATCAGCGAGGTAAGCAGGAATAATGAACTTTTCTCCATTTTTGACAGCGTGATAGTGCATGAAGGCGAAACCGCCCTGCTCAACCTTATTAAACACCTGAATGGGGAATTTGATCTAAAGGATGTTCCCAACCTGATATATAGGAACGGGCCTGGTATCAAAGTCAACAGGATAAATCCAGAAGGGGAAGATATTAACTCCCTGCCGACTCCCTGCTTTGACGGTCTCCCGCTTGACCGGTATTTATCCCCTGAACTTATCCTGCCGCTCCTTTCATCGAGGGGATGTTACTGGGGACGATGCACTTTTTGCGACCACAGTTATGGTTATTCGGGGAAATACAGGCCCCGGAATGTTGAGCTGTTATATAGCGACCTTAAGACCTTAAAAAATAAATATGAAACAGGATTTTTCACGTTCCAGGATGAGGGGATTTCCCCGAAACTGATCAGCGCCCTGTCTGATAAAATAAATGAGCATGGCCTTGATATATCATGGCTTGCAGATTCAAGGTTTGAGCCCGCATTTTCGCAAGAGCTAAGTAATAAGCTTGTTGATGCGGGATGCAGGATGATATATTTTGGATTGGAATCCGCAAATGAAAGGATCCTGGGTTGCATGGATAAAGGGATAAAAAAGGAAAATGTCCTGAAAATCTGCAAATATTGTGCAGACGCGGGAATCTGGACCCACCTTTTTTTGATTTTCGGATTTCCCACTGAAACGCGGGAAGAGGCAAGGGAAACAAAGGATTTTATTTTGCAGAATAATAAAATAATCCGTTCAATGTCGTTTGGCAGTTTTCAATTGACCAAGCATTCAAAGGTCTATGAAAACCCGCGCGTGTTTTATGTCCGAACTATCCTGAAGAATGATAACATGGATATGTCTCTCTGGTATGAATATGATGTGGCTTGCGGCATGTCAAAGAAAGAGACGGATGATATAATCCAGGAATTCTACGATGAGCTTTCACTGAAGTACAGAGATTTCCCCATATGGAGCAATCTTGACAGGGAACATCTTTTCCTGTATGTATCACACTTCAAGAAAAATATGAATGAGGTCCCTGACCTGTCAGAGCAGATCGACAGGATACTGAAGAAAAGATCAGGTGAAAAACCGGTTAACGTCGATCCAACAAATATGGAATTATATCCGGTCCTTAATGAAGGTGTTTTTATCGGGACTTTCAACTTTAACTGGGCGCAGTTGCACCAGGCTATGATGACAGGGAACGCTTTAAAAAAAATGCACATGGAAAAGACAAATGTACTGTTCGATAGCAACAATAACAGGATATTAACTGTATCCGGGTTTGTAAAAGACCTGCTCATCAACTGCAACGGAAAATCGAATTTATCCGAAATTATAAATATGATAAAAGAAAAGCATCAACCGGGCCATACTGACGCTGAAACCAAGACCAGGAACTTACTGCAGGGATTGATTGATAAAAACATCATCAGCAGTAGGAAGGGTAGTTAATAGACCTGTTATTTTTCAGGGTTATTTAGCTCTTGGCTTGATTTTCTTTGAACCGCAATGCGGGCAGTCAGTGCCCGGATTTTTCATCATGAATGTTTTTTTGCATGACATGCAATAGAACATCCCGCTTTCTCTTGCCATCCGTTCGAGGTCTTCAGGCGTCAAAGAGAAAGGCACATATGTGCTGCACATGAATATCATCGACCTTTCTACCTCCATTTTCATTTTTATCTAAGTTACCATCATATTAAAGCTTTGGTTGTTCATTTTATGTTTTTGATGCATTGAATTTAAAAAATTGCCGTTAGACACAGGTTAGGTGAAGATAACACCTCGACACGTCGAAAGAGTTAATCAAAATTGGTCTCTCACTTCCCCCATGCCTACAGCCAACAGTTTCCACTAATTATTTTTTCCTGCCTTTATGCTTCGGGTACAGGCGCTGAGCGGCTTCTCAATTGCTCATAGAACTTTTTCTGCCTCTCCCTTTCGGCATCGGCAACATCAGGTTTTTTGACTTTTTTAGCTGATTCTGCCAGATCCATCGAGCTTTCCAGTCCGACCATTTTTTTTCACCTCCACTTAATTTATGAATTCATCGGAAATTTATTTTTAGCGATGTTTTATTATCAAATAAGCTTAAATCACATACATTACTTCCTCGCAGCAAACGAGCGGGCTGTCACTTTCTGTGGTGCATACAACTTCGCAGCCGCAGACTCCGCAATAATATGTTTCGCCTTTAACGGCTTTTTTCATTTTCTTTCCTTTCTTCGCCCTGGAAGGAGCTTTTTTGCCAGCAGCTTTTGCCTTTTCCGGCTTGCGGGATCTCAACTGCGCAAGAAATGCCCTTTGCCTTTCTTTTTCGGCGTTGTCAACTTTTGGTGTTTTTACTTTTGTGGCTGATTCAGCCATCTCCATCGAGCTTTCAAGTCCTACCATATTGTGCCTCCTGTTATGTTCAATTTTACTATTATTTGATACAAGTACATGAGGGAGTTTTCCCTTCCCACTAACTTAATAAATAATAATTACGTTCCTGTATTTATAGCTATGTTTGCATCGTTATTATCGCTTTCAATGAAGAATAAAAAAGATGCGACAGGGGTTGATAAATTAGTGAAAATAAGAAAAGAAAAAATTGAAATACCGGAAAATATCCCGATCATAACCCGGGAAATGATGGAGAAAACCACCATCGAAATCGCCAGAAGGCGTGCCGGTAAAAGAGAGTCGCAGTTAAAGGGTATCGAAGATGTCCGTGATCATAGAACTGATTAATTAATATTTGTGTCCCCGGCTACATTTTCCGGATTTTTCCCGGGATCAGGCTTCACATTTTCAAGTTTTGGCACGTTCATGATCAGCTTGCTCATTTCTTCCTCGCGTTTCTTCACTTCCGGGGATTTCCCCTTCTCATGGCAGACAGGGCATCTGTATCCGATCACCGCAAGCCGCGATGAATAGACAGGATATCTTTTCTTACCTGTCAGATCGACACCACACCCCGTGCATTTGTTCTCGTCGTTCTTTTTCATTTACCTTTTTACCTCAACTATCTTTAATGACCGGCCTTTCTCGCAGGATTCTGATATATCGCCCACTACATTTATTATAGTGAATTTATCACCTTTCCTGAGTCCGGGGGCGATGCATATTTCATAATTCGTGCAACTGGAAAGATCACATGCCGGAGGTTCGTATATTATTTTTGAACCTTTTATGGCCTTGCGGGAATCTATGCCCACAACAATCGGCTTTTCGAGCACTTCAACAGCGCAAACCCCGGAATCATGGACAAAACACTCAAGTTTTCCCCCGTTCCTGATGGCGGTTATCCTGTACTTGCTTCCCGGGTTAAGGGACAGGCATGTCTTATTAAGTTTGCATGGCTCGCATTCCTTTGAACCGCCTTTGAAAATGAATTCGTTCCCGACTCTTGCAAGTTTTGTTCCTATCAATGTTATTATTGCATCCGATTCTTCCATATAATTCACCTATTTTTATTTTTAATTAAATTATTATTAGAATGATCAAATCACTTTTGTGATCCTCGCAACTTTCTCGGCAGCCTCAGGCGTTAATCCCGCTCCTAATATAGTATATCTCTCGGGACGGATCTCATGTGCGTGAAGGAGCGCTTTGATAATATATTCTTCCTTTATTCCCAGTTCGCGTGCACAGGTCGGCGCCCCTATTATCTTCAGGGCATTATGGATCTCCTGCCAGTTGCCTCCGTGAAGGTACATCATCATAATCGTCCCGACGCCGCACTGCTCGCCATGCAGCGCTGGCATTGGTGCGATCTCATCCAGGGCGTGGCTGAATTTGTGCTCAGATCCGCTTGCGGGACGCGATGAGCCCGCAATGCTCATAGCAACGCCGCTTCCCACGAGCGCTTTCATCACTGTCCAGGCTGATTCCTCAATGCCGGGTTTTATGTCGCCTGCGGACTCGATAAGTATCTTGGCTGTCATCTTTGAGATTATGGAGGCATATTCGCTGTAAGGTTCATCACGCAGCCTGTGGGCAAGTTCCCAGTCCCGCACAGCCGTGTAATTGGAGATTATATCGCCGCAGCCTGCCGCAAGAAGGCGGTATGGCGCGGCGGCGATCACCGAGGTATCGGCCACAACTGCAATAGGGGTCTGCGCAGCCTGTGAAACCGTCCTGTCGTCCCTTTTGATGGAAGCGCGCGAAGAAACGATACCGTCATGGGAGGCGGCAGTGGGGACGCTTATGAACGGCAGGTCAAGGTTCGTTGAAGCTAGCTTGGCCACGTCTATGGATTTCCCGCCTCCGACGCCCAGTAAAAATGAAGCTTTTACCTCAGCAGCAATTCTCTCAACTTCCTTCACTTCGTCAAGTGTGGGATTTTTCACGACTGCGACATCGACATTAAAACCACAATCCTCAAGTGAAACCCCGGCGGTCTTCCCTGCCGCCTTGAGCGTAGAGCTTCCCGCAACTATGAGTGAGTTCCCATTAAGCTTAAGGTCTTTACATACCTTACCAGTGTCGTTGATTACACCATGACCTACAACTACGGTTCTCGGAAGCTGCATCCATTTGTTCTTATAGGTTTCCATGCTCTCTTTCATAGGGTCTCGATATGGATATAATAGATACGCTCTGGCAGTATATATATAAGTATTACATAAGCGGAATCGTCAATGACGAATCATATAATCCAGTGGATACGGTCACTTATGCGATATTGCTGGGTATAAGTATTTTCGGGGTCTTAAGGTTACTGGAAAAACTCAGGATCAAAATAGATGCACGATTTATTGCCGCAGTAACTCCTTATATTCTTGCAGGCTCATCACTTCGCGTGCTTGAAGATTCGGATATCTTCACCCCGCCGCTTAAGTATCTCTTCATAACGCCAATAATTTATTTTGTCATTTTTGCAGTGACGATGATTATTCTTACTCTTGCAGTTAAACTTCAGGAAAAAGGGAAAATAAAAGATTATCATGTTCTTTTTGGTTTTGCCGGAGTAGTATGGACTTTAATTAATGTTGCGGCGTTGCTGGCGCTGGGGGAAGTCAGGAATCCTGTACCTGCGGCCGCTATTGTGACATTAGGCATACTGGCGACATCCATTGTTTATTTGGTATCCCGCAGCCTGAATTTTACACTTCTTACGGACAAGCTAAATGTATCCATCCTGTTCACCCATTTACTGGACGCATCATCCACATTTATCGGTATGGACTGGCTCGGGTATTATGAAAAGCATGTCGCTCCTACTATTTTTATTGACCTGGCGGGGAATTATACGGATCATCCCTCGATCGTGATGTATCCCCTGAAATTGCTCGTGTTCATACCTGTGCTTTATATGCTGGATAACAAATTGAATGATGAAAAAGAAAGGAAACTTATAAATCTCATGAAGCTTGCTATACTTGTCCTCGGCCTTTCGCCTGCAACGCGGAATACGCTTCGGATCCTGATGGGAGTATGAAATGCAAAAAGACCTCGATTACCTGTATTCTTTAAGGAAATACATTCTTGTTATCACAGGGATTTTTATCCTTTCGTTGATAGTGGGTGTGGTGGCATCTCAAGAAAATCCCGGATTGTCAGAAAACTATCTTGAAATGCTTAATAATTCATACGGATGGATCAAAGAACTGAATCCATTTCTAATAATGCTTGTGATATTTTTCAACAATGCGATTAAAAGCCTGTTTTCCCTCCTATTGGGAATAGGTTTTGGTATAATACCGCTTTTATTTGTGGCCGGGAACGGCGTCGTGCTCAGCGTTGTCGTGGATGTTGTTTCAAGGAAGCAGGGGATTCTTTTTGTTGCGGCCGCCATTTTGCCCCACGGTATTATTGAAATCCCGATGGTTCTGATCAGCGCAGGCATAGGGCTCAGGCTGGGGCATGTGATGTACCTGTCCATAAGAGGTTTGAAAACAGATATAAAACAAGAATTAAAGCAGGGTTTGATTTTTTACATGAAAAAAATAGTGCCCCTGCTCTTTGTGGCAGCAATGATCGAGACTTTTATCACGCCATTGATAGCATCTGTGTTTATTACCAGTTGATTCCTGATTTAATCTCTCGCGGCTTCCCTTATTATATCGCTTGCACTCAATATCCCGATTGGCCTCTGCGATGCCCCGACACCGCCTTCTGAGAAAACAAGCAGCCTGTGGATATGTTTTTCCATCATTATCTTTACAGCAGCCCCAAGCGTGGTTGTCGGTTTAACTGCTACAAGATGGGAAGTCATGATAGACTCGGCTGGTATGTTTTCCCAGTTTTCCTTTTCTATTACCCTAAGTATATCCATAGTTGAGATCACACCCATTGCTTTCCCCTGGGGTCCTATAACAGCAGCTCCAGAAAGTCCTTTTCTGCTCAAAAGGGAAGCGATCTGTTTGGCCGTTGCGTCCATTGGAACAGTTACAACGTCCCGGGTCATGATATCTCTTAATAACTTATTTTTTAATCTTATCATGGGTTCCTCCTGTCAGGATAATATTGTGTTTCCTTCGTTAAATAATTAATTGCTAATGATTAATAATAAGTAATAATAATTAAGCAAGCAGTGCCCTTTTTTATACAAATACCAGGAATTTTTTAGATTTATCCCTCTTCCCTTGCAGCTTCCCTTACTATATCGCTCGCGCTCACTATGCCAACAGGCCTCTGCGATGCTCCCACGCCGCGCTCTGAGAAAATAAGCAACCTGTGGATATGCTTTTCTCTCATTATCCTTGCGGCTTCACCCAGCGTTGAGGTGGGTCCGACAGTTACCAGGCGCGGTGTCATTATAGATTCGGCAGGCATCTTTTCCCAATTATCTTTTCCAATTATCTCAAGTATGTCCATATCTGAGATGACACCCATCGCTTCTCCCTCAGGCCCTATGACAGCAGCCCCCGAAAGACCATGTTTGCTCAGCAATGCGGCGATCTGTTTGGCCGTGGCTTCCATAGGGACGGTCACCACACCTCTTGTCATTACATCTCTTAATAATTTGTTTTCTAATCTAATATTACTCACTCCCGCAATATTATTGTAATTCATTCGTTAAATAATTAATTGATAACGATTAATAATAACCATTGATTAATAATATTCATGACGCCATTTTGATAAGGAGTGAGGAACATACGGATAATAAGTCTTTTTGGAACAGGAAGTGACATGTCTTACAGGTATCGTGATGATCTTGCAACAGCGGATGCAGCTTTTGAAGCTGATGGCGGGACACTGGAAGAACTCTTCAATGACGCAGCGATAGCAATGTTTGAGATAATGGTTGACACAAGAAGTGTCAGCCATGGGATAACAAGAACGATCGCCCTTGTGAATGAAGATGTTGATGGCCTACTGTTTGACTGGCTCTCGGAACTTGTTTACTTAAAAGATGCCGAAGGGATCGTATTCTCAGGGTTCGATGTTAAAATCAAAAAAAATGGATCCTATGAACTGAAAGCTGTGGTGACGGGTGAGAATATCGACAGGAAGAAACACAGGCTCAGGTCCGATGTCAAGGCGGTTACGTATCACATGTTCGAGGTTAAAAAAACTGATGAACTGTGGAGCGCCAGGGTTGTACTTGACCTGTAAGGGAAGATGAGATGGGAAACTTCACCATTTCCGGTAAAAGATGTTTATATCGTTATTTTCTTGCAACCAGCACCGGGACCTTTGAATTCCTTATCACTTTATCCGCAACGCTGCCGAGCAGGAATTTTTCAATCCCGCTTCTGCCAAGCGTACCCATTACGATCAGGTCAATGGATTGCTCTTGTGCAAGCTTCAGTATCTCATCAGCCGGATTTCCCCGCCGCATCCATTTTTCAATACCAAGACCTTCGTTCTTTGCCATATCCTCGACATATTTGATCGCTGCATCCCCTTCCTGTTTTAAAAAATTCTCAAGGCCTTCGGTGGATAGATCTGTAGATAGATATGATTTTGGACCATAATCCGTTTTTATGTCCATCACATAAACTGCATTAAGCTGCGCATCATACAATTTTGCAAGTCCTATTGCATGGGATATGGCCTTTCTGACATTTTCTGACCCATCCGTCGCTATTAAGATCTTCTTATATAGTTTGCTCATAAATCCCGCACAGTGGATTCAAGCCCGGGCGGGAACCAAATCCATAGCTGAACCGTGCATGGTTTTACCCATGTTTGGTTTATTCTACATCATTCCAAACCTAGTCGAAGTAAGTCCAGATATGAACACCCGGTTTGCTCTCCCAATTATTACATTTGCGTTAATGATATTTATAAATTTTGGTAATAGGATTTGCAAAAATATATATACCGCAATTGCCGTGTTAGTGTGTTACATACTAACATGAATTCAAACAGGTGATCAAATTGTCAGAACTTGGTAAGAAAATAAGACTTGAAAGGATAATGGACAGGGAAAGCAGGAACATGGTAATAATCCCGATGGATCACGGGATTTCCATGGGGCCTGTAAGGGGTATCGAGAATCTTGCGAACATGGTGGACAAGGTTGCCGAAGGCGGGGCCAATGCCGTCCTTCTCCAGAAAGGAATGGCGAAACACGGCCACAGGGGATACGGGCGCGATATCGGGCTTATAATACATATGAGTGCATCCACTTCTCTCGGGCCGGACCCAAATGACAAAGTACAGGTCTGCACTGTGGAAGAGGCTATTAAGATGGGCGCAGATGCCGTGAGCGTTCATATCAACATAGGTTCTGAAACCGAAGCGGACCAGTTAAAGAAACTGGGGTTTGTTTCACAGGAGTGCGATGATTGGGGAATGCCATTGATAGCAATGATGTACCCCAGGGGGAAGGACATAAAGAACTCAAACGATCCGCAGGCCGTAGCGCATGTTGCCCGCGTGGGAGCCGAGCTTGGAGCTGATATCGTAAAAACCAACTTCACTGGCGATATCGACTCATTCAGGACAGTTGTTGAAGGATGCCCCGTGCCTGTGGTAATGGCTGGCGGCCCCAAAACGAACACGGATGAGGAATTCCTTGCAATGGTACGCGCCGCAATAGATGCGGGAGGCCGCGGTGTCGCGATAGGGCGAAATGTCTTCCAGCATGATAATCCCATAGCCATGACCCGCGCCCTCACGCTTATCGTCCACAAAGGAGCAAGCGTCGATGATGCCATGGAGGCCCTGCGGTGAAAAAAGAAAAAGCCGTATGGATAAAAGCCGACAGTGGAGCATGGGAGGAAAATAAGCCCCGGATCACAACAGGTCTTGAATCAGGCGCAGATTGTATTATTTTAAATCCAGAGGATGTGCAGAAAGCAAGGGAACTGGGCAATATCAGGATAGCAGCGCCCGACCAGGAAGCTGACATCATAATCGTGGGAAAAGGTAACGAAGGGGATGGAACGAAAAAACTGCCTTCTGATTTCGCTCATTCCGATGACATACTCAGGGCGCAGCGCCTCGCAAAAGATGGAAAAACGGTCGCAGGATATGTTATAATTAAAAATAAGAAATATGAGGAGTTCGCAGTCGAACTCGGGAAGACCTGCGATTACCTTGTAGTGGTAGGTACGGACTGGAAAGTCATCCCGCTTGAGAACCTGATAGCTGGTTTGCAGAAGCTTGACGTGGAGATAATTGCAGGTGTCCAGAACGCAGAAGAGGCAAAACTTGCACTTCTGACACTGGAGCACGGCTCGGACGGCGTATTACTTGATACTGACATATCAGAGATAAAGAAAGTGATAGCTGTCAGGGACAGGTCCGGGATGGAAAAAATACCACTTGCGAAAGCCAGCGTGACAAAGGTGAAGCAGGTGGGTATGGGCGACAGGGTATGTGTTGATACGGCTTCTCTGATGGTTCCAGGTGAAGGGATGCTGATAGGTTCGCAGAGCAACGGCCTCTTCCTTGTGCACTCAGAATCCGAGGAGAGCCCCTACGTGGCCGCGCGGCCCTTCAGGGTGAACGCAGGGGCGGTGCATGCGTATATCAGGGTCGGTGAAAAGACACGATACCTCTCTGAACTCACTTCGGGCGATGATGTCCTGATAGTTGACAGGGAAGGTGAAACCCGGCCGGCAGTTGTGGGGAGGGTCAAGATAGAGCGGCGACCGCTGATGCTTGTTGAAGCCGAGGTTGAAGGAACGAGGATAAAGACACTGCTCCAGAACGCAGAGACCATAAAGCTTGTCGGGAGCGACGGAAAGGCCGTACCTGTGACATCGCTCAAGGAGGGTGATGAGGTGCTGGTGTATTTTGAGGCTGCCGCAAGACATTTCGGGATAAAGATAGAGGAGACGATAATTGAGAAGTGAGCAGTGCAATTTTGTGAAATAGGGTTGTATGAAAGGTATATATGCAAATATAAGTAATACCTGTGGTAAGGAGAATAAAAATGGAAGCCTACAGATCAAAAATCACAAGTAAAGGCCAGATCACAATTCCTAAGGCAGTAAGAGAGTTATTACACCTGCTCAAGGGAGATGAGGTCGTCCTCGTCCCCACGGAATCAGGCGTTATCTTGAAACGAGATACGGCGTCACTACGCGGGATATGGAAGGGAAAGCTCACAGAAAAAGAGATCGATGAGGGTATCAAGGAGATCAGGTCAAAATGGCGGATAGATTCGTAATAGATACTGTCGCTTTTATTCATTATTTGACAGATAAACTGCCAGAAAAATCAGAAAACATATTCAAGAGGGCTGAAAATGGCAATATAAAATTGATTCTTCCATCTATTTCAATAGGGGAATCGATATACGTATTCAAAAAGCAAAAGAAGGATGCAAACGAAGAAATTTCGGGAATGTTTGAAAATCTATCAAAATGCGCTTATATCGAGGTAAAAGACCTTGATCTGCAGGACTGGAAAAATGTGGCCGTCTCAAAAATCCCTGAACTGCATGACCGGATGGTGGCAGCCACCGCAAAAAAATATAAAGTCCCATTGATAACCAATGATAGTGAAATCTCTAAATCAGGGGAAGTAAAAACAATATGGGACTAAAACTCTTCGGCATCTCAGGCAGCCCGCGAAAAGCTGCAACGGATTACATTGTGAGGGAAGCTTTGCGATACGCCTCTGAGAAATATCCAGTAGAAACCTCATACTTCTCGGCAATGGGAAAGAAACTCAACTTCTGCATCCACTGTGATTTCTGCATAAAGAACAGGAAGGGCTGCGTCCACAACGACGATATGCAGGAGGTCTATGAGAAATTAAAATGGGCCGATGCCATTATAATCGGTACACCCGTGTACCAGGGAATGGTAAGCGGCCAGACAAAGGTCATAATGGACAGGTGCAGGGCGATAGCTGCACAGGACCTTCATTTTATCATGAACAAACCCGGCGCCGCGCTCGCAGTCGGGGGCGACCGCATAGGCGGGCAGGAACCATCGATACAGGCGATACTCAATTTTTATGTCATCAACGAAGCGATACCTGTAGGTGGTGGCTCATTCGGGGCTAACCTTGGCGGTGCATTCTGGTCAAAAGACCGCGGTGCAGAGGGCGCAGAGGGGGACGAGGAAGGCCGCAAAAGCATGCGAAAGACTGTCAACAGGTTAATGAATATGGCTTTAATGATCAGGGAGAAAAGATTATAGTGACTCTAAGGATCGCCTGGGGGATAACGGGCTGCGGCGACTACCTCAAAGACAGCCTGGATATAATAAAAGACGTCACCAGAGAGCATAACCTGGAAGTCAAGGTATTCCTTTCGCAGGCGGGCGAGATGGTCGTAAAATGGTACAAACTTTTTGGTGAATTGAAAACCAGTTTCCCGAAGATATATACTGAAAAATCACCCAACATCCCGTTCCTTGTGGGAGACCTGCAGCTTGGCAGGTACGATTTCCTGCTGATCACGCCTTCAACCTCCAACACCGTCGCAAAAATCGCTGCCGGGATATCTGATACCCTTCTTACAAATGCGGCTGCGCAGGCCATGAAAGCAAAAGTGCCTGTGTACATATTCCCGGCAGACCAGAGAAGAGGCGATATTACAACGGATTTACCTGGTGGCAAGAAGCTCACCCTGACAATGCGCGATGTGGATATCGAGGCAGTTGAAAAACTTCGGAAAATGAGCGGGATAACAGTGCTCGGTCATCCGGATGAAATAAGAGAATTCATTAAAAGACACATAGAAAGAAAAATTAACGAAAAAAATGGGAATCCGTAAGCTCGGCGGGTAGTATTTTTTTATGTGCAATAGTTCTTAGCTTGCGGTACCATTCATATGTAAGAAATACGAGGCAGACGGGGGCCAGCAGGCTAAAAATTTGCGATTCAAGCGGGGTTGCTCCCTCAGAAAAACCATTAATTATGAAAAATATACCAAAAGAGAACACATAAACACAATTTTTTCTAATAAAAGATGCACTGATCAATGATCTCAATTCTTTTTTATCAATATCTTTCCACAAGAACCAGATCTGGATCGATAAAAAAACTAAAAACAAATATATATTGAGTGCTAAAGATTCAATATATTTATAACTAATATACTCATCCGGCATGTTCTTCCTTCTATCCACCTAAAATCTTTAATTACTTATAATGAGTATCATAATGATAAAGATTTCGGATTTCCTTGAAGGATCTTCTTAAAAAAAATTGGCGTTAAGGTTTTGCCTTTTCCGTTAATTATAAGTTCATTTAGTAAACTCTTTGAGCACAATTAACCATCATGTACAAACGTGAGAGCAGGTATGGATACTAAGAAATACAAGAATATCACACGTGGAGTTTCGGATACTTACGTCAATGTGCACCCCATCCAGCGCGGCGGTGTTCTGACCGCGGAGGCGCGAAAAGCCCTCCTTGAATTCGGCGATGGTTATTCGGTTTGCGATTACTGCTTCGAGGCAAGGGTTGACCTGGTTGAGAACCCTCCCGTCCACGACCTGGTGCAGGATGTGGCAGAGTTCCTTAACATGGATGATGTGAGGTTCACTGCTGGATGCCGCCATGCAAAATGGGCCGCGATGCACATGGTGTGCGAACCCGGTGATACGGTGGTGGTCGACGCCCTTGCCCATTATACGTCGTATCTTGCAGCCGAAGCTAATAAGTTGAATATAGTCGAGGTCCCGCATAACGGTTATCCGACTTTTGAGGTCGATATTGAAGGATACGCCAGGAAATTTGAGGAAGTTGAGCAGAAAACCGGAAAGCTACTTTCGATGGCCGTACTTACGCATGTGGATTACAGGTACGGGAACGTGGCAGATGCAGAAAAAGTAGGAAACATTTGCAAAGAATACGGTGTCCCATTCCTGTTGAATACTGCTTATTCATCAGGCATAATGCCCGTGGACGGAAAAAAACTCCATGTGTATTTCCTGTGCGGCTCAGGGCACAAGAGCTGGGCCGCGTCAGCGCCTATAGGAATACTTGCCACAACATATGAATGGACAAGCAAGGTCTTTAATAAATCCACGTTACGGGGCGACTGGAGCGGCCGGGGCTTTACGAAGAAAGAGATAGCGCTGTTTGGCTGCTCTCCGGTGTTCGGCGCGCCTGTGGCCACCCTTATGGCATCGTTCCCTGCTGTCGTGGAACGTGTCAAGCACTGGGACGAGGAGGTCGAAAAAGCCCGGTATTTCGTGGGGGAGCTTGAGAAAATCGAGGGTTTCCACCAGATGGGCGTCAAGCCAAAACAGCATACGCTAATGAACATCGAAAGCCTGCCGCTGCATGAGATAGCTGAAAAAGATAAACGCAGGGGCTACTTCCTCTATCATGAACTGAAGAAGCGAAAGATAGTGGGGCTTCATCCTGGCATGAGCAAGAATTTCAAGATCAACACTTACGGCCTCAAATGGGAACAGGTGAAGTATGTGGCTTCGGCCTTCAAGGATATCGCAAGAGAGAACGGGATAAAAGTCGAGGATTAAAAATGAAATACGCAGAATTCTCAACAAAATTCAGGAAATTTTTTGAACTTCCATCGTCACCGGTTGCGGTTAGAATAATCACAGATAACTCGCAGGAGCAAAAAACCAGCGCGCAACCCATGAGGTTTTGTGAAATGGTGAGGCGAAGCGCCTTTTATGGAGAGAGTTTCATTTTCGGGGTCGAAGAACTTACATGCACAAGCGCGGAGCTTGCTCTTGGTTTCACGGAACCTTCATACGGGGAGGTATATCCGAGGATCAAACCCGCGAACACAAAGCTTGTTAGCGTCTCACCGCTTGAGAAAACCGAAAAAAAACCGGATGTTGTGATAATAGTGGGAACCCCGCGCAAGATAATGCGGGTATCGACCATACTTTCCCAGTTGCATGAAAAACAGCCTGTGGAGGCCAAATTCAAGGGCGAGTTCGCGGTATGCGGTGAGTGTACGGCGATACCTTTCATGGAGAAAAAAGTAAATCTCTCGCTCCTGTGCAACGGGGCAAGGATGTTCTCAGGTTACAGGGATGATGAGATAGTGATGGGCTTCCCTCTTGATGACTTCATCCGCATCGCGGAGAGCACTGAAGAAAAAGAGATAACAAGCGCATTGTGCGGCTGTATAATGGACGATATTCCAGCCGGAGCTGTTGCAGCTATTGAAAAGATAGGATTCGGTAAAGGCACGGACCAGTTCTTCGGGAGATTCGGGGGGGAAATAGTGCGGCTGTACACGCCCAAGGATAAGGACGGAAAGATCACTTCATTAACACTGCATATACCCGTCAAATTCAGGGACAGTGCCACTGCCGCTGGAGCGAACCAGATCGCAGAGAAACTATTGGAGAAACCCATGCTTCACAGGGTGCGGGATAACTGGGTGGATATCGCGCTTCCCCTGGAACTTGGCGAGGCCCTGAACAGGGCAAGCATGCGGGGTGAGAAGTTCGAAACGCTGATTAAGGGGGGGATCGATACGATAATTAAGGAAGTGGAGAAGGTCAAAAGGAAAGCCGGAAGCTGAAAAATCTCTTGCAAACAGTTTTATCCCTGTGATACAATTAAGTAACAATAATATATTCGCTATATATTTGGAAAAACCATCTGAGGGGACATAAAAATGGATGAGATACAGCTAACGGTTGCGAAAGCATACCCGAACGATTCAGGAAGAGGGATAGCGCGTCTTGACCCGCACACATTGATGGTGTTACAGCTTACACCGGGAGACATTGTTGAGATCGAAGGCAAAAGGCGTACATCTGCAAAAGTCTGGCGTGCCGACAGGATAGACTGGGACCAGGATATCATACGCATTGACGGTTTCATAAGGCAGAATGCAAGCGCAGGTATCGGCGACCCCGTAAAGATAAAGAAAGCCGAGGTCAAGATCGCAGATAAAGTGGTTCTTGCGCCGCCTGAAGGCACGTCCATCCAGTTCGGGGGGGAAGCGGAGGATATGGTAAAGCGGCAGATAATGAAACGCCCGATCACCAAAGGTGATATTATTCCGGTAATGAGCACAATGGCCCATCCTTTCCTCGGGCGCGTGGTAACGGGCCAGACGATTCCCCTGATCGCCATCGAGGCCGAGCCCGAAGGCATAATTCTCATCACTGAAGAAACAGATATCAAGCTCAGGGAAAAACCCGTGGTGGTTGATGTCACGGGGACAGGGATAACCTATGAGGACATTGGTGGTTTAAGCGAAGAGATCCAGCGCCTTCGCGAGATGATCGAACTGCCATTGAAACATCCCGAAGTATTTGAAAGGCTGGGGATCGAATCCCCGAAAGGGGTGTTGATGTACGGCCCTCCGGGAACAGGGAAAACCCTGATAGCCAGGGCAGTGGCAAATGAATCTGGCGCAAACTTCTGTTCCATAGCCGGCCCTGAGATAATGAGCAAGTACTATGGTGAGAGCGAACAGAGGCTGCGCGAGATCTTCGAACAGGCAAAAAAAGATGCCCCATCCATTATTTTCATAGATGAACTGGATTCCATCGCTCCCAAAAGGGAAGAGGTGACCGGGGAAGTCGAAAGAAGGGTTGTGGCCCAGCTCCTTACAATGATGGATGGCATGGAAGAGAGAGGGCAGGTGGTGGTGATTGGGGCTACGAACCGCATCGATGCTATCGACCCCGCGCTTCGCCGTCCGGGCAGGTTTGACCGCGAGATTGAAATAGGGGTGCCTGACCTGGCTGACAGGCTTGAAATCCTCCAGATACATTCGCGAGGCATGCCGATTTATCACTGGGAAAACGATATCGCGGAAAAAAAACTTATGGAAAGGATTGCATCCTTTGAGAATAATTCGAAAACGCGAATATCTGAAAACACTTTGAAGATTGAGATCCTGATATCTGAAAAAAGTAAAATCGAAAATGAATTAAACGACATAAAAGACGGACAGGATAAACAGGATCAACTGAAACACCTGAAATCCAGGATAGATGACCTGGAAAAAAATATCGAAACTCATAAGAATAATAATAAAAAATTAGAGAAAGAAATCCACTCTATTAATAAGATCAATGAAACATTAAAGGAAAAAAGGAATATTCTCGAAACCTTACTGGCTGATATAAACGAGATCCGGCAAACAAGTGAGAGGGAACTTGAAGATGTTTCCATCACATTTTCCGAAAAACATATCAAACAAAAGGATAAAAAAATCAGGGAGATCGAAGAAACGCTTTTTGAGTCAGGCGTGGTTTCAGATGGATATTTCAAGAAGGTTATTGAAGATTCCGCCCCGCATATGCTGGATCACCTCGCTTCGGTAACACATGGGTTCGTGGGTGCCGATATATCGGCCCTTGTGCGCGAGGCAGCTATGAAAGCGCTCAGGAGATATCTTCCCCAGATAAAACTTGATGAAGCAGTTCCGCGCGAAATACTTAATAGCATGCAGGTGAAGGCAAGTGATTTTGAAGAAGCGCTAAAGGATGTCGAGCCTTCAGCGATGAGAGAAGTGATGGTTGAAATCCCGAAAGTCGCGTGGGAGGATGTGGGGGGCCTTGATGAAGCAAAACAGGAGATCATAGAGGCTGTGGAATGGCCTCTTAAAAAGCCGGAGAAATTCAGGAAAATGGGGATCAGGCCCCCGAAAGGAATTCTCCTTTACGGCCCGCCTGGCACCGGCAAAACACTTCTTGCCAAAGCTGCTGCTAATGAAAGTTCAGCCAATTTCATAAGTATAAGGGGACCGCAGCTTTTGTCCAAATGGATAGGGGAATCAGAAAAGGCCGTCCGCGAGGTTTTCAAGAAAGCCAGGCAGGTTGCGCCGTCGATACTGTTCCTTGACGAACTTGATGCAATTGCCCCCATCAGGGGCATGGATTTTGGCTCAAAAGCATCTGAGCGTGTTGTTAACCAGTTGCTGACCGAGCTTGATGGAATTGAAGTCCTGAAGAATGTCGTGGTGATAGCGGCGACAAACAGGCCCGAGATCGTTGATCCGGCCCTTATCCGTTCAGGCAGGTTCGACAGGCTGGTTTTTGTGGGCCCGCCTGCAAGGGCCGGAAGGGTGGAGATATTCAGGATACACCTGAAAAATATCCCGCTTTCGGATGATGTGAACCTGGAAGAACTTGCTGATCTTACTGATAATTATGTAGGATCGGATATTGAGTCGCTATGCAGGGAGGCCGTGATGCTTGCGCTGCGGGAAGATTTCAATGCTGAGAAAATTGAAATGAGGCATTTCCGCGATTCATTGAAGAAAGTCAGGCCTGCCCTCGTGGAAGGCATGATCGAATATTATGAGAAGCTGCAGGAGCAATTCAAAGGCGGGACAAAACAGGAACAGAAGTCTTATATAGGTTATAGGTAAAAAAAGCATGTTTGATGAACCTTTACAGAATAAATAATATTCGAGGTTCATAAAAAAGGGATTACTATGGCAAAGATACTCGCAAAAAATCTGTCCAATAAAAAGGCAATGCTCACTGATGGGTCTGAATTAGGGCTTGCCACTGATGTAGTTATGGAAACACAGAGCGGAGAATTGTTATACCTGGTCGTGAAACCCAATCCTATGGTGGATACCTCCAAATTCAAGACCCAGGATAACTATGTACTTGTTCCTTTTGAAGCTGTCAGGGCAGCCAAGGATTACGCAATAATTGATAAAAAGATGGTAACCGGTGGCGACATCGAGTAATATTTTTTATCGGGATTGGAAGGCACTGTTTTGAGTGGTGAGGTCAGGGTTACAATAGTTTGTTCTACAAAAGACAGGGCAAGCCGGAATATTAAAAACAGTCTTCTCACCCTGCGGAAATGGGAGAGTGTGGCATCTGGTAGCTACACGGTTTTTGAATTCAAGAATTTCAGGATCGTTGAGATAGAAGAGCCACTTATTGACCAGGACGGTCTTGATAAAAAGTTGATCAAATGCGGCCTCCCCTCAACTCTCATGGTTTTTGCATCAAAGCACAGGAGTAAAGATGGGCGGGCTATCCTTACAGTGCATTCGACCGGGAATGCAGGAGAGGCAAAGTACGGGGGGATGGCAGGAAGATTTGCAACTGCGGCGCCCCAGGCCGTGCGCTCATTACTTCGCTCGCTTAAAGTGTTAACAGAAAACGAGGAGTATGAGATTACACTTGAATGTACCCATCACGGGCCAAGCGAATTAGATATTCCGTCAGTATTTATTGAGATAGGAAGCGGCGAAGAACAATGGCTTGACGAGGTGGCAGGAAGGATAGTTGCTAATGCGATACTGATGATGACTGAAAACGAATCACCTGTCGCAGTGGGTTTTGGCGGAACACATTATGCCCCCAGGCAGACCGCCCTTATTCTTGAAACTGATATTACCTTCGGGCACATATTCCCGTCACATGCACTTGATGGACTTGATGTAAATCTTATAAAGGAAGCCTTCCTGAGATCCGGTGCGGATTTTGCTTACTTTGACAGGAAATCGATGAAAGCAGAGCAGCGCGAAAAACTGGAAGCGATAATAGAAGGTATCGGGTTTGAGGTGCTCAAGGAGAGCGATATAAGGGATATGGATGGAATTCCGTGGCAGTTTTGTAACCAACTGCGACAGAAGGTAAAGGAAGTCTGCCCGAAAGGCAGGCCAAAGATAACTGACAAGATAAAATGTGAAATATTGGCATGCCCGGGGTGCATTTGCCCTAAAGTGAAGATCGCCCGTATAAACCCGGCCCTGTTATCCGAAGCTGAAAAAATTGATAAAAAGAGGCTTACTAAATTCCTTTCAGACCATAACATCGCTTATATCGAATACGACGACGGGAGGTTCGCACACGTCATAATAGCGCTGGATAGCGATTGTGCAAGGCTTGTCTCGCAGGAATTGACGGAAGAATGCCTTGAGATCATTAAAAAATATTATGATGTTTCCATAAATAAAGGAACATTGCAAATAACAGAAAAAAAGTTCAGCCCGAAACTTGCAGATTCCCTTGGAATACCGGAAGGTCCGTTATACGGCAAACTTGCTAAAGGTGAATCTGTAGTTATAGGCGGAAAAACTATAAATCCGGAAATGGTATATGAAACAAATAAAAGAATGATTAAATTGAGCTACGATTGAGGGATAAACCATGGAATCTATAATAACTGAGGCGCTTTCAAGAGCAGGTGAATCTAAAATTCCGATAGTTGGGGAAACGGACGAAGAACTTCTGGCAGTTTTACAGGAATTAAGAACAAATATCGTTGTAATAGGATGCGGAGGTTCGGGTTCGAATACCATCCAGAGGATGTCAGAAGAAGGAATAAGCGGGGCAGAGTTGTTCGCCATCAATACCGATGCCCAGCATCTCCTGAATATCAAGGTCAGGAAGAAAATCCTGATCGGAAGAAGCAGGACACGGGGGCTTGGCGCAGGGAGCATGCCGCAGATAGGACAGGACGCGGCCCAGGAATCAAAAGCCCAGATAGAGAAGGCGGTCGGGAATGCCGATATGGTCTTTGTGACATGCGGCCTTGGCGGCGGGACGGGGACCGGCTCGGCGCCTGTTGTTTCAGAGGTCGCGCGGGACGCAGGTGCCCTTACCATAGCGGTCGTGACGCTCCCGTTCACTGTTGAAGGCGCGGTACGCATGGACAATGCGGAAGCAGGACTTGAGAGATTACGGGATGTTGTGGATACCGTGATAGTAGTTCCGAATGATAAGTTACTTGAAGTGGTCCCCCACCTGCCGCTGCAGGCGGCATTCAAGGTGGCAGATGAAGTCCTGATGAGGGCGGTAAAAGGGATCACAGAACTGATAACCAAACCCGGGCTTGTCAATCTTGATTTCGCTGATGTGAGAGTTATAATGCAAAAGTCAGGTGTGGCAATGATAGGACTTGGCGAAGCTGAAGGCGAGAACAAAGCGATCGAATCCGTGCAGAAGGCGCTTCGAAGCCCACTGCTGGATGTTGATGTTTCAGGTGCGACTGGTGCTCTCGTTAATGTAGTAGGAGGTCCGGATATGACAATTGCCGAAGCTGAAAGCGTTGTAAATGAACTTTATACCCGCATCGACCCCAAGGCAAGGTTGATATGGGGCGCGACTGTGGATCCGGAGCTTGAGCATATTATAAGGACCATGATAGTCGTTACGGGCGTCAAATCTCCCCAGATACTCGGAAGGAACACAGCGGGGAACATCGGAACCGCAAGATACGGAATAGATGTTGTCAGATAGGGTTATTCATCTTTAGCCTGATGCATGCGTACATAAACGAGATTTTTAATTCCATACAGGGCGAAGGTCCCTATGTAGGGGTGCGCCAGGTATTTGTGCGCTTTGCACAATGCCAGTTGCATTGCGCATACTGCGATACGCCTCTCTCCCGTAATATCCCGGCGCATTGCAGGGTTGAGAGAAAACCGGGCGGGGGGAATTTCCATTCTATTAAAAACCCGCTCAGAAAGGGCGATCTGGAAGAACTGGTGCGTAAGTTATGGACGCATTCAACAAGACACGTAAGCCTTACCGGGGGGGAACCGCTGATCCATGCGGATTTTATCAGAGAGCTTGAACAGGAATACCCGTTATATCTTGAAACCAATTCCGGATTCCCGGATAAAGCGAAGGAATTACGGGACATTATTTCGATAGCTTCATGCGACATCAAATTACCTGAGCACGATTCAACGGATCATTACGAGGAATTGCTTGCAAATGAGCTTGAGACCATTTCTATATTCAACGAGACAGCAGAGACCTTTGTGAAAATTGTGATCCTTCCAGAGACCACAAGAGAATCAATATCGCCTGCTATTTCAGGTATCGCCTCAATAGACAGGAGTATTCCTCTCATCCTCCAGCCTGCGACGCAAAAAAAAATGGTACCAACAGGATTGCTGTTGGAGCTTATGGATTTTGCGGGAGAAATATTAAAGGATGTGCGCTTGATACCACAAACGCACAAGATGATGGGACTTCCCTAATTGCCAATTGCAGTGGCCAGTGCCATCAACGAATTGTTATCAAAGGACTTTCCGACAAAAAACATGTATTTATCGTTCGCCCACACCACACTATAACGTGCTCTTTGCTCTCCTTTTATTATTGCATAATCCGTGATCTTTGTAGCCTTATAGCCGTTAAGCTGGATATCTTCGAAAGGACTGAAATCACCTTTATATTCATTTCTTACGTCTTCTTTATACTGGGAAAGGAGAGAGGAAGGATCGTCATTTTTAATCGCCTGGATATAAATCTCATCTCCGTTATATCTATAGACGCCCTCTGTGACATTTATGGGATTTCCGCCGATGACCACCTGGATATCATGTACGCCTAGATATGTAAACCCGGTTGGCAGATTGGTTTTCGGGATGACATCAGATCCGGGATTATCGACCTTGGTTCCATTATCCAGGCATCCGGAAATAAAAACTGCAATAGCAAGCAGTATGAGTAAAGATACAGATTTGATTGACATTTAATGCCTCCTTTTGCCTAAATATGCTTCGGACTTAAAAAATGTAACGGTATATGCGAATTCATTTGAAGTTAAAGCAAGAGAACAAATGAATATAAAACCACGCAGATTCCAGGATCAGGAAAAAACAGGTAAGTATTTATATAGACTGAGATTAAATTTAACTGATGGATAGGGAACTAAATATTCTACTGGTAGGTACATCTGTTCTCATTTCTTTTATTGGATTATTTTTCGTTCTTAAAATCTGTGTAGTATGGAAGAGTGTGGATAAAGGCGTATTAAAAGCCAGGGTTTTCCTGAGCAAGAATTTCTTGATGAAAAACTGGATATACGTATTTCTCGCTGGCGCCTTTATTGCTTTGCGAAGAGTTATACAGCTTCTGGATTTATTGGAGTTCCCGGTAAAAAGCAAGGGTGTGGATTATCTATTCGACTTAATGGGACTTATGGTAATATCCCTGTTAGTAATGCTTGCTTTCGAGTGGTACAGGCTTGTATATTCCACATTTCCATCTGGTGGGAAATCAATGAAAGCTTTCACTCATGCAAATAAACCATAATTACCTTGTGATCACGATCATGGCATTTCCAGCTTCAAGGACATCTACCGCTTTTCCTTTTAAGAGCATTTCTTTCTCAACCGTAAAGCAGGAAGGGTCAAGAGTGATATTCTCACCTTCAATATGAATTGTGACGCTTCCCGACACGGCCATATTCAGGTCAGCATTGATAAGCGCCCCGGCAATGGATTTTGCCTTATTCCTGTACGTTTTCCCAAGAACTTTCATGTTGGGCTTGATGCCGACGGGCGCAAATTCAAAATCGGGTGTGCCGGTCTTAAGCCTGATATCCGTATTGGCAGCCCCTGCTATGTCGGATGCATCCGTTATTGTAGAATATATCTCGATGTCCCCAAGCGGGGCATTCAATGCCATGCCGTGTTCGGATTTGTAGCGTCTGATGGCTGCTGTTATTTCTTTGATCGATTCACCCGCGGCTTCTGCATTTTCATCGATGAGCGACTCGTCTGCCTGCGGCCATGCCTGCTGATGGACGCTTCCCTTATTTAAATGCGAATATACCTCTTCCGAAAAATAAGGAAGGAAAGACGCAAGAAGCCTGGAAAGCGTTTCAATCGTAACAAATAGCGTGTAACGGGCGGCTCCCTTTCCTTTTCCATCGCCGTATAGCCTTGATTTTGCAAGCTCGATATAGTTATCTGCAAGTATATCCCAGGCAAATCCCCTGATCGCCTTGAAGGTTTCATCGAACTGGTATGCATCCATCTTTCCAGTTGATTCTTTTACAAGCCTGTTCAATTTGCTGATGAGCCAGAGGTCAACCGGTGTAAAAGGAGCGGGCTCGTCAGAAATGTGGGGCAGGGAAAAACGCACAATGCTCCAGAGTTTTTGCAGGAAGCGTGAACCTGCAACAACGTCCTTCCATGAAAATATGATATCTGACCCCGTAGTGCCGCCGATTGCCGCCCACTGCCTGAATGCATCGGCCCCGTACTGTTTTATGACCTCTTCAGGCACAACGAAGTTATTGCGGGACTTGCTCATCTTGTGGCCATCTTCCCCGAGCACCATGCCGTTCAGCAGGATGGTGTCCCACGGCTTTGTCCCAAGAAGGGCCTTTGACCGCAGGATTGTGTAAAAAGACCATGTGCGGATGATGTCATAGCCCTGCGGGCGAAGCTGCGTGGGCAAAAGTGGCGCTCTGTCGCTGAGCCATCCTGCGACATGAAGGGCTGATATGGATGAATCCATCCAGGTATCAAGCACATCCTCTTCACCCCGGAATTCGGTAGAGCCGCACTCGCAGGCTTCTGGCGGGGCCTTTTGTGTGGGGTCAAGGGGAAGCCATTCTTCTTTTGCCACTTTGGTTTTGCCGCACTCCCTGCAATACCATGCTGGAATCGGCGTTGCAAAGATTCTCTGCCTTGAGATGCACCAGTCCCATTCCATCGTTCCTGCCCAGTTCTCAAGCCTGACTTTCATGTAATCCGGTACCCATGTCACCTGGTTTGCGGTATTGAGTATATCTTCCTGGATTATCCTGACAAACCACTGCCTTTCTGACAGTATCTCTATTGGTGTTTTACAGCGCCAGCAAAGACCCACGTTCTGGGGGAGCTTTTCCTGTTTGTAAAGTATCCCGGCTTTCTTCATGTCCTCGATTATGGCTTTCTTGCATTCCATTGTGTTCATGCCTTCATATTTGCCTGCAAGTCCAGTCATTTTCCCGGTCTTATCGATAGCTTTCCGAAGCGGCAGGTTATGTTCCACCCACCACCTGACGTCCTGCTTGTCGCCGAAGGTGCATATCATGACCACGCCTGTACCGAATGACGGGTCAACACTTTTGTCCGCAATGACCCTGACCTTGTGGCCGAATACTGGCACTTCGACCTCGGTATCTACATACTCGCTGTATCTTTTATCATCGGGATTGACTGCGACAGCAACGCAGGCAGCCAGCAGTTCAGGTCTTGTGGTCGCTATCTTGAGTTTGTCAAAATTAAGGTAATTAAGGACTGTGTCCCTTGAATCGTATTCCACTTCGGCAAAAGCGATTGCGGTCTCGCACCTGGGGCACCAGTTCACAGGATGGTTCTGCTGGTATATCATGCCGTTGTTGTACATCTGTACGAATGACCTCTGGGTCTTCCCGAAATAGGAAGGTTCCATCGTTATGTACTCGTTGCTCCAGTCGATTGAAAAGCCGAGACGGCGAAGGCTTTTTCTCATCCGGCCAATGTTCTTTTCCGTAAGTTCGACGCACAGGCGGCGGAACTTCTCGCGCGAGACCTGGCTCTTTGTGATGCCATTCGCCTCTTCCACCTTCACCTCTGTCGGGAGGCCGTGGCAGTCCCAGCCTTCGGGGAACATCACGTTGAAGCCCCGCATCCTCTTATAGCGCGCCACGAAATCTATGTAACACCAGTTAAGGGCATTGCCGATATGGAAATTCCCGGTGGGATAAGGGGGTGGGGTATCGATTATGAACTGCGGTTTTTTCGAATCCCAGTCAAAATAATACATGGAATCCTGCCATGTGTTCAGCCATTTTTCTTCGATGGTATTATAATCGTATTCTTTCGGGAGTTCCATATCCCGCTCTGATTACTGCATGATTAATAGAATTATCGGTTTTGGGGGAAAGTGGATATTTGCTCGTAAAAGGGAGAAGCAAAATTGACGATGCAAAATATTCAAAAATAACAACAAACAGATACGAATTCATACGAACTCTGATTACCTTGAGTTCGTTTCAGTTTGTGTTGGTTCGTTGTTTTTTATCTTCAGAATCCCTTTATGCTTAAAGTAATTATATTACTGTTAGAAATAATGACAAATATAGGAACAACTTGCATAGCGTTAAAATCATCATCAGATGGATAATTATATTATATAATAATGCAATCATGAATTAAGTGTAAAATGATAGAAGGAGTTCTAAAAACAGGAGTAATAGGAATCTTACTTTGCATATTTATTTTATGATAAGAATAAATATCAAAAAAGAAAAACACGAATTTGAAATAGATAAATGGGGAAAAAGAAGAGGATAGGATTTATTCTTTATCTTTGCTGAAATCCTCACTCCCAATTTTGCCATTAGAATAGAGTACAATGTAAGCTTATACGGTTGCCTTGGATATTATTATCTTTTTATCCTGAACTGAGAAATTCACTTCGGTTCCTTCTCGTATTGAAAGGGCATCGGCTATTTCCTTGGGTATTCTGACTGCGATACTGCCTCCAAGGTTGAAAGTTTTGCGTTTGAACAGATCTACAAGCCTGTCGTGTTCTTTTTCATCTATCCATTCATCTTTGCACTGAGGGCAGACCTCAACAGTAGCCCATACACCTTTTTCCATCTCTTTACGTTCTTTTCTCATCTCTGTTTCGCACAGGGGGCATTTTGTCATAATTTATTCCTCTATTGTCAATATATAAATGGTCCCGCTTCTAACCGTGTAAACAAAACGTATCCTTGAATCTCCAATTTCACTCTGGATGAACCCAATCTCTCCATCTTTATTGCACTTTTTTATATGTTTGCCTGTTTTCAGGTAATGCCGTACTTCATCGTTTTTCATCTGGAAACGTTCTTTTAATCGGTTGGAAGCATGTATTGTGTATTTTATTGGAGCTTTATGAAAGTCGGTCAATGAGTATCAGTATTGATTAGATACTGATGGTATATTAATTTATCTAACCGATGCATTATGGTCGGCTTCGAGAGTTTCAGTGACTGCTTACGATACTTTCGGGCATGCAACGCGTATTTTTAAAGTGGCGATGCTGTCGAAGCTGCGGGAATTATTATCATTATGGGGAAACATATCGATATTTGACGGCAAGAGGTTTACAGGGCGCCGTATGGCCGAAGGCAAGTTATTTCTGAAGGATTTTAATATCGACCTTCATTTTAACGTCTTCAAGCTCGTCAAGAAAATCTGTACTTTCGTGAGTATCCCAAAACCCAGCAGCTTCTTCATATGTTTTAAATTCTTCAGGGATTTGCTTAGATTTTTTTGTCATTGTAGTATTTCCGTTCTTTTATTGTCATATCTCTTGCAGAAATTATGTGTCCTTTCATATGAGATTTATATATGATTGATTTAAAAGTTGTGGATGATGGTTTATGGATGCAAGGTTGCATCGGGTTCCTATTGTGCGCCGCCACTATTAAATATTCTAACCACAGTACCACGCCATCCCTGCCGCCACTGCCAGAGCCTGTCCCGCTAACCATGCGCAATAATCATAAATGGAGCAAATGTAATATTGTAAAAGATTAAATAAGGTAATCCATATGGAACTTAAGACAATAAAGAAAATTCATGTTTTGCCGTTTGCCCAGGTTGTGGGGGCAGTGTTTGCAGTGCTTGGTTTTGTTGCCACTATCCCATTGTTCTTTTTAATGGCGGTACCTGACACATCTCCCGCTGGCAGACTTGGAGCGGTGGGCGGTATAATACTGACCATGATCATTTACCCGGCGATGCTTTTCGTAATAAGCTTTATTTCCAGCGGAATAATGGCTATTGTTTACAACTTTATTGCTCCGCATGTGGGCGGAATAAAGCTTGAAGTGGAATAGGTCTGAACCGTTAAATTTATGGGTGCAAAATCTTATATATTATTAAATCTACAAGTGTTTTCCTCCGAGGTTAAATGAAAAAAGAAACCATCCTCCCGGAATCCAGGGATACCGCATTCAGGGACCTCATCATAAGAACGCCAGGCGGCGAGAATATCCCCACGTGCATGCAGTGCGGCATATGCGCGGGCTCCTGTCCGGTCAGCCACGAAATGGACTACACCCCGCGCCAGCTTGTGCGCATGATACAGCTTGGCCTTAAAAAAGATGTGCTGAACAGCAATACCATCTGGATATGCACCACATGCTTTTCATGCTCGGTGCGCTGTCCCAGGGGAATACATCCGACCGAGCTTATGGAGACACTAAAACCCATTGCTGTGGCCGAAGGTATCAAGAATAAAAACGCAAAATTCGACAATGTTTTTTCTGAAGTGATAAAGAAGAACGGAAGAGCCTCGGAATTCCTGCTGATATCGAAATACAGTCTTTCTGAGCCTGGAATGATAAAACAGGCTCCCTTCGGCTTATCCCTATTTTCAAAAGGAAAACTGCCCCTGTCCATCGATAAAATGGAAAATATGGGTGAACTGGATACTATTTTTAAACTCGGTGAAAAAGAAGAAGAGAAGGCAGAAACAAAAAAGAATGTAGAAGGAAAAGAACCCATTGAAAAAGAAAAAGGAAATGCAGAGCCGGAGGCTGAAAAATGAAATATTCGTATTACCCGGGATGCGCGCAGCACGGTACGGCTGTGGATTACCGTATGTCAGTAGAGGCCGTATTTGCCCGCCTTGGCATCGAGCTTGAAGAGATAAGGAACTGGAACTGCTGCGGCGCCCTCCATGTGGATGACAGGACAACACGGGTAGCACTTTCGGCAAGGACGCTTGCTTCATCAAAAGGTCTTGATATTGCTACACCGTGCAACCTCTGCTATTCAAACCTTATGCGCGCACGGACGGCGCTTGAAGACAGCCCTCTCAAAAGCAGGATCAACGAAGCGCTCACAACAAAATATGACGGCAACACAAAACCAAAACACCTTCTCGAAGTGATCGTAAAAGACTTCGGTCTTGCAAAACTCGGCGAGCAAGTCAAAAAGCCTTTAAAAATAAAAGCAGCCCCCTACTACGGCTGCCTGCTGACCCGGCCTGAGAACGATTTTGACAGCCCCGAAAATCCCATTTCCCTGGACAAACTCATTTCAAGCATTGGGGCAGAACCAGTACGATATTATTATAAAACAAAATGCTGCGGCGGCCCGATCCTGATAACCAATGAGGAACTTGCCCTCGGTCTTGCAAAAGACCTTCTTGTGATGGCAAAAGATTCAGGCGCCGACTGCATGGCCGTAACATGCCCAATGTGCCATCTCCAGCTTGACGCAAAGCAGAAAGCGGTTGAAGCAAAATTTAATATCAAGATCGATATGCCCATCATTTATTTTACGCAATTGATAGGTCTTGCAATAGATATACCCCCGAAAGAACTGGGATTGGACAAACATCTTGTTTCTACCGATAAATTACTGGCCGCAATCGAGGGAGGTAAGAATGCCGGAGAATGAGCCAACCCCAAAAAAGATCGGCGTGTATTTGTGCAGGTGCGGCGGGAACATCAGCGATGTGGTGGACCTGCAGGCAGTTGCGGAAAGCCTTAAGGAAGAAAATGTAATCGTCAATATCCAGGACTACCTGTGCAGCAGCGCAGGGCAGGAGAAAATAAAAAACGATATAGAGAAAGGAAAAGTTGATCGCGTCGTAATAGGTTCATGCTCACCCAAACTGCATCTTGAGACTTTTCGTAGCATGGCGAAAAAGGCGGGGCTTAACCCGAACCTGCTTGAAATAACAAATATAAGAGAACAGGCAAGCTGGGTTCATGATAAAGAAAGTAAAGAAGGCGTGAATTCAAAGGCGAGGGGATTGATAAAAGGAGCAGTCGCCCGCATTTCTTCCATAGAGGCACTCGTTCCGCTTGAGAAAAAATTAGTTGACAGGACGCTGGTCGTGGGTGGTGGGATCGCAGGAATAACAACTGCCCTTGAACTGGCTGATGGGCATGAAGTGATACTGATTGAAAAACAGCCATATCTTGGCGGCCACATGATAGGCTTATCAAAGACCTTCCCGACGCTTGATTGTTCCCAGTGCATCCTTACGCCGAAAATGGTGGCAGTGCACAATCATCCCGGCATAACCATGTTCACCCAGACCGAGGTTGCGGAAGTAAACGGAAGCCCGGGGGATTATTCAATAAACCTCAGGCACAGTCCCAGATACGTTGATATCGAAAAATGCATATCCTGCGGGGCATGCGCCAGGAAATGCCCCAGTGGCGCCATATTCCTGCCTTTTGCACAGGCAGTCCCGCAGGCGTATATGATCGATATGTCAAAATGCAAGAACTGCGGCGCATGCGTGAAAGTCTGCCCTCGGGATGCTATTACCCTTGATGCAAAAGAAACAACAAGCTCGGTTTCTGCGGGGGCTGTTACCGTAGCCACGGGTTTTGAGTCCATCGACCCGTCATTCATTGAGGAGTATAACTATCCGGCTCCCAATCTTCTTACAGCAGTTGAATTCGAGGAGATGCTCTCTGCAAAGAGCAAAACCGGGATGAGACTGCAAAAAGCTGACGGGACGTTCCCCAACCGTGTTGCGTTCGTGCTGTGCGCAGGCAGCAGGGATTTCACAGGCAGAGGAAAGAAGCACTGCTCCAAGGTGTGCTGCATCTACTCGCAGAAACAGGCGCAGCTTGTCAAAAAGATGAAAGAAGATGCCGAAGCATGGATTTTCTATATCGATATGCGCTCAGCAGGCCGGAGGTTCGAAGAGTTCTACCACCACACGCAGGAAAAGGGCGTTAATTACGTGCGCGGGAAAGTGGCTGAGATAATACCCCAAAAAGACGGAACTCACATGGTACAGTATGAGGACACGAACCTTGGCATGAAAGGGCGGGAAATATTCGATATGGTCGTCCTGTGTCCTGCACTCGTTCCATCAAGAGGAACAAAAGAACTTGCGGATAAGCTCGGTGTGCCAACTGGCGATGACGGATTTATCGAGGAAAAGCACGTCAAGCTTGACCCGGTAAATACGTTGAACCAGTCCGTATTTGCGGCTGGCTGCGTACTCGGTCCCAAGGATATACACGACTCGGTGACAGAAGGCATAAGCGCCGCGCACAAAGTCTCGCAGTTCCTTGGGAAAGGCGTTATACTTATCCCTCCCGAGAAACCCATGATACTTGAGTGCAACGGATGTGGGGATTGCGTGAAAGCCTGTCCTTACAATGCGCTTGCCCTTGAAGGAGGAAAAGCCGTTCTTTCTCCCCTTGCATGCACAGGCTGCGGCATATGCGTGCCCGTATGCCCGATAAAAGGCATCGAGATAAGGAATTTTACTCGAAACCAGTTAAAAGCTCAGCTGAAAGCAATTTTAGGCGAAGGGTCGGGAGTTATCGTTTTCATTGACCCTTATGCTTATGCGGCCGCCGATATAGCGGGGGTGAACAGGAGGCAGTACTCTTCCCTTATCAGGTTCGTCAGCGTTCCTTCGATCCATATACTGGATGCCGATGTCATCAATGCGGCTTTTGAATACGGCGCTTCAGGCGTAATGCTGATAGAAGGGACTACGGATGAAAAGCTCACATCGCTCTCTGATGAGTTGTACAAGAAACTTAAAAAAGAGACACGTAAGCATAAGAAGCCCCTGCGGTATTCGCACATCGAGACAGCCCAGTACGAAAAATTGACTGACTTGCTCAATGTGTTTGCGGCGCAGGCAGGAGCAAAGGCCGGGAAGAGAAGCAGGAAAGAGCAGGCGAATGATAAAGATCCTGCTGGTGAACAGGGCTAACCATCCCGCACTTCTATTATTTCCCCCATCCCCGGAACAATGAACTCTCTGGATTATTTTTTCTTCACGTCCATCTCTCCCCGGAAATGCTCATTCACTGCTTGCACGTACATATCACGGGGTATGAGTTCACGGCTCACTATGCTCAGGGTCTTTTCTGATATCCTGCCATCTCTGATCAGTTGCCGCCCGGCCTCTTTTGCAGCTTCAAAGATGTCATCCACAGGCGCACCCATCTCCATCATCGGCCTCAATGCACCGCCATGAGGTCGCAGCAGGGCTCCTGCGAATTCATTCGCTCCATTCCTGCAATAGGCTTTCATGTGCGAAAGCATCGGATCGAAGTTGTCCATTTCCCAAAAACCGCAATTTGAGACCAGCACTACCTTGCTGGCTTTGGTGCCCTCGCGAAGGGGATGACGGCAGTGGCCCTCTCGCAGCTCAAAAAAAGGATACACCTGCGGCACTGTCCGATCAAGAATATTCTTCATCGGGCCTGTGAAACCATCGCAATAGACAGGAGTTGCAAGCACAATAATGTCGGCCTCGCGCATTATTGGGTCAAGCATCTGCATATCATCATCCTGGAAGCATTTGCCAGGTGTCTTGAGCCAGCAATTGAATTCTCCCAGGCATGGGTTGATATTCAGCTTCCTGGTGTAAAAAAGCTCAACATCTGCACCTTCCTCTTTCATCCCTTCAAGGAAAGGGTCAAGGATCAGAGCGGTGTTCCCTTTATCCATCATGGGACTTGAGTTGATCGCAAGGACTTTCATAATTCTTTTCCTCCCCTGCGCATCAAAATGTCCTCAAAGCACTCCGGTTCAAGACTTAACTCGTTCTGGAAATATCTCTTAATTCTTACCATATGTTACCCCCTAATCTCTTTAATGGTTTTATTCGAATAAAAAGCCTTCTATTTTCAAAGACTGCAATACTACAACTCAATAACAGAGTACTTTATCTTTCTCTCTTTTACTTTCTCCATTACCCTTTCTGCCATTCCCCCCGATGCAAAAATACTCACATCAAAACCCCGAAGTGCCGCAAGCATACCTGATTGGGCCACATCGAACTCAAAATCAGTCCTGATCCCCATTTTACCCAGCAATACTTTCGCGGACGTTCCCATAGCACCTATCCTCCGGTTCTTGTTTTTATCAAGAATGTCCCGGACCTTTTCTGTTTCCACCGACCTTGAACCCCCTTCAATGATCCCCGGAACCCTGATGATAGTAATGCTGCCTGCCAGTTGCTGCAAATCACCGGTTACATCCCTGACCGCAATATCCTCACCCTTCCTGCAATCAAATACAACAATTCCTCTCAAACCTTCCCTGCCCCTGTTCGCGACCAGCATACCTTCTTCCATTTCAAGGCAAACTTCGTCGCCGGCTGACAGGTCGCACCCTGCTATTGCGCATCTTATGTTCATTATTTTTGCATCAACTGATTCCAGGAAATCAAGAACATTGAGGGGTAATTCCCCTCTGGATATCCCCCGCGCGCGGAATTCACGGAACGTCTGGATGATCACAGGATGGGTAATTCCCGCATCTGCAACCAGTTTTTCATCAGCGAAAATGTGTTTTGGAGCGCCGGATCTGAAAATTTTACCTTTGTTAAGTAAATACACACGGTCGGCCCATGAAGCTGCAAGATTGGGATCATGGGTTGACAGGATAATCGTCTTCCCCTCATTATTTAATTCATCAAGGATCTCAAATGTATCAGCAGCGCCCCTGGCATCCATACCCGAAGTCGGCTCATCGAGCACTATTACTTCCGGCTCCATAACAACAACCCCGGCGATAGCTACCCTTTTTTTCTGGCCTGCGCTTAAGTTCGAAGGATTTTTTTGTGCGAGTGATTCTATATCGAACTTGTGAAGCACATCCCTCACCCTATCTTTTATTTCTTCCTGGCCAAACCCAAGGTTTTTCGGGCCAAAAGCGATATCTTCAAAGACAGTAGGGGCTAATAGCTGGTTGTCTGATTCCTGGAATACAAGACCGATGCGTTTCCTGATCTCATCGATGTTGTTCCTTGTAATATTTTCACCGAAGACCTGGATTTCCCCGGCAGTTGGTTTTACCAGGCCGTTAAAATGATAAAATAATGTGGTCTTGCCGCTGCCGTTCGGGCCGAGCACTGCGATTTTCTCACCCTGGTCGGCTTCAAAATCCACTCCCGATAAAGCATGAGTCCCGTCAGGGTATATATGTTCAAGCCCGATTGTCTTTATGGCGTTCATTTTTCCTCATGCGAAACCGTCAATAGCCGCGAGGCCAATAGTTCCTGCAACTAAAGCGATTCCAAGCATTATGTCACTTTTATTTAACGGCGGGATCTCAATTGGATATTCCAGTCCAGGCTTCCATCCGCGGGAGACCATTGCCCTGTAAAGGCCGTCGCTCTTTGAAAATGCGCGCGAAATGAGCGCTGCGCTTATCGATGCTGCATTATGCGCCCTGTTTTTGAAGCCTGTGTTACTTGCGCACCTTGATTCAAACGCTAATTTCATTTGTTTCCCTTCCTGGGAAAAAGTTCGTATATAACGTATCATGAACGATGAAATCTCGATAATTGTTTGAGGGGCCCTGAACCAGCGCATGCTTTCAAGTACATCGCTTTCTGAAGTTGTCAGTACCAGAAGTATCAAAACCGAGGCAGAAGCCAGAACCCTTGAAAAAATAAGAAAGCCATAATCCAATCCTTCGACGTAGACCGGGATGATGCCAAAATCAATTTTAGTTTCCCCATAGGTAAAACCCTGGATCGCCAGTATAAATATACCCATGACAAGCGGAAAAATGACTTTCTTAAAGTAATCCCCGGTTAGGCCGAGTTTCAAAGAAATAACGATGCAAAGGCCTGATACAAGGATTGGGAAATACCAGTGTTTCATCAATGTCAGTGTGATGATAATAAAGAATGAAACCAATAATTTAATTCTTGGATCAAGGCCTGCCATCATCTTATCGGGCATATGGGTTTGCCGCATACTGATGTACCGGCCTGCGATAAGGGATATGAAAAAAGCAACAGTAATTACGATCCCGTTTAAGGGGTCACTCCCAAGCCATTCAGGAATCAGGACCGCCTCCTCAGTTCTGGCCAGAAATATCCTGTAAAGAGGCCTCCTGTGATACCGACAAGGGCAAATCCCACAGGTTCGCCAAAGCGTGCCATCAACGCGCCTCCTATTCCGTCTTGAACCGCATCCGGAACTGCAAACGTCTCCACAGTACTATCTACGCCGGACATATCTCCCCCTTTCAGATTACCAATATATGCACCGAGGGCTATCACAAATGTAATCAAGATCATTAACAACAGGGCTGTTTTTGTGAACCTGCCCATCCCGTTTGGCGTGCCGATCAATTCCCGCCTGGTCCTGGATAGATACTCTACCGCATATCCCGTGAATGCAAATTCTGCAATCGCAAGAGGTATCTGGGTCGGGATAAAACCCAGGGAATATAATTTCCAGTAGTGTATAACATTATCGGGATTCAAGGATAGCGCAAGCTGGAGGGCGGTAGCAAGATAAGTAATAATGCTTCCGACAAGTCCCGCCATTCCTGCCGAGAACCATAAGGGGGAGAAGTTCTTTAGCAGCCTGTAAACAAGGTAACCGCTAAAAGCGCCGGCGATCCCCATTGAAAATGTGTTCGCACCGATAGTTGTGAGGCCGCCGTGGGCGACGAATGCCTGCAGGAAAAGGGCGATTGCGCTTATCACGACAGCCGCAAAAGGGCCAATGATTATTGCGGCAAGGGGCGTACCCACCGGATGGGACGAGGAGCCGGTCACAGGTACGGGAATATGCCACACAGAGATCACAAAAACCACAGCGCCTATCAGGGAGATCCTTGGAAGGTACGCAGGTTCCTCCCTGATGCGGTTATTTATCCTTCTCAATCCGATACTGACAAATATTGCAGTTATTACGGACCAGGATAAAATCCACCAGGGTGCCAGGATTCCATCAGAGATATGCATGTTACTCCAAATCAAGTAAAGTTGATTTCACTAAAGTTTACTTGATATAAATAGTTGCTGATTAAGGAAAAGAGTTGTTCAAAAAGGATTCGTCATTTCTTTTTCTTTCCCACATGCATCTTTTTAACCTCATCCTCTGCTGCCTGCATTTTTGTCCTGTTCTCCTCGTATATCTTGGAGACGTTCTCCATCGCCCGTTCAAGTCTTTTTTTAAGGACAACAAGTTCCTGTGTTGAAAGGTTATAGCTGGGGGTATTCTCGATCCACAACTGTTCCACGTCTATAAGGGCGTTAATGGCAGCCTTTGTCCGGTTTATCGTGTTCTCATCCATGAGTTGCTATAATCCTTTTTCTTAAATTAAACTTTGCAGGGCTATAATGGATTTGTCCTGTTTAAAACAATATTAATAATAATAGTGGGTTTACTGGTTTATTATCTTGATAAATTGGAATTTTACAGGGAATTAGGGATCATAATTGGAATGGTTCTGATGTCAGGACTGCTTACCACCTTGTTCAATTTGGGTTTATATGGAGCTACGTAAACAGCTATCAAATTTAATTCCGGTTTACTGCCTGCGGAAAAACAACATCAAAAGAACAACTGTAATGACCGGAAGTCCGATCCACTGGAATTCAGGGATCGAAGTAGTCGGATTTGTGGTTGGCGCAGGCTGGGTGGGAGTTGGATTAGTTGGCGTAGGTTCGGTGGCAACCGGTAAAGTTGGAGTTGGCTGGGTGGGAATTGGATTGGTTGCTGTGGGTTCGGTAGGTCCGGTCATTATGACCTTTTCGGTCCCTGAATTGCCGCCAGATCCTCCCCTGACCACGCATGGAGGCACAATAACTTCGAATTTTTCCCCATCATCCACTATGAGCTTTAAGATGGTATTTTCATAAGGAATTAAAATATCCACTCTCTTTATCTGGCGGGGCAACAGTTCAACTATCCGTTCCAGAGGATAAATTATCATAGTCCTGGTTGAAGTTCCCTGGTTTTTTATTCGAAGATCGACCTCGTATTCCCCTGATGTAGTATTGGTACATGTTAAAGCGCTCACTGATATGTTTTCGGGGGTAATTTCAGGAGCGGCCTGTGCCAGAGGAGGACTCCCCGGAGGATTATTTTCCGCAGGCTGTTCCTTAGTATCGGCTCCGTTATCCCGTACAAAACCTTGAGTAAAAATAATTCCAATGATTACTGATATAAATAATACAATTAGCCCTATATTTTTAGAAGTCATATTGCCAGCATTCCCACATACTATCCTTGTCTGATTCTTATTTGTGAGTTTTAAATTTTTCTCCATCAATCTATCGCAACATATTTAACCTTTATTAAATAAGATTGCAAAAAATGAGTAGATTAGAAATTGACCCTGATGTAAAGTACCTTGAAGGTATGCAGCGCGTGTTCAAACCTGAGACCACGCTTGCCACTACAACAAAGCTCCTCCCCAGGATAGGCGTAACGCGTATTGCCAATATAACGGATCTTGACCGTGTCGGTATCCCTGTTTTTTCCGCTATAAGGCCAAGTGCCGCAGCCGGCGCGATTTCCATATATTCGGGGAAAGGCGCGAACGAGACCAACGCCAGGATATCAGCTATAATGGAGAGCTTTGAGCGATGCCTTGCAGAACAACCTGAGGTCAGTATTAATCTCTCCGGTATCCCGCTGAACACTCAAAGAGCCAGCGATACCTATGAGTCCCTGAGCGAGAGCTACCCCACCTTATACCCTGACACACTTCTTTTGCCAAGACCGTTTTCAGGGTTCACTACCCTTGAATGGGTCATGGGATTTGACCTGATGAACGACATAGAAGTGTTCGTTCCCGCAAATGCGGTTTTCCATCCTTACGATCCGCAGGGGGGGAACAAGATTTTCAGGAGCAACACGAATGGGCTTGCTTCGGGAAATACGATTGAGGAAGCAGTGCTGCACGGCCTGCTTGAAGTGATAGAAAGGGATGCCCTGAGCATTGCAGAGTTCACACATAATCCGGGGAGAGAGATAGTGCTTTCAGAAAGCGACGGGTTGAATTATATCCTGAAAAAAAAACTGGAGGATGCGGGTATCAAGGTAAAACTCTGGCTGCTTGATTCGGATGTTGACATTCCCACGGTTGTCGCGGCACTTGATGATACGGTCCTCCGGGACCCTGCCCTCCTTGTTATGGGTGCAGGATCGCATCTCAAACCTGAGATAGCAGTGACAAGGGCGCTGACAGAGGCGGCGCAGAGCCGGGTCGTCCAGATACACGGCGCGCGCGAGGATACGGACAGGGAGCGCGTGGTGCGAACCTTCGGCTACGACCACATGAAAAAGATGAACGGCTACTGGTACGAAGACCTGGGGACTGTGCGGATGGATGAAATGCAGGATAGCTCCAGCGATACGCCGGCGGCCAATATAAAAACCGTTCTTGAACGCCTTGAGGGAAGTGCAGATGGCGCCATAATCGTCGATCTCTCAAGAGGTGTGGAAATCCCTGTGGTCAGGGCGATAATACCGATGTTTGAGCTTTATACGCTTGACCGGGAAAGGAAGGGTGAGCGTATCAGGAAAAAGAAGAAGAGAGTGCCAGGATGAAACCTGTGGTATTTACCGGCACGAGTATCAGCCACGGCGATGCAAGGAAAATACTGGATGCGGATTACCGCCCTCCGGTGAGGCGCGAGGACATCAGGAAACTCATCCCGTCTTCTCCGGAAATAGTCGGGATAATAGACGGGGTTTTTTTCGATAGCGCGGCGGTGGCCCACCGTGAAATAATAGAGGCCCTGAAAAAAGGCATAACCGTAGTGGGAGGGGCAAGCATGGGGGCGCTTCGTGCATCCGAACTTGATTCTTATGGTATGGTGGGTGTTGGCAGGATATACGAAATGTACAGGAGCGGCGTTATTGAATCTGATGACGAGGTCGCAGTGACTTTTGATGCAGAGACCATGGAACCCCTGTCAATACCGCTTGTGAATGTCAGGCTGACGCTTGGCCTTGCGCAGGATGAGGGCATTTTGACAGGAGAACAGGCTTCAGGCATTGTGGATATTGCACGAAAAATATTCTATCCGGACAGGAATTACAGGGACATTATCAGCGAAAGCGTGAAAAAAGGGATTATTGCAGATCCGGGAAGATTGATTGATTTTTTAAAATCGCATGAAGTTGATGTGAAGCGGGAAGACGCTGTCCTTGTGCTTGAGAAGATAAAGGAAATGGTTTTTGCTAAATCCCGGTAGGAAAGCAGAAACGGGCAAATTAGGCGCTTCAATGATTACTCAATAGTATATATAAAATTTAGATTTTTCAAAGTGCTTACTATTATTATATCCCAGTTTTTCCATGTATGTTACATTTTGCGAAGTGATAATAATCCCTTTTTCTTCATAATTGCGCACAAATTTCTTTGCATTGTATCTTTCATCAAATAAATAATCCAACTCTATAACATGACCTTTACTATCGATCTGAAATAAATTATATTCCCTCAAATACCATGGAAGAGGCCACTGTACACCGAAAAAATTTCCAAGAGGTGATAGGAAATAGATGTTTTCCTGGTCAGTTTTATTTATAAACTCTGTTATCTTTTCATATTCATTATTAACATTAGATGGGGCAATTGGACTGTTTATATATAATGATAAAATCAATAATAGGATTATTGTTAGTTTTAGAATCAATCTATCTTTATAAAAAAATCTATCTATTATGTCACCTAAAAAAAATCCCGAAACGATTGTAAAAGGCAATAAAATATTTAATATAAGGTCAGGGGTTTTATAAGCCATGATAGAAAAAATTAATAAAGAACATAAAGCCCAAAAAGAACAAAAATTAATGAAGTGATTTTCTTTTTTTGATGATAAATAATATACACAACCAATTAAACCAGTTACAAAAATCAGAAATTCATATTTTATTAGATTTAATAAATAGAAATAAACAGGGGGAAACAGAAAATCATTTCGATTGGAGTCGAGTTTGTACATTTCTATCCATGTACTGGCCATCTTAAAAAATCCGGCTGATATGTCGTGATAGAATAGATAATTGATAGCTATAAAGATCAATGCAATATAAATTATAGAATAAATTCTATTGTTTTTTAAATAATTCAGTATAAATGGAAGAAAAATATTTTTCTTCAAAATAAGGAAAAAGACAAGGATGAACATGAAGATATATGTTGTCGGTTTGATGGCCATCGTTATCGCTAAACTGGCAAATCCAAGATAAAGATATGATTTAGAATGGCCCTCAACAAATAGTACCATACAGGCCAAAAATGCGAGTATAAAAAAGGTTATGAAAATATCATGTCTTATTTGTCTGGAAAATATAATAAAAGAATATGAAAAAGCAAACATGCCTGATATCAGGATGAATTTTACATCTCCAAGAAACCGGCGTAATGGAAAAAGCAATAAAACCATCAACCCCCCAAATACAGCAGGTAATAATCTTGCAGACATTATATTATCTCCAGCAACATGAAAGATCCCTGCTGTAATGTAATATAGAAAAGGACCATGGGTGGCAGGTTCATAATTATAAATACCTTCTTTGAATAATAAGAATGAAGTAAAAGCATGTATGCTTTCATCAAAATCAAGAGGATTTTCAGCGAGATCATATATTCGTATGGAAAATCCGGCGATAACTATAATGAGAAAAATTATTATTGTTTTATTCATGTTTTTTGTAAATCCAGATTGGATTGAGGACTGAGGCATTAATAAATCTTTCTGAAAAGGGATTTTGTTTCACTCCTCCAGAACTTACATTATATGATAAATTATAGTGTTGGTATGCCCTTCCAGCGCTGGGGTTGGGTGAGGGGCGCAGGTGGTTGAGTGGTGGGGAATTGATTATGATAAAAGTGTACAGGCATAATATTTTGAAGAGATACATGACTGCCCTTTTGACGAACTTCAACAAATCCAGCTTTTTTCAGTGCCACCAAAAGTTCTTTACCTGAAATCACGGGGAGTTTAGGCATAAGCAAACTTCGATAGTTGTCCAGAAAGGTTTGGATATTTCGGGGGGCAGGTCTTCACAGAAACTCTCTATATATAGTTCTATAGCTTCCTTGATGTTCGCTTGCGCCTCTTCAAGGATTTTTCCCTGCGAGGTTACGCCGAGTTCTGGGCATCTTGCCACCAAGAATTTATCTTCCTTCTGAATTGATACCAGGAATGTTCTCATAATAGCCTTTACATCCGTTTATCATCTAAAATCAGGTTTCTGATTAACTAACAGCTTCTTCCGCAAATTTTTCTAATGACAGGACTGGAACTATCATAGTTTCGTCAGGTTTTGATTTATCCTTTAACAGCCTGTCGATAATTCCATATATTTTTGAGGAAAAATACTTTTCGCCGCACTGTTCGCATACCTTTGCAGGCACATTCTTGAAAACGTACAGTTTTTCCTTTTTCCAGAGGTCAAGGCTGACGGTTTTTTTCTTCACGGCGCCGCCGCAGAACTGGCATTTCTCTTCCATTTATTTTCGCCTCTTATAATCTATCCACTTTTCTTCATCTGGACGATAAAGCGTTATTATACGGATTATAGGAGAAAAGGCACACACCACGTGAAGTGGTTTACCTTTCATATCTTTTCCGTATATAAGGCATGATGGATAAGGCTTGTCATCATGATATTTTTCGATGATTTCTTCTTGAATTATTGCATTCTCAATGTCTACAGCGCAGGCTCGCTGCCCGGGATGCACCAGTAACACTTGCGGGGGGCTGGATTCTATGAGTCATGAGAAGCTGGGATTTTAAGGCATCTGAAAATTTAATAAAAATAAAATCAATAAATATTAGACGCTTCTTCAAGAAACGGAACCGCTGATGAAAGCGCCCAGAGTCATGCCTCTGGAGGGCGTGTACACGTATTGCTTCGCAATATGTGGGCGCAGAGTTGAGAATCCGCAGGATTTCGGCATTGATGAACGCAGATTTATTATTTTGGCGAATTTGAAATGAATTACGTTACGGGTTCCAGGCGCCTCAAGGCATAGACTGGCGCCGAAATGGACGCGCTGCTGCCAGCCGTGCTGGATAAAGCGTTTAAAAGGGAGTTGTGATCAATATTATACGTGGTGACTTAAAGTAATTATGCATATATGCTTGAAATGCAAAATAAGGCACCAATTATTATGAAAGATGGGGCTGTAACATGAACATCCATTATTATATCGATCCAGAAAACGGTCAGCCGCATATCTACACCCATCATGTATCTGAAGATGAGGTAGAGGATGTTTTATTAAAGCCCGGGGAAGACAGATCAGGCAAGGATGGTTCCCGGGTTGCCATAGGTCAATCTCGAGCAGGCCGTTACTTGAAGGTTATATATGTTATTGATTTTGATCCAAAAAGTATTTTTGTCATAACGGCATTTGATTTAACTGGTAAACCATTGATTGCATATAAACGCAGGAGCCGAAAGAAATATGAAAAAATGTAAATTTCCAAAAGGATGGGATGAGAAGAGAGTGAGGACGGTTCTTGCTCATTATGAACAACAGACTGAAGAAGAAGCCATGGCGGAAGACGAAAATGCTTTCAGTAACAGAACTCGAACATCTATGGAAGTCCCAACTCAGTTAGTTTCAAAAATCCGGGAACTTATCGCAAAAAATAAGGCATCGCAAAGCGTTTAAAAAATCGCAGATATTGCCTGTTAATCTCTTTCTTTATTTTCATAAGGACTGGAAAATTCGTCCGATCCGTGTCATCCGTGTTCGCTTCCGGATGGCGCTTTTCATCCAGCGCGGCGCGGGCTCGCTGCCTGCGGGGATGCGCCGGTGGAGGTGCGAGTGGGGAGGGGGCTGGGATTTAAAGCAATTCCAGCAAATCTTCCCTGCTCAAACCTGTTTGGTGAAGAATATCAATAAGTGTCCCTTTTGCGAGCTCCTGATGCAGAGGAACGACGGTTCTATAGGTTGCCTCATGTGTGATTTTTTGAAGCGATACATGGCTGCCCTTTTGCCTGACTTCAACGAATCCTGCCTTTTTAAGCGCAGCGATCAGTTCTTTCCCTGAAACAACTGGCAGTTTAGGCATGGGCTACTTCAACTGTGGTCCACAGCGGCTTGGATATCTCACGAGGCAGATCTTCTCCGAAGCTTTCGATATAAAGCTCAATAGCCTCTTTAATATTTGCCTGTGCCTCTTCAAGGTTTTTTCCCTGTGAAGTTACACCGAGTTCGGGACATCTTGCAACATAGAATTTGTCTTCTTTTTGAATTGACACAAGAAATGTTCTCATATTTGTATATACATCTGTTTTTCACCTAAATATAATCATCTTCTTCGCTTGCTGGCGCGGCCTGGTATGCATAGCATGCGGCGCCGAGGGAATTGCGGGGGGCGGATGAGCTGGGATTTGGCGAGAAGGGGGCGCAGGGGGAAAGATCAGAGTACATGATTTTTTATTTCAGAATAAGTTTCAAGCAAGGCCATTTCATGTGGTCAATACTTCAATAGGCACGTTTTCTTCGCCGGGAAGAAGGTTTAGCTTTTCAAATCCAATCACTCTATTGTTTTTATCTTTTTTCAAGATTATTTCTTCCCCGGTCTCTTCGCTGATGAACTCCTTTTCAGGATCATCGAACCATACATCAAGTGTGTTTGATTCGCGGTTGATTATCACTCTGATTTTTTCCATATTTGGACACCTTCCTTTATTCTATCTGTTATATATATTGTAATAACGAATCCTTTGCTCTTATTTACTACCACACACATATGATAATTTTTAGCATGGTATTTGATTTCCCTGTAGAACAGGTAAACATTTTTGTCAATCTTGCTCTGGCGAATGAAATCCGGATTTTTTAAGGTTATGATAACATCAGATTCCATACCATTTATATAAGGATGCTTAACGGATATTATATAATCCCAGTATTTTTTAGTAGTGTATATCCTGAATCCCGGTGGTGTGACCACATCAAAAAGTAAATCTTCTTTTTCCATCACGATTTTGTTTCTCCTCAGGTGTTAAAGTGGGATAATCAGGCATCTCCTTATTTCCTTGTCATTTTTGTCATCTTTGTCACTTTGGTTATTTGTTCGCGACGACTTTGCGCTCTTGGCGTACTTCGCGGTGCTAACCTGCTCACCGCAGAGAACGCAAAGATCGCAAAATCCAGCAGATGCATGTGGAACATGCGCATATTGATCGTATGATGGCGCATCCTCAAAAGCCAAACCGCAGATGAAAGCGCCTAGAGTCGCGCCTCTGGAGGGCGCATCCACGTATGCCCCCGCAGGGGCATACGTGTCTATGCATTGCGGCGGGCATGACGCCGATGAACGCAGATTTATGGTTTGGGGCAATTTGAGTTGAATCACGTCACGGATTTCAGGCGCCTCCACAAAAAACGAAGCAGCAATTGAACACGGATTGCACGGATGACGCGGATTCGCACACATGGGAAAATCCGTGGAAATCCGTCCGACCCATGTCATCCGTGTTCGGTTCGGGACGGCGCTTTTTATCGGGTGCGGCGCAGGCTCGCTATCGGCGGGGGCGCGGTGGTGGGAGCGCACGGAGGAAAGGGGGCTGGGCTTTGGGGAGAGGGGGGCGCAGGAGAGGACGTAGATAGATTGTAAGGGGATATTATAGGACATTTTTTCACTCATGAGTTTAGTTACAGGTTGCATAACCACCGGCATAGGGAAACAACCTGATTTGCATCAGTCAAGTTGGCAGCGTTGCTAAGTGAGCCATCTTCCAATTGGTTCCAGATTTCCTCAGCCATGCTATTTTCAATTGCGGCCCCGACAAAAAATAATTGAGGCGAAAGCCGACGCTCTGCAAAGGCCTCGCGTATACGGGATAGGGATGTTCTTGCTGTTTTCCAGTGTTCGTCCGCTCCGGCGGGATCGATGCCACCTTTTAGTTCTCCAAGTGCAATGTAAAGGATAGGATTTCCATAGCTAACGGAAAGTTCCCGAGAAGTGCAATTGAAAAGGCACAGGTCTACGTTATTCCTTAAAAATGGTACAGTAAGGTTATATCTGACAGTCCGATTCTGACCATTACTTGACCAGCTAAGTCCCTTTGCATCCAACTCAATGTCAGGATCGTCTCTTGTTCCTTGTATCCATGTGTTATTCGTGGAAGAAAGCCATTGATATGAAATTCCTGCAATCGAAAGAGAAGCAATAATCGCACGAGTAAGTTTGCGTTGTGCCATTGCTCCTCCGATATTTCGCATAGATCCTCCTAATGTGTCCCCTCGCGTCAAAAGGAATCGAAAGACAAGCTCTTCAACAAAGTTCGGTCCAGCAGGTTCAAGGAACTGTTCTATCAGTCCTTGTATCGCTTCCTCCTTATCTTGCTGCTCCATATGCCCAGCAGCCTTATCGGAAACACCTGACGCCGTCAATAGAGCAGCCTGTATCCCGGCAATATCGACCAATGAGGCAGGGGTTGTGGCTATAGATGCAGCTGCTTTTAAAGACCTTGCTTCTTCAACGAATGGCGTTGCTCTTCGGTTCTTTTCGAGCGCCAATGCAACGAAACCAGCCCGTGTCTCCTCATAGGTTGTTACAAGGCTCTCGCTGCTGGTCAAATGCTGGCGGTGTGGTCTGTCTGCTGGCATTATTCTTTTCTCCATATATACACGCATTTTCGCAAAGGATCGCGCCCATGCTCCCCCATTTGCTGGCTGCTGTTACCTTTGCCATTCGGCAGTACAAGAATATTCTCTACATGGAGTCCCAGATTTTCAGCTATGGAGGAAAGTATCATATCTACTGAAACGCTTGCGCCAGCATAACGAACATTGTCATTGACCATGAACATGTATGCATTTTGTTTCATCACTCGCGAACATTCGGCGATAATGCATGCCATTTCATAGAAGTATCCTCGAACCATGCGGGGGATGCCGGTGTTATTCAGCTTACCCTGCGCTTTTAGATCTTCCAGATACTGCAGGATAGCCTGCAGAAGCTCCTGCTGGTCTGCTGCTTCTATGGCGTTAGCCCATTTGGGATTTATTGCCAGCAGGTCTTTAGCCCGATTTTCAACGGTACAGCTTAGCATTTGCTGCCGCAGGTCGAGGAGATCCTTCTCGCTGACTCCAAGCAAAGCCAGTTCAAGAGCATAAGTCCGGGTGTAGTCATAACGGTTGCAGTAAGGGGGAGAAGTTATAATTGCATCATATGAATCACACGGCAGCCCTGGCATTACATCCAGGCATGAACCCTGAAAAAGATGGATATTGCCCTGAGTATGTTCCTCTAAATGTCCACCGCTGAGTTTCATGTCATGCAAAATCTCCTCTATCTTTGCAGATATTGCCATGTCAAAATTAAGGATCTCTCCTTTATGGAACGGTTTTCCTCCTTTTCTGCGTCCTGATCGGTAATCCCACCGAAGATATTGACCATCTTTACGAGTGTAACTGATGGACTCAAGGACGCACAGCAGAGCAAAACGCAAGATAAGCTGAACCCGTTCGTTTTCTTTCTGCAGGGTGCCCATGTACCTCTCGATTGCATCTGATGTCTCTTCTGAGTACGCGCCGTCTGTAATTCGTAGTTTGGGAAGGGGAGATCTCATCTGCGATTGCTTCCATGGACACGTTTCCAGCCAGCTTTTGACAGCAGTAAAATCATCGGCCGTAAACTCTCTTTCCAGACACGACCTGGCGGCAATGATCTGCTGGCCGATGGGGAGCAGTTCGATTCCATCAACATCCATGCCCACAGCACTTGCTGCAAACAGGGTCGTACCGCTCCCTGCGAACGGATCCAAAACTTTGCCTGAAACAATCCCGTATCGACAAAGCAGATACTCAACAAGAGGAGCGGAAAACGCTTCCTTGTATTTGTACCAGCGATAAGACGCCATGGTTTTGTTTGCCTGAAAGCTGACAAGTTGCCGCGTCAGAGACCGCTGCACTATGAACTTATTATGGAAGTGCTGCGACAGTTTAAAATCGAGAGCTTCAATTTCGGATAGAGTATTCTGTTGTTCAGGGACTACTGTTTCGAGTTTTTCGGTCAGGTTTTCAGAGGAAATCTTGATTTTTGTGCCGAAATCAAACAAGTTCATTTCTACAGTTTTATTCTTTTTTTGAATTAAACAGGATACCATATCTTACCTCATGAGTTTTATGCATGCATTTCCCTGCGCATAAGATAGTTTTATTCTGTGCATATTTAAAGTAGTACCAAGCCCGCTGAAAGTATTGTGAATAAAAGCTTCAGGAAAAAAAGAACCGCAGATTAACGCGGATGAACGCAGATTTGTTATTCGGGCGAATTTAATGTAAATCACGTTACGGATTCCAGGCGCTTCCACAACAGGCGAAACGGCAGTAGAACACGGATTGAACGGATGACGCGGATTCGCACGGATGGGAAAATCCGTGGAAATCCATCCGATCCGTGTCATCCGTGTTCGCTTCCGGATGGCGCTTTTCATCAAGAGCGGTGCGGGCTCGCTACTGGCGGGAGCGCGGCGGTGGAAGCGCACGGAGGGGAGGGGGGTGGGGGTTGGTGAGAGGGGGGCGCAGGAGGGAGAGAATCCGGAGATTATTAATGGCATGATTTTTATTATTTGGTGAAGTTTGTTATATATTTGAGGTAAGGTAGTGAAAATATTCATCGTATTGAGGGGAAAATTACAATTATTTTTATTCATAACGTACTATTATAACAAACCGATAATTATATCTTCACGTAGGCACAGTTTCCAAATAACCACAAGGGTCTCCATAAAGAACATAAGACGTCCAAGCCAAATTTCCTTTGGATGTTTCATAAATTTTTCTTTTTGCAAGTCGTATCGCTTCTCCAAATTCCATTTTTTCAAAAAATCTTTGATAAAATTCTACGCAAAATTCTGCAGCAGGTCCATCATCTACAGGCCATATAGAACCAATAGCTGATGAACCCTTTTCAATGAAAGCAAATAAATTACTCTGGACAAAGTTAGCATATTTGCTTTTTATTGAACTTTTATCCAGTTTAGCTGAGCTACATCCATTTAGAAAAACTAAACATGGTGGAGTTTTTACTATCATTTTGATTTCTCTAGCCTCAAGTGTTTTATCATATAGAATTAAACCGCTTTTTTCAGGTGCTTGTTCATTATAAAAAGCGTGACCTGCAAAATGGATAAAGTCATAATTTTCTCCCAACTTCTTAACGACCTCTGTATGTGTCGCTTCTTCATCGAATAAAATTTCTAAATCTATATATGGGTACTGACTAAGAATTTTCTTTAACTTAGCGACTTCGATTTCAACCCAAGGTAAAGATTCTTCATTCTTTGGCTTAGAAACACCTATTATCAAAAAACGAATATTTCCATCACGGCTCCAACCTTTTAGAGGAGTTGAGTTTCTCTTATTTAAAACAATAGTCCTGCCCACAAGCGATTTAAGTGCCAAAAAGTTCGTGCCATCGAACATTAACTCCCATGGATATACCATAAGTTTTTCATCTATTACAAAATTTATTGGAAGGTCACATGATTCGAGATCGCCTCTAATTTCTGCTTTTAAAACCAGATTGTAGATTGCACTGCCTAAATTCACAAGTGAACTATTATACTCTCGTTCTTTCTTAGATATGGAAAGATCTCCCGTTTTAATGATATGTCCTTTAGATAATTCAAATAATTCATCTGAATAATTTGAAAGTCGTTCAATTTCCTCAAAAATATCCTCTATTTTGGATTCATCCAAACTAATTATTTCCGGGGCATTTCTAGTAACGTCTGAAGGTTTTGATAATTGAATTATTAATTCATCTTTTTTAGGATTCGCGATATATAATTCACATTTTCCGCCACGCCATTTTAATTTATGTTTATAAATAATTTTAGTGAAGTTTTCACCTATCTCAAATAAAAGTTTATCCCCTTCACACCTGGAAAATACTATCTTGCCTTTTGATACAAAATAACCAAATAATCCGATTTGAATAGGAGTTGATGGCCGAATAACTTTGAATTTCCTATCACGTACATTCGTTTTAATTAAAAATTCAAGCTCATCTATTTCTTTTTTTGTGATTTTAATATCATTTTTTTCCATTTGCCTGATTCCAAATAGAATTTTGCTTTCCTCGGTGTTAGAACTAAGCAAGACAACCTGTTCTTTGCGTAAATAAAATTCCATTGATCTATTCATTAATACTAAGAGTTTCAACACACGATCAACGAGATTCAGGATTGATTTATGATTTATTTTCTCTTCATCCTCGGCTAAACGGTCAATTATTTCATTAAAAAACCGTTTGAGATATATCTTATTATATTCTCTACCAAATACAAATCCAAAAAATCCATCCCACAATATTTTGAATTCTATAATTTCATAAACATCAATTAAATCTAAATGCTTTAATTTATTATAAATTCTTTCTTTCTCTTGAAGCTGATTTTGTTCCTCAACTATTGTACCTTCTTGTTTTATTTTGGAAGCTAAATCTCTTGGTAAACATTTTTCATACCAATCAATTCCATAAACAACCGATAAGTTAAAATTAAGAAATTCTGCAATTTTTTCATTAAACAGAAACTGAATCATCGATCTCGCTTTAATGTAGTTCTTTTGATCGAAGATTTTTGACCTTATGTCACGCAAAATTTCCATTTCCTTTGGAAGAATATAATAGGATTTCAAGGCTAAAAATCTCCCTAAATCCAGCTCACCAAGTATTACTTCTACCACTTTACGGTATGCTCTAAAAAATAAATCTATTATTGTTTCTCTAACATCTAAATGAACAGTTCCTAATTCGTTTGATATTCTTACCTTTTGATAAAATTCATTTAGTTCTTCGAGATCACAATCTTGCAATATTTTTTCAAGGAATATAGTTCTACTTACTGTTTCAGTTATGTCTTCTCTGACCGCATAATAAACTTTTAAAATTCCATCCATCGCAGATTCGCACGTCAAAAGAAATTCGTACTCTTTTTCTTTCGGAATCCCATTAATTTCAAAATTTGTGACTTTGGTATACTGTATTATTGAATCGTCTATCCAAGTCTTACATGCTTCAAGCCTTTCAGGCAACCTTTCTTTTATACCACCAATTCTTTTAATTATACTCTTTGCATCATCTTGAGATGATTGAGTATATGTTTCTTTATTTAAAAATATAGTTACTAAATAATCTTCTGGAGATACTTGGTGTTTTTCAGTAATATTATCAAAAACAGCTTTAATAGCATCATCAACTACAATGACTTTTTCACTGCCTTCACTGGATTTTATTTTAATATGATCAAATACAATTGGAATTTTGATTTGTTTTTGTTGTAATAGGTTTTTTCCTAACATTTTGATGATTAATTCTGAATCGTAGCCAGAGGATGAATTCAAGGGTAATTTCAATGGATGAGTATATATTTTATAAATAAGATCAAATGCTTTTTCTTGAGTCTCTCTGTTTCCCAAGGTTTCTACATTAGATAATCTATTGTACACTGAAGATACCGCTAATATATGATTTCTTATTCCAGAAAGTATATTTTTCCCAAGATATCTGGGAATATCTGAAGATGTGATTACATTCACTGATACTGGAACTGCCTCTACCAACCGTGAAACTGCTCGGAGTATTGCTCGAGGTGTTTTAATTTCTATTGTTGAATATATTTTAGCTATTGCATCTTGAGTAACTAAAGAAAATGAAATATAAGCTTCGGGCTTTGAATGAAAATATCGAATTCTCTTGTCAACCATGTTACATGCATCTTCAATGGACATTTCCCCAATTTCATCATAATTTGCAAAAGTTCCACTGTAAATAGGATTATTAATTATTTCATTTCGCCATTCATTCCGACCGGCAATCATTATGCCTATATTTACTTCTTCATTTATTTCTTCTATAATCCCTTGAAGATTCTTTAAGAATTCTAAAGAGGATTGAATAAATTGATTTTTATGAAGTTCATCAATAAAAACAAAATATTTATCAATTTTGTTTTTTTTATTTCTAAGCGCTTCAATTATCTCAAGTAAGGATGCATCTTCTCTAACCTCTCCAGTTAATTTGAAAAACAATGAATTTAAAAATTTTTTTTCTATCTCTGAACTATCTTCAAAGGATCCATGTAAACGAATAATATGACTATCAATCCCTTCTCTGTGAATTAAACCTTTAAGAAAGGAAAATAGAGTCGTTCTACCTGATCCAAATTCTCCAAAAATAATTACTGATTTACCAAGTAGGTTTCTTGGATCTGTTATCAGAATGTTATTATATTTTCTAACAATTTCTGTTTCAACAATTAATGATAGTATATCTATTTCTTCTATTCCACTAATCCTATCAAATGGATCCCCGATAAGCCCATTGCGCGACCACCAATACATATTTCACCTATAGATCTTTTTGCGTCTGTTTGAAACTTATTGTTTACTCCAACATCACATCCCCCCCACCCCGTACCTCTTCCTATCCTTCAATTCCTGCTTCTTCCCTTCATTCCATCCGCTCACAGCCTGAATATACCCCGTCACCCGCGACAGATGCTCCACATTATCACTCGCGCAGTTCGGGCACGCATCCAAGAGGCCCGACGCCACATGGAAATCGTCCATGCACACCGTCATATCCTTCGTGAAGGCAAAATACCCCACCTGTGTGTTCTTCGCGATGTTCATGGCGAACTCCTTTAATCCGTGCGGGTCAGGCGCCGCCTCTCCGAGCCAGATGTGGAGGATGTTGCCCCCGTCCACTATCGGGAAAAAGACCTCCTCAAGCTTGATGCGCTGGGGGAGCGACACCTCTGCGCTCGGGGGGATGTGCGTGCCGTTGGTGTAATAAACAGGGAGGTCGCGCGTCTCAGAGATGCGCTTGAGCGCTTCTTTCACATTGCCCTTTATAATGGGCTCGGCGCACCTCCTGTATTCCTTGTGCAGGAGGTCGGATACTGCAAACCTCTGCGCCGTGGTCTCAGCCGGCGTCCTTGCAAGCGCTATTTCCATGCCGTACTTCTGCGATAGCTCCTTTGCGTAGAACTTCATCTCAAACATCGCCCTGATCGCAAGCCGCCGCGCATCCTCATTATTGTGCATCTCCTTGCCAGTGTGGTGCTGCACCATTTCGTTTATGCCTACCACCCCGATCGTGTACACAAGCCCGCTTGTGTCAACAGCTATCGAGCCGCGCTGCATGGTCTGGGGGTCCTTCGGCCTCTGTGTCGCAAAGGGCATCCTGTTGTTCCTGATAACGATTTCCATCCACTTGCGCTTTACCAGGAAGAGCTCAATGCTCGTATCCATCAGTCTCTTAAGCTCGGAAAAGAGCGCACTGTCATCCTTCTTTGCCTTGTAGGCTGCGCGCGGGCAGTTGACGGACACGACCTGCCATGCACCCATCGAGAAATGCTTTCCGTCCCTGAAATACAGCTTGGCTTCGAACTCCGAATCCTTATCCTGCGATGATGAGAAATTGTAGGCGCAGCACTGGTAGCAGCTTATCCCCTTCCCTGCGCCCCTGTACTCCGGAAGCTGGTTGTCAAAGTAGGGCGCGCCGAACTTTGCCGCAAGCTCAAAAGCCTTTGTATAAAGCTCGTCGTAGCTCAGAAGTTCGGGATGCGCTCGGTTATACTCCTCGTCCTCAACCATGAAATCCGGCTCTATGCTCACTTCGGGCTTGGGGAAGTTGAAGGGTTTGCCCCAGTAGTCGCCTTTTAGCATCACATTCATGAGCGCTTCAAAGGCAAGGCGCACCTCGCGCTCGAACTCTCCATAAGTCCGCAGGGGTGCCTGCTTCCCGTCATAGACCGCACCCTTGTAGACCACGGGCTTATCTTTCCAGAGTTTGGGAACGCCCGGGGACAACTGGACGGAGGAGAAGACAAGCTGTCCTCCGCGCGCTACCATCATCTGGGTCATCTCATAAACGAACATCTGCATGAGCTGCTCGATCTCCTCGTAGCTCATGCCTTCAAAGAAAGGCGCGATAAAGGTGAGGAAGTTATAGAACCCCTGGCCTCCTGCGAAATTGGTCTGTGCGCTCCCGAGGGCCTTGACCGCATGGAGTATGGCCACTTCCGCTTTCTTTGCAGGTCCTGCCACGCTTGCCTTCGTGCCGCTGCCGTCAGGCATCAGGCCGTAATAGAAGAAGTAGCGCAGGTCCCAGTCCTGGCAGTTGTGAACAAGAAGACCATCGCCAGCCATGAACACATGCTCCTCATTCTCGTCCCCTTCAAGCACAAAGTCATACAGGTATCCGGTTGTAGCGTCAACCTCTTTCATTTCTGCTACTCTTTCCTCTTTGAATGCAGCTTTTTTCGGCATCACTTTTTCAAGGAACCCGGCTGCGGCTTTTGATCTCTTTTCGTCCAGGAATGTGGAGAACTTCAGGAATCTCCTGACGTTCTCACCGTTGAAAGCCACTCTCCACACATTTGATATGTGCTCATGTCCTGTTGAGAACGTTGTACTGCTTGAGGTCGTGTACGCCCTGGCAGCGATACCGTTGGCTGCAAGGAGATAAAGCAGGTCTGTTTTAAGTCCTTCAGATTGCGTTGTAAAGCTTATGAGAGCATCGGATTTTTCTTTACGGTAAGCGAACGATCCATCGCCTGTCATGTAAGCGCTGAGGAACTCATCAGAGATTTTTTTATCCATGCAAAAGAATTTCGCAGGGATGCGCTTGCCGGCTGCACCTTCTGGAATTCCCAGCACTCTCCTGAAAAGCAGGTATGTCAGTTTTCCACCAAAAAAGATCTGCTGTGCGCCGTTGGGCTGGGTTGAAACAGTAGTGTACGTGCCAAGCTCCTGTATCCCTCTCTTCACATCTTCGATCACTTCGAGGTTCCCGTTTGTTATGACCAGATTATAGTTATGTCCCTGAACAACGTTGTAGTTCCCCTCGGAAACAAAGTAGCCTGTTAGCCTTGCCATTTCAGGCGTCATTTCAAATATCGCCGGAAGAACGTGTTCGGAGCCGGTGACCCCTAAGGTGATCCCAATAAATCCTTCCTCGCATTCTTCATCGCTCCAGTCCGCAGTCATTTCAGCAAGGCGCGAAATGGGCAAAATCCCCCGTATCCTCCATTGTTTCTGAAGCTGTCCATGCGCGCTCACCATCACCTGATTCTGTTCAAAGAACTTTCCAAGCCCTCTTGCATAAACATTCTCGATCTCCTCTGCAGTTGCTTTACTGCACAATTCACGGACCATGTTTATTTTTGTCGGAATGGTTCCAAAAAGATATGGGGTTCCGGTTGCAAGGGTAGTGCCTGCTTTTGTATCGCCCGCGCGGCGTTCAAGCAGAGACCCGTTTTCACAGACTATCAGAGGGTGATCTTTACTCAAGCGCAGGGTTTTTCCAAGGTTTGTTCGCAGGGCAAGTATCTTTTCATCTGTTTTCTTGCGATAGACGCGCAATAACTTGCGGCATCCGCGGGGTCCGAAAAACTTAATGTCCAGGAATGAAACGTCCGCCAATTCCCTGTCCTCGATTTTTTCCGGCTTCTGGAACATTGCATCGAAGTCTCCGGCTTTTGCGAACGAGAACTCGCCGTTCATTACCATCGGGATTGTCGCTGTAGCATCAAGACAGAAGGCGCGTGTCCCGAGGTACTCAAGGTCATGGATGTGGATATCGCCGTTCAGGTGCGCATCCGCAAGCTTGGGTGGTATCATCAGGAGGTACTGCTCCTTGCTCATCTTGTCTGCTTTCTTCTTGTGAGAGGTTTCGGCGTTCTCCTGCAGGTTCGCGTTGTCGTTCGCCTCAAAACCCGTGCCCATGTCTATCCTGTAAGCATCAAACACAGGCGTTCCCACACGCGTTGAGATGTTCCGCCATTCGGTATGTCCGCGTTCAAGAAGTATAATATTGACCAGTTCGCGCACTAGCGGCCCTGAGAGGAACTTTACCCCCATATCCTTTATCCTCTTCTCGGTTTCCTTGGCTATCTCCTTAGCCTCCTCTTCCGATATCGCAGGCTTCCCGTGGAACTGCTCGCTGAGTTTTGTCTCTTTTAAAAGCTGCCTGACAATGGTGTTCCTGTCCCAGTCCATCAGGTGCCCGTCAGTCGTCCTGACCTTGGGTATCGCCGGGACCGAGTAGCCACCCAGCGTTTTCTGTATGGTCTGGAATTCCTTTGCCGCCTGGGCGTTTTTAGCCTTCAGGGCTTCAAGGGCCTGCCGTGTTTCACGTATAAAAATTCCCGCCAACTCCTTACTATGCTCCCGTGGACTCGATATCTGGATATCGATGTATTTAACCATTTAACATTCCTCCTGTTTGGTTATTTCTTCTTCGCAATAGAATCCTTTATCTATGTCTTAAGGAGTGTTTCCACTTTGCCCTGGTCGATCCTGTTCTGGCTGAAAAGGTCACTTGAAATATAGAACCTGTTGCCTACCTGCAGCACCGGGGCACTCATGGTGAACACGCCGTTCATTCTGAGTTCTGTAAGCGCTGCCGGTGTAGCCATGTCTACCTCTTTGTATTGCACATTTTTTGTTTCCAGAAATTGCTTTAGTACCCTGCAATTCGGACAGTTGTTGGTAGAATATATCAGGATGTCTGCCATGTTACGTCTCCTTGTAAAAGGAATAAGTGCGTTTCAAGGGTAATAATGGTTTTCAGAATCAAATTTGAATATCATTATTTATTGTTTGTTATCAGATATTTTATCAGATATGGTTAATTATTTATCATGTTTGTTATCATGTATGATAACAAAAAAAATAAGAAAAAATTATGTACTTGGCTTGAGTGTAAGCCCCTGTTTATGTTTCTAAAATTCAAGAATGAGGTATCTTCTGTACTATCTATTGCAATGGAGAAATCGGGTTTCAAAACATCTGATTTAGCACTTTCAGAGTCGCCCCACGCCGATATTGCATCATCGGTCGCATTCAGGCTGGCTCCGGAATACAGGCAGGGCCCGAAAAACATCTGCGAAAAGATCTACAGGAATATCAAGATCCAGCCCGACTCCTATATCGACAGGGCGGAAATGGCAGGGCCCTATATCAATTTTTTTGCAAGCCGCGCTTACCTGAACGAGACATTATTGCGTGTTTTGCTTGAAAGGGAAGATTTCGGGAATCTCAACAACAAAGGGAAAGTGATACTTGAACACACCTCGGCCAATCCAGATGGCCCGCTGCATATAGGCCATATAAGGAATTCCGTGATCGGCGATACACTCGCCCGGATACTTAAACGTGCGGGTTTCGATGTGGAAACGCAGTATTATATAAATGATATGGGAAGGCAGATAGCAGTCGTCGTATGGGGACTTGCCAACTTCAAGTTCGACACCACAAAAAAGACGGACCATGCCATAGCAGAGGTCTATATCAATGCCAACAAAACCCTGGTGGATGAAAAAGAACACTCGCCTGAAGTTGACGGCATCATGAAACAATACGAAACTGGTGATAATGAAACTACCAAAAAATTCAAGGATGCCATAGATACGGCCATGCAGGGAATAAAAGAATCCCTGGAGCGGATGAACATCCGCCATGATAAGTTCATCTGGGAGTCCATGTTCGTGCGTTCGGGAGAGGTGAACAGGATGATAGAGCGCGTCAGGGAAACAGGCCGCGCAGGAATGAAGGACGGCGCACTCATGGTTGACCTGAAAAACGAAGGGATACAAAAGCCTCTTGTTATCCAGCGCTCGGACGGCACTTCGCTTTACACGACCCGCGACCTGGCGTACCATGAATGGAAAGCATCGCAGTGCGATAGGATGATAGACATACTCGGCGCCGACCACAAGCTCATCTCTTCGCAGCTTAAGGCTGTGCTTCGAATCCTCGGTTTAAAAGAACCTGAGATAGTGATTTTTGAATTCGTATCATTGCCTGAAGGTTCGATGAGCACACGTCGCGGCGTTTTCATATCTGCCGACGAACTGCTTGACCAGGTCGAGAAAGCGGCCTACGATGAAGTAAATAAAAAGCGTCCTGAAACAGGCGAGGATTTTAAGAAAAAGGTGGCGGCCTTTGTTGGCATAGGTGCAGTCCGGTACGATATTATCCGCGTTTCGCCCGAAAAGGCGACCACGTTTGACTGGAAAGAAGCGCTTGACTTTGAAAAACAGGGAGCGCCATTTATCCAGTATTCTCACGCCAGGGCATGCAGCATACTCAAGAATGCAAAAGACGAAGGGTTCGTTTTTGACATGTTCGACCCCAGTCTCCTTGTTGAAGAGCAGGAAGTAACTCTTATAAAAAAACTTGCAAGTTTTGAAAATGTGATAGATAATTCGGCACGGGAGCTAAAGCCCAATCTCATGGCCATTTATGCCAGGGAACTTGCCGATGCCTTCAACCAGTTCTACAGGTATGTGCCGGTCCTCAGCGTCGAGCCCGAGTACAGGGCTTCCCGTCTTGCGCTGGTCGATTGCTCGCGCATCGTCCTGGCAAACGCCCTTGATACGCTCGGGATAACAGCCCCTGAATCCATGTAATTATGAGGGTCATTTCGGTCGTAGGATATAAAAAAACAGGGAAAACCACATTAGTCGGGCAAATCGTAAAAGCGCTTAAGGGCTACGGTTCCGTAGGAACTATAAAACACCTCCATGATCATAAAATAGATGCTACGGGTACTGATACATGGAAACACAGGGAAGCCGGGGCAGATGTCGTCATCGGTGTCACGCAAAGTGAACTTGTAAAATTCTCACTCGATAACGATATTGTTAGCGCGCTGGATGAACTTGCAGATGCTGGAATGGATTTTGCGGTTATCGAGGGTTTTAAGGATAGCAGGCTTCCAAAAATAGCTCTCGGTGAGGTTGATGCGCCAGATATCGTTATCAGGCTTGGTAAGCCGGAAGATGCCGATATCAGGGAAATCGTCAGCAAGATCATGGATCAGCCGGAGTACCATACGCTGGAATCGCTCATAAAGAAAATCCGAACCTCAAAGGATATGGAAAAAGCCGGAGCTATCGGGACTTTTACAGGGATCGTAAGGGCAGTAACGAAAGATGCAAGAACTGAGTATCTCGAATTTGAGGAATACGGCGGGATCGCCAGGCAAAAAATGAATGAAATATGCACAGGACTCAGGGAAAAAGAAGGGATCATAGATGTCCTGATGCATCACAGGACAGGCATCATAAGGGCTGGTGAGGAGATCGTGTACATAGTTGTGGCAGCAGGCCACAGGGAACAGCTTTTCCCTGTGCTGAGTGAAGCTATCGAACGTCTGAAAGCTGAAGTCCCCATCTGGAAGAAGGAGCATACGCCGGGTGGCCAGTGGTGGGTGCATGATAAGGAAAGCAGATAAAACTGAAAGCCTCACAATCAAATAATTATCGAAATAGTGGGAGACATAATAAATATTTCATAATTTCCTATGCGTTAAAAACCATGACTGAACCTGAACCATGAACCACCTCCACACCGAAATCTCAATAGCCGCCCCTCCTGAGCGTGTCTGGCATCTCCTCACCGATTTTGCCAGTTTCCCTCAGTGGAACCCCTTCATACGCCGTGCCAGCGGCGAACTCAATCGCGAACTGCGCTGGCTTGGACACTTCCTGATACCCGGTCTTTTCGACGGCGAGCACATTTTCACCATTGAGCCGCTTGAAGCCGGAAGCGTGCGATTTGTGCAGCGCAAGATATTTAGGGCTTGCTCGTTCCCCTGTTTGTGCGCTGGCTGTTTAAAGACACGCAGCGGGGCTTTGAAGAAATGAACCGGGCTCTTAAATTGAGGGCGGAACATTAGTAATACCATTTATCCAATGGAAATATATATTATTACAAAAAATCATTATAAGAGATTATGAAAGAGATTCACATCATTGCCCTCATGATTGCATTAACAGGCATACAAACAGGATTAATCCTTGGCGGGATTTTGCCTCCATTATCCGCCAATTCTTCGGCCAATACGTTGTTTCTACTTGCCCGCATAGCAATTATTGGCTATACGGGATGGATATTTTCAGGCCTTGGCTTCAGAGAAGCCGCGATAAAAGGTGGCATTGTAACGCTTGCCTCCGTTATTACAATTTACGCCGGTATATTTATCGGAATGACCATGCATAAACCAGTTCTTGGAATAAGTTTTGCATCCCAACCCTATTTGCTTTTTAATTTACTGTTCATGGGCATAATCAATGTTGTGTTTGGAGCAGTATTTGCAATGCTTGGCGCGCTAATCGGACGGAAATTTATTAAATAATTCTATTTTTTTAACAAGAAAGATATGTGGAGAGGGAACCGCATATTTACGGTCACCTTCCTCCGCCGCAACTGCCACAATCCCCCTCACATCCGATAAGTACATCATCTTCTTCACCATCTTCTTGCGTTTTCAGTCTGTTGAGTTTTCTTTTCTTTTCAGTAATTATAGCGTTAATGTTGTTCCACTCCAAACTACCGGGTTTATAATGTTCCTTTACTTTTTCAATTTCTATGATTTCTTCTTCAAGCTCTTTTATTGACATTATTTTGTAGAGTTGTAATTCAAATCCCTGTAAACACCGCCGCCTTTCCCAGTTCCTCCTCTATCCTTAGCAACTGGTTATACTTCGCGTTCCTCTCACTCCTTGCTGGCGCTCCTGTTTTTATCAATTCGGCGCCGATAGCAACTGAAATATCCGCAATTGTAGTATCCTCTGTCTCGGCCGACCTGTGGCTCACGATGACCTTGAACCTGTTCTTCTGCGCAAGCCTTGCGGCATCAAAAGCCTCAGACAGTGTGCCAATCTGGTTGACTTTCAGGAGCAGTGCATTCCCTGCGTTCATCTTTATACCCTGCCCAAGCCGCTTCACGTTCGTCACAAAAAGGTCATCGCCAATGATTATTGTGTCCTTCAGTTTTCCTGTCAGGGCAGCAAAATCATCGAATGCCTCTTCATGGAACGGGTCTTCGATTGAGAGGATCGGATAGGTCTTAACGAGGTCAGAATAATAATCGGCAAGGTCATCAGGAGAGAAGGAGCTTCCATCGATGCTGTATATGCCCTTCTCGTAAAACTCCGAAGCTGCGGCATCAAGACCAATGCTTATCTCTTTCCCGTATCCCACCTCATCAATGGCAGAGGTCACGGAATCAAGCGCATCCCTTGTGTTCGAAAGCGGTGGAGCGTAACCGCCTTCGTAACCCACATTGACGGCAGATGCGCCGTATTTTTTAACAAGTATGGCACCCAGTGTGTGATACGTCTCAGCCCCCATGCGCAGGGCTTCGGAATATGTCTTTGCGCCTCTTGGCTGTATCATGAATTCCTGGATAGCAAGGTGGTTGCCTGCGTGTTTTCCCCCGTTTATTATGTTCATGGTCGGGCAGGGAAGTGTGAAAGAGTTCGCACCGCCCAAGTAACGGTAAAGGGAAAGCCCGAGAGAATCAGCTGCCGCGTGGGCTACGGCCAGTGAAACACCGAGTATGGCATTTGCCCCTATTCTTGATTTGTTCGGGGTGCCGTCAAGTTCTATCATCATCATGTCAATCTCGCGCTGGTCCCGCACGTCCATGCCGATGAGCGCATCCTTAATTTCAGTATTGACATTGTTTACGGCTTTCGTGACGCCTTTTCCCAGGTAGCGCTTTTCTTTATCCCTCAATTCAAGAGCTTCATTTGTTCCTGTGGAAGCGCCAGACGGGACGCTTGCGCGGCCAAAGCCGCTTTCTGTCAAAACATCGACTTCCACTGTGGGATTGCCCCTTGAATCAAGTATTTCGCGTGCATGGATGTGCTCAATTGTAAACAATATCTCACCTTTTGACCTGAATAGGCACGATTGTACTTAATTTTAAGTATTCATCCCAACAGACTTTCCTCTATCGTAAAAGCATTTCTGCCGCAGTCTCCACATGACACCATCGCGATTCCTTTGATGAAGTCTGCACGGGTTACCGTTATCGTACGCTTGCAATTGGGGCATTTGTATTGTCTGGCTGAAGTCATATCAACCACCAGACATAATCCATCAGCCTGGAATCTCCAGGACTTTTGAACAGTACAATATCCTGTTCTATTTTTGTATTGTTATCGTCGGCTGTACTCTTACTGTGCCCTTTCTCTGGGGCAAAGTAAATCCCTTCTTTTTTCTTGTAGTGTCATTTAATTCACCGGATACCTCTATGGCCCCACAGATATTCAAATAGTGTAAATAAGCAATATTTGATAAATCCATTCGGTCCCCGGGAAGATCAAGGTAAAGTTCTCTGGTTTATTAACAATTCGAATGTTTAATCCATAAGGCATTATTGTCATGATAGTTCCGGTTTTGTTCAAATAGTGACAAATCCTGCCTGAATATTTAAGGATATATATCGTCTATTTATATAGAAGGGACGGTGACAAAAATATGTTAAACCAAAGAAGGGATCGTTTTTGCCTTCCATGATAAATGGGATGATACTGAACCTGAGGGTATAGAAGAAAGATTTGTATCAGAATATGAGATATATGCAAAGGAGAAACTAAAAAAGCCGCAATACCAGCGTATAAGGATCGGACTTGAAAGATCGGCCCGCTCAATTGCCTTAATAGAAGGCAGCTGGCAGGGTACGAGCAGGCATCACTCACAGAGAGAACTTGAGAACCTGCTTAACCGGTTGCATGAGATAGAAAATGATGCAGAGAAAATCGAAGATTTGTTCCTGCGTGAGTATATCTATGAACAGCTTGATACGATGACTGGCGCAAGACGGTCTTTAGCTGAAGAAATAAGATGGGATATGGAATCCGGCAGGAAAGTACAGGAATTATATGAATGAAAAGGATGTTTTTGTCCGCAAAACCGCCAACTACCGCATCTGGGTAGATGAGACAGGAGCGGGACGCATCCGTATCCTTAAAAGGATAAATTTCAAGATTCTTGTGGCCATTTTTGAAGAACTTCACGGTGAAATAAAAAAGCGGACCCCGGATAATCCTGGACAGGTACATATTTTTTTTTATATATCTAAATCCCTCTACGATGAAATGTCTATCAACGCAAAAGAATTCCTGGGGTTCTGCCAATCCTGTATGGGTATCAAATTCGAGCTTGTTTTGATGGAGATGTGAAATTGCCTCAGGCACTGTGATTTATTACAGTTACATATTCCTGGTAGTAATCACAGGCAGCGAAACCTATATATATCATTCGCACCGACTGCTTCTGATTTCCTGGGTTGGAAGTCGGAGGTAGTTTAATGAAAAACAGGTTAGTAATAGCGGTAGCTATAGTTCTGATAATATCAGGACTTCTGGTGGTCTCTGGAAAAATGATGAAATCTGAAAGATCAAATGCAATATCAAATATGGCAATACCACTTCCGGATTCACTGGATAATTGGTTTGAAACCAAGACGCCCTGGGGACAGCCATTATATCTATTCAGGATGTATGAACTCGGCGGTCCGATGATGGGAGTTTTGGTAAATACGCAGCAAGACGATATGACAAATGCAAAAATTTCCTATCAAATATTCAAAAATGAATATAGGAACAGCTCAAAAATGGTACCGGAATGGAGAAGATATTATGACCTGGAAGCTGTGGATAAAGTTGGAAATGCTCTTGAAGCGGGCGATAAGAACCAGATATTGGCCAGTATGGATGTTGTTTTCCAGACATGCGCTAAATGCCATGTGGCAACGAAAACCAAAGTGTTCGCAAAATATAACTGGAAAGATTTGAAAGATGTAAAAATGAAGACTGTAAATCCTGAACAACCCGAAGCTCCCTGGACAGAAGCAAAAGCAAAATATCTGGTGACGGGTTTTGACGGGACTATCGTCAATGCAAGAGAGAACCAGCAGGAAGCTGCCAATAAAAGTTTCCAGCAATTCAAAACGATGTTCCTGTACATGAAAGATGCGTGCTCTTCATGTCATGATACGGAACGCAGATATTATGTCAGCGACGATGTCATGGCACTGGTAAGCAAGGCTGAGGGAGAGATTTCAAGCGGAGATCTTACTAGCGCATCGAATACAATGCAACAGATAGGAGGAGCATGTTTTGACTGTCATCAGACACATGAACCCCTGCAGCGTTTGAAAGAACTGGTTTCAACCGACAAATAATATATTATTTTTTCCTTTTTTTTATATAATCCGAAAAACCGGAATTTAGCACGACCATAATCCCGACTGTGAAAACCAGCAGGCCCAGCAATTTTGGATTTGAGGCTCTTTCGATAATTAGTAAAACTCCTGAATGGAGTATTACAAGACCTAAAATCAGCGCCATTATCTCTTTATGGTTCCTGAAAAGCGTATAGTATAAAAGCCCCGCAAACAGGGTTCCGAAGCCGAGATATTGAAGAGATGAATTATTATAGTAAAACCCCGCAAGTAAAAACAATGCACCCAAAAGTCCCAGGAATATTATTTTGCGCTTGCTCATATCGGTTGGTTTTTCTATAAGTTCCTATCTATGTTATATTTCTTAATACCTTCGCTTTTTCCGGAAGCCTTTTCTCCATCACTTCAACAAGCGCATCAAAATCCCCTTCTGCCAGCGAATGCACATCCTCTTCCCCGCGCATAATAAGCCCGACAAGGTAATCCAGCTCTTCATCAGTCAATTTTCCTATCCTTGCCACAAAATCCTCAGGTGATTCCGAGAAACGATGGGATACAGGCAGGAGGATGAACTTGAAATCATGCCCTGGCGCGGGGCCGGTCACGCCTTCAAGTTCAGGTGCGAGTTTTGCCAGGATCTTCTTATCAAGTTCTGTTAATTGTCTCATGTTCCCCTTTGAGTTTCTATATTTTTATCCCGAAAATCCCGTCTATAAATCCCGTGCCGTCCTTGTAGAACGGTATCCCTATCACTTTCGGGGATGAAAGGCCGAGTGTATAGGAAATACCCTTTAGCATATCGGGTTTTTCCGCTTCCATGCTCAGGAATATGAAATCTGCGATTTTTTCAGCATCCCTGCTTGAATATACGCAGCCTTTAAGCTTATCCTTCTTCACAGTATCAAAATCCGGCTGGTTCCTTGTGAATTCAAGTCCGAGCTTTTTGATATTTTCCATCGGCGTTTCGAATGCGGGGATATAGAACTTTTCTATGGGCTTTGGACCGCCTGTTATCTTTCCCTTTATGAAATCAACGACACTGCCCAGCGTTCCTCCGGCATCCCTTTCATTTATTTTAATATTTGCATTGAACACCCAGAAAGGATAATATACGACCTCTGCGTCCACTGCTTTTTTCGGGAGCGCAAAATCTATGTCCAGGGCCACAAGCTCGTCTTTTTCATTGATAAGCTCATAACCCGTACCGCAATTGTTGCAATAATAAACCACATCTTTCGGGTCAGCATCAAGCAGTGAACCGCATTTCTTGCATTTCAATGCCACCAGCCGAAGCCCCGAAGCCTGCGTCATTATCTCACCCCTAAGATTTTATTAAAATCGCCGTTCTTTAAAGAGTTCATAGTCTCCTGGATGTCCTCTCCTTTTATTTTTGATTTCCTGCCCTCCACTACCTCGCCGCCGTACCTGAACTTGACGAACCCGAACACTATCAACGCCAGCCCGGCAAGTGCACCGATGGCAAATATGTCGCCTGAGCCTGCGCCGAAATATTGTCTTGCCGACGTTGTAAGCAGGAGGTTCCCGATAAGAAGACTCCCTATGAACATGCTCACCCTGTACAGGGTGCTGCCCGGAGCCCTGCCGTAGAGCAGTTTATTGTGAATACCATCAACCACTACCTGGTAGTTCCGTTCTTTGAACCTGTACCTGAGGATCCACAAAGGATAATAGACCACCGATAGTCTCGTGCCTATGGACTGCAATTTCTGGAATATCACTTCATCCACATCCACGCTCCTTTTGGCTTTCTCCAGCATCCATTTCTCGGATTCCCTGGCGGCATCCGTTCTTGAATGGGTGGGCTCAAATATCATTCCCTGTTTTTCCACATTCTGGAAATCAAAGGGTTCAAGGTTCCCCATGATGCCTGAATTGTCCAGTTCTTCGACCCCGAATTCGGATACGTCGCATGCAGCCCTGTTCCATAAATAATCCTGCATTACCATGCGCTCCACAGGTTCCTTCCGTGTTGTGGTGGTGACATTTCCCCTGCTGTCCCGATGTGTCTCATGATGTATCTTGTTGCCGAACACCCAGCCGCAGACTTTTCCAGTTGACCGCCAGAAAGGCAAATGCACAAGGAAAATCTCCGTGAACTCCGCCCCGGTTTTTAGCTTCCTGTCCTTATCAAATCCGCCAAGCCACTTTAGTGTTACGGCCTTTGCTTCTTCACGTTTTATTTTACTGCTGACATGATACTGTAGCACTCCCTCGTCTCCCATTACAAGCAGCGAAGTTTCGCAGTAAGGGCATTTCAATACATTAATTCCTTCCCTGAGTTCAACAGCCCCGCCGCAGCCCGGGCACATGAGCCCCTTAATTATTTCAGGTTGTTCCTGCGCCATTTTCACACCTTCTCGGCGACAAATACGGCCGCTATGGTCACTATTATTGCAGTTATCGCATATACGCCCAATACTTCGGGAAATTCCAGCGATATTCCCTCAAAAAAGAACAGGATCGTCGCTCCTCCGCCAACGATCAAATATGGCATTTCATGTTTTGAGGGAAATTCAGCGGTCATCACCTTGCTTGACGAACCATCCACAATGGCATTGTAAGTATTGTTCTTGTATTCATAATTGAAAATATACAGCGGGATATGCACAAGTGAGCTCTGGGTAATTGTTGATACATCTACTCCCTCGCTTTTGAGACATTCAAGCGCTGATGTGTAGAGGATGTGCGGCTCCTTTATTGCAGGATTTCCGGCATCTGCCTGGTTAAAGAACCGCAGGTCCCCTGCAGGGATAGGCAAATTCTTTAATTCAGGTATGGGAGACGGGGATGCGGGCTGGATCCTGACAGCTTCGTTCCCGCCCTGTTTGACCTTGAAATACCATACTGGAAAGTAGATGAATTCTGTTTTTGTTATCCGCGCTTCCTTATCAAGGCCTTTTACTGTCGTGCTTCCTGCCATCCAGCGACGAAGCGACGCCCCGGCGCCCGCCTGGTCAAGAGTGGGATTCAGCATGTAGTGGAATACGACCTTGCTTTTATCCACGTAGATGGCAGAAGAGCAGTATTCGCACGTCAGGAACGTCTGTCCTTCAATCGCCTTTACGCCTGCGCCGCACTGGGGACACTTTATTTCCATGTGGAAACCTCTATTCTATCTTCTCGCCGCAGCTCGGACAGAACTTTGCTCCGGGCTGGAGCTCTGCATTGCACTTGGGACAGTTCGTGGCGATCTTTGTTCCGCATGCGGGGCAGAACTTTGAGCCTGAAGGAACATCGGCTTTGCATTTCGGGCACGGTGTGCCCCCGCCGATTTTGCCGCCGCAGTTGGTGCAGAACTTTGAACCTGATGGAACATCAGAACCGCATGAAGGACATTTGATCCCCGGAGTGCGCGCGGCCTGCTGCGGCTGCTGCATGGTCTGGCCCAACTGGGAAGCCATCATCATCCCAAGACCCATCCCCGCGCCTATCCCCACGCCTGCACCCGCTCCGGCCCCGGCAGCACCGCCTTCCTGTTTGGCGGCGTCCCTCATGGCATTTCCTGCCTGGAACGCCATGAATGCTTCTTTTTGCTTCTGGTCGGAAAGGCCGAGAGCCCCGATGCCTGAGCGTGTATCTATGGCCTTTTGCACATCTTCCGGAAAGTTAATGTTGAGACCAACGATGCGCATGACCTTGAGGCCGTATTCAGCCACTTTGGACTCTGATTTTGAAAGAAGTATCTCACCGAGTTCATCCAGGTATGCAGGCAGATCCAGGGCTGAAACCTGGCTTTTTTTCTTGAGTTCACCAAGGGCGTCGTTAAGCTGCATTATGATCGCTTCTTTTAACCAGCTTACGACCTGGTCGCTTTCGCTAAAGCCGCTTGTGCCGACAAACTGCGTTATGAACTGTATGGGATTAACAACTTTGTATGCAAACTGTCCAAAAATACGAAGCCTTATCATTCCAAAATCCTGGTCCCTGAATGTCAATGCCTCGGTAGTGCCGAATTTCCCCTGGAGTTCCCTGCGCTGGAGGTAATAGACCTCAGCAACAGGCTGCGTACCTGTGATCTTTCTTTGCAATTCTGTAAGTACAGGTATGTTAAGTGATGATAACCCGAACCGTCCTGCCCTGTCAAGCACGGTAAGCACTTTCCCGTCCCTGAAAAAAACCGCGTATTCATCTTCCCTGACCACGACATTATCATTCCAGATGATGTTCCTGGGAATCCTGTACATCACTTTTTCGCCCTTGGCTGCATCATCCCACATGAAAGTGGTAGCGCCTGAAAAGCTTCCTCCAGAACCCTGTGTCGTTGGCGTTTTCTTATCAAATATCATTAGCTTACCTCCAGTCCTGAAATTATAGCTATTCTTTTATCAAAAGTTGAGTTAAAATCATTAAGAGCTTTCCTTATGTTCCTTATTTTCTGGGCAGCCGTACCATCTTTCCCGGTGATCGAGACGTTAAGGTCGTCTGCCAGTTTCCCGAGGGATTCTATTGTTTGAAGAAGTGCAAGGTCCCATTCGTATATTTTATTGATCTCCTCTTCTTCTATCCTGATATCTGCGGATATCCCGGAATAACCCTGCTCAGCATGACGGATCTTATTTTCAATATTCCTTCCGGACTTCAGTATATCGCCTGCATCTGAAATAAGTGATAACTCCGTGGCCCGTACGAGTTCTTCCCTGCAATTTTCGAATATCTTATTTACTTCCCCAAGCCTGTTTGCAAGCTGCTGCCTGAGCAGGCTGTCCGCTGCCCTTATGTCCTCACGCTTGCGGTATCCCTTAAAACCCGGGATGAACAGTTCGATCTTTTTTAATAATCCCCTGTCCCCTTCTACCCTGGATCTAAAGTCTGTCATTTGTCTCACCTATGCGAATTTTTTGAATTTTTACCACCAGGTACAGAAACACCATTCCATAGATATTAAATCTTTTTCCCAATCTTGCTGCATCAGAATGACGGCACTTTCAGCCTATATACCCCAGGTCCTCTTCCTTTCTCTTCTTTTCCTGGAAATTTTTCTTATTCCGGAGTGACAAGCTTTTATATCCACAGCTTCAGGAAAAGCAGTCTCGCTGAGCAGAGCTATTCCATTTATCCCTTTTCGCAAGGTTTTTTTGGGTGATATCCATTAAGTTACGTGATGTATTAATATTAATAAATTAATAAGAATAAGTATGAAGGTATTCAAATTAATTGCATTGATCGTAATTCTGGCCATGGTATTTTCTATATTTGCCTATATCTATGAACTTTCCCGCAAACCGGAACAAATGACAAATGCGACAGTGAATAAGACAGAGATTAAGACAAACGATGCCCAGGTAATCAAGGTGCTGGAGAATTCAACAGTCTATGTTGAAATAAAAGGATCGATGTTTGATAATCCAGAATTGAAGGTAATCAACGGCACGACAGTGAGATGGAAGAATATGGACAGCGCAACCTATGTTATCCATGTAGATAATACCAGTTCTCCACCCTTGAATAAAAGGGATACATGGAATTATACTTTTAATAAAGCTGGAATTTTTGAATACAATTGCTCTCTACATCCTGGAATGCCTAAAGGGCGCATTATTGTTGATGGCACGGGATAAGACAGATAAATGCTAAAAATATAGAAATCCATAGTTGATGTAATTATAATGATTATATGTAAATTATAAAAATGAGAAGGTTTAAATATATGAGGTTACAATAAATGCAAGAAGTATGCGATGCTAATCAGGCAATGAAGATGTATAGCGGGGACAAATGAATGTTTTGCAGTACATAGATATATTAAATGCAATAAAAAAAGTAATTATGAACACAATCCAGAAACCTTACTGATTTATCGGTTTGAAAAAATCTTTATTATCCAAAGTCCATAATGATATGGTTTTGCACAAAAGAGTTCAGGAATGACATTCGAAAAGATACCCACAGGAATAAAAACTTTTGACTCCAACATAAATGATGGTTTCCCGGCAGGTTCAGTTGTACTTCTTCTCGAAGATATCGGTGCAGGTGCACGGGAGTTTATATATACTTCGATTTATAATATAATTAAGCTAAAATCAAACCAGCGCATTTTCGATCAGATGAGTAAGAAACATAAAGATTACGGCAAAGTCGATGAAATCACGACGACTCTCAAACTTCCGAATGAAATTAGCTATATCTCAGTTTCAAAACCCAGGGAGGACATCTTAAATGAGAACGCTTATTCATTCCACAAAGACTTTTACAACACCTTAAAAGATGGGATCATTTTTAAAGAGCTTTCTGATATTTACTTCAGACAGAGTATAGTCCATAATCTGGTCCCGGATACGAAAAATAACACATATGTAAGTCACGGTTCTGATAAAAACATCCTTGAAGAGACATATGAGTTCCTTGATAAGCACGCCGAGAACAATATAGTCGTTCTCGATTCCCTTACAGAACTCATGATGTACGAGGGGGATTACCTGAACAAGAACGACATCATAATGTTTTTAAAAGGCGTGGTCCGGGTTTCAAAAATGTGGAATGGCCTGATATACCTTATTCTCAGCGCCAATATACTTGAGCGGCAAATGCAGGAGATCATCACCGAGCTTGTTGACGGCGTGCTCACATTTGAATGGTTCGACAGGAGGTCAGTGAGGATGCAGCGAAGCCTTTACATTACTAAATTCAGGGGACTTCTGCCGCGGATAGAGCAGAATAATATTGAGAAATTCGAAACAAGGATAACATCCTATGGCGGATTCGAGGTGTCAAATATTAGAAAGATTGTATAAATCAAAGTCTAAGGAACGCATATCCTCGGGTATAAACGGGCTTGACGAGATGCTTGGAGGAGGCTTTCCCGCCGGACACATTATTGTAGCTATCGGAGATACCGGAACCGGGAAAACAACGCTGGCACTCCAATATATCTATGACGGCCTGTGTAAGGGAGAGTCCTGTATTTACATAAGCATTGAAGAAGAGATCGAATCGATCATATCTACAGCGGCCTCTTTCGGGTGGGACCTGAATAATTACATCGAGAAGAAGAAACTTGAGCTTTTAAAGCTTGACCTGTCCGACATAAAAAACGCTGCCAGAAGGATTAAAGTTGACCTGCCTGAACTTATAAAATCATTTGGAGCGAGCCGGCTTGTTATCGACTCGATCACGCTTTTCAGCATAATGTTTGACAACTCGATAGAAAGACGGATACGATTGGTCGATTTAAATAAGACCATCAAAAAAATGGGTATCACAGCCCTGTACACATCTGAGACTGATACGAAAAATCCTTTTCACTCAAAAGACGGGATAATAGAATACTCTTCTGACGGAATACTGTTTTTACAGCAAAGCGAATCGGCAAGAAACATGAAAATGATGGTGCGTGTCATAAAAATGAGGAGAACGGTGCATGACCGGATATCCCGGCCCTATGAAATAACAGAAAAAGGCATAATAGTTTATCCGATGGAAATGGTATATCATTCAGAAGGGGAAGATGTTTATGGTGAAATGGATAAAAAATTTTTGGGATAATCTTTTATAATATTAGCAGAATTATACATATATATTATAGATGCAGTATAAATTGAAGGTATTAAAAGGCATCATAGACTGGATTTGTGAAAAATAATAGAAGAACGGTGGAATTGAAATGCTTGAAAAAATCAAGAATCAATTAGGAGATATAAAATTACATAACTTATATTTTAAGAAGAAGGTCCTGCTGGAAGGTGAGGCAAATCCAACTCCCCTCGAGCCGTACGATGTCAAGATCCATGGCGATCTTGTGAATTTCGAAGACATCCAGGGGTATACGGAAATAGAGCGATACTGGGTTAACGAGCCCTATTCTTTCATTTCGATCCAGTTCAATGAAGCCACAAATGATTATATCTATTATATAGCAGAACCGGAACTGACGCCTTTTGAGGTCACACTCCTCAACGATGTCTATGAGAGGTCACGCGATCTGCTGTCTTATAAGGACCTGGTAAAAGGAGCCGACAGGAAAGATATCCTGACCTGCAAGGTAAAGGAGATAATTGATAAATACATCCAGAACTTTGACATCAAATCTTTTTATAAAATTTTATATTATATGCACAGGAACAATATCGGGTTTGGCCGTATCGACCCTTTGATGAGGGATCCGGGAATAGAGGATATATCATGCAGCGGACCAAAAATTCCCGTATTTCTGTACCACAGGAAATACGAGAACATAAAAACAAGCATATCCTTTGAAGAAGAAGAGATTAACTCATTCGTTTTTCTTCTGGCGCAACGGAGTGGAAAGAATATATCGATCGCGAAGCCGTATCTTGACGCCACGCTTTCAGACGGCTCACGCCTCCAGGAAACGCTCGGAAGGGAGATCACCACCCGCGGAAGTTCTTTTACAATCAGAAAGTTCAAGGAAACCCCGATAACACCGATAAATCTCATCAAATTTGGGACGTTCAGCGTGGATATGATGGCTTATATGTGGCTTGCGATAGAGAATAATAAAAGCCTTATCCTGGCCGGCGGCACGGCTTCGGGAAAGACCACTTCCCTCAATGCCATCTCTCTCTTCATCCCTTATAAGGCAAAGATTGTAACTCTCGAGGACACGCGGGAACTCCAGCTTTTCCACCAGAACTGGGTCGCAGGCCTGACAAGGGATCCCTTCGTGGCAGGAGGGAAAGGCGCGGTGGATATGTATGAACTGCTGCGCCAGGGATTAAGGCAGCGTCCTGAATTCCTCATCGTTGGGGAAGTCAGGGGCAAGGAAGCACTCACTTTATTCCAGGCGATGAGCACAGGACATACGACCTATTCAACTATGCACGCGGGAAGTGTGCAGGCAGCCATCAACAGGCTGGAGAATGAACCTATCAATGTGCCGAGGGTCATGATCACAGCGCTTGACATACTTTGCGTGCAGGGAGCGATCTATATCCAGGGAAAAAGGATCAGGCGTGTGCTAAACGTCATCGAGATACTTGACCTTGACCCTGAATCCAAGAGCCTTAATACACTTGAAACGTTCTCATGGAACCCGCTTAACGATATTTATAATACGCTGAGGGAATCACAGGTAATGGAAGAGATCAGGGATAAAAGGGGGTGGAGCAAGGAGCAACTGGAGTCAGCATTCAACAAGCGCAGGCAGGTCCTCCAGTATATGGTTGACCAGGACATATCCGACTACGATTCTGTTGTCGGTATCATCAAGGAGTTCCAGAGCAACCAGGAAAGGCTTATTTCGAGACTGAACCTCGGGGAGCCCGCTGAATGAATTTCAGCCAGTTTGCACTTGCCAAGTTCGGAAATTTCGTGAAAAGGCACAACAATTACCTTATCATCAGGGGAAAACTCAGGAGCGCCCATATCTTCAAGCCTTATGAGGAATATGTCTCTGAAGCCCTTATCGTTTCCTTGATCGTTGCCATCTCAGGCCTGATAATCGGCCTCGTTGTGGGAATAATCCTGGCCGGAAGGATAAATATCCCCCCGATGCTTGTTTATGATCCTGATGTTGCAAGGATACTCAATATCTTCTCACCTTTTAAGAAATACACGCTGATAGCGCTTGTCGGGATCGTGGGTTCTGCCTTCCTCGGAGGCATTGTCTATACAATATTCATGATCTACCCATCTTTCCAGGCAAGCATCAGAAAAGTGAAGATCGATACCCAGCTTCCGTACGCCGTCATGTATATGTATGCGCTGAGCAGGGGGGAGACTAATATTATTGAGATCATAAGATCCGTGGCTGAATTGCCAAACGTCTATGGTGAGATCTCGAATGAATTTGCAATGATATTACGGGATTCAGAACTCCTCGGGATAGATTTCATGAACGCCCTGCGTAATCTCCAGAAAGAGACGCCTTCACAGAATCTCAACCAGTTCCTCGGGAATCTTATCACCCTTATCGATAACGGCGGCGATGTAACGGATTTCCTTGAAATCCAGATAGACAACTACAGGACAAAAACAAAATCCGAACATACGCTTTTCCTGGATATGCTCGGCATGATCGCAGAAACATATGTAACGGGCTTTGTCGCAGGCCCCCTGTTCATGATAATCGTGGCCGCGACACTGGGTTCCATGAAGGGCTCGATGACATTTCTGCTCATGGGCCTGACTTATGCTGTTCTTCCTTTCGGGTCGATAGGTTTCGTTCTGGTCGTGGACATGATGCTTCCAAAGGATGAGCAGGTAATAGGGACTCTGAACCTTCGGAAAGTGGCGGCGTTTGTGGGATTAAGGAAGATCGAAAAACCGGCGGGACAGGAACAGAAGCTTTTCGAAGAATATGAAAATTCAAAGCGAAGGATACATTTTGAGAATATCATGAAAAATCCGCTGCGGGCTTTTTTCGAGGAGCCGGAGCTGAGTTTATATATAACAGTTCCTGTCGCGTTATTGATCATCGCCTTCTCCATGATCTCAAATCCGGGTATGCTTTTCAAAGGGTATGCCCCAGCATCCGGGTATTTTACAAATTATATTCTTCTTGCCCTAATGGTCGCGCTTTTGCCGTACATCGTTTTCTTTGAGGCCCGCTCGCGAAAGTTGTGGAATATCGAGAACGCCATACCGCAATTCCTGAAAAATTTATCTATCATAAATGAAACGGGTCTCTCTCTTGCTGAGTCGCTGCGTGTGATGCTAAGGACAGAGAGAGGGGCCCTGCGGGAGCATGTCGAGAGAATGTACACCGACATCTCGTGGGGGGCAAGCACCACAGACGCCTTCATTCGTTTTTCGAACAAAATAAAAACAAATACACTTTCGCGTGTGGTAGCTCTTATCACAAAGGCAAGCGAATCAAGCGGGGATATAAGGGAGGTCCTGAATATCGCGGCCACGGATTCGAATATAAATCTCCAGCTCAAGAAGGACAAGTCAACGAACATGCTGATATACGTGATAATAATTTATATTGCCTTCCTGGTGTTCCTTTACGTTGTATATACGCTTGCGACCACATTTCTTCCGCAAATGGCAAAAGGAGCCCAGGCTGGCGGGTCGACTTTTATCAGGAACTTTAACCTTGAGTTCTACAAAGTATATTTCTACCACACAGCGCTTATACAGGCCTTCTTCTCAGGCATGATGGCCGGGGTCCTCGGTGAAGGGAATCCCAAATCGGGCCTCAAGCATTCGGTCATATTGATGTTCATAGCGTATCTTGCGTTCACACTGCTGGTGAAATAATGAACAGTCATGAGGATGCAGCATCTGAAGTTATCGGGATGATATTGATCCTGTCAGTAATGATGATAGTTATAGGATCGATAATGCTTGTTGGTGTGCCGATGATAGAATCAGGCAGGAATGACGCGAAAATGGATGTTGCCATGAACTCGTTCATGTCGCTGCAGAACGATATCGAGGAGGTGGTGCGGGGGCCGATATGGGTGAAAAACCCGAATGAAATAACCGACACGAAAGGACTGGGACCTTCAAGGGAGACTGAGTTTGAGTTGATGGGAGGCGCGCTGAGCGTTATTCCGAACAGCACTAATGTTACGTATTCAAGGACAAATAGGAGCAATTTCACGATAATTATACCGCCCTCCAACATTACGTATATCGCCGGACAGGAGATAATCGCTTACGAGAATGGGGCAGTGATACGAAAGTACGAAGGCGGATATCCCCTCATGGTCTCGGAACCATTGATAAGCATTTATGACACAAAGGACAGGAATGTGACGGTCTCGATCCATGCTGTCTGTATCAACGGGACGCTGTCTTCGACCGGAGGGGACGGGAAGGCCTGGGTTGAGACAAGGTTAAAACACTACAACCAGACCATAGAACCCGACGTCGTCGGAAAGGCAAATAATACCTATATCAACTTAACCACCGACTACCCCGATGCGTGGAAGGTTTTCTTCGAAGGGAAACTGAAGGATGCGGGGCTTGTGCCTTCGATCAGGGGAAATGCGACAGGCTATAATATCAGCGGAACACGCCCGCTGGAGGTGCAGATATATGGAAATGGTTCAACAAGCAGGCCTGATATTTTCCTTTCTGTTTATGAGTCAAGGATCGACGTGAAGGTCAGGTAAGGTGCGACATGCGTTCGATACTTCATGATGACAGCGCCGTGAACATCGAAATAGGGTATATCCTGAATTTCCTTGTCCTTTTAATATTTGCCGGGGCCATCGTGGGTCCTTTTTATCTTGCGTCGGATTCATCATCGAAGCAGGCCATGCGTGCAGGGTATACAGATCTTGGGAGCGAAATAGCTCGCGATATAACGAACATGTATCTTTCATCCGCGCACCTGGAGGATGATGTTAATATCAACATAGAACGCAGCATACCTCTTACAATAGGCGGGAGGGGTTACAGTGTATTGCTGAAAAATGCCGAACCAGGGGGCATGGCATCTGTCGAGATCGAAGAGGGCGGGCTTTTTGGCAGCAGGGTCAGCACTGTACTCACTTCTATAGATGCAGGCGTGACCATAGATTCGATCAGGCCTGTGTACAGCGGTTCGGGTGAATTGATCATCGGGATGGTGAAAAACAGCACAGGAGTACGGATATGGATAAAATGAAAGTGAAAAACGAGAGCGGGATGGTTAGCATTGACCTCATGGTTGCGATAGTGCTGGTGATCGCCGCGGTGATGCTTGCGATACTTATCATGCCGACCCTGTCCCATGAGGACAAGGACTGGCGCATCAAGCAGTATATGACAGCTACGAGGGCAACTGACAATCTTGTGCAGGATGCGGGGGAGCCAGGGTGGGAGGCGGAATGGACAGCGGGGAATTACTCCAATGTAACAAAGATGGGGTTCCTTTATATAGAAAATGGAAATCCGCAGCAGAAGGTGCTTGATTTGAAGAAGGTGAAGGCGCTGATGGGAGCGGGCTATGAGGACAATGTAACCAGAGCCCCGTGGTGGGAGTACCCGAACTCTACAACTTCTTATGACCAGCGGGAGAATGCGGCAAGGGCGCTGGGGCTTGGGGGGTATAATTTCTATATGGAGTTGCATCCTGTGGGATTGAACCTTTTTAACTCCACGCCTGTGGAAACGAATCTAAACAATGTGAAGGTAATAAATTTCGATACAGTAACAGTGGTTGACAGATATGTTTATATAGCTGATCCCGATAATCCTGAATTGATAAAGTATCTCAAATTTGACAATAAAGCGATTCATTACAGGCTGAACCTGTGGGTGTGGTAGCATGAGAGATCTTCGCAGCGATGAAAGGGGACAGTTGATATTGATTGCATGTGTGGCCATCGTGCTTGCCATCGTTCTGATATCTGTGTATGAATACTCAACTCTTGGCACTGGCGAGAATTCGATAAACCGCGAGAACAAGGATTCTTTCTACTATTACAATAGCATCAGGGACAGGTACACTAAGGTCTACCAGGATCCCTACACGAATATGAGTAATCCGGTGAATATCACCCTATTTGAAAAAGAGTTAAAACAGTTTGCCCTCCTGCACGGTTACAGCGTGGACTTCATACGTAACGATACACAGGCTACGATAGTATTTATAGATAAAGATATTAGAATTGAAGAAGTATTGAAATAAGGGATTCATGTCATTAAAGAAATTCATCAATGACGAAAGTGGCTTTACCTATACGCTTGAGGCCATCCTGGGGATAACCCTGATCCTGGGTACTGTCTTATTCGTGACAGGCAATATACCGAACACAGCCCAGAAGACGGAGGAGCATTCCAAGGTGCAGCTTGTGAACATAGGGAGGGACGCGCTCGATTTAGTGGAACTGACACCGATAACTGATATTTTCGGGAGTTATTCGAAAATGATGGGCGTTTACAGGGATTATTTACTCGTGGCTAATAAAAAATATGCTGAACCTGGGGAACCTGTAAATTTCACGGTCTTCTATCTGGATACTTCCGATATCGTATATAAGAATCTTACTCTTGAACAGACAATTTTAGGATTGAAAACCCCAGTTAATTCTACAACGATATATGGAAACAAGACATGGTCTTTTTTAAATCCAGGAGAATATAATTTCAAAGCGTTCGAAGGGACCAGCAGCGACCCGATAACATGGTCGAATTATGTAACTGTAAAGATTGGAGATTATTTCCTCGAATCGGATATATATGGGATTTCAGATGTTGGCGACAGGAACGTGAGTGGAGTGGTATTTTTAGCAAACGAAACTGGGGCCCCAGGATTGAATATAAACCTGCTGGATGCGGATTATAAAGAAGTCGATACTTTACCTCCAACAAATCCAGTGAATATTACTTCGGATTTAGGTAACTTTTCCTTTATTTGGCCGAATATGTCAGGAAAATATGGTTCAGGAACTTATTATATTCAGGCAAAGAATAATATTACAGGTAAAGTTTCAAATACACATCGAATAATTTATTCAGGAGGTTCAGGAAGCAAAGGAACATTGTGCTGCAATGCTGTTATTAATGAGACTGAATCGGTGATTTTGAAGATTAATGTTTCTGGTAATATAAATCTTCAAGAGTTAAATATTAATCAGGTGTTTTATAAAGAGACTGGTGGGTCGGTTAATGATAGTATCGTCGATAAAATCAAAATCGATTTTGTTAATCCGTTGTGCAATTCTCCGGGTTATAAAGGTGATTGTTCAGAATTAATCTTTACAGGATATATAGCAGGAGATTATTATATATTCTATGGAAATACAGCAATGGGGAAAGGCAGTGAGCCGAAAGATCCGGCGGCAGCATCTAAGACTAATGGAATCCTTGTCCGTGTGCTCCCGTTGAATGGAAAGTGTTTATTTGGGGAATGCAAACCCAAATGCTCGGGTCTTAACATGACGAATCTTTCAATCTACATGGACAGGTTCGTTCCGGAATACGTGAACTACAACCTCTACCTCATCAATCCCGACGGCACGCTGTGCCTGGACTGCCCCGAATTCCAGGAGATAATCAACGGATATCCCACTGATGAAGCCGCGACCGTGAACAAGCTATTCCATCTCAAGACCATCAGCACCGAATACCTGAGGGAGTTGCGTATGGTGCTCTGGTATAAGTAGGCTGCCCAGGCACAGGTTCTGCCCGGATGAAAAAATCCGCGTCCGTGGAATCCGTGTTCAACGGCCGCTGCGCTGTATGCGGAAGTGTTGAAAATTAATCTTATTTGATAGTTCCTAAATCCGTAACGCAATTATATTTGCGCCGAATAAGACAATGGTTATTTATAAGCACAGGTTATATCAATATTAAGCGTGAGAAATAATTATGCCCTTAACAGTTAACGTCAAAAAGGATTTTTCATTACAGGAAGTAAGCAACGTAATACGCTCAGCTTTAGCTCTTGATGAGAGGATCGCAAAGCATAAAAAGGCCAAATACGCCAATACATGTCAAAATTTTGAAAAAAAATATGGATTTAGTTCTGAAATCTTCATTAAAAAGTTCGACTCCGGAAAATTGGACGATCGAGATGACTTTTTTGACTGGTATGCTGCAAAAAAAGGTCTTGATATCTGGAATAAAAAGCTGGAGATATTATCAGGGATTAGTTTATGAAGTTTCGAGAGTATTACTCTCAAATTGAAGATGTTATCAAAGATTGTCCTATAATTACTAATTTTTCTACAGAGTTTGACGAAATAGATGTGCATATCGGCTATTTAAAAGGCAGGCTGGAATTAGTTGATGGTTCAGTTCTATATTTTATAGAATATGTGGAAATTAAGGATAACGAAGCAAATCGCATTAAATATAAATATCAATGGCAATTTGAAAATGGCGAAATGATAACACGGTGGGATAATGTGCCACATTATAAGGAAATTGATACTTTCCCCCATCACATGCACAGCGAAAAAGGAGTATTTGCATCTCCTAATATGGACTTAAAAACAGTTATCGATATTATTATAGATAAAATCATTCCCTGAAACCATTTTTTCAAGGGCCCGCTTCGTTCCAGAATATGTGAACTACCTCTACTTCATCAACCCCGACGCCACGCTATGCAAGGACTGCCCCGAATTCCAGGAGATCATCAACGGGTATCCCACCGATGAAGCCGGAATCCGTGTTCGATGATTGGTGTAACCATCGTCAATACTGGATACAGGAAATAAGAAATTATAAATACACATAAGAATACACTTAAATATATGCCACACAAAACACTCACAATTTCGGAAGAAGCATATGAAGCACTTTCTGAGCTTAAAAAAGAAGGGGAAAGCTTCACTGAACTCATAAAGCGTATCACTCAACCTCTCAGAAAGAAAAAACTTCGTGACTTCGTCGGCGTGATGGCAGGTAAAGAGTTTGATGATTTCGAAAAAGCAGCACTGGAAGTAAGGCACTCCATGAGTACAAGGTCAAAGAGGCTGAAACTGTGACGGTACTTGACACCAATTTTTTAATAGACGTCCTCAGAGACAAACGCAATCCAGAAGCAATACTGGACATGATTGAACATCCTAAAACAACTACAGTAAACATATTTGAACTTTATTTCGGAGCAGAACGTTCTGTGAAAACCGCCAATATCCATGCAAAGTTAAAGAATTTAGGAAGAACTCTGGACATCGAGGACCTTCTTATAGCAGGGATTGTCATGGCAAATAATGAAGAGCTCCTGACCAGAGATGATCATTTCAGTCGCATTCCGGGCCTGAGATGCAGATCGTGGTAATATAAAAGCGGAGTGGTTGAATGATAAACATAGGAATCAAAAAGAAAATCGGCGATATCGAGATATATGCGGAAACTGCCGTAGAAAATAACGAAAAAGCAAAAGTAGAACTCAGGAACTTGAATGAATTAATAAGATCATGCCAGAAAGAATTATTCCCGGAATCGGAAAAATCAGGAATGTCATCGGGTAAGATCAGTTATTTGAAAGGATGAATAGAGCGTTGATACCGGACTCATCCTCATTATAATAAGCATCATTATTTAAATTTTTTAACAGCAATAAATTTATATAGGTTAATATCTAATAATAAGTAATTATGGATATGAAAAAAATACGAGTGATAATTTTACTTATTATAGTATTAGCCGGAATTATATTTTCATTAGGATTATCACAAAAGGGCAAATCCGATAGTGGGCCGCAATCGATCCAGACGTCCCTGTCGGCGGCCCAGACTCCGCAACCGACGCAGACGGTAGCCCCCGAGGCAGCGCAAGGGCCTGTATCCGTTGAGATCCAGAGCTGCACAAATACGACAGCGGGAGGATTCGAAGTCGACCTGCACATGAAAAATAAGGGAAGTGATATTAGAATCCTCACGGTTTACCCCATGGGGGATATAATAGAACTTCAGCCCCTCCAGAATAAGACCAAGGATCTTGCCATCCCGTTCGAGAAAGGAACGCTGACGATCGTCGTGGATGACGGCGAGAAGTTCGAGCTGCCAGTGCCGGCATGCGTGATGCGCGGAGGTTCAGGAGGAAGCGTGGGATTCCTTGCAGCGCAGGGAGCCTCAAATCCGGAAACCACACCTGCAACCACTACACCGGCGCCGACCGAGCCTGTGCCAACCAGCGGACCCGCGACAAGTCCAACGGCGACCACGCCCGGGATAACACCAACAGTTATTCCCGTAATCACGACACCATCCCCGAATTCGATCCCCGAATTCCAGTGGATAGGACTGCCTGTAGTCACTGTAATGTTACTGGTGCTGTTCTTCCGCAGGAAATAATATTTTTTCGGTTTCACACTTTTTTCACACTTCTGTTTATATGGAATACAATCATTCTTTATTTCGAAGATGTTACTTCCAGAGATCATTTCAAAATTAATCAGCATGATATATGCACTACTTGCACTTTTGGGAGCTTATCTTATTATATATACGGCCTATACGTGGGAGAAAAAAAAGGGCAGCGAATTTTTGGGAGCGCGAGCTTTCCTGAGTGAATCATTTTTGAAGGATAATTGGAAACTACTGTTTATTATATTCTTTATCAATGCTTCAATGCCGTTTGCAGATATGTTCATGCCCTTCCTGGAGGAGAACATTTCAGAACTCATTAAAGGGACAGCACAACTCGTGGTAATGGTGGGAATTGTAGCATCTGAATACAAATGGTTCAAATTGATGGTTCCGGATAGGCACAATAATCCGTTCTCAAAGCAAGACTCACATTATAGAAAATACAAATAAAATCTTATTATTTCATTTCACAAGTGGCCAGGATTTCGCGGGAATGTTTAATATTTTTAATTCTATTAAATATCGGACAGTAGGCTTTTGACAGACACATCAATTTACAGGGAAACTCTGTGCATTGAAGACAATATTTGATCTGCCTTTCTTCGGCGCAATTAAAAATAAGACATATGTTTTCTATTTTATTTTCTTTTTCACAGCCAAGGCACTTCTGATCAATAAAATGCCGACATACTTCACAGGCAATACCGCATCTTGCGATCGTGAAAGCCGTTTTTTCATCCACCATGTCCCCCAATAGAAGGTCATTCTTCTATTTAAACTTAATGAGCATGTAAATTTTTTTTATTAAAGTTTATGTCCAGTCAGTTCTTCCGGCGGAAGATGTAATCGCATTGAAAAAGAAAACGCTTGAATCCTCAATCAAAGAGGCAATTTCAAAGGCTGTATACCATTATTTGAAATGCGACAGAGAAGGATGATTTTCGAAATGGATACCTTTTTTCTACCTGCGAATGCTGTCACTGGTGAGATATTGAGCGGGTTGGAGAATGGGGATTATGGTGGGTTAAAAATGTAGGTTCACCTTCCCGCTCATTTATAATATATGTCTTCAAGTTATTTAATACTTTGTAATAATATTTATAATAATTGTGGTGATTATCTGCATGTGTATGGGACTACAGGCAGAATTCACACACGTTTCACAAATTGATTTATATATAAAACATTCATTGAAATAAAATAACTTCGAGGAACCGTATGAATGAAAGCAAAAAAAATCCAGTTGTAGCAGCCGTGCTGAATTTTTCCTTTTGGGGACTTGGTTATTTGTATGTGGGGGAATGGCTGGGCGCAGCGCTTGTTATTTACAATCTGATTCTCGCCTTTTCTTTGACTTTGGTATTTCTAACTGATTACATTTCTAAAATTAATGGTATATTTTATAAGTTTGGATCCTTTGAACTGGCATTAGGTTCTTCCCTTTTCAATATCAGTGTAATTTTTGCCTGGCACGCCTACGGAATGGTCAAGGAAATGAATGAAATGATCAGCGCGTAAATAAACCATGCCCGGATTTTGGCCTGCCCTTTCGGTGTTTAAATATCTTCAATGATCTGAGATTGCCGCGCGGTCGTATCCTTCCGCCGGAAATGTTCGCCGGCTAACAGGTCCATGTGTCCGGACATGCCGCAGCGTGCTCTTTTTTGTATTTTCAATTGGGGAATGCGGCGGCACGATAGAAAAAAAGGCAATTTATTTTAGAAATGTCTGGAACTAAAAAAGAAATTGCCCCGGATTTTGAACGTCCGAAGGCAGAATGTTTTGGAAATGCCCCTGTAAAAAGAAAAAGGGAGCTAATTAAGATCCCTGAACTGTTACTCTGTTGTCAACTATTAACTGGCCTGTCGGAACGTGAACTATTTGTACTCTTACTATATCGCCTGTAAGGCCTGTATTCGAACCGGTATAAGATCCGCCAACATTCCTACCAGGTGCTAGATAGTCTGTACTACCTGATGTTACCCAAGCACTCATATTTAATGGACCAGATATAGTTGTACCATCAGATGCTTTTGTAACTTGGATTGTCAATTCTCTCAATATTAGCGAATCTCCGCCGCTATTAGTGATGTTGAGATTATCAGTACAGCATAATCCGGTTGAGCTTGTTACATTTGTAGCTATAAATCTCAACTGTGCCTCTGGTGCTTTCTGTGGTGCTCCTATTCCAAATGCGAACACAGCCAGGATGGCTGCCACAATTACAGTTATCACTACCATCAGGATTACACCGATGACTGGCGACACTGCTTCTTCATTTTTTATATTCTTCATCTAATTTCCTCCATTCATATCATCTCTACCTATCCCCTCGGAAGGCAAGATAGAAACAATATTTATACAGCGTATATACTTATAAATTTATCTACACTAAAAAATATAAATTATTACTATAATAATGATTACTACTATAACTATTATAATATACATGTAACTTGGATGAGATATTACAAAGAGTGAAGGCACGCGTCGTAGCTTGCCTGGTGCCTCTTAAAAAAACTGCCAAAGACCTCAAAGTTTATAAATTTTGTTATAGGGGTACTTTGTACAGTTTAAAGTGTTTAAATAGCTGGAAAAGAATAATCAATCTTTTATATCATCCACTGAAACTAAAAAAACCCATATTGAATAAAGTGGCAAGCAGCCCTGACATCAGGACCATCCCTATTATGATCCCGGATTCCCTGTAGAATTTGAACCTGTCAAGATAATAGACCATCAGACCGAAAATCAGTATCAGGAATGTCTTAAAAATAACAAATCCACCAAAGCCGATAGCAGCCATAAACCGGTTCAATTCATGACCGCCGTTCTCCAGTACCAGAAAAGTTGTAATGATATCTCCGAGGTAGAAAAAAACGAACGCCACAGATATTAAAACTGTGCTTTTTATCCTGATATCCGTTTCCATGGCTTTAAACCTCCTAAGTCTTATTTTCTATATTGGTTTTTTATTATTATAATACTTATGGTGAGCATAATATCAATTTTCCAAAACAAATTATGTTACACTCCTTGCACCCCCAATTTTTCCCCGCTTCTTAACACATCGCACTTTCAGCCTATATACCCCAGGTCCTCTTCCTTTCTCTTCTTTTCCTGGATATCTTTCAAATACTTCTTAAAACCCTCATCAAACTTATTAGCTTCAATTTCAATCCTGCTCATATCAATATCAATACCAAGAAGCTCGGAAACTTTTCTTATTCCGGAGTGACAAGCTTTTATATCCACAGCCTCAGGAAAAGCAGTCTCGCTGAGCAGGGCTATTCCATTTATCCCTTTTCGCAATGCATATTCGACCACAAGCCCGTTGACCCCGCTGATCTGAAGGCTGCCTTCTGCGATCCTCACCCCCTGCCCCTCTAAAAATTGCAGAAGTCCAGGCGAGGTCGCAACCCCGAATACTTCCGGATTTTCAACATATTTTTGTATATGTGTTGCAATTACAGTATAAATAATTTCAACCCCGCATAGCTTCGCAGCTTCAACTATTTTCTCGGCGAGTTCATTATCCTTCGCAGAATAGCCAAATTGGATGTCACCAAGGAACAATATTAAATTCTCTTTCTGCGAGTAGTAGAATTTAAAGGGACTTATTTCCCTGTCAAATGGTGCCAGCAAGCCTTTTTCAAAAAAAACCATAGAAGGTGAAAGGTAAGGCATCGGGATATCTGCGAACAATTCAGGCTTCAGGAATTCCATAAAATAGTTAACAGTATTTTTGGCGACCATGCCCATTCCCGGAAGACCCACTAACATACGGGGTTTTGTCATTTCGGGTTTCTTCAAGAATCTTATTTCCATATTTTTTCCTCCGCAAAATTATCACAAAACATCGCTTATGGAATATGTGATCATTTTCCTGTCCAGGCTCAAATCTTCCGGTTCGTCATCCACATCAAAATGCGGGATGCCATATTCATCGTTCATTTTCGAAACTATCGTTTCAAAGTCCGATCCATTCATCAGTTCATCAATAAGCACTATCACTGGTCCTACTATCTGGTAATCGCAGAACCATTTATGGAGTATAAGATCTGTGCCGTCGCCCGTATAACCACGCAAAACCTCCTTATAATACTTCTCGCTCTTGCAGCAATCAAGATAGAACAACCTGTATGGTTTTTTGCGCGGCTGGTCATACCCCTCTTTCATGGCCTCTGTAAAATAACTGACATTATCACTCAAACTAATATGCGTGCCATATCCGGCATGGGTTTTAAGATATATTAAATCCTCATATGTAAGAGTCTCGCGCCACAATTCCCGCAGGTCGCCCTGATAATTTCTCCCCATAACAAGCCGTATCCGTGCTTTTATGCTATTGCCATTGAAACTGAATATTTTCTGGTATTCCTCAAGGCCCCGTTCACTGCCAGTCATCTGGAGGCCGATCAATCTCATTTTTCTTCGTGCCTCAAGGAAAACCTGATAATCAAAATTCGCCCCTAACGGATCCGGTCCTATAAGAAGTGTTCCATTAAGAACACCTTCATTGAACAGCATGTCATATCGTGGAGCAGTACGAATTATAGGGGACATGGCTATTTTGATAAATGTCAAAACGTCTATAAATACTTCAAGTAAGACCAATAATAAAAAAGATTCACAACGATATCACCGGCTTTAAAGTCGTTTGAGCATCAGGGACATAATTCCAGGCTTTGAATCCTTCTTGAGCCCGCCCTGAAGGGTGAACATTTCCATCCCAGACCCCAGGAACTCCTTCTCCCACCTGTCAGTTATTTCTTTAAATATCCTCTTATAGGCAATACAGTGAGGATCGACGCCTTTTATTTTACAATCGGTAGGCGCCATTGCATTGTATGGGCATCCGCCACGGCAGAATTTGATGTATTTGCATTCACTGCAATTTTGGTCCACGTATTCCTTGAACTGGAACATAAGTTTCCATGCGTCAGATCGGGCAAGATCTTCCCTGCCCGGATTGTCACGAACGTTGCCCATCACATATTCCGGCAAGCCCACGAAACGATAGCATGGATAAATGCTCCCGTCGGGCCCCACGGCAAATGTATCCCCCATGCAATCCACGAAGGTGCATACTGTGCCCCTGTTAGTGAACACACATTTGCACAGGTGATCTATATTCATTATTTCGATCCTGCCCATGTTTTCCAGGTATTTATCCAGGAGGTAAATCAACAATTCCCCGTACTCTTCCGGGGCAAGTGCCCATTTACCGGGATTTTCTGAACGTATTGATGGCAGTGCGGGGTGTAATTTAAGATTCAGGCCATTCTCCAGGAAAAAATTGAAAATATCTTCTTTGTACTTTATTGAATGGGAGGTAAAGGTGCAGATAAAGCTCACCTTAAGACCTGCATCCCTGGCAATTTCATAGCCGCGCAATGTCTTTTTGTAGTATCCTTTTCCTCTCTGGAAGTCGGTAAGCTCCTCCGGCCCATCCAGGCTGGAACCGATGGGAATATCATACTCAGCAAGGATAGCGGCCAGTTCAGGCGTCATTTTCCAGAGATTGGTCTGAAGGGCAAAAGCCGGCTTCATATGACTTAACCCCTCAGCCAGCAAAGGCAGCGCTTCCCTGTAGAAATCCGCGCCTGCAAGGAGTGGCTCCCCGCCGTGGAAAGTAAAGGTGACAGGATCATCCCTGAAATCCCTGAGCCATTTTACGACATCTTTAATGATTTCGATATTCATTACAGGGGATTTTTCATCTGAACTCCAGCAATAACTGCACTTGGAAGGACATCCCAGAGTAGGGATCAGCATCACGTGAAAAGCCATAAAGTTCGTTGGGTTTGACTTTCTTCAAACTATTAATAGTTTTCCTGGAATGAGCTGCAAATAACAGATTAATTTACTTTACCCAAATATTTATCAACGCTCTCTGCCGGGATGTTTAATTCAGACCTGAACCTTTCCATCAATTCCAGGTTAAGTTCGTTTTTAAACAATTTGAATAGAAATCTCGCATCCTCGATATCTTTTTCGGAACCACTGATTAGACTGTTTAATATCAATGTTTCAAGAGGGGAAATAAACAGGATTTTATCATCAATTCTTACAGTTTTCCGATATTTCAATGTGAATCTTTCATGTTCATTTTTAATGAACTTTAGTTTGATGTTTGGGGCAGGACTGTTCTTTCGTGCAATAGCGATAGCATGGTGATTTACCAGGAAAGCGTTATAGGCATCAATCGGGTCAACCGTATTCAGGCATTCATATTCTTTTTCGAATTCCAGCCAGAATTTCAGGAATTTTTCAAACGTGATGTGCTGGATCAGAATATTTACCTCTTCGTTCGTTCTATTCTGGCCAAAGAGATTTGCAACGTATCCTGAAATAATTACGTGTTTTATATTATGGTTCCTGAGTATTTTTACAAAATCCATTACGAAATTATCAAGCGGCGAAGGCTCTTTACTTAATATTATTTCGTTGCCTTTGAACACGATTTCCATTTTTAGCCCTATGTTTTAATGTAATAAAAGAGGTATAAATGTTATCGAAGATGGACTGCACCCCCAAAAACATAAGCTTATATTTCATGCAGTCAAAAAGAAACGGTATGGAGGCATTAAAATAACCGAAGTCTCGATCGTCCTTCCCGCTTACAACGAAGCAGCCCGGATAGAAAGCACAGTGGAAAGGACGGCGGCGGCCCTTCGCGGGATAACCCCTTCATTTGAGATAATAATCGCCGAGGACGGAAGCAAAGACGGCACCGATAAAATAAGCCAAGCCCTTGCGAATAAATATGATTTCGTTGTGCACCTGCATTCAGATGAAAGGCTGGGAAGGGGGCGCGCTCTCAAACGTGCGTTTTCGTCTTCAAAAGGGGAAATCCTCGGGTATATTGACGTTGACCTGGCCACTGACATGAAGCATTTAAGGGAACTGGTCCAATCCATACGCGACAGTTACGATTTTGCCACAGGTTCGCGAATGCTTCCTGAAAGCAACGTCAAAAGACCCTTTAAGAGGGGGTTTGCAAGCAAGGGTTTTAATTTCCTGACAAGAACGATGCTGGGTTCAAGACTCTATGACCACCAGTGCGGTTTCAAATCCTTTAAGCGCTCCTCACTTTTTGAGATAATGGATACGGTAAAAGACACACACTGGTTCTGGGATACGGAATTATTCGTCCGCGCGCAGCGCGCAGGCTACAGGGTAAAGGAATTCCCGGTTGAATGGAAACACGGCGGTACCACAAAAGTTAATTTAGTGAAGGACGTGTTCGGGATGGGTTCCCAGATATTCAGATTGTGGTTGGAATTCCTTCGGGAATAAATCAGGAACATTTCGGTTGAGGATGAAAAATGGGTGAAATACTGTATGTAGCGACTTGGTACCTTTTTGTGTTGTTCCTCGGCATCATTTCACTTCCCATTACTGGTTCTGTCTGCCGAAACCTGCCCGACCGCGGTTATTCGGTTTCAAAGATACTTGGCATCCTCATGTTTTCGTATATATCATGGATCCTCTCATACGCCATCGGTTACAGCAGGTTCGAGATTTTTCTCGCCCTTTTGCTATTATGCATTTTCTCAGGCTATGTCTATCTCAAGTCAGGGACCTGTACAGACAGGGGCCTCTTCCTGCGGAACGAAATTATATTTGGCCTTGTATTCCTGCTTTTCCTGGTAATAAGGTCATATAATCCTGAGATACATGGCGGTGAGAAAGTGAACGATTTCATGCATATAAATGAGATCTTAAGAAGCAGCTCTTTCCCGCCACATGATGCATGGCTTTCAGGTTTCAAAGTGACCATGTATTATTATTTCGGGACATTTGCCATTGCCACAATTACGAAACTTGCAGGAACTCCGGCATATATAGCATATAATATAGGAATGTCCCTTCTACCGGCCCTCGCAGCAAGCGCTGCCTTTGGGATCGGGTATAATCTCACGCGCAGCAAAAAAGCAGGCATTTTTGCGGTATTCATGCTTGTTTTTGCCGGAAACCTTTTTCCGGCTGCCGTACTATCGGCCCATATACTGGGCATATCGCAAAGCCCGTGGGGCAGTGTACCCGATATCATAGACTACTGGGGGCCATCAAGGGTAATCCCCTATACGATCAACGAATTCCCATATTTTAGTTTCATATTCGGGGACCTTCATGCCCATGTGATCGCCATTCCATTCGTACTCCTTGTGATAACATTGATCCTTGATTTTTACTCTGCAAAAAAAATCTCCCCGATCGCAGTTATTTTCCTGGGTCTTGGCATAGGATCCCTTTTTGCGATCAACTCATGGGATTATTTTACCTATGCGGCATTTTTTGTCCTGGTCATCGTAATTAAGTATATGACAGGGTCAAAACCTGTATCTGCCGGAGCTTCAAGACTCTTCGGCCTGTTAAGAAGCCTTGGCACTGGTTTTTCAATATTATTGCTTGGGTTTTTGATGTTCCTTCTTTTTATCATCGACTTTAAATCATCAAGCATCCAGGGCATAAAACCTGTCGTGGAAAGAACGGCATTGATTAACTTTTTAGTGGTATATAACCTGTTTTTATTTTTGATATTCTCATTCATGCTGATTAACATGCCCGAATTAAAGAATAAAAAAATGATACTGGTTTTGCTGGCTTTATCGAGCATCTCGCTTTATTTCGTCCCCAACTTCCAGACCCTTTCAATATTTGTTCCTCTTGCTTTTTTTTGTTGTGTAAATATGTATTTTTTTTATAAGAATAATGACACGAACAGGCTTTTTGTATCGTCGCTGATACTCCTGGGTCTTGGCATCCTCGTGTTTTGTGAAATGTTCTTCCTTGATGACCTGCTTGGCGGCGAGTGGGAAAGGATGAATACCGTATTTAAATTCTATATCCAGGTATGGATACTCTGGAGCCTGGCATGCGCTTATGCTTTTTTTGACCTGTATAAAAAAAAGTACAGCATGAAAAATACAGTAATGGTAATTCTCTCTATTCTTATCGTGCTCAATTCCATTTACATATATACAGGCACGTATGCAAAAGCTGAAAGGTTCAGCAGCAGCCCGCATCTTGATGGCCTGGCTTTTATGAAAAAGTCCAATTACGGCACCTATGATGCAATTTTCTGGCTCAACAAGAATATCAATGGTACCCCTGTGATACTTGAAGCGCCGGGTGAAAGTTACGAGGATACATCGCGTCTCTCGGCTTACACAGGGTTGCCTACTGTTATTGGCTGGGTGGGGCATGAGATCGTATGGCGAAACAACTGGGCAGAGATCTCGCAGCGGACAAGTGATGTCGATAGAATCTACAATACAGATGATTATAGCGAAGCTTCAGGATTGTTGAAAAAATACAACGTTTCCTATGTGGCTGTCGGTGAAACAGAAATAAAAAAATACAATCCACCAGGTATGAAAAAATTTGCAAATACCTCTAATTTTGAACTTGTATACAGGGGGGCAACGGAAATATACAGGGTTATTTGATATTAAGCATATCTTCCCCTTGATTCGATTTCCTTTACTCTTTCCAGAACTTCGCAGGCATTCCTGAAAGTCTTGGAATATCCGTCCTTAAAAGCTTCTATAAGTTCGTCGTGGTTTTCATGAGTGCTCTCGAATGTCTGGAAAAGCACATGTATATCAACACCTCTTGCCTCAACGGTCTTATCAAGATATGCAAGGCCAAAGTCGATGAGATACAGTTTACCGTCTTTAAATAAGATGTTCGAGGTCGTAAGATCTCCGTGCACGATCCCGCAGGTGTGCAGCCGCCCTATCAGTTCACCTGCCTGCCTGGCAAGCAACGGATTGATCATGTTTTTCAGGGCTGTTCCGTTGATATATTCCATTTTTATTTCAAATTCAGTGACATCTTTTATTATCGGGGTCGGGACACCGCATCTTCGCGCCTCGGACATCAACCTGGCTTCTGCTTTGGTTCTTGCGGTGCGCAAAGTCTCGTCTATTTCCTTCAGCCTGTATCTTTTTTGTATCCTTGTCTTAATTATCGTATATCCTTCAAGTGTTATCACGGCTTCAGCGCCGCTTGCAAATATCGTTGCACTGCCGCCTATCGCCATGTGACCACCGCATCATCGGGCCTGAAACCGGGATTGACCCGTGAATCCGAAACAGGGATACTGTGTCCTGATTTATACATCAAAAGGCCAAGATATGCTATCATGGCGCCATTGTCTCCCATAAACCGCTTCTCAGGGACATAGAACTCTACCCCCCTGTCTTCACACATGATTGCAAGCATCTCACGGAGCCGCAAATTTGCTCCCACGCCTCCTGCAAGAAGGACTTCGTTCTTCCCCGTATGGGCAACTGCCCGCTCCGTTACTTCAGCCAGCATCGCAAATGCTGTTTCCTGAAACGAGTGGCAAACATCAGGCAGGGCGGCTCTTTTTAATGACTCCTGCGCAGCAGTGGTCAGTCCTGAAAAAGAGAAATCCATGCCTTTTACAGTATAAGGCAAGGGCACATATTGTTTTGCCTTCCTGGCAAGTTCCTCCACTTTCGGCCCTCCCGGATGTGAAAGTCCCACTGACCTTGCAAACTTGTCAAGAGCGTTCCCTATCCCTATATCAAGCGTTTCGCCAAATACCCTGTAATGTCCTTTCCTGTACGCAAGAACCTGGGAATTTGCGCCGCTTACATACAGGGTGACAGGATCTTTTGCCGGCGTCTTCCATCGTCCTACTTCTATATGGGCTATGCAGTGGTTGACCCCGATGAGCGGCACCTCAAGAGATAATGCAAGAGCCCTTGCCGCCGTTGCTACCGTGCGAAGGCACGGCCCAAGACCCGGACCTATGGAAAAAGCCACTGCGTTTATATTTTTACCACCCTTTTCCAGGGTTTGCCTGACAACGCCCGTGATATGGTTTGCATGATGCTGGGCCGCTTCACGCGGATGGATGCCCCCGGATACCGGTGTATATGTGGCTGTGGTTTCAGCTATTACGTCATTTTCATCGACAATGGCTGCGCTCAAATTCCATGCAGTTCCTTCAAGACCAAGAATTGAGATTTTCATATATGGTTGGCAATGACTTCATGACAATTATTTCTGAAATAGGTATCGTATGTTTTTTGTGATATTTTCTAAAATATCAGTAACCTTTACATACAGCAGGGACAATATGAATCATGAATCAAGAGGTGTTATACTGAAACAGCGAGCAAATAAAAATCCTCAACCTGAAGAATTTACAAGGGTTCGCATTCCACAGAAAAGTGCGAACGAGGTACTGGGGATTGTAGAAAGCCTGTTAGGGGCTAATAAAATAAGGGTCAGGTGCATGGATGGCGTGGTAAGGCTTGCTCGCATTCCCGGTAAAATCAAGAAAAGGATATGGATCATGGAAGGTGACGTTATTATTGTGGTTCCGTGGTCTTTTCAGAATGAAAAAGCTGATATAGTGTGGAAGTATAGCGGCCCCCAGGTCAATTGGCTCGAGCGTAAAGGATTTTTAAAAAGTTAGATCAAGAGTATGGTGAGTGACAAGAAACTTCGCCGCATGGACGAGCGGGTCGATGAATTCCGTATGCGGATCAAGGATTCAAGTCAGAGGGCAGCATTTGCCGATGTTTTTGACGACGCGACTTTAATGGCTCTTTATGAGCTTGCAAGGAAAGGTTATATCGACGCTTTCGGGGGTTCGGTCAGCACAGGAAAAGAAGCGAACGTATTCCATGCGATAACAAAAAAAGATGAAATATCGGAGATCGCAGTGAAAATATATCTCATTTCCACTGCGAATTTCAATGCGATGAAGGAATATATTATTGGCGACCCCCGCTTTATCGGGATCAAGCAAAGCAGGAAAGACCTTGTTATTGCATGGGCAAAAAAAGAATTCAAGAACCTGAAAAGGGCAGAAGAAGCCGGGGTCAGGGTGCCAAAGCCATATGTTGTTAAAAGAAATATCCTGTTGATGGAATTCATTGGAAAAGACGGCATCCCCATGCCCCAATTAAAAGACGTGAAACTATCAGAAGAAGAAGCAAAACATATTTTTAACAAGATTATAGAGTATATGAACCTGCTGTATTCAAAGGCAAAATTAATCCATGCTGACCTGAGCGAATATAATATTATGGTCAATATGAACGATATGGAGCCTGTGATAATCGATATGGGCCAATCCGTGACCATAGACCACTTTCATGCCGAGGCGTACCTGCAGCGGGATGTAACAAATATTGTCCAGTTCTTTAAGAAATATAATATCCTGATAAATGAGGATGAATTGATTTCGATTGTAAAAGAGGGAAGAAAATGACAGAACATATTAAAATTCCACTTGAGAGAATTGCAGTTTTAGTTGGGCCGAAAGGCAGTACCAAAGAACTTATTGAAGAGAAATCGACAGCCGTGCTTAATATTGACAGCCAGAACGGTGATGTTGAAATAATGGATCCGAAAGACCCGGTCAAAGGCATGCGCGCAAGAGAGGTGGTCCATGCTATCGCCCGGGGTTTCAGTCCTGAAAAAGCGCTCAAATTATTTGACGATGATCTTCTTATTTTTGAAACGATCGACCTGTCAAGCATCGCAAGGACTGAAAAAGATCTCCAGAGAATAAAAGGAAGGTTGATCGGAAAGGCAGGTAAGACCCGCGAAATTTTTGAGAACCTTACAGGTTCGCGCATTTCCGTTTACGGAAAAACCATATGCCTGATCGGTTATCCCGAACAAAATGCTATAGCAAGAGCCGGCATTGATATGCTCCTTGAGGGTTCGACCCACGGCCCGGTTTATAATTTCCTTGAGAAAAAGAAAAGTGAGCTTCGCCTGAAAATGATTTGATTTAAATTAAAATATTTTTCAGCTTAACCGGCTTTCTTTTTTCCCCGGTAGTCCAGGATAATAAACAGTACTATGACGAACAGGCACCCGAGCAGGAAAACGATACCGGGATGTGATACAACAAAGTCTGAAACCCTTGTGAGAATGTCAGAGACAGCGGTGCTTGAAGCGCTTTTCTCAAGAACCTGCGGCTGCAATGGGGAAGAAGCGCCGCCTGTGATGTTAAAAGTATCATTAACTGGCATTGCCGCCGGAGTTACCGGTGCGGGAGTAGACGTAACTGCGGCGGAAATATTTGCAGAGCTCGAATCAATAGTTACGGGCACAGAAGTCGGGGATGGTACAAATCCCTTGTAGTGTTCACCACTTCTTGCAGTTTCATTCAACACTGCTGAGGGCGCCTGTGTATTCACCGGTGCAGGTATGCTCGATTTCTGGACGAGAACGCCGGTAGAATCACCCAGGTCGAACATGCTTTTGCCTGCTTTTTTCGTGAAAAATTCTATAAGGCTTGACGCAAGCACTGCTGCAAGTATCACGCCCAGGTATTTCCTGAGTAAATCTGCGACGGATCTCTTATCCGTCTTATCAGGCACGACCACGATGAGCTTCCTAACAGGCCCAAAAATCTTGACTTCGCGCCCTTTTTCGCTGTATTTTATCCTCTCAACCTTGACAAGTCCCACATTCTCAAGGTTCTCAAGGTTATAAACAATAGTTGTTAGCGGAGCCTGCAAACGTTCAGCGATATCAGATGCCGAGAGCGGTGCATCGGCAAGGAGTTCGATTATCCGCCGTGCAGTATCGTTTGATATTACCTGCGTTATTTTCCTGGATTCCTCTCCCAGCGGGAGAATAAGGAGTTTTTCATCGCCCGGATCTTTCTCATTTTCTTGCATTTATATTATTAATTGTCATGGATGTTAAAAGAGATTTCTATAACTACGAATCCATTCGTAGTTTAAGAAAATCTTTTATGAGTTATATGTGTAGATGGCTTTCACAGAAAATATATTACAGAATGGATGTTCAGAGGAATGGTGTAAAAATGCGTAAAAGCTATGAACCGATCCCGCTGCTGCTTGCTATTCTCTCCCAGTTCTTAAAGCAGGTTTTTGGTAAAAGAATGGGAATGAGATGATACCATGATATGGTCTATGACCAGAATTTTTTTAGCAATATTTATATTACCAAAACATAGTTTCATGGCAAGAAATCCTAAATGAAGCGGGGGCTGAATCTTGACAAACAAAGTAAGCAACTATGGAAAAATAACTATTATTCTCTCCATTATAGTAATTGTTTTAATCGGCGGATGCGTAAAAGAAAGTGAAAATAAAATTCCTGAAAAAAATATTTATTATTACTCCCTTCCAGGTTTTGAAAATGACAGGAATCAGTCTTCAATTTTGTGGGAGAAAATCAATCGCTCGGATGAGGCGAGGTATGTTACTTCAGAAAGATCTTATTCGGCGATAGTTTTTGTCCATCCCTATACTGTTGGAGTATTCGATCCCTCTTCCGCAGAATGGATTGTCATGTTATCCTCTATTCCAGAAAAGGAAGCCGAAATAAAAATAGCAATTTTCAGGTTCGATTACCTGACTCTTGACATAAAGATGTCTTATGAATTCAGCTTCCCGGTCGGTGAAGAACTTTCTTTAGAACAAAGCATCGCTGTAATGGAAGAGGAAATGAAAAAAGACACTTACGGAAGTAAATCCGTGGAGAGGCAAAAGGTAATATTTCAGGGGGGGAACTACGTTTATTCCTATCCTGCGGGAGACTTCGGAGGAACCATAATAGTCAATAAATACGTCGGGAAGGCCGTATTTTATGCAACTACTGTCTGGAATGGGAAGGGGAAACTGATTATTCCTGAAGAAGAATCCGCTGGAATTCACTTGCGAATCATAACGCCTTCTCCTCCAGGAAATACCTTAAGTCAAGCTTTTAATGAATCATCCGGGATTTTCATTAAATATTGGAATGCCCGGAATTTCCTCGGTTTCTGGGGTGATTCAGAAACAAATGTTTCCAGCGAGACTCTTGTTATTAATCAAAGTTTATTGAACAACAGTTACAGGGTAATCGAAAAACATAACCTGATATACACAACAGTACCTGTACCTGTAAATTTTCAGGTTTACAGGCATACAGGCAATGCTCCCGAAAGCACGGCGGGCTTTTATAATGCAATCGGATGGTTGGGGGAAAAATACGTACTGCTGGATGGGAACAGGATTGCAAGAATAATCTTAGAACAAAATGCTTCGGATGCAAAAGTCATGCGAATAGGAGAATCCTGGGGTTTGGGGGAGGGATACAGAGTTGTTGCACAATCGATAGATTCAATGGTTCCAGAAAAACAAGGATGGTTTGTGCTTTATAAAGATAATAACAAACTTGAAGATATAATCATAGGTCCAAAGGATGTGTGGAGCTATCGGTCAAAAATAAACGACAGCATTCCTACTTTTGTTACATATTTTCAGCGTATTTATCCATTACCAGATGCTGACGGAGCAGATTTAAAATATATCTGGCTCATTTCAACGCAGGCAATTGAAATAAAAGAAGGCGATATCTTCGGCATCATGGAAGTGACCTCGGCCAAAAACGGGATGATTGAACTCAAAAATAAGGAACCTATTGATTTGGCTCCGGGAAAGAAAATTAATTTGTTGGGAAACATAACAATTGAGGTTGAGAATTCTACTACTGATCTCGTATTTTATCTTAATTCGACACGATGGTACCAGCCGCTCCGCACGGTGATGGATACAATTTATCAGGATCATCCTTTCCTGAAAGACGATATCAGCATGAGGGAGGTTGGAGAAGATTACTATTTCAGGGATTACATTTTGAAAGGTCTTACTTATACGATTAGCGCTTATCCAAAACGTGGTCTTAATGAAGAAAGGATTATAATAACGCTTCAAGATGGGGTCACTGAACGGCTGAAAAGCATAGAGATAATTCCAGAAAAAGGCGAAGATATCTATCCAAATATCATTGCTGTCGGTAACTTTAGCGGGTATGAAAATCAGACCTTTGTTGCCATCAACGACTGGAAAGAATGGGAGGTTGTATGGCAAAAACATACAAGATATCTCGGAGATAAAAAGCCAATTCCTCCAAAGATAAATTTCAGCAATTAAACAATAGTTGCGATTTTTTCAGGCGAATCCCCATACGATATCAGGATTATAAATATGACCAGGCAGGGTGGAAATGTCTATGTCAATATGAATAAGACCTACCATGCAAGTCCTGCAAGTCTCTCTTCAGCCCGGTCGTACATTATTTACAGGCTTCCAAAAATCAGGGAAGATGTTTTGTTCAGGATATTGAGATGGGAATACAGAGAGCCGACAGAAATCGATAAGGCCGTTGAGTTCGTCTCCCTGGAACAGGGTATAGCAAAAGAAGATTTAACAGTTGCAAGTGGCCAATACTTGGATTTCCCCCGCACAGGGCGCAAGATATGGAAAGGGATTATCACTGACAGGAAAACGGGAGCGGAGTTCATCATATACCTTGATGAGGCATTGGCACAGGCAAATATTACAGAAGTCACGTCAAAAGAAGCAGAAAGAGGGAAATTTGAAAAGCTTGACAGCCGCTCCTTTGAGCTTATCTGGAACGCCGGGCCAGATGATGAGTTTGAGCTAATCGTTGTTCCCAGGAATCTGGTCGAAAATAATATCAGCGCCTATCTGGCTTCGAAAGGTTATAGATGGAATTATAATAATTTTACAGCAAGACTTCCCAAGAGGATCATCCAGGAGCTTAGCAGCAATGATGAAATAGATAGTATCAAAGTAAGAAAACCGTGAGATCAATATTTGGAATTTGATAAGAAGCTAATCAAATTGCCTTTATTATTTATTGCTCCGGATCATGAATCTTTCCATCTGCATATTGGAATGAATATTATGCTCCATCATAAAAGTTACCAGGTTCTTGATCCAGCGCTCCAATGTGAGAGCGTTGTCTGCATGTTCTAAAATGTCTTTTTCAAGAGTTTTGTGCCAGTTCATGCCACCATATTTTTTCTTAAATTTCGTTATTTCTTCTGAGGTTGCAAGGGATTCAAGGTTGCAGGCCAATATACTTAAAATATACCGTAAGCAGTCTTTATTCATAATAATAATAATACAAATGATTTAAGATAAATTTTGCGGTTAATAGGGTGTGGAGAATAAACCGATGAAACCAATTTATCACCTTAATGAAACAGGATAATCTTTTTTAATAATGTTATTTCATTATCTTCGTTCAAAGGAAAGGACCATTTTCTTTGATATTATATGATTTGCCTCATCCACGTCTGTTTACATTTATTTATAATGTATTATTAATTTAATAGCTGGTTTGTCTATGAATCGAAAAGTTTAAATACAAAGCTGTGTAATAAATGTCTAACTCGTCTATAAATAGACAAGCTTGAAATTAAATAAGATGACGGAGGTTAAATTAAAATGAAAAAATATGCAAGTATTTTAACTGCAATGCTTATCCTGAGCATGTTCTCAGGAATGGCAGCAGGCAGTCTTCCTGTAATCGCCGCGGAAGAAACGGCCTTGATCGCCCAGGTTCCTGCAGGGGAACAATCTGAGAATTTCACAAAACTTGAAATCTCACCGCGTTATGGCAATCTGAGATTGCAGGCCGGGGAGGATAAAGAACTGACTGTCACCATTAAGAACAAAGAGAAAAAAGCCATCAGTGTAAAACCCATTGTCGTTATAGCGCCATATGGCGAATATATGATGGAAAAAGAATGGATAACCATCACTCCCGACAGTGTTGAAATACCTGAAGGCGCAAGCCAGAAATTCACAATAAAAACATCCATACCAAAAGATGCTTCCAGGGGATATTACAACGCCCAGGTTGCATTTTCTGACGATGTAATGCCCAACCCTTATCCCACGCCATTCCCTAACTATATCAATGCCTTCCAGCTTTCGGTGGACGTCTGGGCACCGCTTAAAGTCCAGATAATGACCCCGTATATAAGTGACCAGCTTGAGGCAGGCAGGGATTATGACTACGAAATAAAACTTAAAAATACGGCAGACCAGGCGATCGGTATCAATCCGAAGCTGGGAAGCGACCCGTCCTACGGGCCGTTTGGGGGGATGACCACACCGGCTTTGCCAGATGATGCGATAACCATAACTTCACCAAAGAGCATCCCGGCCGGAGCAACAGAAACTGTGAAGATACATGTAACGGTGCCTGGGGATGCCAAAGGATATTACAACGGGTATGTTGACCTTGGCATTGACGATATGTCTGTCAGGGACTGGGAAGGAAGGGTGAACATAAATTTTAATTTGTGGAAGCAGCCCACAGAACCTTTCACCAGGAGTTTCACCCTGAATAAGGAAGCTCCAATCACAATAGAGGTCAGTTCAGCCTACAACTACGGATATGGATATCCGTATGGAAAATCCGGCGGGGCAAAGACTCCTGAGCCGTCATTTGAAACAACTCTGATAGGTCCTGATGGGAAGCAAGTAGATCTGACTGTTACAAAAACTGTAACAAAAGGCAACGTGAACATGGGGGGAGACAGGCCCCCATGGGAGATCGACAGCGAATCGATATACCAGGAGAATGGAATACAGCGTATAGAAACATACAAAGCCAAAGGCTCGACAGGTGAATGGAAGCTCAAGGTACTGCCCAGGAACACCCAGGGATTCGACTACTCTATTACAATTGGAGAGTGAATCCCTCCTTTTTTCTTTTCGAATGAATCATGAAAACTATCACAAAATTTACAATCGGGCTTTTGATACTGGCTCTTGGAATCGGGCTCAGCCTGACCCAGGAACAATCTTCTGCAAAACCTTCATGGGTACACGAAATCAAGTGGCTGGATAAACCGGATGATTCTTTAAAAATAGAAGAACTGCTGTGGGTGGATATAAGCCCGTACAGGACAGAATACGAATTGGTGAATATAAGTTCAAGCAGCAAAGGTAAAGCCCTTGTTTTGAGGATTATAGCTACCATAAAAGAGACGGATAATCCGGACATCTATGATTTCGTATATGAGAACGGCGAATTGCTCCAGACAGGTTATCTCCTTGAGGCTATACCGCCGGTGTACAGGGATGAAGCAATTGGGATCGCTCTTGGGAACCAGGAAGTTGCAACAGCCGCGGTCGGCAATCCTACTGTGAGACGTGTATTGCCCACGACCTCTGAGAAATTCTATGCGCCTAAAACGATGTTGAGCGTTACCTGGAAAGGAGTTTCAGCGCTGGTTGACCCGGATGAGAGAAAGGTTGCGCAGGTCTGGAAAGACAGCGGGAATGTGAAGTAAATCTTTTTTTTATTTTTTTATTTTGTTGAGTATTAACCTGTAGATAATGCATTTTTTCTCTTGACCATAAGATTTAAGTATATGTTAGAAATATATAACATAATATTGGAAATATGTAACTTTATGTGTTAAATAAATAACATAGGAGAATACAGATGGAAAAAGCAGACCTTGTAAAACTGGCAATTGGTTCGATCTTTGGAATAGCTGCCGTTATCTTATCCTATTACGGTGACACAGCAGGGGTGAGTATGATGGCTGCGGCCGGGATAGCGATATTTTCGAATTATTTCCTTGGAAAACTGATATCTAAAAATAATATAAAAAAAGATGAACTGACAAAAAGACTATCAGCCTTAAGTTCCGAATTTGCATTGTTTATGGCAATTTCAACAATAGGCGTGTTGACAATTGCGTTGCATTTTTACCCCTCGCTTTTTGATACATTTGAAGTTATGGCAATTTTGATTGCTGTCATAATTGTATCAAAAATTGCGTGCCACTGGTATTATAAAAAGATAAAAAGAGAAATCGGGTTTTAGTGAGTTTAAGGAGGTTATTGAAATGGAAAAAGCAGGGAAATACAGTACCGCAAAGCTCATCGGTTCAGCCATCGCAACTGCTATCGGTATCGTATTGGTGGGCTTCAAAATATACATCTATATCGGGGTAATTCTTCTTTCCTTCGGTAGTGTGATACTTGCATTATCCCTTCAGGCAAGAAAGAAAGAAATTACTTCGGATGAACTGTCAGAGTGGATAGACGGCAAGTCAGCCGTGATGGCATTCTGGGCGACATGGTCAACCATAGTCCTGTTACTGGCGGTTGATCTTTACAGACCCAACTTCATTGAGACTTACATAGCACTGGGTATCGTAATGATGGTAACTGTGTGTGCATTGTTCTTTGGCATGTACTATTATGGAAAAGTCAGGAAAGATAAGGATATCATAAAATTTATTGGAATCAGTCTTGGTGCAATTTTAATTGGAATTATCATTTTTTTGTTTACCTATCCATTTAACACTATCGGATTTTCTTTAATAATAGGTGGCCTGATTGGATTAACAGCCGGTCTTATTGTAGCAACTAAAGCTAAAGAAGATTTAATAGAAGACGAGCGGTCTGTGCGGGTCCGTGAAAAATCCGGATATTCTGCTTTTATAGCAACATTGATGATAGCAGCAATAATCTCGCTCTTAAGGTTGTTGAAACTCTCCCCATCATTAACCCCTTCGAGGGAATTAGCTGAAGGGATTCAGAATATATGGATTATAGGAATCTGGATTTTCATTGTGTTCAGGTGGTACTACAACAAGAAAGGCGATACGATATGAAAATTAACGATGACAAAAAAATGCTATTGGCATATAAGATTTTACTGGCGCTAAGTGTAGTTTTGCTATTATTAAGTTCTTTTAGTATGTTTCAAAATATTCATGAAGGAAGGCTTAATTACGAGAAAGGCACACTTGTCTGGTTTCTTATAGAGTTCAACATTCTGGCATTCGCATATATGAATATCAAAAGAATCAACGCAGAATCCCAGGGTAAAACAATAGCTGACGAACGGTCCAGGCGGGCTGTCGAGAAAGCCGGGTTTTTTGCATTTTTCCTGCTTCTTGCAGCCCTGATGATTTCGGGCCTGGCTAACAGCATCTTTAATCTGGGGCTGGAATATACAAGCACAGTAAATGTGATTCTGGTTGCCTGCGTGTTTCTTTGGATAATTATTTCGCATTATCTTGACAAAAAAGGCGACGTATAATGAAAACAAGGATCAAAGAACTTCGTGCAAGATACGACTTAACGCAGGAAGAACTCGCCGATAAAGTAGGTGTGAGGAGGGAAACTATCGTGTTCCTGGAAAAAGGAAAATACAATCCGTCATTAAAACTTGCTTATGACGTGGCAAAGGTATTGAAATCCAGGATAGAGGAGGTCTTTATCTTCGAGGAATAATTTTCGTTATCCGAGGGTAAAGGTTAAATATGATGCGGTTATTTAAAATCAGGTTTGTCTATTAATAGACGGGATTGAAAATCCAATACAGAGGTTTGAAACAGGCACAAACAGGAAACCCGGAAGCACTGGAGGGAAATCATGAATTTCACAGAAAAAATAATTGAAACAATCAGAAGTCCGAAAAACGCCATGAAAAGCATATCTGAGCAGCCCATGATAGAGGAGGCCGTGACAATTGTGGGGATCTCCGCAGTCCTGGGAGCGCTTGCTGCTTACATACAATCATACAAAGTGACTTACGTTATTGAGGGCTTTCCGGAAATGCCATCATCAACCATGATGGGAATTTTCGGAATCGTGGTCGCCCTTATAGGCTCTTTCATTTTTTGGTTCATTATTGCAGGGATCCTTCATCTTGTTTCGATGGCTTTAGGTGGTGAAGGCAAATTCCATCCCCAGATGATAACGATTGTGGGCTACAGCTTTATTCCCATGATTTTTGCAAGTCTCATCAGTATTGCAATGCTTTTGATCATCGAACCTATGACAATAACGATCTCACCGACGGATCCAACAGCAATGAAAAGATTTTATGAGAGCTCTTACTTCATAAATTCAAGCATAATAGAAATAATCATTCAGATATGGGCATCAATAATCCTGTTCTTTGGGATACAGGAGGCACACAAGCTCTCGGCCGCTAAATCCGCAATCGTAGCAGGAATCCCACTTATATTTATCGTTATGTCCCTCTTATGGACATTCCGGAGCTTCGGCATCCTATGAGAACCGTGCTGAATATCGAGGATGTATCCAAATCCTATAAACTTGGAAAACTCGAAGTACCCGTACTTCACGATATCAACATTGCGGTCAACGAAGGCGAATTCGCGGCAATTATGGGACCCTCAGGCAGCGGGAAAAGCACTCTGATGAACCTCATCGGCTGCCTTGACAGGCCTACATCCGGGAAAATCATCATTGGCGACAGGAATACCTCGCTTCTATCCGATATTGAGCTTGCGCGGATCAGGGGAAAGGAGATCGGCTTCGTGTTCCAGACCTTTAACCTGATATCGCGTTTGACCGCCCTGAAAAATGTGGAAATGCCAATGGTCTACCAGGATATCCCGCGCGCGCAACGAACAAAAAGAGCAAGAGAGTTGCTTGAAATGCTCGGTCTTGGCGACCGGGCGGACCACAAGCCTTCCGAACTTTCAGGGGGGCAGCGCCAGAGGGTCGCTATCGCGCGGGCGCTTGCGAATGAGCCTGAGATACTGCTTGCGGATGAGCCCACAGGCAACCTTGACTCAAAAACAGGGCAGGAAATCATGCAGATTTTCAATCAATTACATGGAGAGGGGAGAACCATTCTCATGGTGACACATGACCAGGGCCTTGCCCAGGAAAACTGTGATCGGATTATCAGGCTTAGGGACGGGAGGGTCGAGAATGGAACATAAAGTTGAAATCCTGCATGCCTCAAAGTCCTTCAATGGCCAGCCGGTTGTCAGCGATATATCTTTTGATATCGCACCAGGCGAAGTATTCGGGTTGATAGGGCCGAACGGGGCGGGAAAAACCACGATTATCCGCATGCTTCTTGATATAATAAGGCAGGATTCGGGTGTTATAAGGATACTTGGGAGTTCGCTTTCAGATGGCATAAAAGACAGGATCGGTTACCTGCCTGAAGAACGCGGCCTGTACAAAAGGCTGTCTGTTATTGACACACTCAATTATCTTGGGGCGCTCAAGAATAAACCGGATAAAGAGAGAGCACTGGAACTTCTTGAGAAAATGGGCCTTTCTTCGCATAAGGATAAGAAAATCGGGGAACTCAGCAAGGGCATGCAGCAGAAGATCCAGATAATTGCAGCGATTATCCATGACCCGGAAATCATAATCCTTGATGAGCCTTTCTCAGGGCTTGATCCTGTTAATACGAAACTTGTGAAAGACCTTATAATCGAACTTGGAAAAGAAGGAAAAACGATACTTATCAGCACGCATATGATGGACCAGGTCGAGCGCATGTGCGACAGGATATTCATGATAAACAGGGGAAACGGTGTGTTGTATGGCAGCGTCGGTGAAATTAAATCCGGGTACGGGAAAAACACGATTTTCCTTGAGTTCGAAGGGGAACTGAAAAGTATTGCGGGGGTAAGGAAAACAAATCTTTCAGGCAATTATGCAGAATTAATTCTTAAAACCGGTACAGACCCGCAGGATATATTGAAAGCTGTGGTTGAAATGGTAAAGGTCAACAGGTTCGAGATATCCACACCCTCTCTTAACGAAATATTCATTCAGGTGGTGGAGGGTACATGAGAAAGTGGGGTACAATCGCAAAACATGAATACCTGTATAACATACGCAGGAAAGAATTCCTTTTTGTAACTTTCGGGGTTCCGCTATTTATTCTTGTTGCAGGCGGTCTTCCGATCCTCTTAATGGGCAGCACCATGAGTACTGAAGAATACAGAATCGGCTACGTGGACAAAACCGGATTATTTGAACCAGCGAATTTTACAGAATATGCTAATGAAGAACTTGCAAAAAAAGGCATTCTCGACAGTAAGATAACCCATTTCTTTGTCATACCTGAGAATTATACAGCCACAGGAAGGATCGAAATATTTTCAACAAAAAGGGATTTTGCAGGGTCAAGAACAATTGAAGATCAGATACAGGGCTTCCTGCTGGGCAACCTGCTAAAAGGTGAAAAAGGAGAGATCATAGAACGGGCAAAAAGACCGATGAACAGCGAATTTTTCACCCTGGATGAAAAAGGTGGGACCAGCAGGGAAGGAATATCCACGATTTTAGTCCCCATCGCATTTGCGATGCTCTTCATGATGTCCATCTTTACATCATCAAATTTCCTTTTGCAGGGGGTCGTGGAGGAAAAAGAGAACAGGGTCATGGAGATACTCCTGTCTTCTGTCTCATACAAAGATCTGCTCACAGGCAAAGTGATCGGTCTTGGAGCAGTCGGCCTCACGCAGGTACTTATCTGGAAAAGTATCGGGATAACGCTGTTATTATCTAACCCGATAGTTGCTGCCGTCATACTGGATAAGATCAATGTTTCTGTCCCGATACTCGTACTGGCATCCATATATTTTATATCAGGTTACTTTGTCTTTGCAAGCATAATGGCAGGCGTGGGAGCAATTGCAACAACTTCAAGGGAAGGGCAGCAAATGGCCGGGATTTTTACGATAACGGGGGCGATACCCCTGATAGTCTCAGAATACATAATCGCAAATCCCAATGCAATTCTTTCAAAAGCCTTGAGCTTTTTCCCACTGACATCTCCTGTTTCAATGATCCTGCGGCTTTCCATAACAGAGGTGCCGTTATATGAAATAATAATAAGTATACTGATACTGGTTGCATCGACTTACTTTATCATTGAACTATCGGTCAGGATATTCAGGGCAAGTCTTTTGATGTACGGGAAAAAGCCAACTATCAGTGAGGTCATAAAATATGTACAAAAAAATTAATATATTGATCGCGCTTTGCATCATATTATCGTTTACAGGTGCAGTGAGCGCGGGTGTTGCAGATAACCAGCTTGAAATAAGCCTTATAAAATACGACCCTTATCCTGTCAGCCCGGACTCGGATTTCAGCATATGGGTGCGGATCAAAAATATTGGGGACAGCGATGTAAATGGTGTAGCGGTTGAATTTGTCCCGAAATACCCTTTCTCGATAAAATCCGGGGAAAGCATGATAAAATATCCCGGAACAATACGGAAAAAGGATGAAATAGTGTACAAATATTCTGTGCACGTGGATAAGAACGCCTTTGTGGGTACAAATACAATAGAGATCGGCTACAGGATAGACGGCGTTTTCACCAAAAAAGAATTCGATATCGAGGTAGGGAGCGAGGTCGTGGACGCTAAAGGGACCGTGAGGCTTGAAAAATACACAGTATCACCCGAAGTACTTATGCCAGGCGATACGGCCACAGTGACACTTACGCTAAAAAACAGCGCTTCAGAATATACGATCAAAATGGACGGCACGGATTACAGCATGAACGCCCATATACAATCGGCAGAGCTTCTGGGGAATGAGGTTGTGGATGTGACCAGCGACCCGTACTACAATGCAGGCATCGTAGGACCAGGCGATTCTGTCGAGCTTTCATATACAATAAAGGTCAGGAACGATACCCTCGACGGCACTTATTTCATTGACTTTGACCTCAAAGGGGCAGCAAGGCTTTACAGCCTGAATCTCAAGATACCGGTAAAGGTGGATTCTTCATCCATAGGAACCTCGCTTTCCGAGACACCGGAATTGAATCCTGGCAAGATCATTCTCAACGTGGCGAATAACAGGCCGAATACTGTCCAGGCTGCAACTGTTATACCCGTGGGTAATGCGACGTTCGAGCCTGCCGAGTATTTCATAGGCACGATGGAGCCCGATGAGCTCTTTACTGTCAAGTTCGATATGAAAGCCGTCAATCCGGACAATATCGGTTTCAAGCTGAAGTTCAAGAACGGGAACAACTGGCATGAGTCGGAGGTGCTGGGCGTGATGTTCAATGGTTCAAAGGCCGCCCCGACAGGAAATGCAGGCAAGGAATCACTTTTGCCTGTGATTGCCCTCCTTGCGGCAGCAGTTATCATAATTGCCGTGTTCTTTGTATTTATGAAGCGCAGGAGAGCTAAATCGGAATGAAGCTCATTGACGCTTTTGAGGCAGTGTTCATAAGTTTCAGAAGCAATAAATTCAAAACCCTGATGTCAAGCCTCGGGATAATAATCGGCGTTATCGCCATAGTTGTCATGCTTTCAGTCGGTGAGGGGCTCCAGGCTGGTGTGGGCAAGGCGTTCAGCGATATGGACCTGGATGTCATCACCGTATTTCCCGGGGGGTCCGGTTTTGAGCAGGGAAAATTTTACCAGAAACCTGCCGAGTTTGATGATAAGGATGTTCATGCACTTGAAAACGTTGTTGGCGTAAAAACTGTATCGCCAAGAACTGATGGTTACATGTCCGTAAAATTCAGGGACGAAGAGCGCATGGTATCAATATCTGCTGTAATACCCACAAAAACGGCCGATCTGGCCGAATCCGTGGATAAAGGGCGCTTCTTAATGGATTCCGACAGGAGCGCGATAGTGATAGGCAGCGATATCGCAAATAAGATGTTCAAAATGCCGCTTAACCCGGGCATGCGTATGAGCATAAAAAATAAGAACAACGATGTGAGCAGGGACTTTACTATTGTGGGAATACTTAAAGAAAAAAACCAGACCAGCGCCTTCGGGGGAAATGAGAACATGGCGGTTTATACAACGCACCAGGCGATGAAAGACCTTCTTGATGTAAGGAATTATTCCTATTCATATATTCTCGTGACAGTAGAAGACCAGAACCAGGTGGAAACCACGGCAAAAAGGCTTGATGATCCCCTGAAAAGGCTTCACAAGGATGAAGCATACACTGTTTTCCTGATGAAATCCATCCTAGAACAATTAGGCCAGTTGCTTACAATGATAAAGTACGCGCTTGGTGGTATCGGCGCAATATCGCTCGTTGTGGGAGGTATCGGGATAGTGAATGTGATGATGCTCACAGTCACAGAGCGGATAAAAGAGATCGGCGTGATGAAGGCGGTAGGCGCAACGCGTGGAAACATCCAGATGCTTTTCATGCTTGAATCGGGACTTATGGGATTTGTGAGCGGCCTTATCGGCATAACCATCGGTGCTGGGATATCAACCCTTATATCCACGCTTGGCGATTTCCCGATAGCTGTAACATGGACTTCGCTTGCGATTGGCCTTGCTTTCGGCGTGATCACGACGACCATCGCAGGTGTTTACCCGGCGAACAAGGCTTCAAGGCTTGATCCTGTTGAGGCCCTCAGGGCTGAGTGAGAATCGTAAAGGTAATTACCAATCCGAAAGTTTTATCTTTACATATGTAAATAATATTAAACACATGTTAAGACTTGCAATCAACTCCATCCCTGAGCTTGCAAAGCTCCTCGGGTTCCTCGGGAACGAGCAGCGCCTTGCCATACTCAGGGCGATAGGTAAAGAGGAGAAGTATGCAAGGGAGATTTCAGAAGAGCTTGGTATCTCAAGACCCCTGGTCAATATCTATATCAAACAGTTTGAGAAACTGGGGCTGGTGGAAGGGAGAAGCCAGGTCTCAGAGGAGACGCCATACTTTCGGAGATATTATAAATCAGTGCCTTTCGAGCTGGTTGTGAGCCTTGAAGTGATTCAGAAAATAAAGGAGGAATAAATAATGAAAATAAATAAAATATGGATAATAAGCTTAATTGCTGCGATTATTATTCTTATTGCAGTATTTAGCCTGATTGGGATTTCAATAGTGCCGTTTATGGTTTTATTTTTCAAATATTTAATTCCATTGGCAGTTGTAGGATACCTGATAATAGCAGCAAGATGCTGTCTCGTAAAAATGCAGGACTCGAAAACCTCTGTGGACATTATCGCTATGAAAGAGTCTATAGAAAGAATAGAGAAAAAGGTTAATAAAATTGAGAATATTCTTGAAAAGGTCTCAGAGTAAATTAAATGATTTCCATAGGAACTGCTGAATATACTCTCCTGAGACAACTGCGCACTCTTGAGAATTCCCAGGCGAGACGGATACTTGACCTGTTGGTAATCGGCTCGATTCTTTATTTCCTTTCAGGAAAGAAAGTGGTCTCTGGGTGCGCCAGGAAGTTATAGAATTCTGGATTTCCTGAATATGAAAGAGAGCAATATCCTCCTTGAAATAATCAAAAAGCGCCGCAGTGTCAGGCATTTTGACGGCAGGAAGATCCCTGATGAATGCATGGAGCAGATTCTTGATGCAGGCAGGTGGGCCCCCTCAGGTGCGAATGCCCAGCCCTGGCGCTTCATAGTGGTTACAGGAAAGGAAAAACTTGCAGCTTTGGCCGAAAGATGCTACTATAAAGCATTCAAATCGCGTCACGTAGGGGAAGCAGGTGCGGCTGTGGTCGTATGCGCCGATCCCGGGGCCGGGAGTAGAACGTATATCATTGATGCTTCGATAGCCGGGGCTAATATGACCCTTATGGCAACCTCGCTTGGCATAGGCTCATGCTGGATAGGAGCATTTGAAGAACCGGCAGTGAGAAGCATCCTGCACATACCCCCAAATCTCAAGCTCATAGCACTCATCGCCTTCGGATACGAGATCGGGAAAGCTTCAGTACCTCCGAGACTGCCACTATCCACAATTGTTCACCATGAAACTTTCGATAGTACAGGCGAGCCCGGCGCTATAACAAAGATGATGAAATCCGGTTCCCTCTCGGTGATTGGAAAACTTCTGCGTGTTTTAATTAACAAGCGCTGAGTTATTTACATGAAACAATAATTATTCTTTATCAAATCTTGTTACCAGAACTTCCACCAGGGCTTCTTTGCAGGCATCTCCTTCCCGCCCTTCAAGTATTTCTCAGGTTCAGACTCAAACGATTTCTTACATCCTGAAGAGCAGAAATAATAGGTACTGCCTTTATAATCCGTCTTGAACTGTGCAGTCTTCTCATCAACACTCATTCCACAAACCGGGTCTATAGCCATATTATTTTCCTCCACTCAATAAAGAGTGATATTGAAATTCACTCGCAGCTTTTTAAGCCTTTCGCAAAACTCCTGCCAAACTCCACACATCTCTCAAGTTCTTCTTTTATGGGCTGCCATTTGAACTTGATGCCTTCCTGCAATATCTTAATCTTTGCTTTCTCAAGGTTTTCCTCGATGAGCTTCACATTTTCACCGCTCCATCCATATGACCCGAATGCAGCGCCAACTTTATTCTTGAACTTCAACCCCTTCAGGTCCTCAAGTATCGGTTTGATCGTGGGCAGCAGGCCGTTATTCAGGGCGGGAGAACCGATCAGGATACCCCTTGCCTTGAATACTTCCGCCAGTACGTCGTTTCGGTCGCACACAGCCATATTGAACAGCTTGAACTTCACGCCTTCCTCCCCAAGTCCCTGCGCAATGGCAAGCGCCATTTTCTCGGTGGCATTCCACATTGTATCGTAGATTATGACCACGGAGCCTTCGTTCTTCCCGGATGCCCATTCATAATACTTCTCCACTATCTGCAATGGATCCTTTCTCCAGATTATCCCGTGGCTCGGTGCAATGATATCGACCGGTATGTTCAATTTCTTGAACTCGTCTATTTTTCTTGTCACAAGGTCGCTAAATGGCGTCAGGATATTGGCATAATATTTTATGGCTTCCTGGTAAACCTCTATCTCATCCACTTCGTCATTAAAACGCCCCGATGATGCATAATGCTGGCCGAAGGCGTCATTGGGCATCAGGATGTTTTTGCCCGTAAGATACGTGAACATGCTGTCAGGCCAGTGGAGCATGGGTGCCGCCACAAAAACAAGGCTGTTTTTCCCGAGACTGACAGTGTCCCCGGTTTTTACGACCTTGAAATTCCAGCGCTTATGGTAATGCTTAAAAACGCTTTCATGTCCTTTTTCCGAGACAATCACAGTTGCATCAGGGATGTATTTCATCAATTCAGGAAGCCCTCCCGAGTGGTCGGTTTCGGCATGGTTTGCCACAACATAATCTATTTTCTTGATGTCAATGACCGTTTCGATGTTATCTATCAACTCCTGCGAATACGGCCCCCATACCGTATCCACCAGGGCTACTTTTTCATCGATAATAAGGTACGAGTTATACGTTGTTCCCCTGTGGGTCGAATATTCATGACCGTGGAAATGCTTGATGTTCCAATCCACGACCCCGACCCAATATACGTTTTCTTTCAATTCAACAACCATTTTATTTTACTCCTGATTTTAAATTTTCTCAATCTATGCATTTTACATCTTTAGAGCGGCATTTCGGGCAGCCGACATTGCTCCCGATTCCCTTGAAGCTCTTTCCGCAATGATTGCACACGTATTCGTGCACTTCCATGCCGCCTTCAAGCTCTACACCGAAGGAATCTCCTACGCTACACATATAACACCTCCATTCTTTTTGAGTTTCGTGCAAGCAGCACTCCCGCTTTCCGGCATTCTTCAAGATCATCCTCGCCAGGCATTCTTTTTACGCATAGATCCGCCATCATTTCCACACCCCGGGAAGCTAAAATTTCGTTTATTCCCTCCGTGGCTTCAAAGCTCCAGCCGTACGATCCGAACGCGAGGCCTGTCTTTCCTGATAAGTCGATATCTGCAAGCTCACTCAGGAATTTCCTGACCGTTGGCATCATCGCATGGTTATAATTCGGTGAGCCGACTGCTATTGCGTCAGCGTCCCAGATATCGTTCTTGTTTGCATCGTTCACATTTTCAAGCACAACTTCAATACCTTCAGTTCTTGCACCTTCCTGTATCGCCCTGGCCATCATTTCTGTATTATGCGAACCTGTTCCATAGATAATTACAAGTTTAGGCATGCTCCCACAAATTATAATTATTGTTTATGGTATTTCTACTTTTCAGTTGAAACAAAACGAGAAAGAAATAAGCCCCGGGAGGGCTACCCTAATCCACAACAAAAGCCTTCGACTTATGGTATGTTTCTTCCTTTTATAAAGTTTGGGATTTATATGCTCAGAACCATTTCATATATTCAGATGAACAGTGAAATAAATGGCGGAGAAAAAGCAAAGCGTTATCATTATCGACAGGGGGATGAATCGAAACGAGAGGCCCACAGCCTTACCAGCAGCATGCCGCCTTTTCTCCTGAGTTTTCACACAATCTGAGCATACAAGTACTTTTCATGATGATATGTGGCTCTGGACCGCATATAGTAGCCGCCTATAATAGGGATGCTTTTGCCTGATCCAAGACCATTTTCAACCTTTTCTGTACCCCCTGAACCTCTTTCACTTTCCTCAGTTCTGGTTTTGTCGTAAGAGCTTCCTTAAGATCATCTAAGGCCACATAGAGCAGACCACGGCGATGCAAAACATGCTTACTTTGAGCCTTTTCTAGACCTCTCTGATATTCTTGTAATGCCTTACTATGCTCTCCACTGCACATTAAAGACAAAGCAAGATCAAACTGATCAGAGACATCGTCAGGATCGAGGATAAGAGCATTGGTAAGAAGTTGGATGGCTTTGTCATAATGTTCCAATTGGTAGTAGCACCAGCCAGTCATGTTCATTGTACCTGCATCAGCAACATCGCGCTTTTCTTGTTGCTCAATAATCCATTGGTATTTATTTACTGCTGCTTTTGTATCGCCAAGTAAACGCATGGCATTGGCAAGCCCTTTATGAGCCCAAAGGTTATCAGGATTCAATTCAATTAGAGTTTCATATACCAACCGAGCCTCCTGCGTTCGCTCTTTTCCGAGGTTTTCCAGCGCCCACCCTTTTGACGCAAAGCCTCTGCTATCAAAAGGATTAAGTTGCGTGACCTTTTCTAATATCTCGACAGCAGCTCTGTAGTCCGCCATGTCACACAAGACATCGCCTTTAACACGCAAGACTAATGGGTTATCAGGTTGAAGTGCTAGCGCTTCATCAATGATCTTTAACACTCTATCATATTCCTCATGAAAGCGTAGGCTTTCAACAAGCCTAACAAGGGCATTCACCCGCATAATGGGGTCATTTATTTGCCATGCCAAAGCATGCGCTTCTTCTGCTGTTTGTTCGAACGCTTTAGCATCCTTTAATTTCCGATGGATGGCAAGCATACCGATAAGTGCATTCAGTTCATCAAGGGGCAGTTTCAAGCTAGCATATATCTCGCGTGCCTCCATGTACCTGTCTGCAGCCTCCTCAAATGATTTCAGTTCAACCGACAAATCACCAAGTCTTAGAAAAATCTCAGCCTTTCTCGTTTGTGCCTCTAATTTTTCTGTCAATGCAGCCACTTCATGGCAGATCTCCGATGTCGTTTTGTAATCTTTAAGAAGGCTGTGCATTTGTGCCAGATAAGACAGACAGGCAGCCTCAAATGAAGAATTACTCGTCTGATGCGCAAGCATTACCGCATTATTTAAGTATTCAATCGATTTTCTTGCCATACCAAGATTACTATAAGAAATGCCGAGGTTGCTTAGCCATATGCTTTCATTTTGTTTGTCTCCGATCTCCTGAGCTATTCCCAATGCTTTTTCATAATATTCAATAGCTTTTCTTGCCATACCAAGATTGGCATGAGCGTCACCGAGATTACTGAAATATACTTCTTCAGCACGTCTATCTCCAATTTCCTGAGCTATTCCCAGTGCTTTTTCATAATATTCAATAGCTTTCCAGGATTCACCAAGATTGATTTGAGCACTGCCGAGGTTACTATAATTCACCCCTTCAGCCTGTCTATCTCCAATTTCCTGAGCTATTTTCAGAGCGTTGTCATAAAACTCGATAGCTTTTCCTATTTCGCCAAGATTGATATGAACATCACCGAGGTTACTTAGCCATATGCTTTCATTTCGTTTGTCCCCGATCTCCTGAGCTATTCCCAGTGCTTTTTCATAATATTCAA
>CABMIH010000064.1 GCA_902386205.1 uncultured archaeon | reverse complement strand
ATTTCCGACAGACGATTCACTGTTCAAGATTCTGTATCTTATAGTGATGGATGCCACCGAAAAATGGACAATGCCTCTTCAGAATTGGGGTACAATCCTTAACCAGCTTAGAGTGTACTTCGATGAAGGAGTGGATGGATATTTATAGGGATGGTGAGAAATGAAGATTCAAAGTTTCAGCAAAAACGGTTACACTCCCGATGATAGATACTCAATTATCTCATCTATCGCATTAGCAAGATTGTTTTTATTATCAAATCCTTTAACTAACCTTTGAAGCTCATTCTCATTTAATCCTTTTAGCTCCTCTATGAATTTTGATATATTCGGCACGGCCCGTGTTATATTATCCACGATCGTAACATTCGCGCATTGCGCAGTCCTTGAAAGCGGATTAAGGTCGATGGCGATGACGGTCTTTCCCATATCCACAAGGGCTTTACATCTGTCCCCGTCCTCAAGAGGAACCAGCACCACATCCGCGCTGAAAATGCCTTTTATATCCACTTTTGCCCTTTCGTGTCCAAGACCCGGAATTAGACCATCGCTCCTGGTGCATATTCTCTTAGCCCCCAGCGAGCGCAGGTGCCGGATGATCTTATTCACCCTTTCTTCTGTCCTGTGGAATAAATTGACCTCAAGCGGCGCATTGGCCGCTTCTCCCAGCCTTATAAGCCCTTCAGGTACAAGAGCGGCAGCATTCCCGTTAATTGAGATGACTGGTTTTTTTGCAAGAAGCAGCAACGCAGCGGCCACTTTTTCAGACTGTAATGCGCTCACCGAGGTCTTCTCCCCGATCAGGTAATCAAAAGCCTCACCTCGCCCCTGTGCTATCAGGCCGTTTATGCTTGTTATTCCTTTTTTTACGCCCCCAACTATCTGTTCTCTTGTCATCAGGGATTCGTACCTCGGGTGGCTTTTCGGTATCATAACAGGTGAGCTCCTGCATGACATATCCTGCTCTCATGCACTTCTCCGAATTCGCAAAGCGCACCGTTGTCGCTCACGGCAAAAACGGTGTTCCCGAGCATTGCCTGGCTCGCCAGGCCGCCTGCGGCATCAACGGCTTCTATGGCATCTTTCACTTCGGGACTCATAAGTCCGATATCGCGGGCAAAAATCTCCGACTGGCGGAAAAAGTCAGGAAGTGTTGGTTTTTTTAAAAGCTCCTTAAGCGCTGATCTGCCTGCCTTATTGATAGCTTTCTTTTTTATTTCATCTGATAATACCGATTTTGTCGATATCCCCCCAAAGCTCACCCATGAGATCGTTGTATTCCTGCATGGTATCCTGTCGATGATTCCTACAGGCGGGATGCCTGCTTTTTTCCTGATATCAATGCCCCCGCAAGTCTCACCCGGAACGTCCCCCAGCCCCGTCCTGTTAACGACCTCTGCAATATGGGCAGCCTGTGCCAGTTCATTAAATGATAGATCCAGGCAAAGCGCTTCGTTCAAGGCAAGCGCCGTGCTCAATGCCCCTGCCCCGCTTGCCCCGAACCCGGCACCGACCGGTATGCCAAGAGTAGTATCTACAAGAACCGGTTCTTTTGTCAGCAGTTCTATAGTGGACAGGGTAGTTGCGGCTTCAGAAACTACGCCGTTTAGCTTGATGGTGGTTTCTTGTGCAGGGCATACTTTTGTGATCACGCCGTCTTCAAGACAGACTCCGCAGCCCATCGAGCCTGAAAAACGGGGTTCTTTCTTTATATCGATGACAAAAATGCCCGAAATGTGGGCAGGAGCGAACGCCTGTGCGAAAATCCCGTGATTAATTTTAATATCCATATGCAGACCTTTACTTATATCAAATAGAATGTTTATAAATTTTTTTTAATATGTGTTTCCAACAATATAAGAGTATTTTCCTCGTTTTTATCGATTTATGAACAATAATAAACTAAAATAATCTATTATTAATCCCGGAAACTTATATTAACTTAAAAAATCATCAACTTGTTTATATTTGACTGATGTGTTTGTGGGAAATGTGTTGGTGAACAATATCGGGGATAAATATGAGAGGAAAATTAGATATAATTGTTGATATTCTTGAAGTTGCGAAAATCAATGTGAATAAAACAAGGATCGTATATGGGGCAAACCTGAATTTCAAGCTCGCAGATAAATATCTTGCTTTGTTGATGAAACTTGGGTTTATGGAAAAAGTGGAAGATAAATATAGAACAACAGATAAGGGAAAAATGATCCTGGAAAAAGCAAGAGAAATTACCTGCCAATTGGAGTGAAAATAATAGTAGAAAAGCCTGTCAATTAAATAATCCTACCGTCTTCCCCAGCACATCTATGAATTTCCTGGCCTCCTCCTCCATATTGTAAAGATAGAGAGAAGCGCGCACGGCAGCCTCGCACTTTCTGTAGTTGAACCACGAGTGCACACAGAATGCGCCTGAACGCACGGCGATATTCTCTGTCTCATCAAGAATTATGGCAATGTCATGGGCATCGCCGCCTTTTTTGAAATCGACCGTGAATGAGATTATGCCCCCCCTCATATCGGGGTCCTGCGGCCCGATTATTTTTAATCCCTGAATATCCTTTATACCGCCGGTAATAATAGTATTCAACTTTTCTTCATGTTTTTCGATATTCGACAGCCCTATTTTATTCAGATAATCCACAGCGGCCCCGCAACCGATCATGCCCGCATAGTTCTGGAGCCCGGCTTCGAATTTCTCAGGCGGGGGAAGGAATTTCGCCCCTTCGAACGTGGTATCGCTTACGGTATCCCCGCCCACGATGAAAGGAGCTATCTCCTCAAGTAAATGATATTTCCCGTAAAGCACTCCCATACCCGTAGGACCAAGCATCTTATGCACTGAAAGTGCGAAAAAATCAACATCAAGCGTCTTGACATCCAGGGGTTTGTGAGGTGCACTCTGGGCGCCGTCAAGCATCACGAGCGCGCCGTGGTCATGGGCTATCCTTATAATTTCTTTTGCAGGGATGGTGTAGCCGTCAAGATTGGAGGTATGTACCATGCTCACAAGCCGCACGTTCCTGTTCTTGTTCAATATGTCTTCGAACCTGGCAATATCGAAGGTATTATCCGGGTTCGAATGTACAATTACGTGGCGTATCCCCTTTTTATGGACCTGCACCTGCCAGGGAATAAGATTTGAATTATGTTCCCTGTCTGAAGTGAGAACCATGTCGCCTTTCTTGAGATCAAAGCAGTTTGCGACAAGGTTTAATCCCTCGGTTGTGTTCCTTGTAAAAATTATTTCCTCTGGCCGGGATGCGCCAAGGAACTTCTGGAACTTCTCGCGGGATTCGATCACGTTCTCATCCACTTTTTTGGCCATCCTGTGAAGGGAACGCCCGCCGCATACTGGATATTCATTGTAATATTCATTCATGGCATCCATGACCTGCGCGGGCTTAAGGGTCATGCAGGCGTTATCAAAATAGATGGGATATTTCCCGTTCCATTTTTTCGCAAGTGCGGGGAAATCATGCCGGATTTTCTGGATATCCATGATGAGTAATTGTTGATTTGCGATATATATTTAGTGTTCGGGAATGCAGTAGTAAGAACTAACCCTGCTTCGTACAAAAATATATTGGCTTTTAAAGGTTTGCAGAACCTATGACAATATTCGCCGCTGCCTGCGGATATCGTCATTGTTGAATATATGCCCGTCCAGCTTTTTAATATCAGGCATTGGTATGTGATATTCCTTTGAAATATCCTGTTCAGCTTTTTTCAAAGCATCGTATTCGCTTATACCCCTGTGCATGAATATTTTCTTTTTCCTGGAAATGGCGGCCAATACTTCAAATATATCCATCTGTATCAGTCTCCTTATAATTATATATTACTTCCATATACTTAAATCTATTTAAAAATGAATAATAATTAACAAATCGAATACTTTAGTATATCGCTTATATCGCATCCTGAGAAGACGCTTTCGTTACTATATTTATGTATTGTTATATGCAAATACTAAAGAACCGTCAGGAAGATATGCAAAATGTATTAAGCATCCGGAGGGTCCTTTATCTCCCCCAACTGTGTCATGGTGATCGACCGATATATAATGCGGTACTTTATATTCTGCTGCCAGTTCTTCAAGTACTTCAACAGATACTTCAAGATTGGCTTTTACAATATCAGGATTTTTGACCCAATTTTTTACGGGCCAGATACGTCTGTTTTGATTATCAAAACTCCATTCCGGTAATTTTCCTGCTTCGGTTGACATCTGTAGCAGTATTTATTAAAATCATATATATATACAGAGTTGTGAAGCAGGTGTGATGTACGATTCCTTGGGAAATATTTAGAAATGCGGAGGATGGGATTCGAACCCATGAACTCCTGCGAGACAGGACCCTAAATCCTGCGCCTTTGACCTGGCTGGGCGACCTCCGCGTATTCCCGTCAAATTGATTCTTATCACATAAAGCTTTGGCTTATTTATTCCAGTAAGTAATATTTGATGACATGAAAGGAGTTTACGTCCTGATCCTGAGACTGAATAATGAAAAAGATATCAAGATAGGAAAACTCGGCAGGCTCCATTTCAGGAGAGGATACTATGCATATGTAGGTTCGGCCCAGGGCAGCGGAGGGGAAAAACGCATAACAAGACATTTCAACGTAGCACATGGCAAAAACACCACCAGAAAATGGCATATTGATTATCTTCTGCCGCACTCGAAAGTAATATGCGCGGTTTTTTCACCCACTGAAGATGCACTCGAATGCGTTGTTGCCAGAATCATGGGTGAATATTCAGAAGCTTTGCAGGGCTTTGGATGCAGTGATTGCTCATGCGAATCGCATCTATTCTTTATCCGTGGGAATATAACGGGCGAGGTTTCAGACATCTGCAAAGGAGCCTCTGGAAACGAAAGTATCATTATAAACCCGCACATTTAGGAAGAACATGGACATCGGAATTATCGGAGGTTCGGGCTATACGGGCGGCGAATTATTGCGTTTGCTTGCCGGCCATCCGGAAGCAAATATCGTTGCAGTTACCTCGCGCAGCAAAAAAGGACAGAAAGTCAGCGATCCCCATACACATCTTCGGAAAATATATAATCTGGATTTTGAAGACCTGAACGCAGAAGAAGTGGCTTCCCGTTCAGATATCGTGTTCACGGCAGTCCCGCATGGAACAGCCATGCAGGTTGTGCCGGCGCTCATCGGATCTGGTGTAAAGGTCATAGACCTGAGCGCGGATTATCGCCTGAAGACAGATGTTTTTGAGAAAACGTATAAAATCAAACATACAGACCCGAGGAAGGTTGTTTACGGCATCCCGGAACTTCATCCTGAAGTCGCAGGGGAGTCATTCATCGCAAATCCCGGGTGTTACCCCACAGGCGCATCCCTTGCTGCAGCGCCGCTTGCAAAGGCAGGTCTTATCGAACGTGCGGTCTTTGATTCAAAAAGCGGGATTTCAGGTGCAGGCGCAGAGCCGACGGAAGTTTCCCATTATCCCAACATGGCCGAGAATATACAGGCATACAAGCTTACAGGCCACCGGCATCGCGCTGAAATCGTGCAGGAGCTCATGCGGCTTGACGGCGGTCTTTCTAAGATCAGCTTTACGCCGCATGTCATCCCTTCGGTACGGGGTATCCTGACAACGGCGCATATTTTCGTCAAAAAGGATCTGGGCGAGGAAGAAGTTGGCGCAATATACCGGAAGTTCTATCATGACAGGCCATTTATCAGGCTTATTAAAGGGATCCCGGTGCTTGGAAGTGTCCGCGGTTCCAATTTCTGCGATATAGGTTTTGAGATCGAAAAAGACAGCGACAGGATAGTAGTCATATCAGCAATAGATAATCTTGTAAAAGGGGCTTCTGGCCAGGCAATCCAGAACATGAACCTCATGTTCGGGCTTCCTGAGACAACAGGTCTCTGGATTCCTGCTACTGCTCCCTGAGGTAGAACATGAAAATAAAAGATGTAATGAACAAGGATGTAATCACATGCGGGCCGGATGACACTTTAAACCGTCTTGCACAACTTTTTAGAGAAAAACATATAAGCGGCATGCCGGTAGTTGAAAAAGGTAAAGTCGTAGGGATCGTTTCAGAAACGGATCTGCTCAGGTTATTTAAAAACCCGGAGCTTTCAGGGGATCTATGGCTTCCCAGTCCCCTTGAAATAATTGAAATCCCCATAAGGAACCTTGTAAGGTTTGAAGAGATAAAAAAAGTCCTCGAAGACATGAAATCAAAGCCGGTAAAAGATATTATGAAAAGAATGGTTCGCTCCGTTTCGCCTGAAGACAGCCTGGAAGAGGCATCAGACAGGATGGTGAGATACAAGATAAACAGGCTACCTGTCATAGAGAACGGGAAACTGGTCGGGATCGTAGCGCGAAGCGATATAATCAGGGGTCTTTCAACAGGGGAATGAAGATGAAATTCATCGAGGGCGGCATCTGCGCAGTAAAGGGTGTCAGGGCGAACGGCATCAAAGAGGGAAAGAATGGTCTTGCCATTATCGTGGCAGATGCGCGAGAGCTTTCCTCGGCCGGCGTTTTCACGCGAAATAAGGTGATAGCAGCGCCGCTTGTCGTCACCCGGGAAGCACTTGCAAAAGGAAATCTAAAGGCTGTCATCGCCAACAGCGGATGCGCCAACGCTTTTACCGGCAGGCAGGGCATACTTGATGCGCAATGGATGGCAGAGATACTTGCAAAAAAACTGAAATGCAGGCAGGATGAAATAGGCGTTGCATCAACAGGCGTTATCGGGCGATACCTTGACAAAGCATGGATAGAAGGACATCTTGATGAAGTATTTAATGGCCTGTCAGATACCGGCAATTCAAGCAAAGCCAGCGCGAGGGCTATCATGACCACAGACAAAACCATGAAAGAGGTATCTGTCGAGCTTGACAACGGTGTACGCATCGGCGGGATAGCCAAAGGCTCAGGCATGATAGAACCGAATATGGGGACAATGCTTGCGTTTTTATATACCGATGCCTCATTAACGCGGGAAACTCTCAATACCTGTTTAATAAAAGCCGTAGATAAAAGCTTTAACATGGTGATTGTGGACGGGGATACAAGCACCAATGACATAGCAATCCTCACGGCCACAGGTCACATGGAATGCAAGACGGAGGATTTCCAGAAAGGGCTTGACCTTGTTTGCATAAGTCTTGCAAGGATGATAGCAAAAGATGGCGAAGGCGCTACAAGGTTGATCGAGGTAAGGGTAAAAGGCGCGCTTTCAGAAGACGATGCCAGAAAAGCCGCCAGGGCAATAGTGCGCTCACCCCTTGTGAAGACCGCAATATTCGGAAAAGACCCGAACTGGGGAAGGGTCGTGGCTGCCGCCGGGTATTCAGGCGCCGAACTTGACCAGGACAGGATATCCCTCATGTTCACGAATGATAAGGAAAAGGTCATTCTCGTTGAGAAAGGAAGGATAGTCGAAGGAAAGCTTGAGGCGCTGAAAAACATCATGGAGAGCGATGAGATTTTTATAGATGTTGATATTGGTCTTGGGAAATCCATGGCCAGGGCATGGGGCTGTGACCTGACTTATGATTATGTGAAAATAAATGCTATGTACACGACCTGATATTGTTTTGCAGAGTGAAAAAACCGGGTTCACGGCCTTAACGATATGTGTTCATAAGGCTTAAATGGGTGTTCATTTTTACTATATATTATGAGAAAGCGTGAAATCGCAGTTGTATTCCTTTTCATGGGCAATGTATTGGTTGTATTAACCATACCGCTATGGTGGGACAAAATGCAACCATATGTCATACCATATGTAAACCGATTGCCCGAATACATGGAGATACTGGCCGATTATATAAACAGATTGGTGGAGGCCGTATCAAATATAAAGCTGGACATGCCGTAATCAGAATCCGTATTAGCCGTTTGATGAAGAAATACCGTGCCCATGCTTCCCTACTGTGGATTTAATAAGAGTGATTAACGAAACTATTAAATGCTTTCAATCACTTAGGGAAGCATCGTCGCACCGATGGTCTAGCGGCTATGACTTGAGCCTTCCAAGCTCATAACTCGGGTTCAAATCCCGATCGGTGCATGTTAATTTTTATCATTTTTCAATCTCAGGAGAGCCTGGTAATACACCCATACCATATGGGATTTTAAGAAATAATAAATATCAGAAGATACACCGCTGCTTCGTATTTTTTTTATTATCGCAGGTATATCCAGCTCCAGCGGGCAGTTCTTCCTGCACCTGCCGCATGAGAGGCAAAAATCAAGTTTCTCATCTTTCTCGTTGTTATACAGGGAATGATAGGCAAGGCCCCTTCCTCCAAGGTTGTTATCCTTTGCAAATTCATTGCCGATAGTGTTATACATGGGGCAGTGGAGCAGGCAATTCCCGCACCCAACACAATAGAGTATCTCTTTGAACCCGTTACTTGCAAGTTCGCTTCTTTTATTATCTATCAAAATAAGGGTGATCTCTGAAGGATAATGGACGCCTTTGATGAATTTTTTCTCTATATCCGCAGTTTTGCTCACGCCGCTTATCACTTCGACAAAAGAAGGTATCATCGAGCCCGTTGCGTTGTAGCTCAGGATTTTTAGCATGTTCATGGCTTCTTCGATGTCAGGATAGACCTTGTCTATTGAAGTTACAACTATGTGCTTATCCCTGCGCATGACCTCATAGATATTCCCTTCATTATGGGTCATCACTATGGAGCCTTCCTCTGCTGCTATTGCGTTCGCTCCTGTGATGCCTGTTCTTGCCCTGTTGATATTCGTGATCACGTCCTCTCGTACGATTTTTACTATATCTTCAGGTTCATCATTTATTGGTGTATTATAGAATTTCGAGAGGCCTCTGGCTATTTCTTTTGCCGACAGATGGGTCACAGGACCTGTAGGGTGGGAAGGACTTGCCTTAAGTATCTGCAATACCCTGTCCCCGATGTCTGTCTCAACAACAGTTATTCCCTTTTTTTCAAGGGTTTTGGTTAACTCGATTTCTTTTGAGACATTGGATTTGGATTTTACAACGAGTTTTTCCTGCCCTATCTCATCCAGGATTATATCGATAGCTTCCTGCTTTTCTTTTACAAGATGGACTTTTATCCCGTTTTTTTTAAGGTTGACGATAGCTTTCGCAAGAATTTCTGCATTCCCCACGCAGAGTTCTCTTGCAAACTTGAGCCTTTTATTCCTGATGGTGAAATCCTTGAAATGGTTTAAAGCCTGCCTCTCCTTCACTGAATTAAAGGCTTTTCGAAGGGCGATGACTTCTTCATGATTCATGATCCACTCTTTATCAGGAATACTAATTCCTGTTTTGCAGTATATATACTTTACCTCGACTGGCCTGATCGAAAAACAAGCAGCTTGTAACTAACCTTTATTCTACAGGAGTTCGCTGTTAAACTCATTTAAGTCGGATTGTATATTCTTTGAAATAAAATATAAAGTGGAGTATCCACCGTTATCTTTTGTGACAATCCCATTTTTGACAAGAACTTCAAGATGATGCCTGACAGTTTTATAATCTATGTTCAGAGCTTTAGCCAATTGATGCGCATTATAAGATCTGTCAGTAAGATGCCTCAGGATCAATGTACGGGTCTTACCCCCTCGCGTCCCTTTGATCAGATAGCACAGGAGTTTCCGTTGTCTATTTGAGTTCTTCAGCTCATGTTTCAATATGATATTTTCAGTTACATCTCTGGCAATGCCATGTATCTCTATTGTCCTGCCCCCGTCTTTAATATGCCTGGTTTTTATCTCTATCCAGCGGTGTTCACCGTTCTTGCCCACTAACTCAAGGATATCCATCTTATCCACAGTTTCTCCCGATTTCCATTTTTCCCGGCGTTCTTTAACGAGTTTTGAGCTCTCCTGAGTGAGCCACTTTGAAATATTAGTGCCGATCACTTCATCTTTTGTGCAGCCGAGTATTCTAAGTCCGACCTGATTCAATTTTAAGAAATTGCCCCTGGTATCGAGTACGTACATTGCGTCCTGGGCATTTTCAAAGAGTTCCCGGTATTTTGCTTCAGATTCTTTCAGCTTTTGTTCCAATTCTGTTTTTTCGGTTACATCCCTTGCTATGCCGTGGTATCCTAGAATGCTATCACCTTTCTTGATGACACGGCTCCTAATCTCCACCCATCTCTTTTCCCCGCCCTTGGTGATTACCTGCCGTATCATTGGGTCTTCGATCAGCTTACCCAATATCTTTTTTCTTACAGTCCCCATCGTAAGTCTGGTACTCTCAGGCGTGAACCATCTGGATGCGTGGGTTCCGATTATATCTTCTGCACTACAGCCAAGCCCCCTAAGACCAGCTTTATTCACATTCAGGATATAGCCATCAATGTCATTGATATACATAGCATCGATAGCGTTTTCAAATATATCTCTGTACATATCTTCAGATTCTTTTAGAGCTAACTCCAGTTTCTTATTTTCCGGGAAGCCCTCCAATTTCTTTTTTCCCGGGATATCCTTAATAATGCTCACATAATGTTTTTTGCCTCCGATTTCAGCCTTTGAATGAGATACATGTATGTACCTTATTTCACCACTTTTACTTCTTATCATGGTCAGATACGGTATCTCGATTCCTTTTTGAAACTCTTTCCAGCATTCCTGTATAAACTCCTGCGCAGCTTCAGGGAATATCTTCATAAAGGACTGTCCGATTATCTCTTTTTCTGGCCAATCTATTATCTTCAAAAAAAAATCGTTCACATATTCGAAGTTACCTTGTTTATCTGTAATAGCAATCCCATTAAAAGATGACTCTATTTTTATTCCGGAATATTTTTCAGAATTATTTAACTTCTCGTCTGCTTCTTTAAGCTGTACGCCGTGCTTTGTTTCTTCAGCTATAGTATGAATAGGTTTTGTAATATTCAAGCCAATAGCTTTTTTATTGTCATCTCGCATTATATTCATTAATAGACGAACCGCGATATAATATTGTCGTCGCTGCACTTATCAGGTCAAGAATATAGACTGCATAATGGGTATTAACCAGATGGCGTCGGGGAGGATGCTCATGGCTTTAATCTAATTTGTTTTGTTTGCATCTTTGAGATAGTTGATTTACGAATTTCAAACACAACCTCTTTTCTTAAATCCATTTAAAAAACTTATAATAATAGATGCACCCAGTCTTGCTGTTCGATTATCTATATCAAACAGGGGATTGATTTCCACAATATCCAAAAGTTTTACAGCTTTTGAAGCCCCTGCTATAAAAGCCAACTCTCTTATCTGTTTGGGACTAAAACCTCTTGCATCGGGAGAACTGTTTCCTGGTGCAAAGCACTGAGCAACCGAATCAATATCAATACTGATAAACACTGATTTAGTATTTGAACCTGCGATTTTGAGTGCCTCTTCCATTACTGCGGAAGTTCCAGTAGAAGTGATGTCTGAAAGTGTAAATATGGATGCTCCTTTTGATATAAGATAGTCATAATAAATCTTAGAATTCAAATTATCATGTGCTCCAATCTCGACAAAATTTCCCTCCCTGAGTAATTCCAAATCGAGTAGTTTCCGGAATGTAGTACCGCTGGTAACCTTGTTATCAACAATCTCACGTACATCAAAATGTGCATCAATATTTATTCCGCCGATCTCTCCATAATGAAACTTGGATAAAGCACGGACAGTTCCAATAGATATATCATGCCCACCTCCTATTACAATAGGTAATATTTTTTTCATCAATAAGTTATCAACAGCATAAGTGATTCTTTCGTGTGTTTCTTCTATGTCGTCGGTAATTTCTACATCTCCAAAATCTACAACAGTTAGATCACTGATATCGATCTTTTTCTCTATGTTGAAGGTTGTTCCGTATTTCTTTAAAGCCCTCCTTACCTCAGTTGGTGCAAATCTTGCACCCTCACGTCCATCCCCCAGTGAGATCGCTTTATCAAAAGGTACTCCAATAATTCCAATTTTCACAGGCTTACCTGAGAAGCCTGTCATAATTATATTCTTAACTCGAAGATCATTCGGGTCATTTTGTGGTTCGTATATCTGGACAGGGGGTTTTTTTAAAAAATTCATTTCATTGCAAATTATTCTATTACGACCTTCCCAAATTCATAGGTCTTATCAAAATATTCCAAATAGAAATCAAACAGTGAAAATCGACCTTCGTTGCTTATTTTCTTAAAGCCAATAACTGGTGATAAGTCTCCTATGACACCCGTGGAATACGGTTGGACAAAAGCTATGACATCGTCGAAAATAAAAAGTCTCCATAGAGGATAGTGATGAAAATATCGCAGTTTGATCTTAGGATTGTATCTTTCATCTTTGCTAAATTTGATTAAGACTTCTGTTGCATCTGTTATCTCTTTTTTGTAGCTATCTATTGTGTAAGAATAGTTTTCAGGGAGTTCTTTCACTCTTTTCTTTATAATATCTGTTGATTCGGGATTCAATAAAAGAAACTTTAATTCACCTTTTGCCTTAATTCGTAAGGCAGAGTCCAACCTATCAAGACCTGCAGCTCCAAATGTGGTGTATCCTGTTGTAGTTAATATTTTTGCAGTATTTGCATTTCTGCACCCACTATTCAATAAATGCCAAAAATCATCTCTGGGTTTAGGATTATAATAACATATTCCAAACGGTGGATTATCTTTATTATCCCATGACTTCAAAACATCATAAATGATATTCGTAGCCTGCTTTATCATGTCTGGTTCAAATAGTTTTATATCCAGCAAATATTCTTCAGACGTATCTTTTTTATATTCATAATTCTGAATCTGTGGAGAAGATTGTCTGGGAGCTTTATCTCTTGCAATCAGTTCTAACCGTTCTGGTGCTTGCCCGGGCAATCCTTGCCTGCTGGATTCGATCGATATTTGTCTTTTTGCATAACCCCTTAGAGCTATAATAGAAGTTTCAATGTTTATTCCCAGCCTTTTTTTTGCCTCCTTCAACTTCTCTTTAGCGCCTGGAGAACCCATTCTATCTTCCTCCAGAGCTTCAGTATATTCACAATACCAGTCATTCAGTGATGTTTTCCTTTCTATGAAATCGTCCAGATCTTTACCAGATATGTTTTCGGATCTTAATTCGTCGGCAAATATCTCTATTAATTGTTTCGCTTTTGTATCAATGTCTATGCCCGACCTGTCAATTTCATCGATTCTTTCTATTGTGATCATTCTCTATTTATTTTTGGGATTAGTAACTCTTCAAAATGTTTTGACCTGCCGTAATAGAATTCTGTAAAACTGCTTTATACTGCCGTACCTTGTTATGATCAGCAAGGCCTATTTTTTCTTCTTGCACTGCTTTTACCATATCCTCAAGATTCATATTTATAGCATTTTTGATGTCCATTATTTCCCAATATTTTGTATTAGACATCTTCTCTCTCGAATTATCGACCAGCAGTTCCAATTTTCTTAGTACTATGGGTGCCTGATGCTCAATATCCTGTTTTTCACTCCACTCCTGAAAGAATGAATCCGTTATTATTTTATCAGGAAGAAGGCTTTGTTTCTGCTCAATCTTTGTAATTGTCTTGTTCACTTCTTCAACATCTGCCGGTGATACTTTAACACTTTCTTTAGCATCTAATTTTAGTTTTAATTCTTCGATTTCTTTTTTTAAAGCTTCAAAATCTTTAGGAGGCGTATTAGCAAATTTCTTACCAATATATTCGGCTACTCTATCATCTAAAAACTTAATCACACTTTTTGATGTGGACGTGGCAAGTATTGACCCCAGTATTTCTATAACCATAAGATACTGAAAGGATGCAGAGCAATATAAGTTTTTGCAGTGCATAGGATAACGATTTTTCATACGAACTAATCATGAACCTCAACCGACAACCCGACACACCCTCCTCAACAAGGGGGAATATATTCGTGGATGGATTCCACCTCTCGGAGGTAATTAAGAGAAGCGGGGTAACAAAGAACCACAGGGTTCTTGATATTGCAACAGGCGTGGGGTTCCTTGCCCTGGAATTTGCAAAAACAGTAGATATTGACATTGGTTTCATCCCAGTCCGTTAAGCCGTCGCCGTCCGAGTCGAAATTTTGGAGGTGTATAGACTGCGGCATCCCCCACATGCCCGGAGAGGTCGATGGATGTGCGGTTTATGTACCCGCTGTTTATCGAATCGAATATGATTACAGGCCTTGTTGCCGCATCCAGCATGAATAAACCGGAAGTCGCATGCTCCCATGCATGCATCCTGCTCCCTATCACAGCAGGAAAGCATTTTTAAAGTGACAAGGCGCAATATAATCGATGCTCGAAGATATTTCAATAGGTGGCGTAACGTTTGAAAACCTGCTGATTTTCATATTTATTTTAATTGCCACGTTTATTGCAGGCAATATTTCATACGCCGTGGTCAGGAAACTACTGGATGGAAAACTTTCCCTCGGCAATTCAAAGCTCATAGCAAGAGCAACGGAATATGCAGTATTCATTTTTGGATTCTCTTTTGGGGTGTATTTCGTGCTCCAGTTAAAACTCACAGCCCTTGCAGCATCGCTGGGCATAATCGGTATCGCGGTCGCGTTCGCATCCCAGCAATTGATACAAAATTTTATTGCAGGTATAATGATCTCAATAGGGAGGCCGATAAGGCTGGACGACTGGGTTGAGATTGGTGATTCCGGCATAAGCAGCATAAGAGATATCACATTGATGCGGACGGTTTTGAGGGATAAGAACGGCAGGTTGTTTTACATCCCAAATTCGGTTTTGATGTCCTCAGTAATAATAAATTATACAAAATCAGGTTTTGTGGAAATTCCCGTGCCTTTGAAAGTATCTTTTGGTTCGGATCTTGAAAAAATTAGAAAAATCATTTTTGAAGTTGCAAATGAACATGCAAATATACTTCCTAATGTATCCCGTAAAGAAAAGAATATTATCGCCAAATTATTTGAGTTGCCCAGCATTAAAATGTTGTTCAAGGACAAAACGGATATGAGCATGTTCAAGCCAAGGACACTGGTTTCCGACATCTCGGATTCCGGCGCAACACTCAGCATAAGGATATGGATACGCAAGATTGAGAAAAAAGATGAGATAATCTCCGGGTTTTTAGAGGAACTATTGAAGAGATTCAAGCAGGAAAAAATAGAGTTAAAATAATATATTTTCAATATGCCATCGCTTGACCCGACTTATTGGGGATTTTTTGTATTCGGCATCCTTGCAGGCTTATGTCCCTGCAACAGCATGCTGTGCCTTGCACTCATAGGTTACGTGACAGGCGACTCTGCAACCCAACGGCCTGTGCAGGATACCCTGGAACTCACGTTGCCTTTCGGGATAGGAACAATGCTCGTCATAACGCCGCTTGGCGGTATTTTCGCTTATCTTGGAAAAAGTATTGTCCTTTTCAACGCTTCTTTGGCCTACGCACTCGGCGGAACCGTAATGATAATCATGGCGCTCGGGCTCTTCGGGATATACTATCTTCCTGTGAAATCCATCTTCAAACGCCTGCGCCTGCCGGCTTCGCTAACCCCGATGGGAACATTTTTACTTGGCCTTTCCTTTGGTGCCATCACTGTCGGGAGAGTGGCGCCCATGCTTTTTGCCGTGCTTGCCGTTGCGGCTTTATCCGGCTCCGTGATTTACGGCCTTTCCATATCGTTCATTTTCAGCGCCGGAATGATGCTGCCACTTGTTGTCATCAGTTCCATCGGCGGCGCAAGCGGTAAAGCCATCCGTGGAAGATTAAAAGAAGGAGGTATCTGGCTTGACAGGTTGCTCGGGGCGATATTGATGTTTGCAGCAGGATATTATTTCTACCTGGCCTTCAGATGACAAAAAAAATGAAATAAGTGGAATCCCGAAACTTCTTATCTTGTGTTTTACAGGTTCAATGGCCAGGCGCTCTCCTGTTGAGCGCCTGAACCTTGTAGTTGGCTATACTTTTTTCTTCAATCTATATACCAAGAATAACATTCCTATCAGAGTTACAATTGGTAATGCAATTGTTGGGAATTCCGGGACTACTATTGGCGGTTTGGATCCAAGGGTTCTAAAACATGTATCGGCATTGCCATCTTCATCATAGTCCCCGGAATCTTCACATTGTGCCGGCCAATTGATGTGAGCCACAATAAGTTCAGAATCAGGTTCACTCGAAAATGTCACGCTCCCTGCTGTGTACGTGCCACCATTCATCGGCATATTGTTTTTGTTCCCATCTCCGGTTTTTCTCCCGATCTTTGCACAGTCACCGCTTCCACAACCAATTTCGGCAGCCCATAGACCATTATTGCCGTTGTAGGTTGCCGTTATGCCAGTAACTATTGAAGTGTCAGCATTACCCCCGACTATGGGGTATTTGCATATCATCATTACACCCGGCACGATATTATCGCCAGTCGACGGCGCTGATTGATCAGATGTCACAACAGATATCACCTTATTCAATCCATCGGTCTCTGTGAAACTGAGGAGTGCGGGTGAGATAGGCGGGGCTGCACTTTCCACACCATTAAAGGCCGGGCAATTGCCGGCGGGTTTAGGTTGTGGTGTCGCATAAGCAGCGGAAGCCATAAAGCTCATCAATACGACCAAGCTCAACATCATTTTGCAGAAGCGAAGTCCTGCAGGGTTGAGAACGAATGTTCTTTTCATATTTATTATATCATCCATACTTAATTTCTCCTACCTACAAATGGTCTTTATTTTCCTTTTTCACTATATATAATTATCGCTTCTCAAAAATATTAAAAATATAATTCTTATAATTATTATAAGCATGTAAAAAAGTTAATACATACTGCGGTTTTTCTCCCGATCCTTGCACAATCACTTTCCACGTCCATAATCCGCAGCTAAAAAATTGCCTATTTTCCTTCTATGGAACCTATCACAGCTATTACTGTGAACACGAGCCGCGGCGGGTATTGTGGTCAAGAGATAGAAGACGCTGAGAGAATATAGTTTTTTTTTTGTTTATTTGGCCATCGATACAAATCGGTTCATGATTGTTGAAGCGATAAATGAGGGGATGGAGATACTATTTATGATAATGATTATAGTTATATACATTTAAATTCGTTTAGAGTGATAATTATATATAGTAAGCAGTTGTTTGAAATATTGCTCTATTTTGAGAAAGGGGTAAAACGTTCAAGATAAATTTGAATAGAGTAGGTGATAGGAATGGGAAATAAGACAGTTATGATATTTGCATTACTGTCCGTTATGATAACGGTGACCGTAATTGCAAGTGCAGGTACTCCTCCAGAAGGATATACCTGTAAACCGGGAAATGTGAATGGAATGGAGTATGGAGAATGTATAAAATCAACTTTTGACGGGACATATTTTCAAACAAGTGTTTTGAATCTTGCAGAAGACAAATATTACGTTTTGAGGTATTATCCACCTGGAACGTTGCCATGCGATCCTACAGATTCCATCGAATGCCAGAATATTCTTAATTCAGGTACTGTGCCCCCCGGCTATATACCGGGTAGTTCGCATCTAACTCCTCCAACATTTTATGATGAGCAATCGCCATTTAAGCCAACTGTGGCAGGTTGGTGGATAATTACTTTATGGCATTCCGGTACTGGAACAGGTGGGAACGAAGAATTAATTAAATCATTTAAGCTATGGACTCCAGTAGATGTTTCAATCACGGAATTCCCCACAGTCGCCCTGCCCATAGCAGGAGTGATCGGACTAGTATTCTTCTTCCAGTATAAGAAGAAAAAAGAAGAGTAATTTGAGAGAAGTCTAACATCTCTCACACTTTTTTTTGAGTGTTTCTCCTTCCCTCAGGAACTTTGAAACTTCTATCTCGACCTTTTTCTCAGTGCTCGCATTGGGAATTGTTTTTGTTGGCCAATATAATTTTTATACAAAAAATAAGGTATTACAGGCAAACTCCCCTCATGAACCTTGATTTAATCTCCTTTGCAGAAAAGGGGATTTCTTTACATTTCGCGTTCACAGGCTTCACGATCACATGAATAAAACAAAATTTCTGCAATAAGGCTTCTTTTAATTCCTTTCTGGTATGCGCTTTTACAGTGTTCTTAATCCCGCTCGCTTTTGCCAGGAATTCAAGGTCAACCTGGCTTCCGGTAGCCGTCTCCTGGTTCCCGGTAGAACCATACGCTGCATTATCGATGGCAACAACCGTCAGGTTTTCCGGGTTGTAAGAACCGATGGCGATCAACGCGTTCGGGTTCATGAGCAGGCTTCCGTCGCCGTCAATTACATAGACATGCCTTTGCCGGGTAATTGCCAATCCCAGGCCGATAGAGGATGCCAGACCCATTGAACCCAGCATATAAAAATTAAGCTCCCTGTCCTTTATTTCATATAATTCCTTGGACGGGATACCAAGGTTCGCGATTATGATATCATCTTTTACAAGTCCTGCAAGCACCTTTATCGCATCGTATCTTGTTATCCCCGGTTTTCTTATCCCGGATTTAAAATACAATTCCGAAAGCCTGGGTGTTATTTCTAACGGTTCCGGGGCATCACACGATGAACCTTCCCATAAAGCTGGAGAAATAAGTACAACATGCGGGCGTGAATTACTGAAAGCATCCTTTATCGCTAAATCCATCTCATCCAGTTCATTCCCTTTCTTGATGATGGTAAACTTAATACCTGCAGCATCCAGGATCGACGGAAGTCTTTTGCCAAACTCCCATTGGGCTTCTATTGATTCCTTATAGACCCCGCGCCAGCTTGCAAGCACGGGCAGCGGTATCCCGTAAGTCAGGTTGAAGGAAATAAGCGCATTTATCATATTGCCGATCCCTGTGCTCTGGATGACCATGACCGGCCTTTTGCCCCCAAGGTAAGCGCCGCCGCATATCCCGACGCCGTTTTCTTCACGCGTAAGGGGGATAGTATCGATGTTCCTGCTAATTAATGGCAGCAGCGCCTTTATCCTGTCGCAGGGAAGCGTAGCAGCGATATCGATCCTGTTATTTTTAAGGATTTCTACGACTTTTTCCTCAGGGCATTCCATCAAGCAAATACCTTTCTGTGGATTATTTCTGGAAGGGGCACGCTTGCATTCTCAGCATACGCTGCAGGTTCTATCCTGTGCAGGCAGTAATCCATCTCAAGACGTTTCACCCCGCCCCCTGTTATATTGAGCACGATATGATCATCCGCATCTACCTTCCGGTTCTCTACAGCCTGGAGCAGTGATGCGACAGCGACCCCGGCAGGTGGGAAGATGTCTATACCTTCAAAGCGTTCAAACAATTCCTGTGCATCTTTTGCCTGGTCGTTCGTGATGCCATACATTGACCCGCTGGTCGAGCATAGAGCATCGTAAACGCCTCCGGCCACAGAATACGGCGGTTCCCTGTTTGAGAGGATATCGGCATACATCTCATGTATGAGTTTCTTAGGGTCCGGCATATCAATATCCTTGATTATCTCGCGTCTTCCGGCATTCCATGCATTGAACATGGGAGCAAAAGGCAGGTTCTGGGATAGGTGGAGCTGCGGCAGTCTCCTTCCGAACCTCCCGTCATCAAGAAGGCGCATCGAGGCTTCCCATGACGCAATGCCTCCGGTCCCGCTCCCTATTGCCTGGAAATAATGGTCGGGCATCCTTTTCATATGGATAGATGCATCAAGCATGACAGTTCCCATCCCGTCCCTGCGCGCCACATTCCGTGCCCCGCCTTCGGCCATCATGCCGGGAAGAGCTGAGATGCGCTCGGCAAGGTGTATGGAATCCGTGTAATCGCAGTTATTTCCCATCTGGATGATATGGATCGAATCTGTGGGTTCCTCGGGGAGCCACATTCTTGAAATCCCGCTTGCCGGGACTACGATATACACTTTTACCCCGGTCATTGAAGAGACGTGTGCAAAAGCGCGCGCCGTATTTCCTGCCGAAGCAAGGACGAGTGATTTCCCTGATTTCTTCAGTTTCTGTATGGTCGGGAAGGCTTCAAGTTCCTTGAAACTGCATGTTTTTATATATGCCCCTTTTTCGGGCCAGTACCCGTTAAACGAAATGAACAGGTTTTTCAATCCCAGTTCATCAGCAAGTTCCGAACTTTTATAAGTGACAGGGCCGGAATCCGAAGTGATGATATCATGCACAGGCAGCCAGTCATGGAATCTCCCCATTCCAGGGACATCTTTTAAGATTATCTGCCTGTTGTGGTATTTCGTCCTGAGGAGACCGCTATCTTTCGGGCATTTCAGGCGGTCATCAAAATAAACACCTGAACAGCCTGCGCAAACCAGGTCATACTTTGAGCTACCGGTTATTGATATAGTTGAGCTATGAGAAATAGTCCTGCTACATGCTGATTCACTTTTTGTCATAATTAATGGTTTGATTTAAGTGACTATTTATGCCTTTCCGTTTAAAAACAATTATTTTCCTGAAAAGGATAATAAAACATTATCAAAATACTATTGTACATTTTACAAAGTTATTCGATGACCACTGGTTGTTAATCTATACCTTCCATAAACTATTTTATTGATTATAATAATTAGTAATGCCAGGTGAGAAAAATGGCTGAGAATACTATTGAATCCTTGCTTCTTGAAAAACGCATATTTCATCCGCCGGCTGAATTCAGCAAAAAGGCGTACATAAAAAGCATGGGCGAATACAAAAAGATATACGAAGCCTCTGTCAAAGACCCGGTTTCTTTCTGGGCAAAAAAAGCAGACGAACTTTCATGGATCCGTAAATGGGACAAAGTATATTCATGGGATATCGAAAACGTGGTATGCAAATGGTTTGAAGGCGGAAAACTGAATGCGTCTTACAACTGCCTTGACAGGCACCTCTCAAAACTGGGTGACAGGATAGCCATACTGTGGGAAGGCGACGGCGGGGAAACTGCAAGTTATACCTACAGGCAGTTATACACTGAGGTCTGCAAATTTGCGAACGTCCTGAAAAACAAAGGAATTAAAAAAGGTGACAGGGTGGCGATTTACCTGCCCATGATCCCCCAGCTTGTGATATCAATGCTTGCGTGCGCAAGGATAGGGGCCATTCACAGCGTCGTGTTCGCAGGGTTCAGCGCCGACTCACTCCGCGACCGCATCAAAGACAGTTCATGTAAAATGGTGATCACGGCGGATTGCGGAATGCGGGCAGGCAAGAGCATACCCTTAAAAGAAAGCGTTGATAAGGCGCTTAACGACACCGTGGAAAAAGTGATCGTTTATGATCGCACGGGAACAGGCATCAATATGAAAAATGGCCGTGATTCATGGTGGCATGAAGAGATGGAAAAGGCCAGTGAAAAATGCGAACCCGAGGTTATGGATGCCGAAGACCCTCTTTTCATACTTTACACAAGCGGGAGTACCGGCAAGCCAAAAGGCGTGCTGCATACTACTGGCGGTTATTTATTATATACGATGCAGACATTTAAATGGATATTCGATTACCGCAAGGAGGATTTATATTGGTGTACGGCGGACATTGGCTGGATAACTGGGCACAGCTATATCGTTTACGGGCCGCTGGCAAGCAGGGCAACAAGCCTGATGTTCGAAGGCGTCCCGAATTACCCAAAACCTGACAGGTTCTGGGAGCTTGTTGAAAAGTATAAAGTTACGATATTCTACACCGCGCCGACGGCCATAAGGGCCCTTGAGAGAAGCGGCAATGAGTGGCCTGAGGGAAGAGACCTGTCAAGCCTCCGGCTTCTTGGTACTGTGGGTGAGCCGATAAACCCTGAAGCATGGATGTGGTACTATAATATCATAGGGAAGGGGCATTGTCCTATCGTGGATACATGGTGGCAGACTGAAACAGGCGGGATATTGATAACACCTCTCCCTGGCTCCACGCCTCTTAAGCCGGGCTCTGCGACGTTCCCCTTCCCCGGGATAGAGCCGACGGTCGTAAAGCAGGATGGGGCAGAGGCGGCAATAAATGAAGGCGGGCAGCTTGTTATCAAGAAACCATGGCCCGGTATGATGAGGACCGTTTACGGCAACCATGCGCGTTTCAAGGAAACCTATTTCACCCAGTTCCCTGGTCTTTACCAAACAGGCGACAGCGCCAGGAAAGATGAGGATGGATATTTCTGGATAATGGGACGGATAGACGATGTGATAAAAGTCTCAGGGCACAGGCTCGGGACTGCTGAGATCGAAAGCTCTCTTGTTTCCCACCCCACAGTTGCAGAGTCGGCTGTTGTGGGTTATCCGCATGATATTAAAGGCGAGGCTATCTATGCTTTTGTTACCCTCAAGGAAGGGGTGAATAAAAGCGAGAAGCTGAAATCTGAACTCATAACCCATGTCAGGAATACTATCGGCCCTATCGCAAAACCTGAGAAATTGCAATTTGCCGATGCGCTCCCCAAGACACGCTCAGGCAAGATAATGAGGCGGATACTCCGGAAAATAGCATCAGGCAAAATAGATGAGTTGGGAGACACGACCACGCTTGCAGATCCATCTGTCGTGGATACGCTTGTGAAGGAGAGGAAATGAAAGGTCATATGAAAATAGCCTTTCAGGGATCAAGGAGCCGAAAGATAATATAATCCCTCATCACTGTAGGATACATGGAAGGTGAGATATACGCCCTCGCTGCTGCGGTTTGCTGGTCAATTGCAGCCGTTTTCTATAAAAAAGGGATAGGTGCGGGGGCGATACCCGCAGTTCTTATCCGCACATTTTTTGCAATGCTTTTTCTTCTTATAATGTTCTTGATTATAAGGGGCGGGCGTTTTGATTTCACGCTTATCGGATTTATGTTCCTGAACATCGGGGGGCTTCTCAGGCTTATTATCGGGGGAACTGCATATATGAAAGGACTTGAAAACATTTCGGTTTCAAGGTTCATCCCTATCCTTTTTACATTCCCCCTCCTGACAATACTTTTAAGCGGGCTGCTGTTGAATGAAAAAATCCATAAAGAGGTGGTGGCAGGGACTTTTTTGATAGTCACTGGGATATGGATACTCAGCATGGGAAAAAGATCTACAGGTGAGAAAAATATAAAACTCGGGGTTACGGTGGCTGTTATTGCGGCATTTTTATATGCGTTTTCAGTTGTTGCAACAAAAACGGGCCTGAAAGACGTGGATCCTTTCCAGTCAGCCCTTATCAGCATGCCGATACCGCTTGCCCTTTTATATATTTTTTATTCCATGAACAACGGGGCAAAGACCATCTTTAAATTCAGGAAAGAGGCGTATATACTGCTGGGGCTTGGCGGGATCGCAGGTATGGGATTCGGGAGCTACTTCTTCTTTGTAAGCCTTACGTTGATAGGCGCTGCCAAAGCTACAAGTCTTGCAGCGATAACTCCTTTTCTTTCAAGCCTGCTTGCCCTTGTGACTTTGAAAGAGAAGATCAGTCCTGCCCTCATCCTGGGTACGGCGGCGACGGTGGCGGGTATATGGGTGATATTTTAGCTCATTCGATCTTTAGCGGTTTCTTCTTCTTTATTTCCGTCTTTGGCATCTTTATTTCAAGAATGCCATTCTTATACGAGGCTTTGGAGTTATCAGGGTCAACCGGTGACGGCAGGGTGATCGCGCGATAATAACTTCCGCTGCGCCGTTCCCTGTACACGTATCCTTTCTCTTCCTTTTTTTCCTCATGTTTCGTCTCCGCAGAAATCTCAAGCCTGTCCTCTGCCACATTGATCTTTATATCCTGTTTCTCAAGGCCCGGCATCTCGGCAGTCGCAATTACTTCCTTGTCGGTCTCGATGACATCCACAAAAGGCTGCCTGGATCCTGCAGGTATCATCTCTCCTTTTTCACCCGATGATAAAAGTGGTCTTCGCGGTCTTCCCCAGACTTCCTCGAACATCCTGTTCATCATTTCTTCGAATCTTCTGAAATCATCCCATTGATCTACCATACAAAAACCTCCAATGAGTATCTTTGCTGATGCTACATAAAACTTATGGAATTCAATTTTCTGGCGATGATATACGTGCGCCTTTGGACTTGTCCCTTCTCTATTCTATCATTCGGGCCGGGTTAGATATTGTTTTGACAGGTTTCATGGTAATAAGCTCGCAGGAATAATCTTCTTTGAGCAGCACTTTTTTTCAGGGGAACAATTTTTAATATTTCGAAAGTTTTATTGATGTGTATAATAATGTGGTGGGTGCTATGCCCCAATTATCAGGATAGCTTAATAGGCCAAAAACGCTATCTACAGGCCTCGTAACATTTGTACGGGGTTTTTGTGACTGCATCCACTCTCGTTCTCATGCTCCCAGAAGGCGATAGAAATTTAAAATAGCAATTTTCAAATCTTGAATAGGCGCAAATAATATCTTAATGAAATTCGTTGATATTGGTTCAGTGGCGATTCTCTCTGCAGATAAATCGAACATGGCTGTAGTGGTCTTCAAGATTTTTACCCATATAGTTCAAATAATCTAATATCATGTTTAGTTCAGAGCACATTGTCTGTGCGATATTCTTAAGCTGGGCGTTGACTTTAGCATTAACGAGAGGATCAGGAGAAACGTCTCTTTGCGGATAAATCTGCGTCCAGAGATCGTATTGCATTTGCATCGACTGCTCATAGGCTTTGATTAGCTGCTGGCTTTGAGGATTAAGACTCGTAAAGTCATTAACTGTTATTGTTTCTAGTACAACACCTCCTCTAATGAACTCGATAGCATCGCCTCTTTTCTCGGCTAACACACTGTGAGGCTTTGCTACAGGTGGTTCTGGTTCTTTCTTACGAAATCTTTCGATTTGATCCGCTACTTTGTCAATTATACCAAGAATTGTTGCCGTCGAATTAAGAAGAATAATTGGATCCATAATTTTTCCCTCTCTATCTTTGAATAATTATTCGGCATCAATAGAGTTAGTAATCTATATGAATCTTATTGTCTTAATTTCAGGATTTTACAGCTTGATTTCATTTGTTAATATTTAAATTCTTTATCGACAGGTGACCGTTTCAATTCGTGTTGATGAATTTTAATAAGTTGGTTTTTCTCTAAACCATACTGTTTGTTTATAATATCGTAAAATTGGCGTCTGAGTGTGATAAAATGTTTTGGGACATTTAGTTCT
>CABMIH010000063.1 GCA_902386205.1 uncultured archaeon | reverse complement strand
TTTCATTTCTATTCTTCGGGACCAAATAAGGACAAGAATACCATGCATACCATGGGAGTCAATTCAGATTCGATGTTTGATTTCATCGAATTGCCTTAACTCCACCAACATGTAATGTAACGGTCACTGAAAACAGTTCATTCTACCATGGCTCTTGCATCCACGGCGACTGCTCCGCTCTCATTCACGATCAGCGGATTGATATCAAGCTCAACGATGTTCTCTTTCTCCGCCATATCCGATACTGACACCAAAACACGTGCGATCGAATCAATATCAGCAGGTTTCTTGCCCCGGATCCCTTTAAGTATCGGATATCCCTTTATCTCGGATATCATCTCGAGGGCTTCTTTCCTACCGACCGGTGTGACCCTGAACGAAACATCCCTGTAAACTTCAACGAATATCCCGCCGAGGCCGAACATCAGGGCATGGCCGAATTGCGCATCCTTTTTCAAACCCACAATGATCTCATGCCCGGGTGGCGCCATCTGCTGCACGAGGATACCCTCTATATTCGCACCCGGAACCGCTCTTCTGATCTGCGATATCATTTTGTCATATGCGGGCCTGACGTATTCCCTTTCTATATTCAGGACCACGCCTCCCACATCGCTCTTATGAGGAATATCAGGTGAAGAAATTTTCATTGCCACAGGGGTTCCTATGTCCAATGCGATCGCAAGAGCTTCATCTGCACTCAGGGCGATGTTCTCTTTAGTCACAGGTATCCCGTATTTTGAAAGAAGTTTTTTTGCTACGTGTTCCGTGAGAACTTTCATACAATATCCCTCTTTTCATTATCTGCCCCAATTTTTACTTTTTCAAGGAATTCCCTGTGCTTTACAAGGGCGGAAAGCGCCTTCACTGCTCTTTCCGGTACCGGATAATTGGGTATGCAGCCGCTTTCTAATATCTCCACACCTTCTTCCAGGCCTGCGCCCCCCATCCAGCATGCGATTATAGGTTTTTTATCCATGTGTTTCATTTCGACCACTGCTTCAGCCGGGGGTATCGCGTTCGTCATAAGCGTATGCACATAGATCACGATTATTGCATCCACATTCGGGTCTTCACGAAGCGCCTGTATGGCTTCCTTATATATCTCATAAGAAACCGTTCCTGCCGTATCTATGGGATTTGAACTGGATGCGAACCCCGGTATCTTACTTTTTATTTTTTCCCGGGTATCATCTTCCAGGTCCGCAATATTTATTCCATTCTTTTCACACTCATCCGCAGCTACAATTGATGCCCCGCCTCCATTTGAAAGGATCGCAACGTTATTCCCTAGAGGGAGAGGCTGGCATGAGAACGCAAGCGCGGCATCGAAAAGATCATCGATAGTATCCACCCGCAATATCCCTGCCTGCCTGAACGCTGCCGAATATACCTCATCTGAACCCGCGATTGAACCGGTATGGGAGAAAACAGCCTTTGCACCTCTTTTTGACCTGCCGGTCTTGATAGCAACGATGGGCTTCCTGATTCGCCGCGCAGTTTCTATAAAAATCCTGCCGCGTTTTATCCCTTCAATATACATCGCTATAACCCCTGTTGATGGGTCGTTACCCAGGTATTCTATGAGGTCAACATCGTCCGTGTCGGCCTTATTGCCTGTGCTTATCACCTTACAAAGGCCGATTTCAGTATCGATCGTCCACTCGGCAAGCGCAAGACCCAGGGAACCGCTCTGCGTGATAAAAGAGATCGAACCCGGGCGCGGTAGCCTTCCTATGATGCTTGCATTAAGCCTTGCGGGCTCGTTGACGATACCAAGCGTATTCGGACCGATCATACGCATACCGTATTTCCGTGCAGTTGACACAAGCTCATTTTCAAGAAGGATCCCGGCATTCCCCGTTTCACTGAAACCCGCTGTTACTACAATCAATCCCTTAACCCCCTTTTTTCCGCAATCTTCAACCACGGGGATGACAGATTTTGCCGGCACGACTATCATTGCCATATCCACATCTCCCGGGACGTCGAGAATAGAAGGATATGATGTCACGCCCTGTATAATAGTCTCATTGGGATTGACAGGATATACTTTCCCTTTAAAGCTGCTTAATAAATTTTTCAGTATCCTCCCGCCCCATTTCGTCTCGTTGCTTGATGCCCCGATAACAGCTACTGTTGCGGGCTCAAATATCTTTGAGAGCATTTTTCACATCCATTCCCTGTATTTCATGGCTTTTTGCACTCTTTGCTTTGCTATACTAATTGCTGTTTCCCTCGGGTATCTTTTTTCACTGTACACCTTATCCAGGATCTCCTTTGTGTTCCTGCGAATGGTGCTTTTGATCCTTTCGAACGCCTGCGCCTCAGTACCTCCATGGTATTCGACAGATGCGGTAATCACACCGCCGGCGTTGGCCACAAAATCAGGGACAACAAGGATCCCCCTGTCGTGAAGCATCTTCTCCGCATTTTCAGTGATGGGGATATTCGCCCCCTCGATCACCAACTTTGCATCAAGCACATCGGAATTCGCTTCTGTGATCACATCGGGCCGGGCAGCAGGGATGAAAATATCAGTGCTTACCATAAGTATATCAGTGGCTTTAAGGGCTTCACCGTCCTTATAATTTACTACAGAGCCACCTGTTTCTTTTATTCGTATCAGTTCATCGACATCCAGGCCCTTCTGGTTATAAATAGTACCCTTTGTGTCGCTTGCGGCAATGAGGGTCACCCCTTTCTCCGCAAGCAATCTTGCTGCTGGTCTTCCCACATTCCCGAATCCTTCGATAGTAAGACGTGCCCCGCTAAGATCGATATTAATATATTCGTTTGCCACGCCGGTACATTCTGCCAGCCCGTATCCTGTTGCGCCTACCTCGTCAAGAGGTATTCCCCCAAGCTCCCTTGGGAGGCCGACTGCCCGGGCTGTTTCATCGTATATGTATGCCATACTCACTTCGTCCGTACCCATATCCGGCCCCGGGATATATTCTTCAAGGTTTTTTATCCCCCGGGCAAAAGTCCTGATGACCTGCTCCTTATTTACCGATTTTGGATCAGCAATAATCCCTGATTTCCCGCCCCCGTGAGGCAGGCTTGCCATTGCGTTCTTATAGGTCATCGCACGGGAGAGGCGGAGAACCTCGGTTGTGGTCACATCCGGCGCCATCCGCACGCCTCCTATGGCGGGACCCGCTGCGACACTATCAATGACAACGATAGCTTTCATCCGTGTTCTGGGCTCGTATATATGGATTATCTTTTCGGGCCCGATCTCGTCCGTGAGTTTGAATAGTTCCTCGGTTATTTCCATTTATTTTCTTCTCCCGGTGGTTAATACTTTGTTTGATAGTAAATTAAGATTGTGATATTGGTAAATTTTATAACCGGATGATTCATATAAGCATGATTAATGATAAAAAAATGTCCGAACCATGGAATTTTCAGGGGCGAAGCATGCGCATGCGGCGAGGCGGGGATTCTGATACTGGATGATGAAAAAACCGAAAAGCTTGGACGTTTTATCTCAGGTGCGCTGCGGCATTTCCCGGATGATCTTGGCCTTGCGATGAACCAGCACGGATGGGTTGATGTGGATGTACTGTGCGATGCCATGCGGACACGCTACAAATGGGCCAACAAAGAAAAACTCTTTTCGATGATTGAATCTGATGAAAAGAAAAGGTATGAACTGCAGGGAAGGAAGATCCGTGCAAGGTACGGTCATTCCGTAATGGTTGACCTTGATTACCCCGAAAATACCAATCCCCTGCTTTATTATGGCGCAAGCCGCGAAGAAGTGGACATTCTTCTTGAAAAAGGGATACGGCCTATGAAACAAAGATATGTCCATTTAAGTACCACTGTAGAGAAAGCCAGGGAAGTGGCAAATATTCATACCGATGACCCGGTATTGATCCTCATAAATGCAAAAGAGGCACAGGATAATGGGATACGAATGCTTACGGCCAATGAGAACATAGTTCTTTCTGAAGAGATACCTCCCCAATATTTGAGTATTGCGCAAAGCTAAACTTCTTTTGCAACGATATCAACGATTTCCTTAATATCCCTGATCACGATATCGGCTTCCTCGCAAAGAAGAGGCGGGCACCTGCCTGTCTGCTGGATGGAAAGCACACCCAGGTCGGCAGCGCGCATCGCAAGGATATCATTGATCCCGTCCCCCACCATAATTACCTTATCATGATCCTGCTTCAATCGTTTTACTATTTCTTCTTTTTTCTTTGGCGTGGATATCTCAAATACACATTCAAGAGGCACGCACACATTTTGCGCCAGAGGCGAGAGGTTTCGCATACTATCGCCCGATGCAATATATACATTGATATCCCGTTCTACAAGAGTTTTTATTACATAGGGGGTATTGGAATAAATTTTCCCGCCTGTACAGATGACATAAGGTATGCTTTTTGTATCCACATCGATGATCAACCCGACCCCCATATAGAAAATATTCTTGCATTTCCTTTTAACAACAGCCATCACATCCTGCAAGTCTTTCATTGAAGCTCTTGTATCATTTTCGACCACTGATAAGACGGTCGTTCTATCTATCTGGGCTCTTGAGCACCCGACTTCGATATCAATATGGTATTTCCTGATAAAATCCGAGATCAGCATATCCGGCGGGCAGTTACATAGCTTATTTGAATCCACCTGCATTACAAGTAGAGCGCAGTAAGGTTTTTTCCCGACAAGTTCGGTTGATACCACTTCATTCAGGAACCCGCCGGTCTTTATATTCTTTGCAACGCGGTACATCCGAAGCAGCGTTCCTGCACTGTCAAATACCACAGCGATTTTCATGAGCTATTAAGGGTTTTTATATATAATTAAATTATCTCAAGATAATAAAATATCTGCCATATTTGCCAGTTCCTGCGGAGACAGGTTTTCAGCCCTTTTTTCAATGAGATCAGCAGGAAGTTTTTTCAATGCGCTGTCAATGTCTTTTATGCCAAGCAATTCTGCGTTATTTAAGATCGCATTCCTGAGTTTTTTCCTTCTCTGCGAGAATACGGCGTTGATGAATTTCATGAAAAAATCCTCATCTCGAATTTCGTATTGTGCAGGCCGCGGCGTCATCTCTACTATTGCAGAGCGAACCTTTGGCTGGGAACTGAATGCCGTTCTTGGTACTGTTTCGAGGATCTTCACATCCGCGTAATACTGGACTGCAATGGAGAGCCTGCTATAATCCTTGCTGTTGTGCAAAGCGACCATTCTTTTTGCATATTCATACTGGTACATGAGAATACCAAGATCGAATTTGCATTGCAGCAGTTTGAAAGTGACAGGAGAAGAGATGGAATAAGGCAGGTTGGAAATAACTTTATTGAAAAACGGGAATTCCATTTTCAGGACGTCTCCTATTATGACTTCAACGTTTTCCCACCTGTGAAGGGACACTGCAAGTTCGGGATCGGCCTCGATCGCTATCACTTTTCCAGCTTTTTTTGCAATTTCACCTGTGAGATTCCCGTATCCTGCCCCGATTTCCAGCACAATATCAGATTTATCCAGCTTTCCGTACCCGACAATCCTGTTGAGGACATTTTTATCTATTAAAAAATGCTGGTCCCGTTTATACCATTTCATCTTTTAGCAGGTTGCATCGGCGTGGTGAAGATGCGGTACTTTATATTGTCGTCCTTTAATTCATCAAGTACCCTGTTAGCTATGAGTTTTTCAGGCGCATGCAGGCCTTTTACCCTTTCAACAAGTTCCTTAAATCCCCCAAACTTTCCTTTTTTTTTCTCATCTATTATCCCCCACATGAGTTTCTTCCCTATACCGGGAAGTAATTCAAGCATATGCAAACGGGTCGTTATGGGATATGCCTCATTGAAAAAGGCCAAGAAACGTTCTTCATTCGCCAGGATTATTTTCTCGATAGCAACCGGAAGTTCCATCTGCGCACCGTGTGTGAGTTCAGTAAATGCTATCCGTCTCTTTACATGGTCTATTACAGGACGGTCACGGTCCCCTATATAGACCCGGTCCTGCGCTTTGGGCACTACGTTCTCTTTTGGTATCATTTCCATCAGGACAAAATGTTTTTCTCCTACACCCTGTGCCAGAGGTTTTTTCTGGTACATCGGCCTGCTGTCATCAGAACGCCCGTAAGGTAAATAATCAAGTATGTACGCATACTCTTCTTTTTCCGCCTTTTTCCCTAAAGTTATCATCTATACCACCCTTTGTCTTGGCGTCTCCTTGCAAAACATTAATTTAACTAGAACGAATGCTTATATATAGTTTTATGATTTAATCAGGAATACTTGAGTACAAGCTCCAGGATCTGCTTGAGTTCCTGCTCAGCAAGAGTATATCTCTCTTTTGCATAAATCGATCTTATCTCATCATTGGACAATGGAAGAATATCCGCTATCCTGACCGCAATTTCCGGTTTCATCTTTTCAAGTTTCATGAGCTCGTCTGCAAGTTCCCTGGATTTCTGCGGGTCAAGCCTGGAGAACATTTCAGCGTGTGCAATTGCTTTTCGCAATTCATAACCAAGTTCTTTTTCCTCGTTCTCCCTTTCTTCCCTTATTTTATCAAGAAGGGCGTGGACTTCGGGAATGGTAAGTAACTCCTCACTGATAATATGTTTAACTATCATAAAGCGACTTTCCTGAAATTTTTCTTTGTTCCACGGTTATTTCTGCGGGGTCAAATGCTCGGGAAGCGCTATCACTTCTTTCATGAGCCCGCCGTCGCGCACTTCAATAATATAGGCGCGGCCACGCTGGCCCAGGATTTTTCCGGTTTTACCGTGAAACTTGTGGTGGGGCATTCCATTCTGGATGCCAGGGTCAAGATCGATATTTACCATATCCCCTTCCTCGAATTCCTGAATAGCCCTGCTTATCGGAGACAATCCTTTCTCTCTCACTGTTTTTTTAAGTTTATATCTTGATTTTCTTCTTGTTCCGTGGGTTTTTGCCATAATATTCCTCTGGATTTAGTATTATTTTAACCTACTTTAATCACATCAAGTTCTATAACCTTTGCCTCGCTTTGCGTCAGTGAAGCGATACTGGGTACTGTGCGCCCGCTATCGCCCGAGACAAGTTCCTTGACATAAAGCCCGCCCTCGCAATGGATTACTATTACCGCGGTACCTGCATCAAATGATTCAAGTCCGGCCAGGTGAACCCGGCGTATCCGTTCGAGATCGGCGCGCCTGTGAAGCACTCTTGTTGGGGTTTTCTGTTTGATGGGAGTCTTACTTAATATGTTAAGGGATGATTTAAGTTTTTCCTCTGTTGTATTATGTTCTATCCTGGCCCTGTAAACCTTATCTGCTTTCACGGATTTTAGCTGCTCGACTGTTTCACTTTCAACGTATTTTAGCCCGGTTACCTCGATTTTCCCGTTTGCCCTGCGGTTTATTTCGGTTTCAAGGGCGCCTAAATCCAGACTTCTTTTATGCGGCTTCTTTGCCTCCACTACAAACGGCCTGCCATCACCCAGCATCAAGGCGTCGATATCCTCCCGACCAGCGCCGTGGAACGCCGTATCTTCGCATAAGGCCGCTTCCATCAGTGGTTGTTTTATATATTCATCTACCGACTCCTGGTACATCCTGCCAGTGTTGCCGCACCGCTGGCACCCGCTACCTCCGCATTCCCTGCATGGCCACCTGGTCTGCGGGATCCCCCGGATGAGCTTCCTGTACCTTCCGTAAATGTACAGCGAATTCACCTCAAGTTCGACTTTATCGTTCTCAAGATCAAGAAGCGCCACCATCTGCGGTTTTTTAAGATTGGCTTTTTTTCCGGTCAGCTTCTCGATCCTTTTCCCGACCTCGCGGTTAAGTTCGGTTTTAACAGGTTCAGCAAAAGTGGTCCCGCTTTGCGCCCATACGATCTCCTCATTCTCTGCCAGGAGGCCGGTCATTTTCGTACCTACGAGGAAATTCTCATACTCGTAATCCGAAAGTGCCTGTACTGCTTTCCCGGCCCAGGTATCAAGATGTAAAAAAAGGTTGTTGCATACCCAGCATTTGTTTTCCCTGCTTTTTATAAGTTCTTCCGGAAGCCATGTATCCTTCTCTGCCCCCGCCTCCATGGCAAGTACAAGTTTTATAGCTGCCCCGCGCTGGTCGTTTGACAATCCAGTTGATAGTTTTGCGAACTGCCTTCCGAGGCAGTGGTCGCAGATGGGGCCTTCGAGTATGATCTTTCGGGCTGTATCAAGAATTGTCATCCAGCCCTCAATACACGCAGGATTCTAAATACTTTCTCTACCGCCGGGATAGTGATATTTCAAATAGCATATCTGCAACTTCCTCGATCATCTTCCCATTTTCAAGACCTCTTATCCATCCTTCCGGAAAGGAAGTTGCCCCATGAAGGGCGCCGCACAATGCGCCTGTGATGCAGGCGATGGAATCAGTATCCCCGCCGGCGTTCACAGCCTCTAATATCGCATTTTCCGGCTCGTCGAAATGTCTTGAAAAACAATAAAAAGCTGACGGGACAGTTTCATATACCAGATACGACGTTCCAATTTCAGAAAAAACCTCATCCGGTTCATAATCCCTTTTCCCATATGAGAATTTGATCTTCTTTGAAAGATCAACATCATAATTCGATGCCCTGGAGCATGCTTCTTTTATTATTCCACCGCAATCCATATCACTAAGTGCGCACCCGGCACCGACTGCAACTGCCACAGCGCCGGCGATCGCGCCTTTGCTGTTATGCGTGGGGACAGACGAAATGGCTGCCTTGAATTCGATATCATCCGGGTCTTTATAAAACAGGCCTATTGGCGCAACTCTCATGGCAGAGCCGCATGAGGGTATATCGCTTCCTGAATATTCCCAGGTCATTCCTGAATTCAGCCTTACGATAGCAGAAGCGCTTGCAGGTCCGATCAGGGATTTCCTTAATGGGTCATTAAGGGCATCTTTTCCCCATGCCGATAGCCTTCCTGAAAAATCAGAAACTTCAAAACCCCTGCATTCGATCAGCGATCGTGCCAGCACAAGCATCTGTTCCGTGTCATCCGTATATTGACCTTCCCTGAGTTTTTCTCCCGGGCATCCCGCGGGGGCTTTGCCATAGTCAGTAATTCTCCCCCTGTTAAGAATGTCTTTCCTCGCCAGGCCTTCATTCTGTTTTCCAAGCGCATCGCCAATGGCAGCGCCGAGCATGCAGCCTGTATATTTACTTTTTAATTTCACAACATTTTTCATTTTTACCGCTCAACACCTTTTTCGCCGGGAAGTTCCCTCTTACGAACTCACCCGGATCAATATATGCCCCCCCTGCCACAGCCGAACCTACGTTAAACATGCTGTTTATACCCGTGTGCACATTATCCCCCATTATAACTCCAAGTTTTTTCCTTTTTGAATCGAACTTTCTTCCCCCGAGTTCCACTATCACCGTCCTGCCGTCATGCCTGAGATTTGCAACTTTTGTTCCGGCCCCGAAATTGCACTTTTCCCCTATGATGCTGTCCCCCACATAGCTCAGGTGCCCTATGTGGGTTCCATCCATTACGATGCTGTTTTTCACTTCAACCGCATTGCCTATCCTGACATCGTTCCCGATGCTCGTTCCGGGCCTTATATAGCAGTTGGGCCCGATGTCGCAATTATTTCCTATGATAACAGGGCCTGTAATATAAGCCCCGTTCCTGATGATCGTGCCTTTACCTGCCGCCACATTCCCCTGCAGGGTCGCATAATGTTCGACTTCCCCCCGTATCTCCCACTGAATATCCTCCCCGCTCTTTAACATAATTTCATTGGCTTCGAGAACGTGCCAGGGAAAACCGATATCATGCCATTTTTCAAGGGGTGAATAGCTCACTTTTTTCCCTGAATCTATCATGGCCTGGATAGAATCCGTGATCTCATATTCACCGCGCGGGGAAGGAGCCGTATTATTTATAGCGTCGAATATCGAAGGTTCAAAAACATAGATGCCGGCGTTTGCAAGGTCTGAGGTGGATTCCCTGGGTTTTTCAACAAGCTTTTCTACTTTTTTCCCTTTAACATACAATATGCCGTATTCCTGCGGTGACGCCACCTTCTTGGCTGCAAGAATTACATCTCCCCTTGCATTTACAATTTTCCTGATATCCGAAATACCTGCAAGCACATCCCCGTTCGTTACAAGGAACCTTTCTTGGACAGAATTTGCTGCAACTCCTATGGCATCAGCGGTCCCTTTCTGGGCCTGCTGTTCAATATATTCTATCCTGACACCAAGAGCTGAGCCGTCTTTAAAGTGCCCGATGATCTTCTCTTTAAGGTATCCGACTACTATAAAAAACTCTCTTATCCCTGCGGCCTTCATTGCTACGATTATGTGCTCAAGAATGGGCCTGTTTGCTATCGGCAGCATCACTTTGGGCCTGTTCTCTGTCAGCGGCCCCATCCTGGTCCCTTTCCCTGCGGCAAGGATGACGGCTTTCAAAGTATCGCCTTCCTGACGATCCCCTCTGCCATCGCATACAACTCATCACACCTGTTCGCCGACTCGACCGTGATCCTGATTTTCGGCTCTGTGCCGCTCGGGCGCACAAGTACCCATCCATCTTCCATGTCCACCCTGACGCCATCCAGGGTATTGATGTCTCCAAGTTCCACAAACCTTTCAGCAACCTCTGCCATTGCTTTCTTTTTATCAGAACAGGGGAAGGCGCCTCTTTTCACAGGATACTCAGGTATTGAATCAAGAAGCCTGGCAAAATCCCCTTCTTTCTCCACTATTTCAACGAGCCGTGCAGCAGCATAGATTCCATCTGGGCACAGGGACATCTCCGGGAAGATCCATGCACCTGAAGGTTCACCACCAAATTCCCCGTGGATTTTATTAAGCTCTTCTGCTACATACACGTCCCCGACTTTTGTACGTGAGATTTTTATCCCGGTAAGTAGATCATCGATGATCCTTGATGTATCGACAGGCACAGCTATTGCATTTTTGGCTTCCCTTACCGCAAAAAAGGTGAGCATTTTATCCCCGCTCACGAACCGCCCTTTGTTATCAATAGCCATCATCCTGTCAGCGTCACCGTCATGCGCTATGCCAAGGTCGGCGCCGGTGGCTACCACAGTGCTTTTCAACAGGCTGAGGTTCTCTTCAACGGGTTCGGGGTATCTTCCGGGAAAATGACCGTCAGGCTGCGAATTAAGAGTAAACACCTGGCATCCCATTTCCCTTAATATGTAGGGCGTGATAACAGAAGCTGCGCCGCATCCGCAGTCAACCACGACTTTGCGCGATGCCCGGCCTGCCTTATCGAGGATGGCCCTGGAGTGTTCTTTTATAGCACGCGATTCTATGTCAACTTTACCAATATTATTCCATTGTGCAGACTTCCATGATGATTTTTCCAATATCGATTCAATTTGATCCTGCTGCCCGGTGTCAAATGCCATGCCGCTTTTATTCCAGAGTTTTATCCCGACGTATTCGGACGGGTTATGCGAGGCCGTGATCATTACCCCGCAATCGAAATTCTTTGAAGCAAAAGCAAGGGTTGGCGTCGGTATCATCCCGGCGCGGGTCACACTGCATCCTGTTGATAACAAACCTGAAATTAATGCATGCTCTATCATTTCGGCTGATGTTCTCGGGTCTTTCCCTATCACAACCGAACCATACATCGACCCCACCACATATCCCACTTTCAATGCCAGTTCAGGAGTTATTTCTTTATTTGCAAGTCCCCTGATACCCGATGAACCGAATAACGACATTGTTCACTCCACTGTAACGCTTTTTGCAAGGTTCCTCGGCTGGTCGATGGGACAATTTCGCGCCTTTGCTGTATAGTAAGACAGCAACTGGACCACAACTGTTGACAACATGGGCGATAATATATCATCCGTCGCCGGTACCCTGATAACCGCATCCACGTATTTTTCTATCTCACTGTCTTTTTCATCTGCTATGGCAATGACAGGAGCTTCCCTGGCCTTTACTTCCTTGATATTATTGACCATTTTATCGTAGGTCAGGCCTTTTGTGGCAATTGCGATGACCGGCGTATTTTTTGTGATCAACGCAAGGGGACCATGCTTCAGTTCACCCGCTGCATAGCCTTCTGCATGGATATAGGAAATTTCTTTAAGTTTGAGGGCACCTTCGAGCGCTATCGGGTAGTTCAGGGTACGACCTATAAAAAAGATGTCGCTTGATGAGGAATATATGCCGGCATATTTTTTTATTAATTCTTTATTACTGAGGATGCGCGTTATCTGCGCTGGTACCTTCCTCAGGGAAACAAGCATGCGTTTCATACGGTCAGAACTGATCTTTCCCTTGCCCTTTCCAAAATAAAGAGCTAAAAGGTAGAGTACGCCAAGCTGCGACATAAATGTCTTGGTCGCTGCGACTCCTATTTCAGGCCCGGACCTCATGTATATGCAGCTATCGGCGTCCCTTGTAATGGTGCTTCCCATAATGTTAGTGATAGCAAGACTCCTCCCCCCGAAAGTTTTTGCTTCCCGCAAGGCTGCAAGCGTATCTGCCGTTTCTCCTGACTGGGATATCCCGATGACCAGGGAGCCTGGGGAAGAGTGCGAATACCTGAACTCAGAGGCGATTTCAACATCAACGTGGATACCTGCAAGCTGTTCAAAAAGGTATTTGCCAAGAAGCCCAGCATTGTATGAAGTCCCGCACGCGATAATACTGATTCTGTTGATATCTTTGACCTGCTCCTCTTTCAGGTTCAGGCCGTCAAAAGCGATCGTGCCTTCCAGTTCTGATATCCTGCCAGCGAAGGTCTCATGGAGAGCCTTTGGCTGTTCATGGATCTCCTTGAGCATGAAATGTTCATACCCTGATTTTTCAGCGGCTTCCAGGTCCCATTCAATGAGTTTCATTGTTTTTTCGATCGGCTTTTTGCCGGTATCAAAAAAGGAGACTTTATCCGGGGCAACATATGCAATCTCCATGTCATCTAAAAATATCATTTTCCGGGTATATTTTAAGATCGCAGGTATATCCGAAGCTATGAAATTCTCATTTTCACCTATTCCTATAACCAGCGGGCTGTCCTTTCTTGCGGCGACCAGTTCGTTGCCGCACAGCACGGCTATAGCATAAGATCCTTTGATGTCATTAAGAGCCAGGATGACTGCATCCACAAGATCATTCTTATAATAGTTATTTATCAGGTGCGCCAGCGCCTCTGTATCAGTTTCAGACGAAAATTGATATCCTGATCGGATCAGTTTTTCCCTCAATTGCTGGTAGTTCTCAATGATACCGTTATGGACTACAGATATGTTGCCGGAAGTATGGGGATGGGCATTTATTTTATTTGGCCTTCCATGCGTCGCCCATCTTGTGTGCCCTATTCCGACATTACCCGGTATGTTCGGAAGAGTTTTTTCAAGATCGACGATCTTACCTTTATCCTTATATACTTCAACATTGCTTTCGTTAAAAACTGCGATCCCTGCCGAGTCGTAGCCCCTGTATTCCAGCCTTTTCAATGAATCAATAAGTATCGGTACTGCCTGCCTTATGCCGCTATATCCTACTATTCCGCACATATCATACCACTATGGAATCCGGGGGAATATCCCTGTGTATTGTCACGCCAGACTCAACGCTACAGTTGTTCCCTATCATTTTACCGCCTTTTATCAAAACCCGGTTGGCCAGGGCATTGTCGTCTCCCATCACCGTGCCAAGAAGTTCAGCGCGATGCAGTATTCCTCTCATTTCGATCAAAAGTTCCCTGCCCACTTCTGTTGAGAACTGGGGACCGATGGTATTGTTCGCACCGATGATAGAATTGGATATATATGAACCGCTCCCCACGCGGATATCATTCATGAGGATACTGTCCTGTATCTCAACAGAGGAACCTATCGATGTGTTGTCACCTATTGCAGTTGAGGGCAAAATTACTGTGTTGGGACCGATATCGCAGTTCTTCCCTATCGTGACAGGGCCGACAATATAGCAACCTGCACGGATAATTGAGTTTTCCCCTACTGCTACGCTCCCTTTTATAATGGCTCCATTTTCAACTGTTCCTGATATCTTCTTATTGAGCCCTTCAAGCACGACGGCATTGGCTTTAAGGAAGTCCCATGAATGAACAGCATCTATCCACATGGATTTTGATTCTACCATGCCGACGATCTTCCCGTCAAGTATTATCTGCTGTATGGTATCTGTAATCGCGTATTCTCCGGTTTCCGAAACCCGCGTCTTATCGATCTCATCAAAAACCTCTCTTGAGAACAGGTATACACCGGCATTTACCAGATGGCTCACAACTTCTTTCGGTTTTTCAAGAATTTTTACGACCCTTCCATTTTCCGATAGTACAACACCATAGCCTGTGGTTTGTTCCCTTTCAACTGCAAGAAGGGTAACGGAGCCGCTTCGGCCCTTCAAGAGGTCGGCAATAGTATCTTTATCGATCAGGTTATCGCCATTAAGGACAAGAAAATCGCAATCTATGTATTCCTTTGCCTGTTTCACGGCATGGGCAGTGCCAAGCTGGGCCTCCTGGAAGGCATAACTGATTTTTACCCCGAATTCCAGGCCATCACCAAAATAATCCATTATCCTTTCTTTTTTATAACCCACGACAAGTATGATTTCACTGACATCGTTTTCAGCCACTGCACGAATGATATGCTCAAGCAAAGGCTTGTTCGCGACTGGCAGCATCACTTTTGAACGTGTGAGCGTAAGGGGACGGCATCGCAGGCCCTCCCCGGCTGCAAGGATTACTGCTTTCATGTTCTGTTAAAATGGTTTACAAGGTTTATTAGTTTAACGAATCAATGGGAAAATTGATCTTAAAAATTGGAGCAAACTCGAAGTATCACCAGAGTGATATATTCAACTTGATTTTAACTGCTTCTGGATCGTGGGATAGATGACTTTAAATACTATCATAGAAAAGATATTCTTGGAGGTTAATTTATGTTAAAGGGAGTAACATTACAATACATTATAGTAACATCTATTGTTTTATCGCTGGTAATATCTGGTTGTGTGAGCGCACCTCCGCCGCAGACACCCACAGCTACACCGACTCCGCCACCCATACCAACTACACCTGCGCCAACCACGGTCACACCAACGCCATCACCTGCTACCACGTCAGCACCTGTTGCCACGCCATCAGTTCCACCGACAATCAGGGTAACGGCCTACCCTGCGAGCGTAAACGGAGACACCAATTTTACTGTCCGATGGGAGGTATCAGGCGGGACACCAGGTGATATAGGCAATACTGGTATCATCTGGGGATTTAAGAGCGGCGGTGCAAACATTTCCGACTATCTTAGAACCAGTATTATCCAGCAAGGGAAAACCACTGCGACGTTCAACGCCGAGTTGAAGGCTCCGGCAGGTGGCACTGTTTACTTCAGGGCTCATGCCATAGTTGACGGCGTCGATATCTACTCACCGGAATACCAGATTACAATCATCGCAACCACGGGTGGAGGATACTGAAAAGAGATGATAGTTTCTCTTTCTTCTAATTGCTGCATATTTATTTTCTATGCCTTATAGTCAACCTCTTGCCCTTGCTCCTATAGCCCCTTCAGAAATAGGAGGGGTGATTGACTCAATTTCTTGCAGCTTCCATTGAAAAATGGAACTTCCCATAGACTAGAAATACCAAAAACTAATATAACAAGGTAGCAGTATAAAGAAATCTCATGAAGATCTCGGTTATCGGGACAGGATATGTAGGAACTGTCAGTGCTGCATGTTTTGCAGACCTTGGCCATGAAGTGATATGTGTTGACATAGATAAATCAAAAATTGACCGGATAAACGCAGGTATCCCGCCGATATATGAAGAAGGACTGTCCGAACTTTTAAAAAAATATGCAGGGAAAAGATTACATGCAACTTCTGATTATGATTTCGCCATAAAGAACTCAGAAGTATCTTTTTTATGTGTGGGAACGCCTCCTGATCCCCGGGGAAATATCGATCTTGGTATTGTCAAAGCCGCAGGCGCAGGTATTGGCAGATCTCTTGGTACCAAGAAAGGGTATCATGTCATCGTCGTAAAGAGCACAGTTGTGCCAGGAACGACTGAAACAGTAGTGCTGCCCGCTATAGAGGAACACTCAGGAAAGCACATCGGCGAATTCGGGATCGCCATGAACCCTGAGTTCCTGCGTGAAGGAAAAGCGGTCCATGATTTCATGAACCCGGATAAAATCGTTGTGGGTTCGATGGATAAAAAGTCGGCAGATTTGGTTGCTTCACTTTACCAGGGTCTTAAATGCGACGTGATACGAACGAACCTGCGGACCGCTGAGATGATAAAATACGCCAATAACGCATTCCTTGCAACAAAGATTTCCTTTGCCAACGAGATCGGGAATATTTGCAAGGAACTTGGTATAGATACCTATGAGGTCATGAAAGCTATCGGCAGGGATTTCAGGATAGGCCCGCATTTTCTCAATTCGGGAGCAGGGTTTGGAGGTTCATGTTTCCCGAAGGATGTGAAAGCACTTATCGGAAAAGCCAGGGAGACAGGATATGAACCGGAACTCCTTAACTCCGTCCTGGAAGTGAACGAGAAGCAGCCGCACAGGATGGTCAGTTTATTAAAAGATAAGCTTGGCAGCATTAAAGGAAAAAAAATCGCAGTCCTTGGGCTTGCATTTAAGAACGATACGGATGATATAAGAGAGTCAAGGTCGATACCTGTAATAAAAGAACTGCTCGATAATGGGGCAAATGTGTCTGCTTATGACCCTATGGCAAACGGGAATATGAAAAAAATCTTCAATATAAAATATTACGGTTCGGCGATCGACGCTTTACGCGGCGCCGATGCATGCCTTGTAATGACCGAGTGGGATGAATTCAGGTCTCTTGATAAGGAATTTGATGTTATGGAAAAAAAACTGGTAATAGACGGCAGGCACATGCTCACACCTGGAAAAGATGTTGAATATGTCGGCCTGTGCTGGTAGGTTAAATTCATAAATGGAGATGGAAACATAAAGTCGATAATACTTGCCGGAGGTTCAGGAACCCGCCTGTGGCCTCTTTCCCGCGAAAAATATCCGAAACAATTTTTGAAGTTTGGTAAAACGTCCTTATTCCAGGACACCCTGTTAAGATGCCTTGAGGTTTCAAATATCAGGGATATTTTCGTGGTCACGAACGAGTCACAGAAGTTCTTTGTGACCGGACAGATCAAAGAACTTGGATACGATATCCCAGGTGAAAATATCCTGATAGAGCCTGAAGGGAAAAATACTCTTCCTGCGATCTGTTTTGGAATGCGGATAATTGAAAAGAGACTTGGAAGATCAGTTGTGGGCGTTTTTCCTTCTGACCATATTCTGGATAAAAAAGCCATGAAAACAATCTCTGGCGCCATGGGGTTAGCTTCAAGCAACCTTGTGACCTTCGGTATTGTGCCAGGGTCGCCACACACAGGTTATGGATACATAAAACCTGCCGAACCCATCGGAGCAGGATCAAGAGTATCCGAGTTCAGGGAAAAACCTTCGCTTGCTGATGCCAGGAGATATGTGAATGAGGGGTTCCTCTGGAACAGCGGGATGTTCCTGTACGATACTGATGTGTTTTTTTCAGAACTCAAGGAACACGCGCCGGCAGTCTTTGAGGCATTTGAGGAATCGGATGATATTAAAAAGATATACGGTAAAGTTGCAGCGATCTCGATTGATTACGGGATCATGGAAAAATCCACCCGTGTGGCAGTAGTCAGGCTCGATGAGAAATGGAGTGACCTTGGGAACTTCGATGCCATGTATGAGGAGTCTGGAAAAGATACATATGGCAATGCTGTATATGGATGCGATGATGCCCTGATCAATTCCGCCGGGAACCTGATCTACTCAAAACCCCGGAAACTTGTTTCACTTATTGATACCAATGATATGGTAGTTGTGGATACATCGGACGCGCTGCTTGTATGTCCCAGAAGCAGCAGCCAGAAAGTAAAAGATGTTGTGGCTTCCCTTAAAAAGAAGAATGACGACCGGGCATACCTCCACGATACCGTTTACAGGCCATGGGGTTCATATACGGTTCTTGAAATTTCGGAAAAACATAAAATAAAGAACATAACAGTAATGCCGGATAAGAAATTGAGTCTCCAGCTCCACCACCACAGGAGCGAACACTGGGTAGTTGTAAAGGGTATAGCGAACGTACATAGAGAGGACGATGAGTTCTTTTTGCATCCCGGGGAAAGCACATTCATAAAACAGGGAATGAAACACAGGTTGTCCAATCCCGGCAAAATACCGCTTGAGATAATTGAGGTGCAGCTTGGAAATTCAGTGGATGAGGATGATATTGTCAGGTTTGATGACGATTACGGGAGGGTGTGACTATGAAGATAATAATACCTGCAGCAGGGGCTGGAAAACGCCTTTTTCCCCATACATACACAAAACCCAAGCCGATGGTGTATATCGCAGGCAAGCCAATAATCGGACATATACTTGAAAGGATGAGGGACATCGAACCCGAAGAGATCATAATGGTAGTGGGCTACAAGAAAGAGCAGATAATGTCGTATGTAGATAAGAATTATTCAAGGGTATTCAACATCCGGTATATTGACCAGGCCGAGCAACTCGGTCTTGGCCATTCGATTTATTCAGCAAGGGATGCTATAGGCGATTCGGAAATAATGATAGCTCTTGGTGATATGATTTTCAAAGCCGGTTATTCCGAGTTCTTAAAATACCATGTGACTAACGGTGATTGTTCCGGCTCTATTGGGGTCCGTGAAGTCGACGAACCGAGAAAATACGGTATCGTGGAACTTGAGGAAAAATATATAAAAAGACTGGAAGAAAAACCCACAAAACCAAGATCAAACCTGGGTATAGCAGGTGTCTATTTCATCAGGGATACGCCTGTCCTTATATCGATACTTGAAGCAATGATAAAGAACGACATGCGTACACGCGGGGAATATCAACTCACAGATGCGTTGCAGGAACTGGTGAACAGGGGACACCACCTTAAAACCTTCCCTGTTTCAAGCTGGTATGATTGCGGGCATTCGGAATCGCTGCTTGAGACGAACCGCGTTCTCCTGGACGAGAAAGAAAATGAGGATATTGTATACCAGATAAAAGATTCAGTTGTCATCCAGCCTGTTGCAATCGGGGACAATGTTACAATTATTAATTCAGTAGTCGGGCCGCATGCGTCTATTGCAGGAGATTCGTATATTGAAAGCAGTATCATCTCAGACAGCGTGATCGGCTCGCGCTCCCATCTGTCAAAGGTCAACCTCCAGAGATCAATTATCGGTGATGATGCCAGTGTCCAGGGAAAACATAACTCCCTGAATATCGGGGATTCATCCTCCATAGAGTTCTGAGGGCTCATGAAGACACTTGTAACGGGTGGGGCAGGATTCCTGGGTTCGCATTTGTGCGAGCTGTTGCTTGCAAAAGGGTATGAGGTGATCTGCGTGGATAATCTTGTTACAGGCACTGAAAATAATCTTGCCCACATAAAAAGCGACAGGTTCTCTTTTATAAATCATAATGCTACAAAACCGCTTTTCCTAAAGGACAGGATAAATCTCCTGTTCCATCTTGCCAGTCCTGCAAGCCCGATAGATTACCAGGAGCTGCCGATACAGACCCTTAAGGCCGGGGCTCTTGGAACGCATAACATGCTCGGACTTGCAATGGAGCATGAGGCACGATTCCTTCTTGCATCAACCTCAGAGGTTTACGGGGACCCGCTTGTGAATCCCCAGAGCGAGGAATACTGGGGGAACGTGAATCCCATCGGCCCCCGGGGAGTTTATGATGAAGCGAAAAGGTTTGCTGAGGCAATGACCATGGCATATCACAGGTATCATGGACTGGATACAAGGATAGTCAGGATTTTTAATACATACGGGCCGAGGATGCGCCTCAATGATGGGAGAGTGGTGCCGAATTTTATCGGACAGGCCCTTCGCGGGGAAGACCTTACTATTTATGGGGACGGCTCGCAGACAAGGAGTTTCTGTTACGTGAGCGATGAGATCGAAGGGATCTACCGCCTGATGATGTCGGATTATTCCCTTCCTGTTAACATAGGAAATCCCGAAGAGCATACAATACTTGAGTTCGCGCAAATCATACTGAAGCTGACCGGAAGTGGTTCGAAAATCGCTTTTAAAGACCTGCCTGTTGACGATCCGAGGCAAAGGAGACCCGATATTACAAAAGCAAGAAACATCCTCGGCTGGGAACCGAAGGTTGCACTTGAGAGCGGACTTGAAGAAACAATAAAATATTTTAAAACGATATTAAAAATTGGCCCGACCTCATAAAAAGCAGATAAAATAAGGATTTTATTATCAAATACGATTGAGCGCCTGTTCTATATCTTCGATAATATCCTCTGCATCTTCGATCCCGACTGACAGGCGCACAAGTTCATCAGTTATTCCGTATCTTGTCCTTTCCTTCTGCGGCACAACAGCATGGGTCATCGTTGCAGGATGCTGGATCAGGGTAGATGTCTCTCCCAGGCTCACTGCAAGTGTGCAAAGCTCCAGCGAATCAAGGAAACGAGGCACATCTTTTGCTTCTTCCAGGAGAAAGGCTATCATACCCCCGGAACCGCGCATCTGTTTTTTTGCAAGGTCATGCTGCGGATGAGCCTGAAGGCCGGGATAAATGACTTTTTTTATCTTTTCATGATTTTCGAGGTATCCTGCAACTGACATTGCATTTTCATTATGCCTGTCCATCCTCGGGCCCAGTGTTTTCATGCCGCGAAGTATCAGCCAGGAATTAAAAGGGCTTATCGCCCCGCCAATATTCTTTGCAGTGTGCCTTGCCCGGTTTATGAAATCCGAAGAGCCGATAATTAAGCCACCCAGCGTGTCCCCGTGGCCATTCAGGTATTTTGTGGCGCTGTGGATTACAACGTCTGCACCCAGCAGGAGGGGTTTCTGGAAATAGGGGGTCATGAAGGTGTTGTCAACGAAAACTTTTGCACCTTTTTCATGCGCCGCATCTGAAACCGCCTTAATATCCGTAATCTTCATCGTGGGATTTGCAGGTGTTTCAAAAAAAACGAGTTTTGTATCCCGGCGAAGGGCATTTTCGACATTACCGACATCAGAGGTGTCAATAAAACTCACATTCACACCGAATTTTTTAAGGTCAACAAAAAGATCGTAGGTGCTTCCGTAGATCACCTCATCGGCTATTATATGATCCCCGGATCTTATTTCTGCGAATATCGCAGCGCTGATAGCCGCCATTCCTGTTCCCTGCGCGAGTGCCGCTTCTCCTTCTTCAAGGTTTGCTATCTTTTCCTCAAGCTCTTCGGTTGTCGGGTTCAGTCCCCTGGAGTAAACATACCCTTTCTCTTTCCCGCCCATCACCCTTGCCGCGTGGGCCGCGCTTTTGAATTCAAAGGGTGCGGTCTGGTAAATGGGAGTGATTACTGCCCCTGTTTCAGATGGTTTCTCGCCCGCATGGATCGCCCTTGTTGAAAATCCCGCTTTCTTAAGATTCATAAACTTTCACGCCTTAATTAATTCTTTCTTTTGCCAGGCTAATATAGCTATTGCTCAAATATTTCCAGAACACCATTTTGCATTTTCTGAGCCTTTCCACATTTTCGATTTCGACCGATCTTATTGAGTCTTTATATCGGACTTTGTAGATCTATTGACCAATTTCATGTTCAGGTTAATGAAATAGACAAATTCAGCCTTTCGCCAGAAGTTGGTAAGCTTTCAAATCTCGCAGTTTGTAGAATAACGTGCCCTTTTTCAGGAAGTCCTTCAAATTCAAAAGTGCCAATAATTCTCTCGGGGGTGTGACCTCATGATTCACGCCATGAAATGCATATTCGTTGCCATCTTTATCTTTATGGATATATCGCCACATGCCACTGTATGTAAAGCTTCGGATCTGTGAATGCATTCTTTCCCATAGTGTCTATTGTCGAATAAGAAGGAGAGATTGCTCCCTCCCCCTCTTCTCAGAACCGGACGTGCGACTTTCACCGCATCCGGCTCAAGCATTCCATAACCCTCGCGGGCGGCATTATTATTTGCCTTTGCAA
>CABMIH010000062.1 GCA_902386205.1 uncultured archaeon | reverse complement strand
GATACCCAATCAAATCAGCCTCCCACAAACCATCCTCCAATGCCGCCTCCGAACCCGCCCCATCCCCCTCCACCGCCGCCGCCATAACCTCCACCGCCGCTGTACCCGCCACCGCCGCTATAGCCTCCTCCGCGGCCGCCAAATCCTCCGCTGCGCCTGGGGCGTTCGGGCTGTTCGACATGCTTATCTGAAATATTATTTTCTGTATTGACCTCATTAAGCGGTTCTTCGGACAACAGCATTTTTCCATATTTTCCTATGTTCAACCTCATCGAGTTCCTGACAACCGAAATATACCCGTTCTGGATTGAAATCGTGTCTCCAACTGCTATTTTTCCGATCTGGTCATCCCATAATGATAGCAAAATACATCCCGTAGCGTCGGCAACTTTTACTTCACAGACGCGCTTATCTCCGAATTTCGAATGAATTTCTTTTGTCTCGCCGATTTCGATTACTTTAATAGTGGCATTAACATTTTTTGAATTCTCAGTCAAGTCCTTTACATTTAAATTTGTAGGCGTGGTTTCCATTTTATTACCTTTCTCATCATTTTAACTTCCCATATCCCCGAACTTGATTGTTCCTGAGTTAGAAGAAGCGACTATTAGAATGTCACTTTATTTAATATAGTTTCCGCATAACAAATCGTATTTTTCTTTTTCCTGTACTTTATTTTAAAAATCAAATTCCATGCCATCATAACCCAGGGGCCATTCTTTAACAGATTCGTCATGAGGCGGGAACATATGGCTCAAATGTGTGAGAACGACTTTTTTTGCCTTTAATTCACCTGCGAGTTCCATCGCTTCCCTGGAATTCATATGTTTTGGGATATTTCCTATAGGCGGGATTATGGCGTCTGCAATAAGAAGATCCGGTTCAAACATCAACTTCCTGCTTTTTTCAGGTATGTCCTTTGAAGTATCACCTGTGACTACGACCTTGCTCTTTCCGTCTGTGATTATCAAACCTGCAGATTCGGAAAGCGGGGGATGCGTGACTTCAAGCAACGTCATGTCCAGGCCGATCAGCACAAAAGATGTATAAAGGCTTACATCATGCCTTACAGGTTTCATGAAAGAGAGGTAATTCAATATATAATCAAGCGTATTTTTCAATCCGTAAACATTCACACTGTTCTGGATGCGGTGAAAATCCCCGAACCCGGCATAGTGGTCGTAATGCGGATGGGTCCATATCACTCCGTCAATACGGCTGATGCCTTTTTTCAGCAATTGCCAGCGTAGGTCAGGACTCGTATCGATAAGAACCCGGCCGCCTGCGGATTCTACGAGGATGGAGAATCGAAGCCTCCTGCTTTTCCCGCCAGCATGCGCATCCATGCATGCAGGGCAGGAACAGCCGATCTTGGGTGTCCCGACCGCATCGCCTGTTCCGAGCAGCGTTATTTTCATCCGGTTTCATCCTTGGTCTTAAGAGGGATACGTTTATTGAACTCTGTGATTCCGCGCAGTAGATCCTGCTGGTTGAGGACTGTCCTTTCTGTTATAAGACCGTTAAGTACAGCTTCCCTTACTACCAGGCGAAGGTCAGATCCTGAGTATCCCTCGGTCTTGGCTGCTATTTCCTCAGTGTCAAAGCTGCCCTCTATGTCACGCAGCACGATATCAAGTATCTTCTTCCTCATATCCCTGTCAGGCAGCGCGAAATCCACTATCTCGTCAAACCGCCTCCACGCAGCATGGTCAAGTATCGTTGGATGGTTCGTAGCGCCAATAAGGAGAACGCCGTGCTCCACCAGGCTTATTTCATCTATTGCTTTCAAAAGTGTATTTACGGCCCTTTTCAGGGCTGCATGTTCATCTGTAGCCCGGGCCTTTGCCACGAAATCGAACTCGTCGATGAAAAGTATGCAGGGGCTGAGGCGTCTGGCAAGTTCAAACACACGATCTATGTTTTTGGCCGTCTCGCCAAGATACTGGTCCGTGATCTGCGATAGTCTGACTTCTACTATGGGAAGACCGAGTTTTCCGGATAGAGCCCTGGCAGTTGAGGTTTTCCCGGTACCCGGGGGGCCGACAAATAACAATTTGCCGATCTCCCGAAGACCTATCCGGTTAAGGTAATCGCGGTACTGGATCGCTTTTGCCATTTTTTCTATCTCTTCCTCCTGCTCTTTTGTGAGAACAAGGTCTTTCAAGGTCTGTTTTATATCTTCAGGCGCCACTATATTGACAAGTTTCAGCATATCCTCTGCTCCCTTCTCAGATGCAATGCTTTTTATGAGGGAATTTATCCACTCACGGCCGCTTTCTTTTGGCATAATTGACGCTTTTGCCTTCTCATAACTCACAGGGAGGGTGTCATAATTCTCAAAATAAGATGCAAGGACAGGGTTATTATTGATCGTTTCAACAGCTTCTGCCTGTTTTGAAAGCCATTTGGTCGCAAGGTCAAAAACAGTTAGTTTTATCTGAGAGCCGAATTCCTCGAACTCAAGGAATGGCAGGGTTTTTGTGCTGTTTTTTACGTTCTCAAGACCATAAATAGTCTTTAGATCTCCTTCTGTTACATATATGGGTCGTTTGACCGTTTTTTCTTCTTCGTTCCAGTAATGTTTCCGTATTTTCTGCGGGAGGTCGTCCACGTTAAGTTTGTCCGACTGGTTGTACAGATGTGCAGTAAGCACAAGTTCTGTTATTAAGAGTTTATCATCTGCCATATTAAACTTCATTATTAGGTTACTGAAAGTGATAAAGTTTACTCAAGAAATGATTTTATAAAATGACAATTATTTTATCTCGAACTTTACACCTATCTTGAACAGTCTCCTGGTAGGTAAATTGATCACTTCGTACCCGGTTTTTCCAGTGATCTCATGAAGTATTTCCTGTAAACGCCCGTCATTTTCAGCCGAGAGGGTGAACCAGATGTTATATTTTGCAGGCCGCATATAATTATGCGAGACTTCATCATACTGGTTTATTATCCCTGCCACTTCATCCACTTTCTCCTGCGGCACCTTCATTGCTACAAGCGTGCTCACGCCCCCTGTCTTCTTGGTGCTTATTATCGGGCCTATGCGCCTTATTGCCCCTTCTGATTGCAGGCGTTTGATGCGCCTTATGACCTCTTCCTCCTTCAATCCGAGGGTTTTGCCAAGCTCATGGAACGGCCTGTGAACAAGAGGGAAATCAAGCTGGATCGTATTCAATATCTTCTTGTCAACTTCATCCAGTGTAATCCTGCTATTTGATGATGCCATATCGATCACTCCTTTTTCAGCGGAACGTACATGCAATACGGCTCTTCATCAAGGTAATCACCTGTCGCTGCATATGCCCGCGCCCGGCAGCCCCCGCATACTGTACGGTACTCGCAATTCCCGCATTTTCCCTTGAGCTTCCCCGGATCGCGAAGGTCATTGAATACTTTTGACTTCTCCCATATCATCTTAAATGGTTTCTGGCGGATATTGCCCGCGAGCGCTGGCAGGTAGCCGCAGGGGTAAACATCGCCCTTGCTTGAGACGAAACAGAATGCAGAGCCACCGAGACATCCTTTTGTCATGGCTTCAAGCCCGTGCGTCTCTTTTGTTATCCTGATACCTTCGGCCTTTGCGCGCTGGCGCATGATCCTGAAGTAATGCGGGGCACATGTGGCTTTTAACTGGATTTTTTTGTCCTTGCTCTTATCATAGAACCAGTTAAGCACGCGCTCATATTCTTCGGGGGGTATTTCCTCACTTTCGATCTCCTCCCCCCTTCCGGTCGGAACAAGCAAGAATATATGAAGCGCAGACGCTCCCAGAGAAAGCGCGAGGTCGTATATCGCGGGTATTTGTTCAAGGTTTCTTTTTGTGATAGTGGTATTAATCTGGAAACTTATCCCCGCGTTCTTCAAAATATCTATCCCCCGAAGCGCGCCATCAAAAGCGCCCGGCTCGCCCCTGAAGGTATCATGGGTCTGTGCTGACGAGCCATCGATACTTATGCTCACCCGCTGTATGCCTACGGCTTTCAATTTCCCGGCAATATCAGGCGTGAGGAGAGTGCCATTGGTCGCAAGCACCACACGCAGGCCCTTCCCTGTTGCATACCGCGCGATATCATACACGTCGGAGCGTAGCAGCGGCTCGCCTCCTGTGAGGATAATTATGGGTTTGTATTCCACCAGTTCATCCACAAAATGTTTTGCTTCAGCGGTTGACAGCTCATCAGGAGCAGGGTCTTTGATGGCCGAGGCCCTGCAGTGGATGCAGGCAAGGTTGCATGCGTTTGTAAGTTCCCAGGCCACAAGCCTTGGGGGTCTTGTTTTATTTTCTATCAATAGAGTCAGGGATTATTTTTAGAGGTAATAACCTTTATGCAAGTAAGATTACGGAACCCTCATGCCTGCGGTCAAGTATAGATTTTGAAAATAATGCACTGTAAATAAAATAATAGGGACAAATACATATTTGTCCCTTTTTTCTCTATCGTTTTCTGATCAGACTGCTTATGGGTTTATTCATGAAGTCATTGTTCATGGAGGTTTCACCCTTTGCCAGATCTATTTTCATGACAACATGGCTGGTAGGTACAAATCCTCGCTTGTGCTTTTCAATTACTATATATCTGCCTGCTGGCAGATCATTGAATGTGTACGAACCATCGGCATCTGTGGATGTTTCTTTCTTGATGATCTTGGTATCCTTTCCAGTTCCAACTATACCGATGAAACGGACAGTCACATCAGATATACCTGCTTCACCGGGATCTTGTTCTCCATTTCCGTTGTCATCATTAATCATGGATCCTGAAATGCTGCCTTTAGCAGTAACGGGCGGAGGTGTTGGGGTTGGTGCAGGTGTTGTGGGTGTTGGGGTTGGTGCAGGTGTTGTGGG
>CABMIH010000061.1 GCA_902386205.1 uncultured archaeon | reverse complement strand
GTTTCAATACCCAATCCGGATGTCCCATAAATTACGTATATACGTAATACATATAAATAAACCTTTCAACATGAGTTGGCTGAATTTATGAAAATATTACCTAAATCAGGCAGAGTTACGGTTTAAACAATTAAAAAATGGGTCATGGATAAACCAGCCAATTATGATATATGATGGAGGTCTACCAGTTGAGGGAAGAATGATTGATGATAAAGGAATTGTAGCATGGGAAATTAATTCACTTAATTCGGGCGAGCAAAAAGTGTATTATTTTAAAAGGATGAATGAATCCTCATGGCTGAGAAGATAGACAGCTCTCCCGAAATGTCTTAATATTTTAATGAATACTTTTTCAAAATAATTTCAGATTAATTCTTACATCCACACCAATATGAAAACTGCCATAACCCAATCGTAAACCATACATAAAACTTTATATAATTCCCGGATTATGAATAATGTCCCAGAGGCCGTGGAGCAAATAACCCGCGATTAGAAAATACGGGGAAATCCACATGCCCAGAACCGCCAGGGCTATGAAAAAGATCATAGCTGATATTTCGATAATTATTTCCTTTCTCCGCCCGTCAGACAGCGCAAAGCCCAGATAGATCGAAGCTATTATAGTCAGGATAACAACAAGCAGCTCCAGTGTTTTTTGTTTTGGGAACATCAACAGGAAAGATATCGTTAATAATGCGAACACAAGTCCGAAGAAATATAGTCTTACGTTTCTAATCATAATTTTCAAGATGTTAGTTAATTATTACTTGATATATAATTGATTCTACTGATGTTTGTGTAGATATAAACTGGTTCAGGAATACTATAGAAAGAGTGACCTGAAAAATCGGGGTTTCAAATGGGTTTTTTCTTCCTCGAAAGGACATGATCTTGGATTCAAACTTGTTCTGGCAATAGATTATCCTTCTTTGAAGCCTATTTAAGTTAATTATAAAATTTTTTATACCATTTATCCTTTTTGTTATCCTTATAACAAGGATGATCGGGCATGGTTAGAGGGAATAAGAACTGGACCGGGATGTTGCTCAGGGTCCCCTTTCCAAGTTGGGCCCGAAAATCCAGCTGAGTTTTGTTCATCCAATAACCGTTATACGCAGTTCATGCAAGAAACTAGTATGCTGAGGAAATATACTCAAATATAGATAATTTCATATATGATGGCCATCAATGATTGAATGGGGTAATTACAGTTGATGATTAAATGGAGTGATTATGAACATTGTGCTCTTTAAATGGAAAATAGCGACCTTGAGAAAAATCGATCATAGAATTATGGCTGTTGTAGTTGGTTTCTTTCTATTCCTTTTGGTATTTGAGGTCGCGGTTTCAGTTACACCAGCAACTGCATCTTCTCTCTGCAATCCGTTGCCTCATGAACCGATCCTTATCACCAGTGACAATGATTTTACCCACACCAATGGTGTAGTTTCGGGAACCGGGACAGCTTCGGATCCCTACTTGATTAGCAATTGGCAGATCAAAAACCTCACACCCGGGTATGCAATAAAAGTCGATAATTCGGAAGGAGAAATAACAAAGTTCTTCAAAATCGGCTGCATCCAATCAAACTTCGCACAGGTTCCAGCAACAGGCGCCAAGTTAATATGGCTTGTTAATATTCATACACCCACCACAATCTCGGATGTGGCAGGGAACTCACGGGACGCATTTGGCGTAATCGGAATTCAGCTAGACTTATCCGGCAATATAAGTTTGGATAGGTTAAGCCTCAATAGAATAGGAGATCATGGGATTCTTTTGAATTCGTCTGATCATATCAATATTATCCGCAGCAAGCTAAAGGCCGACGGAGATGGAGTCCTAATGCAGAACAGCCATCACATAACAATTGGCTCCCAATGTAACCTGGCCACAGGCACTGACTGCAACGCGTTCACCTACGATGATGGGAGGGGCATTTGGATCAATAATTCTCATGATGTGTTAGTTCAATACACAATAACAAGTGCTGATGATAGTGGTGGCATTGTCATAGATGGAAATGAAAGCTACAATGTGACATTAATCAACGGCATTGCTGCCGGGAATGGACCCATATGCAGAATGGATCCTGAAACGGGAATCAGAAAACCAACCGGTCTTAGGATAGACTTTATTTCTGGTATTGCTATCATAAATGGAGCCCACGACATTAGCGTTAAGGATTACAATATTCATGGTAATGCCCACTACGACATCATGAACGGTGGTGATGGCAACTATCTAAATCGGTGCACAGGTATTGTGGAGCACATCAGTAAGACTCTTCCAGGGGGAGCTAATATAGATCTTAACGGTAACTGTTACGGAACTCAATCCGGTTTCAGTCCAACGCCAACAAAGAATTGCCCGAAGCCTTGAAAATATATTGAAGTATGTCCCCACGTAGTGTCCACCGTATCCCTTTATTGGAGAAAAGGATGCTCTGAGAAAGAGATATTACAAATTTATTAAATCAAGGTTGAATCGGTCATGAATTTGAAAATAAAGTACTAATTGGGTCACTTTTCAATAATATCTCGTTTGAGACCTTCTACAATCGTGAGCACCTCTTCTTTTTCTTTTTCAGGTACCTTGGATTTATCGAGCGCATCTGCTATGTATTTCATATTTGCTTCCCACTCCTTTTCAGTAATACCGAGTCCGGCATGCGCAGTCTTCATATCACGACCCATGTAATAACAAGAGCCTGATATTTTTTCGACATAACTTATTTACATGAGCATGTACAATATACATCATGCAGGTCTGCTCAACAGTAGCAGACTGTTGGGAAAACGGGGCAGTAACTAACACGGATATCCAAGAGTAGAGATTATGCATTTTGATTTCGCCCGCCGGTATTCTTGATCTAAAAAGAAACTTGAAAATAAGGAGGAATTCAAAGATATGTTAAGCAAGAAAATATTGATGTGTGCAGCGGTTTTGCTGATTACCGCTACGGTGGGAACGGCAGCCGTGGCGGAGCCGACATCTGAAACGATAACTGCCAATGTGGGGAACATAGGGCTGAATATCGCACCTGATGAAATGAACGCTAAGGTGGGGAATATAGAATTAAATGTTAAACATGAAAAAATGACTACTGATATGGGAAATGGAGAATCAAAGCTCACACCCAAAGAGCTACTTGGAGAACTCATATTCTTCGATGCCAACTTGTCAGAACCGAAAGGTCAGGCCTGTGAAGATTGTCATGGTAAAGATGTGGGCTGGTCCGGTCCAAATGAAGCATCAAATGTACTTAGAGGGGGAGTTTATCACGGAGCAAATGTATCAAGATTTGGAAATCGCAAACCTCCTACAATTGCATACTCAACTTTTGCACCAAATTTCCGGTTAGATAATGCAACTACAGGAGCATTCGTCGGAGGAGAATTCTGGGATGGCAGGGCAACTGGAAAAATAAGAGGGACCGCCGCCGCAGATCAGGCCACTGCACCTTTCCTGAATCCTCTGGAGATGAACAATCCAGATGGGGATGCGGTTGTGAATAAAGTATGTACGTCCAGTTATGCAGATTTATTTAAGCAGGTATGGGGAAGCAATGCCTGTGGAGATAAGAACAAAGCATTTGACTATATAGCCTTCTCAATCGTTGCTTTCGAGGCGTCAAAAGAGGTAACTCCATTTACTTCAAAATATGATGCATACCTTGACGGGAAAGTCAAATTAACCCGTAAAGAAATGAAAGGATTAAAGCTATTCAAAGGAAAAGCCATATGCGATGAATGTCATATAGCAGACCCCGGCCCTGACGGACAACATCCATTGTTTACCAATTTCATCTATGGAGATCCAGGAACTCCCAGAAATCCGCAAAATCCTTTCTATAATGAAACTGAATTCAATCCGCTGGGTGCTGCATATATAGATCCGGGTCTTGCCGGCCATATACAAAATGATCCGAAATTGTTGAAATATCAAAGGATAAATTATGGCAAGTTCAGAGTACCAACTTTGAGAAACATTGATAAGAGACCGAATGAAACATTTGTGAAAAGATATATGCATAACGGTTTCTTTAGCAGCATAGAAGACGTGGTTCATTTCTATAATACCAGAGATGTCTTGCCTGTTTGCGGCTTTAGCGGTAGTGTTGTCGGCAAGAATTGTTGGCCATTGCCTGAGGTGGCATTAAATGCAAATCCGAAGGTTGGTAATCTGGGATTGACCGATGAAGAGGAGGAAGATATAGTAGCTTTCTTGAAAACATTATCGGATGGATTTATTCCACCTAAATGAGAAGATAATTCTTCTCATTTAGAGCCTACGACTTTATGTTCAACGTCATCGTTATTGATGCCGTTCGCACCGAGCCAGGACATGAATTTGTTATCTATCAGTGTATGGAACTGCCAGAAGATATCCAGATTGCATCCTTATATTGAACCACAGCATATTCTCACGAATGGCTGTGATACTCCTATAAAGATGATAAGTATAATGCTACGGCTGCTGTAATCAGACCGATCGGTAGCGCAATAATCACCTGTTTTTTAGATGGATAACAAAATTCATGATTCCTGTTATAATTAATTGAGAGGACAAGCAATACAGCAAACCATAATAAAAGCGATATAATGTAATTAAGTGGTCCTTTTGCAGGATTTATCATTCCTGAACTTATAGACAAACTGGAAGGGAAGTTCGCATTGCTTATTTTAACATGATATTTTCCTGTTGTTTCAGGTACGAAAAAGCTGCTCGTATCAGTTGAACTCTGAATTAAGGCCATTGGCTTATCCGGTCTTTCTGTTTCTGTTGTGGAGAAACCAATTTCTTTTATCTGGGATAATACAACATTGCCCTTCGGACCCAGTATGGTAATATCCAATATTTCATAAAGAGGATAACCGTCCCATTCTGTCTTTGAATTTTCAAAGATCAGGGTTACTTCCTTAAGATTTGTGAGGTCAAATTCACTTTCAAAAGTATTGCCTGGAATAATTTTGCTTTCCAGTACCAGATTACCTGTAATGTGTCCGATAAACATTAGAAGAAATATTGTAAATGCAATATTAGAAGCCGCCGCCAAAGTTAATATATCAAAGATATTTTTTTTGTAATTTGCTTGCATATATCGATGTATTCGAAATATGAAGTATTATAGCTGACTGAGTATAATTTTTGTTAGAGGTTTTTTCCATCGGAAATGGTGTGTGTATTCGGCTTCCGATGGAAATTTGCACAAGGATCTGTTCCAGCGGGTGAGAGGTTGGGGTGCCGGGAGGAGGGTAGAAGGATCAATCTTCAAGATAATCGCATCGTTGCAGCCAAGTGACAGAAATGAAATTTTGCTAAATGCTACGGCGGCATTGGCGTATCCGTACCGACACCCCTGCCTGAATACTCGTCATCAATCGTTTTCCTGACATCTTTCAGCGAATTTCCCTTCATCAACATGTCCCTTGCCTCCAGTGTTATGTCATTGCACAGCTTGCATTCAGCAGCATGCGGTTCATAGCTGCCGTCAGGTTTGATATAGCAATCCTTCAGGCTCTTATGCGAAATGAGTTTGCTGGAATGCTGCATTCCTGCGCAGCCGCAGTAACAGGCAAGATACATGACTTTATCCTGGTTCTGCGCAGCATAGATGTATGCTTCAGCCACACGGGAGGTCTTTTGTGCGAATTCCGGAAGTTCGGGCTTTGCAGGTTTTTTTGTGTTATTGCCTGCTATTTTTTCACCACCAGCGAATATTTGCACACCGCCAAACAATATGTAGGCGATCACCAGGCCGATCACCACAGCAGTTGCACCGAAAATAATTTTTGGTTTCATAGAATTCCCCGGCTCATATTATAAATAGTATCACAAATCCCATGGCCACCATGAATGAACCCATTAACAGTCTCATCTTTTTCTTGTTCCCTGACTGCCATGCAACCATTTTATCAACCACGATCCTGTTTGATGAGGCAAGAAGCACGGTAACAAGAGGCACTATAAGCATCAGGTTGTAAATAAAAAGGTAAACTATCCCCTCTGCCTGTGTGGCTTGAAGTGTGAGTAATCCCAGGACAGCAAGATATATGCCGCCGCTACATGGAACCGTGCAAAGGCCGACAAGTACCCCGGCACCAAAAACCCCGGGTGCGGAAGTTTTTTTTAACCAGCGGTTTATCGAGTTGTGCATGCCTGCCGGTATCGCCAGACCAAAACCGCTGGGTACGAAGTAATCCTTCATGACGACCACGCCGAGCAGCATGGAAATTAAGGCGGCCGCCTTGCCCACAGCATGGGTTGTGGAAAAGAAGGATATCGCGCTTAAAATACCTACACCTATTAACACATAGGTAACGAATATGCCGCTTATGTATATCGAACCCACCTTCATCAGTTCATACCTGTAATTTGTCTGCACCTGGAGCATGCCCATGGTGAAAGTTATAAACAGCAGCAGGACTGCAAAAGCACAGGGGTTAAAGCCGTCAACCAAGCCTGCAATAATCACAAGTGGAAATGTTAATGTTTGCGGGTCGATCGCCATTGTATTTCCTTCAGGCTACTATGAGTGTCCCGTGCATATTCGGATTCTCCCTGCCCCCGCAGCATGAATCGCAGTACCAGTGATATTCCCCGGCCAGGGTAGGTGTGAAGGTAAAGACATCCTGGCTTTCAGGCTGGACTGTGATGTTCACTTTGCCAAGACCCCCACTTTCAAGGATGAAATTGTGAACACCGCCGCCATCGGTGTGATGCGAATTATCAGGGTTGATCAGGTTTATGGTCACAGGCTGCCCTGCCTTTGCTCTTATCACATTGGGTTCAAAACCTGCCATAGTAATTGTCATTTTGATTGCATCTTTGTCAACCGGGTCTAAAGACGCTGATTTGCTTATGATCAAATACAGTGCAGAACCGAAAATCGCAATAACGATAACCATGAACAAAATGCTCTTAAGCGGCAATTTTTTCGCCCTGTCATTTTGATTTGTTTTCAGTACCCTTTCTTTATGTTTTTTTGACTTTGACATACATAACCCTCCTGATCAGGTTTTGTTTTTTATTTTATCAATTTTAATAAATACCTGGATCGCTTTTTGCCTGTATTCCTCCATCAGTTTCCCGAATTCTTCGGATTTTTCCGCCCCCGCATGTTTTTCAAAACTCCTGATAGTTCGGAAAATCTTTTCTTTCTCAAGCTCAAGTTCAGCCAGGGTGTGCTCTTTTGTTTTCCCTGATATCCTGAACTTATAATAATAAACCAGACCTGCTGAAACTAAAATGAAAAGGCCGATCCCCGCATATAAGAAGCCCTGCTCCTGTGTCATTTTTATAGGAACGCTTATTATCTCCCCTGCTCCAAGATTATTAAAAGCAATAACGTTATATTCATTTCCCTGGAGCGTTACAGTTTTGTACTGGCCTTCACTGACAATCCCGCTTTTCCTGTCAACGAATAATAAAAGAGAAGTAGTATTGTAAATGGCGGTTTTATTGAACACATACTCCAGCCTTCCCGGCAGGATTGTATAATCTACCTGCATTTCAAAAGTTTCACCGGACTTAACGGACTGCATCGGATCCATCAATACAACCCCTTCTTCCTGCACAAGACAGCACTCCATCACCCGGGTTTTCAGGTTTTTCACGTAATGCGGCGTTGATATGGCAAAAAAGGTGTGGTTATCCTTACTGTAGAAAATCTCAGGGCCTTCATTCCTGAAAACAACGCTCTCTGAAATTTTAAGGGAATTGTTTTCCTTTTTAATAAAAACGTGGTCAATAACAACCCTTATATCAAAACTCTGGTTAACATGTCCGGTGTTTGTAAAATTTTTATCATCTTTAAGACTTTCGCTGGCGTGCGCTGAGATCACACTTAATAAATACAATAGTCCCATGAACACAGGAAATATCGCTCTCACAATTCCTCCTTATCTTCGGGTTCATCAGAAACAAATTTCCGGTATTCCTCTTCAAAGCGCTGTTCGTACATTTTCTTATCAGTAACGGGTATAATATCCGGATTTGGTTTCCTGGCCATTATGTATCCAAGAAAAACAAATATGAAGACCAATGGTATACCTGCCAGCCACACTGGTATCGGGTTGTCTTTCTCAGGGTGCATAAGGATATCAATGCCGTATTCCGCCTGAAGCGCTGAAAATATTTGTTTTTCTGAAAAACCGCTTTCCTTCATCTGGTTAATCTCTTTTTTGACCTGTATCGCAGTAGAACAATCGCATGTTGAAATAATCATGGCGCATTCGCAAGGGCATATCAGGTGAGATGTCATATCCTCATCCGCCATAGCCGTATTTGCCTGATGAAATAACGATACGAAAAATATAAACAGTATTATCTTTGGACCGTTTTTCATCACATATGTTCTTTCAAGTTTACTCATTTTGTTCGATATCTTCTATTCTCTGCCCGATCATCTCCTTCAGTTCATCCCTGTTCTCTCCTTCCGTTTCCCGCTCCAGCAGGTCTTCAAGGATGTCTATGTCGTCTATATGCGCTATTGCTTTTTCAAGGACAGGGACCGGCTGCTGAAGGTCAAGATTTGAAGCCGCATCCTTTAATTGTTTTATGACAAGCAATGATTTCTCCCTGTTTTCCTTCTTCCGCTCTTTATATTCTTTTTCCTGGATTTCCCCTGCATTGAATTTAGTTTCAAGGCTCATGATCGATTCGAACGTGGCATTCTTCTCAGCGAGCAATTCATCGAATGACATTTCATTGATATCTCTTCCCGGCACATACTCCGGAACTGTTTGCGGAATGCCTTCCATCGGCGCTCCTTCTGGCTCACCGGTCGTGTTCTGGGTTGCAGGCCTGATAAAACGCCTTTTAGGTTTTTTTGCCAGCCTGTTTTTGAGCAGCGGATAGGAAACTGCCCCGATCAGCACTATTGCAGCAAGAGGTATCAGATAGCTGGACTCCCCTCCGATGCCGGTCGTTGAAGGAACATAACCTGTTATCCTGACATCTATTTTCTCACCTTTCGGGAGGCCGGAAAAGCTCAGGACTTCAAATTCCTTCCCTTCATTTGGGACTATATCCTTCTTGCCATTCTGGCTTTCAATCCCGAAACCATTGTTTTTTTCCGAAAGCATGGTGAGGTAGGATGCGTTATAAATCATGTCTTTATAAAACGTATTTTTAGATGATTCTGGATTAAATACATAGGATATCTGTACGCTGAACGCCTCCCCGGGCATGATGGGCTTCATGGGGTCTATCCAGGCAGCATCCTTCTCCCTTTGCAGGCAGCATTCCATTGCATCCGTCTGGAACCGTGTTATCCCTTCGGGTGTTGAAATCCCAAACCATACACGGTCCTTGCTGAAGAACACCTTGTTCCCGGTATTTGTGAACTCAACGTACTCATCAACTTTTATACCATTCGGCGCCCTGGAAAAGACGATATGGTCAATATTCACGCTGATTATGTCTCCTTCTTTGGTGGATTCATAAACCGTGAAATTAACCATTTCAGATCCATTTACCTCCTGTGTGTAAGGTACATCTGAATAATTTGCCTCTGCAAAATAACTCTTGCCTGCATCGACTTTATTAAAAGAGTATTTCCCGCTTTTATCAGTGAGAGTGTTCATGACCTCGATACCTGTCGCATCGATCAGCCTGACAGGTATCCTTTCAAGTGTCCTGTTTTCTTTAAGAACATATCCATCCAGCTTTCCAGAGAGGTTAAAATCCATGACAGCATTTCCCTGGAGGCCGGTATTTTCCCCGTATGTTATCCCATCGTAGGTAACATTGATCCTGTACATCCCGTTGTTGAGGTTGCTAAAAGCATAAGCCCCATCTTTATCCGTGGTTGTTTCTGCCAGTAATGTGAAATCATATACGACCCCGGTTTCGGGACTCTGTGTGGCGTTCACTTTGCTCAGCATGACTTTCTGGTCTGCGAGCTTTTTGCCGAGAGACGTAACGCTGCCGCTGATCTCTACCGCTGAAGCAGCATTACCCAGGATCATGAGAGTGATTAAAACATAAAATAATTTATTCATTGTTTTTTCTCCTGAAGGAATTTCTGGTATTCATATTCAAATATCTCGTTCTCATCCATTTTTTTCTTACTGATCTTATAAACAACAACGCCGCCCACAATGACTCCAACTGGTAGCGCGAGCCAGACTATCCAGTCAAACCCTTCCTTGGGTGGGGTTGCCAGTACCTCCCTGCCGTATTCCTCAGAAAGTTTGGTGTATATCTGTTTTTCAGACATACCCTGACCCAGCATCGCTCTGACCTTGTCTTTTATTTCAAGTGAGCTCGGGCAGGTACAATCGATCACTATCATTACGCAGCCTCCCTGGTCCGGGCAGTTCAGGTTTGCCGTGATATCTTCTTCGGTTACGGCCAATACCGGTATTGCAGTCACCGTCAGGAAGAACAAAATGGCTATTATCTTTTTTATCATACATTCTCCATTTTATTAGTTATATTTATATTCATCTCATCGGATATTTTGTTTCTAATTGGTACGGTTGTTGACACGCATACCAGTATCCCGAGGATAAGGACGTAGAATCCTCCAATCCACATCAGGAACATCATGGGCATCACCTTGATCTTGACCGTGGCACTGTCGCCGGCAAAAGCCTGCGCTGAAAAATAGAGGTCGTCCATGCCTACCGTATAGGCCATAGGCTTGACGTTCGTGCTATCCTGCTTCTCATAATAGTACATCCGTGCGTTGGCATTGGTCAGTACCTTCTCGCCATTCTTATATACATCGAACAGGCCCGCCGTCACTTCCCTGTTGTCTTTTGTGTACTGGTCTATCTTTGTCATCTTGAGGTCGTAATCTCCGAGGCTGACCGTGCTTCCGACCCTGATATTAAAGGTCTCTGCCTTTTCATAGACGACAGCGCCCGCTGCGCTTACGATTATCATAAGAATTGCGATATGGCACATGTAGCCGCCAAAAGTGCGGCGGTTGTTCCAGAAAGCCCTTGAAAAGTTCTTTAAAGCTCCCCTGTCCTCGATCTTTTTCTGCTTTTTCACTATCCTGGATATATCCACCAGGTGTGTGGATATTACAAGCACACTTCCAAAGACCGCTATCTGGGCATACATGTCACGTATCCCCAGGACAAAGGTGACGGCCATTATGATAACGGCTGCTGCAAGGGGTTTTGTGAAGTTCCTCTCAAGATGCGATACAGATGCTTTCCTCCAGGCTATCAGGGGGCAGATGCCCATCAGTAAAAGAAGTGCTATTCCAAGTGGCACGTTTATCTGGTTGTAGAAGGTCGGGCCGACCATGACCTTGTAGCCCCGGAGCGCCTCGGAAAGCAGTGGATATGTCGTACCCCACAGCACCGAAGCCGTGGAAGCCATAAATATCCAGTTGTTGTAAAGGAAACTTGCTTCCCTTGAGACAAAGGACTCAAAGATCTTCTTGCTCTTTATCGAGTTATATTTCCATGCAACAAGTATGAGCGTTGCCGCAGCCACAACGACCATGTAATTGATATAATAAGGAGCGGTTATGGATTGGCCGAAGGTATGGACCGATGCTATTATCCCGCTTCTTGTTAGCAGCGTCCCGTACACAGTGAGTTCCCATGTTAGAAGTATCAGCAGGATGTTCCAGAATTTCATCCCGTCTTTTCGTTCCTGTATCATGGTACTGTGGTAGAACGCCGTGAGTGTGAGCCAGGGAAGGAATGAGGCATTCTCAACCGGGTCCCAGCCCCAGAACCCGCCCCAGTTAAGTACAGTATAAGCCCAGTAGCTTCCGAACATGTTGCCAAGGGCCAGCCCGAGCCATGCCCACAGAGCCCAGCGCCTTGCACGGTATGTCCAGGTGTTATCTGAAAGATAGATGCCCGCGATCATAAGGGCGAACGGGATTATTACCCCGGCGTAGCCCCAGAAAAGGGTGGGTGGGTGGAAGAACATGCCAGGATCCTGAAGCAGGGGGTTCAGGCCATTGCCATCGGTTGGAATGAAATCAAGCATCCTGAAAGGGCGGGACACTGTAAGCAGCATAAAGAGTAAATAAGCGAGAGTGGCAAGGATCACAGGCATCGCATGTTTTATCAGGTTGTCGTAGGATTTTCCTCTCGCTGCGATCACGGCGATGTAAATGGAGATGAGCCATGCCCACAGGAGCAGCGAGCCGTCGGCCCCTGCCCAGAACGCTGAAATCGTGTAGGCCATTGGCAGATCCAGGCTGCTGTATAGAGCGACATATTCATACTGGAAATTGCGGGTTATGAAAAGGTTAAAAAGCCAGATGGATGCTATGGTAAGCAGCACGGCGATACCGATTATGGCGATCCTGGCGCTGTCAAACAGCTCTTTCTTCTTTTTCCAGATACCTAATATGTGCGCTGCAACTGAGTATATTGTCAATATTAGCGCGACGATTAATGCCGTTTCTCCTAATTCCATTAAAATTCTCCTTTATGTTTCGTTATGGTCTCCGTGATCAAGATCCCCGCCGTATTTTGAGGGGCATTTCGTGACGACCTGGTTTGCGACAAATGTACCGTTTATGAAATAGCCGGTCACAACCGCAGGTATGCCTTCCTTGTAATTCCCCGGCATCCCCTCGTTCGATACGACCGTGATGGTGGCATTTTTATCTGTCAGGTTGAATGTCAATCTTGCTTTTTCCGGTTCCCATATTGTCGAACCTTTTACTATGCTGCCGTTCACGTTCACGATTTTATCGTTCAATGAATCCGCTTTTTCAACGAATTCGCTGACCTCATAGTAATATGAGAGGGCATTGGTGAAGCTCTGGGCGCTCAGGTACAGGATTAATATTGCTACGATCCCGATGCCAAACATGTTTTTTTGCTTTTTGTTCATCCATATCCTCTCTTTTACAAAGGTTGTAAACCTTTAACTTTACAATGGATGTAAAGTCCATATATAGTTTACGGTTAATGGATAGGTAGGGTGACCGAAGATGGAAAAAAGTTAAAAGTTTCATGCTGCAATTTTTCCGGTCACCGATTTACTTATTAGAAACTGCGTTTTTAAGCAGGTTGTGGTTTAAGATTGTAAATTAAAACACTGATTTGTTTTCATATATCACCGGTTAAGAGTTGAATCGAGATTTTTTATGATGTTCTGATTTGAAAAATGAGAGCACAGAGAAAAAAATAATCCTCTCTGTGAACCCTGATATGAAAAAAATTAACAACTAACAGTACGAACTTAATATGAACTCACGCTACCGGAGTTCGTTTCATAGGCTTTGTCATCATCGATTCCATGCCAGAATCCATATCACTGCAATGATTTTCTCCTGCCTTATCCGTATTACTCACTGCCGGCTCTTTTTTGTCCATCATTTCACCGCAGCCTTTTGCGCCATCCATCATATTTTCACAGGCGCCGGATTGCATCATTTGATCCGGGCAGTTTTCCGGCATATTCTCCATCATCAAAGATGTGCATTCATGATTTTCTGCATCCTTTGTCTTCTCACTTGCATTCTGCGCCAGTGCGACTGCGGCGCCAAATACCAGCAATATTCCAAGGATCCCGATTGCCAGAAGAGTTTTTTTGTTCATGTTCTTTATCTCCTTGTGATATATGATATCGCTAAAAATACGATGATCATCAGTATCAGGTGCAGCCACATGCCCTTGCCGGTGCCGCCGCAGCAACCGCCGCCGTGCTCTTTCTGGACGGGATTATTTTCATTGCTCTTTTGATCTATTTTTGCATCTTTGTCGTTTTCTTTCGGTTTACTTGATCCGCAACAGTCCATTTTTCAATTCTCCTTAAGATATATTATTATGTACAGTTATGCATTGCCTCTATTAATGGTCGTTTTGCTTTAAATTTGTAAGATTTTTAACCTGATTATTTTTAAATTTTAAACCTGTATCGTTAGTGAGTGTAAAATTTTCTAAGTCTCCCACCTGCGAATTGTCCGGCGGCGAAGGATATCATGAGCAGCGGTATAACCTTCCAGCCAAAACCTCCGAATATCCTCAATAAAAACACAAATGGCACAGGAATATGTATGGCCATCATCCATTGCCTTGAGAATCTGGCGGCATTGAACCTCCAGTAGCCAAAGGGCAGGTTGATTAGGAAAACGACCAGCATTAATTCGATTATAGACATCTTTCGTCTCTCCTTGTAACATAGCTTTTTCTCCGTTTATTCATCTTGTTTGCGCTTTAAAAATATGATAAAAAATCCAATTAATTTTAATTTTTAAAAGCGTAAAGTACATAGGTTTACACTGCTTGTAAAGTTGTTCAAGAAAAGAAATGCGACCAAAGGAGAACACGATCAATAATACTTATGAAATGAAAAACGAGGTGCAATATGGAAAAAGTGATCCTTGATATAGCAGGAATGCGCTGCGGCTCATGTTCAGCGGGCATAGAACTCGCTCTTGGAAAAAAGAAAGGGGTCAGGAGCGCGAAAGTTTCATTGAATGAAAGAATGGCAGTCGTGGAGTACGACCCGGCAATAGTGACACCATCAGAAATAGCAAAAGCTGTGAACGATCTCGGATATATGGCAACGGCAAGAAGCTAAAACGGATAATTCTGAATAAAGTGTCCGCTAAAAGATAACTATTTCAGATAAACAAGTGTTATAAAGGTTTTTAATGGTAGTTATAAGCATATCACTCTCAGGCCCGGAATTAAAGGAATTCGATAATATCACGAATAAACTGGGTTTCTCCAGCCGTTCGGATGCAGTCCGTGAAGCCCTTCATAGATTCGTTGCCCAGAATAAATGGATAGAGCATATTGATAGTAGTACTCCCTTCATCGCTACTATTGTTTATGACGATAAAAGAGAACAGCCGGTACACAACATAATCCACGATTTTAAAAATATTGTAAAGTCTGCAACCCACACGCATTTTGGCGACAGGTGCGCCGAATGGGTAATTCTCCAGGGAGATAATGACAGCATCAAACAGTTCGTAGAGCGCATATCAGCGGTAAAGGATGTCGTGATCTGCCGCTGTTCAGTCTGATCTTTATTAACTTTGCGCCAGTTTCTTAGCACAATCTACTTTTAAAAGAGTGTAATACAGGTCTGCATGGTTGAGCTAAAGGACTTTGAATCAAAAATCAAAGGCATGGACTGCCCTTCCTGCGCCATGAACGTGGAAAATGCAGTCAGGAAACTGAACGGTATCGCCGGGATAAACGTGGATTTCATTACGAGAAAAGCAGCGATAAAGTATGACCCGTCCCTCACCAACACATTAGAAATCAGGGAGGCTATTGAAAAAGCAGGATATACCGCTCTTGAAGACGGGAAGGATGATCACGAAGTAAGCTGTTCCTCATGTTCAACAGATATTTTTGAGGAAAAACTTCCTCTCTGGAAGCAGCAGAATATACGTATCATAGTACTTTCGTCCGTATTACTGGTTCTTGGGCTTTACATAGAATACGTAACGGAATTGAAAGCTTTATCTCATATTCTTTTCCTTTTCGTGGGAGTAATTTCAGGATACAGCATAGCTAAAAAGGGCATATCTTCGCTCCTTAAAAAACACCTTGATATGAATTTCCTGATGACAATTGCCGCGGTTGGAGCTTTCTCCATCGGTTACGGGGAAGAAGGGGCATCTGTGCTTTATCTGTTCTTCATTGCCGAGTTCCTGGAGGACTATGCAGGCGAAAGGGCACGAAAATCCATAGGGGCGCTTGTTAAGCTTGCGCCTGAGACAGCCATTGTAATAAGGGACGGTAAAGAGGTCAACGTACACGTTCATGATGCGAATATCAATGATATTACAGTTGTCAGACCGGGTGAGAAAATACCTCTTGACGGTATTGTGATGAGCGGGGAATCGAGTGTAAATCAGGCCGCGATTACTGGTGAATCGATGCCAGTTCATAAAGAGACAGGCGACCCTGTCTATGCTGGAACACTGAATGAACACGGCTATCTTGAAATTAGAGTTTCAAAAAGGTCGCAAGATACGGTACTTTCAAAAATCGTCAGGCTGGTTGAGGAGGCTGAACGAAAAAAATCCCCGACCGAGAAGTTCGTTGATAAATTTGCCCGTTATTATACCCCTGTAGTGATCTTCTTGGCAATGGGTGTGGCGGTTGTTCCATGCCTTGTTTTCGGCCAGCCTTTTGATGAATGGCTTTACAAAGCCCTGGTCCTTCTGGTTATTTCCTGCCCCTGCGCCCTTGCCATTTCCACGCCTGTCTCTATGGTATCGGGAATAACAGGTGCTGCAAAGAACGGGGTCTTAATAAAAGGAGGAAATTACATAGAGGAAATGGCAAAGGCAAAGGTATTTGTTTTTGATAAAACCGGCACCCTGACTGAAGGAAGACCGGTGGTAACGGATACGATAGAAGTAAATAACTATTCAGCAAGAGAGATTCTTGAGACGGCCGCATCCATAGAGGCATTATCCGAACATCCGCTGGCAAAGGCTATGGTTTCAAAAGCCATGAGCGATGGAGTGAGTTTAAAACCTGTCAGCGGGTTTAAAGCTACTCCAGGCAAAGGTGTAAAAGGGGTTATAGACAGAAGCACCTATTGTATCGGCAGCCCTGCCATGTTTTCCGGGCTATCAATTCCATTCCCGGAAGAAAAAGTCAGGGAGCTTGAAAGTGATGGTAAAACTGCGATTCTTATAGGGAACCGGGAATGCATGGGAATTATTGCAATCATGGATAAGGTCAGGGATGCTGCGCCTGAAACCATAAACATGTTAAAGAAGAAAGGGATGAAAGTGGTGATGCTGACAGGCGACAATGAACTGATTGCAGGATCAATTGCAAACAAGCTTGGGATTGATGAATACCATGCAGGCCTTCTTCCTGAAGATAAGGTCAGGATTGTTGAAGAACTGGATCATAAATACGGTAAGGTAGTTATGGTAGGTGATGGAGTGAACGATGCACCTGCACTGGCAAAGGCGGCTGTCGGCATTGCGATGGGTGCTATCGGCAGTGATGTTGCACTTGAGACAGCCGATATAGCGTTAATGCATGATGATATATCAAAATTGCCCTATTTATTTGAGCTTAGTAAAAAGACACTTGGGATAGTTAAGGAGAATATCTTTACTTCAATTGCAGTAAAAGGGAGCTTTGCTGTTCTTGCTTTTCCTGGAATAGTGACGCTCTGGATGGCAGTGGCTTTCGGAGATATGGGTCTATCCCTTCTTGTGATAGTGAATGCGATGAGGCTGGCGGTGTTAAATCCCGGGTATTTTAAGAAAATATAAAGCTATGGTGCATATTCTAATACATCTTTTTATAGTACAAAAATCAATTATTATTAGTGGAGGTTAAATATGCAATCCGGAATGATGGATGGTTACGGATCCGGGATGATGGGCTATGGGATACTCTGGCTGTTATTCTGGATACTTGTGATCATAGGGCTGGTTCTGCTTATCAGGTACCTGTGGCAGGGCGGCGGAGCCAGAAGAGAAGAGGAATCAGCGCTTGAGATCCTGAAGAAAAAGTACGCCAGGGGAGAGATAAGTAAAGAAGAATTTGAAGAGAAAAAGAAAGACCTGTTATAAAAGGAGATGGAGGTAAATTTTAAATGTACAACTACAAAAAATCAACTACCTTGGGCTACTCAGATACTGTTGCGAAAATAAAGGAAGAACTGAAAAAAGAAGGTTTCGGGGTTCTCACAGAAATAGATGTCAGGCAAACCCTTAAGACCAAAATTAATGTAGATTTTGAGGATTATATAATCCTGGGAGCATGTAATCCGCCGCTGGCTTACCAGGCGCTAACTGCCGAGCGGGATATCGGGGTATTGCTCCCCTGCAACGTCATCGTCTATGCCCAGGGTGGAAAAACATTTGTCAGCGCAGTCTTACCTACAGTACAGCTTGGAAAAGTTGGTAACCCGAAGCTTTTACCTATCGCTGAGCAGGTTGAGAATAAGATAAAAAAGGTAGTGGATGCTACAGTCAGTAAATGACCGGCTATCCACCGCTATTTTCGTCTCAACTGATACGCAATGCCTGCACCAAGCAGTCCGAGAGCAATCTCAAAGCCGGGTGTTGCGGGCGTTGAACCAGGTGTTTTTGCTACCTGAGTAGTAGTGGTAATGGTTTCAGGTGTCGGGGTCGGCGTTGCATTATCTTCAACTACGATATCCACCACGTGTTCAGAGAAATTGGCTATGTAAATCATCGCTTGCATACGGTTCCCGCCGGGCATTGTAAGCCAGAAAGAAGACTCATTCGCATTGTACAACTCCTGTTCGGTCATGACCTGTCTCATTGGCTTGTTGTCAATGTATAAGCGCACTCTCTGATTTTCATTCCACACTAAAGAACTGTTATCTATGTTCATCATAACAAATTTCCCTGAGGGGTCAGTAGAATTGATCGCCATCCTCATACGATTCTTCTCCATGGATCTTATCATGACGTTCATATTCTCTGAATAGTTGATGACGGAATATTTATCTGACATACCCACAGAAACCTCTGCTCCTGCCCTGTTCCTCATCATCTCTCCCATGAACTTTTGATACATCCCGTTCTCCGGCATATTCACTGGCACGGCCCTGAAAATTACATTTCCACTTCCGGGTCCTATCCTGACAGTTCCGCCTTCAATACTTACAGAGGTAGAGTTCGTTGATACGATAAATGCGGTCAAATTATCTGTATCTATTTTCACTACATTATCTTCGTTTGAGGCATTCACGCCGTTGGCGAGATCGAAAGTGACAGTAGTGGCTGCTCTTACCTTGATGTTGATAACCGAGGCAGGATTATCATGTAATTGCACCACAACAGAGCCGTCTTTGTTCGCAATTCTTGTCAGGGCACCCATTGTTGTCGAATCTTTGAAATCAAAGTTGGCGACTTTTATTGAATCAAAGATGGTGATGCCAGATATGCCGTAATTCATCACAGCTCCCGTGGTATTATCCACAGAAAAAGTTACATAATTGCCGTAGCTGTTCTTCCCGCTGTGCATGAATCCCATCCCGGCCATTCCTTCAAGGTCTCGCATCTCGCGTCCCTGGTTCATCATATCTTTTGCTATTCCGCGCATCATATCGCTGCCAATCATGCCGGCGCCTGTCATGTCTTTTCCACCCATCATGCCGCCGCCTATTTGTCCATAAACAGGTAGAGCCAACGTAATAACAGCAAGCATAACTGCTGCCATCTTCATTGATTTTTTCATATTATCCTCCCTTAACTTTATAAATTAACATCTCTTTTTTAGTTAATAACTGCTTCGGATGCATTTTCCACACACCAACAAATTTATCCATAGAATGATATAACATTTGAAGCTACCAACCATGTACATTGATACCTACACATCACGCTGCATGATCTTCAGGCAGGTACCCGAAGGTTCAAAAGTGCTGGAAATCGGGTGCGGTTCAGGCAGGCTTGCAAATCTACTGGCGATCAAGAAAAAATGCAGGGTGTACTGCGTTGAGAAAGACCCGGCACTGGCAGCCATCGGAAATAACAAATGCGCGGAAATGCTCAACATTGATATCGAAAACATGGCGCTGCCTTACGAACATGGAGCCTTTGGAAGCATTATTCTCGGAAATGTCCTTGAACATATGAAGGAACCTTCAAAGATCTTGTCCTACCTTAAAAATTACCTTTCAAAAGATGGTTTTTTGATATATTCCCTGCCGAATATTGTCAACTGGCATTCCAGGCTGACCATTTTTTCAGGGAAATTCGAATATGCAGAAAGCGGTGTTTTCGATAAGACCCATCTGCGTTTTTATAATCTTAACTCTGCAAAAAAACTTGCAATAGATTCCGGATACAGGATTGTTCGGCTGGAAGTTACACCAAGCATCTATCTTTATAAGGAGAAATTGAACTTCATTTGGCACAGGCTGGCAGTGCTCTGGAAAAACCTGTTTGCTGACGAGTTCATCATTCAGGCAGTCAGGGATTATGAGTACATGGGATTATAGCCCTGCCTCAGCGCCATAGCTATCTGCTCTATGAATACCTCTGGCGGCTGGGCCCCAAGAAAGGAGGTATCTTCATTGATAACTATATGAGGCGTGCTCATTATTGCGTACCTCTGGACAAGATAAGGGAATTCTGTCATTTCGATAACATCAGACCGTATGAACTCGTTTTCGATCGCGAACTGGTGTGCGATCCGCGCTGCTTTAGGACAGTACGGGCATGTAGGTGAAACAAATACCTGTATATGGACTGGCTTTTTTATTTCTGCCAGTTTTGCCTTGATACCATCAGGCAAAGAAGTCGTCCCTCTGGAAACATCGATAATATCCTCAACAAACGCGGCAAATTCATAACCTGCCGGGACGCCATAATACCTTACGCCATAATCTGTTTTCCCAACGATTGCGATCGCCGGGATTTTTTTGATGTTGTATTTTATATCTTCATCGCCATTTATGACAAAATCATAAACCTTTGTCTTGATTTTTGGGGATAATGATGCAACCTCAAGAACCACTTCCTTAGTATCTTTGCAGAACTGGCATTCATTTTCCTGGGTAAATACGATAAGCTCCACGTCCCTTGTCAGCTTTTCGAACTGTTTTTTCAGTAGCGCTTTTTGAGCATCCGAAAGAACCATACTCCTCACTCAACTGATTTAAGAAGTTTTTCCAGTCTCTCAAGGGATTTTTTCGAATCCCTGAGTTCAGTCAGCATCATATAATTCAAATAAATGGATATCAGGCCAAAAATGATTACCACTACTACAAGAGTATATATCGGCCACTGCGAAGTCGAACCAAACATATCTTCCATCATCGCCATAATCTTTTCTCCTATTTCTTAAGTTCCTTTATCCTATCCAATGACAGTATTAATTCAAAATTCTTTGCTTTGTAAAATTTCTTGGTATAAGGCGGTTCCTCGAAATGTCTTATCTCGCTTTCCACAAGACCTGCATTTTCAAGTTTTTTAAGATGCAGGTAAAGCAGGGGACGGGATATCCCGACATATTTGGCAAGCTCTGAAACATAGCACTCACCTTCAGCCAGGACGGCCATGATACCAAGGCTATGCTCATTCCCAAGTGCATCGAGGATTTCTGCAAGCCTTCGTTTATCCACCTTTTCACCGATTACTAAAAGAAGTTGAACATATATAAAATATTATTTTGGTTTGGACTTTTTCAAAAATAGCACTGGATGTTTTACTCCACATCCAGTATTTTTATGAATTCCCCGTGCCAGCTATGGTACCAGACTGCACCGGTGTAGCTGTTGACGCTGAGCATTCCACTGATCTTGCCATCCTGAAGCACATGGATGGTGTAATATCCATAGAAAGCCTCTGCATCCGCTGCGCTTGTTCCTGGAAGTTTCAGGTCAAGATATTCCTGTGCATTTTTTAATGCTTGCTCTTTCGTTATAGAAGCCCCAGCCTGCGTTCCCGTGCTCATAGGTCCGTATTTTGTGTTCCACATCATATTCGGCCCCATCTCTGGAGCTACGGCTCCCGTATATTTGTTGACCAGCAGTTCGAAGGAATGTACGCCGGTACTTTTCTCTTTTACCTCTGCATAGAAGTGGTTGCTGAATTCCATGACCTCTGTAAGCTGAAGGTCAGCATTCCCGGTCGAGTTAAGATATTTTTCCACTGATTCCCTTGCTTTTTCAATGGTTATGGGAGTGGCGTTTCCCTTATAAGCTGCGGCGTCAGCCCCATAACCGCCGCAGTATCCTGCACCGTTGCCATCCATCATTCCCCCGGCGTTTCCGTTACCCATCATGCCGCCGCCCATCATACCTTCATAGCCTATTTTTCCGTTTCCATAGTTTCCCATCATTCCGCTGTTCCCCATCATACTACCAAAGCCGCCCATCATGCCATTCAAGAAGCCCGCATTAGTAGGTCTTGCCACTGCATAGCCGGCTCCGAGAACAGCAAGGATCGCCGCGATTGCCACAATTGTCTTTACGTTCATGTTTTTCACCTTTTTATTGTTTATTTCATGTGTAAGTTTTTCTTACATACTATACTTTATATTACTAAGGTATAAAGATTTCGACTGGAAAAAAGCTATTAAGTTAATTATGCATCTTAGGTATCTGAAAACAAATGGACAGAGGTAGATTATGGTATATGACGTAGTTATAATCGGAGGGGGGCCGGCAGGTCTTACCGCAGGGATATATGCAAGACGCGCGATGCTAAAAACACTCCTTCTGGAGAGAATGGGAATTGGCGGGCAGATAATCGTAACCGATCTTGTTGAGAATTTCCCCGGCTTCCCTGAGATCTCTGGCGCCGACCTGGCGGCAAAGTTCGAACTGCATGCCCTAAAATTCGGGCTTGAGACAAAGAATATGGTTGATGCCACTGGAATTGAGGACAGGGGAAAAACAAAAGTCGTGAAAACGACAAACGGTGATATCGAGACAAAAACCGTGATAATCGCATCCGGCACCACGCCCAAGAAATTGGGGGCAAAAGGAGAACTCCAGTTCACAGGCAAGGGAGTGTCTTATTGCGCCACATGTGACGGATTCTTTTTCAGGGATAAAACCGTGGTAGTAGTGGGCGGAGGGGATTCTGCGATCACCGAAGCCATCTTCTTAACAAAGATGGCAAAGAAAGTATATGTTGTCCACAGGCGGGACAGGTTGCGGGCTGAAAAGATAAACCAGGAGCATGCTTTTGCCAATCCGAAGATCAGCTTTGTGTGGGATTCAGTTATCGAAGAAATCGCAGGAAAACAGGTCGTGGAGAAAGCTATTATCAGGAACGTAAAGACAAAAGAACTTTCAGAAATAAGAACTGACGGGGTGTTCATATACGTCGGCCTGATACCAAACACAGGTTTTGCAGATGTCAAAAAAGACGAAGGCGGATTTATAATCCCATACGCGGCCCAGGCGACTTCGGTAAAAGGCATCTTCGTGGCCGGGGATTGCCGCGTCACGCCGCTTCGACAAATAGTCACAGCAGTAGGCGATGGGGCCATAGCCGCGGTGTCTGCTGAGAGATATATTGAAGGGTTATGAAGCAAACCAGCTTCTGATCCATTTCACTCTATTTAAGCACATCAACAAGCGCCACCCTTTCCAGCACAAGCTCCGGGATTTTCTCTTCACCCGCTGCCTCTATTTCCTCCTTTGTTATGTTAAATACCTCCATTATGGCTTCTTTCTTGGATTGGTCATATTGAAGCACAGGCTTTGGGGTAATTTCAACCAGATCAGAAAGATCGGCGTTTTCTCCCACTACCACCAGCACTATATCATTATGACCCCTGTGTATCCCGAGCTTCATCGCCCTGCTTATCTGCCGCGTGCCCGCTGCATAAAGAATTATTTCATGGGCGAGGTCACTTGCAATGTTGGTTTCCTTCCTGAATGAGTTCATTGCTTTTTCTATCGCAAATCTCAGATGCTCTTCACCTGCCAGTTTATCGGCATCCAGCGCCTGGATAGTTATGTTTTTCTCTTTGCTTATTTGTTTGAGCTTATGCAGGAAATCTTCCACATTCTCTATGAATAAAGTGCCTTCAAGGAAAATCATTGGCTCTTAAATTATTTCTTTTCATGAAAAAGATAGCGATAAAAATATGATTTATTAAGAGCAGTAATCTTTAGTATACGTCATTTGCCCGGGAGAATATTTTCAAATTATGGATCTTGAAGGTATCATCAAACAAATTGGAAATGTCAGCAAAGGAGAAATAAAAAGGATAGCATCTGAAGATTGCACAGAGATCAAAGAAATCATCATGAAATCAAACCCTAAAGACCCGTATGAAAAAATGGTGGTCGGCTTTCTCACCTCACTTTGCGCTGAATATATGTATCCTGAAACCTTTCATCTTGAAAAGGACGGTCTCGATTATATAGGATTTGAGCTTGAAAAAGGCAATATCGAGACTGGAACAGCAGGGAAAAATCTTGGAACATGCATGAAGGGCGGGAAAATCGTCGTAAAAAAGGCAGGGGAAGAAACAGGAAGTGGAATGTCGGGAGGAGAAATAATCGCAGAAGAGATAAAAAGCATCGGCAATACCATAGGGGGGCGGATCATTACAGAAAAAGTGGATAAAATCTCAAAAACCCAGGGGGCTGATATTTTCATAAATGGCATGAAGTTCAAGCGGGGGCTGGTTGAAAGGCTACTCAGGAGATGAACCGAACTTTACAACCGGGCAGGCCCAGGTACATTTCCCGCAGTGTGTGCATTTCTGACTGACCCGTGCAGTGCCATTAACACTGATCGCATGCTCTTTGCACTGGCCTACACACACACCGCATGCTGTGCACGATAAGGCGCGCCGTATCGTCTTTTCAGCAAGGCCGATCAGTTCCCTTGCATTTTCTTCATCCCTGCTCCTTGCCACGACCGTGCCGCTTGCATAAACATGCACGGTTTCATCCCCGCGCCAGGCAAGAACCATACCGTCGATGGAATTTGTCTCCCCGATTATCCTCATAAGGGAGGTTTCCATGATCAGGGAAAGATTCAACGGTGCACCAAAACTTCCTTCTGCTGTCATCCCCCCGGCTTTGCATGGCCGGTATCCTGCGGTCATTGTAAAATTGACCGGTTTCTTCCCGTTTTTCGGGATAAGGTTTATTCCTTTTTTCTCAGCAAGCATCCTTATTGACTTTGGAAGAACCTGCCAGCGCCAGAAACCGTATGTTACCCACTCTTCCCGCAGCCCGTTCTTTTCAGCGTGATCCAGGAGATATGTTTCAAGTTTCATGTACAGCTCAGGGTGCAGTTCCTCCAAGCGCAAGAAATCCGCCATGCTTGCCGAAGGGCACAGCCAGCACCCTATCCTGTCAAAACCTTTCTCGTATAAAGGATTGTACTTTGCTTTCTTCCGGAAAAGATACAACCACACGTGAAGGGCTGTCCAGTTCTGGATGGGGGTAGCTCCTATCTGGTTTCCGACCCAGGGATTCTTCCAGATACTGTCACTGTTTGCCCTTACCTCGCTTTCATATTTTCTCTGGCCTATGAATGTAAGGCAGCCGTTTTCGTAGTTTTTTTCGATAAGCTGCGTGATGGCCCCGAGCTTGCATACCTTGCAGCACCATCTGGCTTCAACTGTCGGTGGCCCGAAATGTCCTATGGATTGCCAGAAGGCATCATTCGAGGACTGGATCTTCAATGGCAAAGAAAGTTCCTGTGCGGTCTGTTTTACGTTCTCCATCGTCTCGGAAAACTCAAGACCCGTATCAGCGAAAAGTATATCGAATTCCGGAACAGCATCCCTGACAAGGAGCAGGGTAGCAAGGCTGTCTTTTCCGCCGGAGTACGAAACGCTTACCGGCCTTTTTGTCGTCTCTACAACGTTTTTTATGAAACCGTGGGCTTTTTTTTCAAATTTTTCCAGTATATGCAGATTTGCCCGCACTGCGTCGTCCCAGGTACTTTTTTGCTCAGGGAACTGTCCCATAGGTTCCAGCCTGCCGTTCCAGCGTGTCTTCACAGCCATGCCTTTTTCATGCGAAAGCATCCTCTGTGCGCTCATCCTCGCCCTGCCTGTGGCTATCACTTCCATATCCTGCGTCAGTACAATGACCTCGTCGTTCTCCATTATACCGACATCCGCATCATTCACGCCAGGCGCTAGTACCGAAGCTCCCTTAAGTATGAATTCAACCGCTCCTTTATCGACTATTATCCAATTACGTCCCGGCACGAGCCGTCTTGCCCCATCAAGCCTGGGAATGAATACCCATTCCATTTTCTCAAGTTCAAAACGCAGGGACCCCATCACTGCGCCGTCGAATATCACCTCGTCCATCCTGTCCTCATAAGGCGCCTTGTTCAGCACCACAAGCCTGCCATCAGGAACGAGTTTTATGCCAAATTGTCTTTCAGTGGCCCTGTTAATAAGATCGATATCGTATTGGAAAGCGGGCCTGACATCGCCCGGCGGGGTTATTTCTATTTTTTTTGTGCTTGCCCTGCAATTGCAGGTTTTCCCGAGAACAGGAAGATTGCAGGAAGTGCACCAGTATAACAGCAATTCGCCAAGGTAATGGGTCATGCTTCCTCCTTATATCTGGGACTATTTATATAGTGCTTTCAGAGTACAGGGTCAACCTGACTATTTTGTTGTTGAATCACCATTTTCAATTACAGAATAATATAAATAAACTCTAAAATGTATCACAATAATTTTATAATACCTTACTACCATTATACAGGGGTACGCTTTAAGCGTGAGGTGAAAATATGGTAGTAAGTATAGGAAATGCAATAGTAGGCATTATTCAATTAGTTATTTCCATTGTACTTGCAGTGGCAGCGCTGTATATTGGTTTTTCCGTATTAGGGAAAATAACTAAAGGAATTGACGAAGAAAAAGAAATCGCCAGGGGCAACACTGCCGTGGGTATTCTTGTCGCATCAGTGTTCTTTGCGATAGCAATAGTGGTCCAGTCAGGAGTTGCGGGTGTTTCAAGAGGCCTGTCAACTGCATGGAACGAGGGTCTCCTTTCTCCGGCAGGAATAATTGCAATCGTATTAAGCATTGTTCAACTACTGCTTGGAATAGGGCTTGCTATCGTCGCAATCTATCTTGCATTGAATATTCTTGACAAACTGACAAAGGGAATAGAAGAATTCGAAGAGCTCAAGAAGGGAAATGTAGCTGTGGCACTTGAGATGGCGGGCGTGATAATAACAACCGCGATCATTATCCAGTCAGGTGTGCAGGGTATAACAGCCGCATTATTCTAAATCATTTACCCTTTTTATTTTTTATTTAATAGTATTTTATTTCAATTACATTTTTTCCGGCCAGCATAAGTATCCGTGAAAGCATATCATTTCCAGGCATGTGGATTTTCTGTTTACCTCGCAAAATTTTCTCAAAAACCTCCTTTCCAATAATATCATCAAATCCGGTCCTTACCCGGATAATCACAGAGCCGGCAGGCACAGACGTATCCTCAAGAACATTGTCAGGATCCCCGTCCGTTATCCCGATAACAGGGATGCCAAAACGCACCAGGATATCTGCTGCTATTGCCGTAGTGTCATCACCCACAGTAATGACAAGTCCTGCATCTTTTATCAGTTCGAACGTGGATTCTGCGCAATGATCGATGATGGCGACCGTTTTTGAGGATATTCCACCCTGCGCTTTCTTCATAAGCGGTTTGTGCCGCGTCCTCCTTATGTTCCCTGTCTTGACCTTTGCAGTGGAGAGATAAATCTTCCTGTTTGCGAGTTTTTCCAGGCCGTGCGGTTTTATATTGATCCCCCGGACCTCCACCACCCTTCCCTCCATGCATACGATTTCAGGTTCAGGGTTTGTTACTGTCCCGATAACTATCCCATCAAGACGAATGTTTTCCCCCGGGAAAGCTCCATAAATGCGGCGGATGAGCATATCTCCTTCGGCTCTGACATGCGGCGGCAACGGTATGCCCCGTTCTATGGGAAGGTCGTAATCTTCACAGTACTTCATAAGTATTTTTTTAACATAGTATGCGCACTGTTTCGCCCGCGAGCAATAATATATTATCCTTCCCCCTGAGCCGGGGCGCTCGATATGGATAAAGGGTTTTGAATGCTGTGGTAATTTCGATGCCACAATCCGTCCGAAATAGCGCCCTGTTTCCAGGGTTTTTCCGTTATTGAGCAGTATCGCAAAGTCAATACTGTCCCCGAGTGCTATTATTGTCTCACTTGGCGTGAGACCCTGTGATATGTCAATTACATCTTCAAGTCCTGAATCAAGAACGGCTGTCCGTCCCATTGTCCCCCCCAGCCTGGCAATAACTTCATGTCCCATCTTGAATATCCGGATAATCCGCTCTGCTGAACCTTCATCTATAATCTCAGGGCCATGGAGTATGATTCCTATTCGCATCGAGTAATATATTCACCTTTAATACGTTAAGGATTTAAGCATCAAAAATTATCTGGTCTGTATGAAACTCCGGGATATTGTTATTGCGATAATTGCTCTGGTTCTTGCTTATATTTTTATCAATATTTTATGGTTCATTCTCTTTCAGTTCATAAAATTATCAATAATATTATTATCTGCATATATCATCTACCTGATTTTGAAAAAGCTGCTGTAAAAATGTTATTCAATATTTCTTCTTTCAAGGATTTTATGGACCAGAAAAATCACGATCCAGAATACGACCGCACCTGCCAGTGCCCCTAACAAATCCACGGTTTTGTCCTGGAGAAAAAATTTTAGCACAATAAAAGTGACAAAATAGGCCAGTGATGCCACAGAAGCAGTAAAATAAGGACTTTTTTCATTCATAATTGTTTTTGGATTTATAGATTTTGTATTGCAAATAGCTTTCCCTCATACATAAATTATATCATGGCCCAAAATATATATGTAGTAGGCTCTATCTTGAACGATTAATAGTGTAAACCAGGATGTAACCATGACAAAAAAGATTAAACTCTCAGAACTCGGAAGCCTTTTCGGGGGCGATATTGAAGCCCTTGAGGGAGTAAAGATCGAAGGAGATGTGGAGATTGACCTCGGACAGTTGGGATTAAATCCACAGATGGCATATGCGCTGGGTCATGAGACCGCCCAGATAGCGTTCCATTTGATGAATATTTCCAGGATCCTGGGCTATCCTGTGGAACAGATGGGTGCAGCCGCACCCCAGCCCAAAAAGCTCTCAAAGTTGATCGAATCAAAATTCAGTGTTGGGAGGATAGAAGAGTGGAAAACTCCAATACAGGAAGTTGTGCTCGGTGCCACTTCATCGGACGGGGGTTCACGAAAAAGCACGGTGACACTGGGAGGAGAAGGTTCGCTGCCTTATTATTTTGATAGCCCGATGCCCCACCGCAACCACATAACCATGGACGTTTTTGACATGCCCATCAACATGGCAAAGGCCGTCAAATCCAATTACGAGGATGTGATCAACAGCCCGGCAGAATGGGCGAAAAAAGTCGTGCGCGACTTCGGGGCCGACATGGTCACTATTCATCTTATCAGCACAGACCCGAATATCAAGGACACATCGCCGGCTGATGCAGCAAAAACCGTGGAAGAGGTTCTCCAGGCCGTTGACGTTCCTATCGTTATCGGAGGCTCCGGCAATCCGGAGAAAGACCCTGCGGTGCTTGAAAAAGCTGCCGAGGTTGCAGAGGGTGAGCGGTGCCTGCTTGCATCCGCGAGCCTGAACCTTGACTATGCACGGATAGCGGAAGCTGCAAAGAAATACAATCACGTCGTTCTCTCATGGACACAGCTTGAAATAAACGCGCAAAAAGAACTGAACCGGAAACTGATGAAGCAGTGCGGCGTGGCGCGGGAGAATATCCTTATGGACCCGACGACCGCAGCCCTGGGATACGGGCTTGATTATGCCTATACGAATATGGAACGGATAAGACTGGCTGGCCTTACAGGAGATACGGAACTCAATTTCCCGATGTCAAGCGGCACTACCAATGCATGGGAGGCGCGCGAGGCCTGGATGGTTTCCTCACCCTTGAAGGAAGACTCCGACTGGGGGCCGCGCGAGTACAGGGGTCCTATCTGGGAAATTATTACAGGATTGACATTATCGCTTGCGGGAAACGATCTTTTTATGATGATGCACCCGGGAGCTGTCCACGTCTTGAAAGAAATTACCCAGACATTGTACGGCTTGAAGGAAACAGAACCTGTAAACATAGATAACTGGGTTTCGGCGGTGATATAATGAAATTAAACAGCCCGCTCCAGGTTTACAAATTCCTGCCCCAGATAAACTGCGCAGAATGCGGGGATGCGACATGCATGGCTTTTGCGGCCCATCTTATCGACAGGTCAAAGAAGCTTGAGGATTGTCCCCCTATCCTCAAGGATGAGTACAAGAAAAAATATCTGGAGCTCCAGTCGCTTCTTGCACCTGAGATCCGTGAAATCATAATAGGAAAGGGAGAACGCGCCAAAAAAATCGGGGGCGATGATGTACTTTACCGCCACCAGTTAACGTTTTTTGACCCGACAGCGTTTGCCTATGACGTATGGGATACGATGCCTGAGACTGAACTTGTTGAAAGAGTGAATAAGATATCAAACTTCAAGAAATTCTATGTAGGAAAATTCCTGACAGTTGACATGGTGGCTGTGAGATGTGTTTCCGGTGATGCCACAAAGTTTGCCGGTGCTGTAAAGAAAGTCAGCGAAACCACGAAACTTCCGCTGATACTGTGTTCCCTTGACCCTGCCGTGCTAAAATCCGGGCTTGAAGTTGTAAAGGATAAAAATCCGCTGATATATGCAGCTACCGAGAAGAACTGGGGAGAAGTATCTGAGCTTGCATTGAATTATAAAGTCCCGGTGGTATTGTTCTCACAGGATCTGGATAAACTCAAATCCCTTGCGTTGACTTTCAGGGAAATGGGTATCAAAGACCTTGTACTTGATCCTGGTACGTATCCGCAGGGGAAGCAACTTAAAGAAACTTTTGAGAAATTTATAAAACTTCGAAGGGCAGGGATAAAAGAAGTACAGAAGGACATCGCTTATCCTATCATGGCTGTCCCGCTGAACGCATGGGCGGTCTATAAGGATGCGGTCACTGCTTCCTACTGGGAGACCGTGCTTGCTTCGGTATTCACTGTAAGGTACGGGGACATAATGATACTTCACAGCCTTGAGCCGTATGCAATGCTTCCCGAAGTACACCTTCGCGATACGATATATACCGATCCAAGGACGCCGGTGAAAGTTGCGCCTGGTGTAAATGAAGTCGGAACGCCGACAAAGGATTCACCTGTGATAGTCACAACGAACTTCGCTCTCACATATTATACCGTGGAAAGCGACCTTTCATCCAACAAGATAAATTGTTATCTTGCAGCAGTGGATACAGACGGCATCGGTGTTGAAGCATCCGTGGCAGGCGGGCAGTTGACGGCAGCAAAGATAAAGGATAACTTCCAGAAGGCAGGTTTTGATTTCAAGGAGAAGACCTCTCATAATACGATCGTTTTACCGGGGCTTGCAGCAAGACTGCAGGGAGATGTGGAAGATGTGACTGGTCTTCGGGTAATGATCGGCCCGCCGGACTCAGGACGCATACCTGGATGGATGGAAAAAAATTGGCCACCTAAGCCGAAATAATTCACAGGTGTATCATCCATTTCACACGTCTTCAGCAATCAAATCTATATACTTAAAAGGTGTAAATATAGTAAGCCACAATTGAAGGAGGCTATAATATGGTTAATGAAAAATTAGCAGAGCTTGTAAAGACATCAAAACCATCTGTGGCCGTAGTCGGGCTTGGTGGTGCTGGATGCAACATAACGACTTGGATAGCAGAAAAAGGAATGGTCGGCGGCAAGATCATCGCAGCTAATACTGATGTAAATCACTTAAGTACAATGAGCAAAGCTGATAAACTGATCCTGCTCGGTGAAAAAATATGCAAGGGACATGGATGCGGCGGATACCCTGAAATGGGTGCCCAGGCAACCAAGGAAAATCTTGCAGAAATTAAAGCAGATTTAGAAGGTACGAACCTTGTGTTCCTTGTGGCAGGATTGGGCGGAGGAACAGGTACAGGGGCAATACCGGTTGTCGCAGAAGTTACAAGGGAAGTCGGAGCACTTACGATCGCATGTGTCACGATTCCTTTCAAGATCGAACAATTCAGGAGAGAAAAAGCGAGAGAAGCCATAAAGGCCCTCACTGAGAGTTGCGACTCGACCATCGTGATCGATAACTCAAAGTTAAGGGAAGTTGCAGGCAACCTGCCATTGAAAGAGGCCCTTGCCGTAGCGAACGCACTGATAGGCGCTTTCGTAAAGAACATAACCGAAACGATCACCCAGCCAAGTCTTATCAACCTTGACTACGCAGATCTTCGCGCGGTCATGGAGAGAGGAGGCATTTCGTCAATAGGCATTGGCGAAGGCGACGGAGAGGACAGGGTAACAAAAGCGGTTTCACAGGCGCTTGCAGTCCCGCTGCTTGATATCTCAGACATGTCAGCTTCATACGGCGTGCTCATCCACATCGTAGGTGGCGAAGACCTGACACTCGAAGAAGTAGCAGTGACCGGCGAGTTGATCATGGATAAGGTCCCGAACACAAAGAGGGTTATCTGGGGCGCAAAAGTTGATGACCAGCTCACAGGCAGGGTACGTGTAATGGCGGTTCTGACAGGGGTCAAGAGCCCGTTCATGGAAGGACAGTAAATTCAGTAAATTCGCGTGATGTGGACTTCACATCACAATCTTTTCCTTTTTTAGAAAAAAACGATTTTAAGTTTCATTTCCGACCTGTCTTTTCCTGAAACAAAAAAACTAAGTATTAACCATACATGATGAACTTATAATGCTTTCACTAACCCTGGCAGGACTGGAACTTAGAAATCCCACTATGCTTGCTGCCGGCATAATGGGCACGACAGGAAGATCCCTTAAGAGGATTGCAGAAAGCGGGGCAGGTGCTGTTGTCACAAAATCCATAGGTATGGAGCCAAAGGCAGGCCACAGCAACCCGAGCATGATAGAAGTGGACTGCGGCTACCTGAACGCCATGGGTCTCCCCAATCCTTCTTACAGGAATTTCCAGGATGAGATCGATGAGGCTAAAGTTGGGGGCGTGCCCGTCATCGCGAGTATCTTCGGCGGCTGCTCCCTTGATTTTTCAGAAATCGCAGGCGCACTTCATGCAGATGCTTTTGAGCTTAACGTGAGCTGCCCCCATGCCCACGGATACGGCGCCGAGATCGGGACAGACCCTGCTGTTGTAGAAGATGTTACCAGAGCTGTCAAAAGCTCCACGAAGGTTCCGGTCTGGGTGAAACTCACGCCCAATGTCACGGATATAAAGAGCATAGGCCTTGCGGCCCAGCGCGGCGGGGCCGATGCCGTCGTTGCGATCAATACATTACGGGGCATGGCTATCGACATCGAAAGCGGCTATCCCATACTTGGCAATAAATTCGGCGGTCTCTCAG
>CABMIH010000060.1 GCA_902386205.1 uncultured archaeon | reverse complement strand
CATTGGGCAGACGTAGATTTCAAAGTACAGAAGAAAAATCCATCGCAGAAATTTTTAAAGGACTTTTTCTATGGCTAACCGAGACAACCATAAACGCTCAGGGCTTCCAGCCCTGAGTAGTTTACTTGAAATCAAATGCGAGAACTGCGGCAGGGAGATCTACGTAGGGGAAGATTACGTCAGGGAAAAAATGTTTTGTACGCTGGGGTGTATGGATTTATACATCAAAATCCCGAAAGGCAGGACTTTTTACTGATATTTTTTTTCACTTTTTCTTTCAAATAAGTCTATATAGTTAATATTCTTATTAAGCACTTCAGGTGTTTGTTTGTATAATTTGGATAATATTCATTGGCTCATACTCGAAATTGGACTTGTATTTCTCGTTCCATTTTTAATCATCCTGACCACCACACCTTACCTGATACGAAAGCTCACGAATAAAGGTCTTGTTGTCAGGGATTACTATAAGAAAGGGAACAAAATGGTGCCTACAGGTGGCGGTATCGCTATAATGCTTGCAGTCCTTTTCTCCATATCCATAAATTCGCTTTTTTACAAATTCGAACCTACAAATTTCGTTGCGTTAAATGTCATCATGCTTTTTGGCCTGTTCGGCATCCTTGATGATATGATCGACATCGGCAGGCCCGCAAAGCTCGTCCTGATGTATTATTGCTCATATCCGTTAATGCAATACGCAATTCATTCTCAAATTTTGTTCCCCTTATTGGGCCAGGTCGAACTCGGGATCTTATATAGCCAGCTTATCATCCCCACTTTCGTCCTCGTGACCGCCAATCTTGTAAACATGCATTCAGGCTTTAACGGTATGTCCTCGGGCCTGTCGGTCATAATCCTTATCTCCCTGATCATCAAATCCCTGATGACCGGGAACATAAATAATATCGTGGCTATCGTTGCCGTCACCGGCGCAACGCTCGGGTTTTATTTATTTGAACGCTACCCGTCGCGCATCTTCTGGGGCAACGTGGGTTCACTCACCGTGGGTGCAGCTATCGGTGTGATGATAGTCCTGCAGGGATTCATAGTCAGCGGCTTTATCATGCTTCTGCCACACACGATCAATTTCCTTATGTACGTGTACTGGCGCATAAAGAAGTATCCGCAGGTCAAGTTCGGGAAGGTAAGGGACGACGGTACGCTTGAGGTCCCGAACAACCTGACGCTGAAATGGGTGCTCCCTTATTATAAGCGTGCCACAGAGAAGCAGGCAACGTATGCCATGTACGCATTAACTGCAATATTCAGTGGCATAGGGATAATGATGCCAGGGTGAACTACCACTGGTCGGGTATTGTCAATAATAAGTGCAACTCCGCCAAATCCCCGCTTTTATGGTTCCGGATGGACAATAAAAATTCCCAATGGTTTTTCCAGTCCATATATTCATCCACTTGACCGGTATAATTTTTAAAAAAATCATTGAATATTAATTCGTGCCTGTTAAAATCCATGATACGGCGCACATGACGCAATAAGGCATTTCTCTTACAAATTATTCTCAAATGATTTTTTAATATTGGCATTATATATCTTTGATCAAGGAGTTGATATATATGGAAAACAAGGTGAAGTATATTGTGGCGACAGTTGCAGCGGCAGTATTCATGGCGGCGGCATATAGTCTTCCGGCCGAAACATTCCTCGCATTCTTTGCTGGAGGATTGTTCCTGGTCCCTGCATCCTTCTTTGTGTATATGCTCCAATCTGTAGCCAGGGATTGAGTGAGCACAAGTGGAAAATTGGTGGAACGGAGGCTAAAATATGAACGTTACAAGGCATATATCAATTGACGATGAACATGTCGAGAAGATGAAGCCGTACGTTGAAAAGCACCATGGCAATTTCGGCGCTGCCATAAGGGAAATGATAAACAGGGCCGGAAAATACAGCCCGCGCATGAATTCATCGGCGATAGATATATCCTTGTTCAACTGGATGCTAAAAGAGATTGATGACAGGCTTGTTCCTGACGACATCCTGGATGAACTTATCGATCCAGGACAGATAAATTCTATCGCAAAACTCGAAGATTACCTGAACCGGAGGTTCAGTGAACTTGAATGGCACATTTACCTGACCTTGAAATGTGACAACGACATGTTCCCTTCGAATATATTAATGGAGATCGGAGGCGAACCCCTGAAAATAAAATTCGTTGCGCGTTTATTGTCACACTTCCTGGTGAAGAACTCGCTTGAGAAGGCGCCGCTTCAGATAATTTCAGTTGTTAATTTCAACGAATGTATAAAAGTTGAAATGGCAAGATCGGATAAAAAGGCCTCAATTGACAGCCTGGTCACCTTTTTCGGAGGAATGGACGAAGTAACAAAAGTGGTAAAGAACAAGCCGGATTTCTGGAAATCTCTTGTCAACAGGCATCTTTCAAGCAATTACAATATGGTCACTATCCACAGGAATTACTTTGAGGATATGCTTGCCAGCAATACGTTTTCAGGAGAGGTCATGATAGAAAACCTGGCAAAAAAACCCATCCGGGAAATACCCATGAAAGAGATGCTTTTACTGATAAAGGAGGTTTACGAGACATCCAGGGTCGTGGACAGGGTGGAGATCGATAAAGAATCCCTTACTTTGTACCATAATTACAGGAATAGAGATGCTATCGAAAACCTGAAGAAGAGCTTGATCTCGCTTTTAGATGCCAATGGTCATCTATACGACGCCAAGCTGATGGCCAATATGATATATTTAACCCACAGGCCCGACGTTGGCATGAAGATCAATGAAATTGTGGGAAACCTGAAAACCAGCAAAAGTAATGTGGACCAGGAATTGATAATGTTCATGGCTTTTCTTAAAGGACTTAAGGATATGCCTGATATCCCGCTGTCACTATCGGCCCTTGGAAGGAGGATAGGCAAATCCTTAATGGAAGAGTATGAAAAAGAGAATGACATAAAGAAATGGAACCTTGAAACTTTCCAGAAAGCCCTTGAATTGGTCGATTCCAGACTACACAGGGAAAGTGAATGGAAATTAGACGGAAATAACCTCTTATATATAGTGAAGAAATGCAATATTGCTAATGAAGGGAATAAATTCGATACATCAGTCTGCCATACTGCCCGCGAAACATTCAAAGGAGCAATGAATTATGCTATGGGGAACGAGGCGGAACTGGAAATCAAACATCTGTTAACTCATGGAGATAAATTCTGCGAGGTGGTCATACGAATACCTTAAAACCAAAACTTTCAACAACATGGATCGGCAGATCAACGGCCTTATCCATTATTGCAGGGGTCTTTTTGATGGCAGCAGGGGGTCTTGTCGTATCAGGACAGACCGGGGATATTTCATGTTTCCATTGCCATTCCAAAGAGGTAAACGATTTTCAAAAAAGTATACACTTTAATAAAGATATTTCATGTACTGACTGTCACGGGGGAGACATAAAAATCAGCGGCGACGTAGTATCCATAGATGTCATGCACACCAATTTTACAGGCGCTCCCTCACGTGTCAATATGACGGAATTCTGTTCAAGATGCCATGCGGAAGTTACTAAAACATATGAAGAAAGCATCCACTGGCAAAAACTCAAAGAAGGAAGGGTGGAAGCTGCCGCCTGTACAGATTGCCACGGCACCCACAATATCCTGTCCTATAAAAATCCCGATTCTCCGACTTATAGTGAAAAGATCCCACTCACGTGCGCCGGTTGTCATGAGAACCAGACGAAAATGCAGGCGTGGTACTATGGGATTAGCACCGACAGGTTCGATACATATAAAAAATCATATCATTACAAGGCATATGTAAGCGGCGGGGGGGTCCTTGCGACATGTTCGGATTGCCATGAGAACCACGATACAAGGCCGGAAAGCGACCCGAAGTCTGCGATAAACCCGGCTAACCTGCCGGCTACCTGCGGAAAACCGGATTGCCACCAGGGCGCCAATAATGCCTTTATCTATGGGGGCAAAGTGCACGAAGGGCAATCGGTTTATCTCGGGTTCATTGATGCCAAGAAACTCGTAACATATTTCTACATAATAATGATACTTTTTGAGCTTACTTTCACAATAGGGCTCATTGTCCTTGGCATCACATCAAATTTCGAATTGAGGAGGAGGCATTAACAATGGCAGAATTAAAATTCAGGAGATTCACGCTCAACCAGCGGGTACAGCATATAATATTCTTTACCACATTCATACTCCTGGCTTACACCGGGTTCCCCCTGAAGTTCCCGGATGAATGGTGGTCAAAATGGATGATAGAGTCTGTAGGCGGTTTTGCTAACAGGACATTTATCCACCACTATGCAGGCCTGTTAATGATAGGGGTCAGCGTTTACCATGTTGTATTCCATCTCCTTGAAAAACCCCGCTTCGATGTCCTGTTCAACCTGAAAGACCTGCAGGACTTCCAGCAGCAGGTGAAGTATTACTTCAGGTATACGGACGAGCATCCAAAATTCGGCAGATACACCTGGAAACAGAAATTCGAGTATTTCGGGGCAGGATTCGGGGCCGTAGTCATGGGTTTCACAGGGATATTGATGTGGCATCCTTTCGCAGCCATGCAATATTTCCCCATAGGGTTTATCCAGATCGCAAACCTTTTCCACACATGGGAAGCGGTGCTTGCGTCCCTTGCCGTGTTCATCGGGCATTTTTATGATGAACATTTCGGGAAATTCCCGAATATGTCGTGGATAACAGGTAATATTTCAGAGGAGGAAATGAAACATGAGCATGCACTGGAATACGAAGAGGCCCTGAACAATCCGGAATTGAGGATAAATAACAATAAGAATGCAGGAATCGATCAGGTACCCAACAACGTCCTTATCGTTACGACGAAGGATACGGCGCAAGGTGAAAGCAAAACCGATCAGGCACCCAACAACATCCTTATCCTCGGATTAGCAAAGATGGTGTTCACCGTGGTGTTCCTTGCTATCTGTGCCTGGATGCTGTGGATATCCTATCTGGTACTGGTTGAGGCAGTTAACACATATATACTCTGATATCATACCAGAACTGATCTTTTTTGCTATTTTATCCTTTTATTGCCATAACCTGGGTTTTTTCTGGCCTATTGCAACAGACGTATATCAAATAAGTTCTTAACATTGACATTATATACTCTTAATTTGAAAGTTATTCCAGTAAAGGGTACAATGTTATACTTGAAAATGAAAGAAAAAACGGGGAGTTCATATCATGACAGTTTCAAAACATATCTCTATTGACGATGAATATATCGAGAAGATAAAACCGTACGTTGAAAAGCATCATGGCAATTTCGGAAAAGCGATAAAGGAAATGATAAACAGGGCCTTGAAATATAATTCGCGCTCGAATTCTTCGGCGATCGAGACTTCCCTTTTTAAATGGATGCTGACAGAGATAGACGGGATATTTGTTCCAGATGACGTACTTGACGACCTTGTAGATCCTGCGCTGATCAATTCTATGAAGGGACTGGAAGAATATCTAAAACACAAGTTCGGTGAACTTGAGTGGGATATCGACCTTGTTTTGGATTATGATACCGACAGGTTCCCCTCCAGGGTATCTGTGGAAATGACAGGGTCTCCCCAAAAAATAAAATTTGTCTCGGGTATCCTGTGCCAGTATCTTGTAAAAAATTCAGTGGATACTACGCCGCTTGAGATAAAGTCAGTTCTCAGTTTCAGTGATTGCATAAAAATTGAACTGTCAGGATCCAACAAAAAGGATGCCCGCAAAAGCCTGGTCACTTTTTTCGGGGAAAGTGATGAAATAATAAGGACCATAAAGAGCCGCCCCTCTTTCTGGAAGACGATGATCAACAGGCATTTATTGAGCAATTATAACATGGTCACTGTCCACAGGAATTACTTTGAGGACCTGCTTGCTGATAAGATACCGATGGGAGAAATAACCATAGAATCCCTGGCAAAGAGACCGATCCAGGAAATACCCCTGGACGAGATGCTTTTTCTTATAAAGAAGGTTTACGAGAGTTCAAGGGTCGCGGACAGGGTGGATATAGATAAAGATACCATCATAGTGCATCATAATTACAGGACAAAGGAAGCGATAGAGAAGATCAGGAAGAGCCTTGTCGTGCTTTTAGAAACGAACGGCCATTTATACGATGCAAAGGCAACTGCCAATATGATAGTGCTGCGACACAGGCCGGATGTTGGCATGAAGATCAATGAATTAGTAGATAATTTGAAAACAAGCAACAGCATGGTGGACCGGGAACTGATAATGTTCATGACTTTTCTCAAAGGGCTTAAGGACATGCCTGATATCCCCATATCCCTCTCTGCCCTGGGGAGAAGGATAGGAAAAACCCTGATGCAGGAGTATGAAAAAGAAAATGGCATCAAGAAATGGGACCTTGAGAATTTCCAGAAAGCCATTCAAATAATCGATTCCAGGCTCCACAGGGAAAGCGAATGGAAACTGGATGGGAATAACCTGCTGTACAGGGTCATGAAATGCAACATCGTAGCAGAAGAAAATACATTTGATACATATGTTTGCCATACTGCCAGGGAAACGTTCAAAGGGGCGCTGAATTATGCATTTGGAAATAAGGCAGAATTAAGCATCATACATTTGTTGACTCATGGTGACAATTATTGTGAAGTTGTAATTCGATTGGCATAAAAATATGAAATTTGACAAAAAAACCAGGGATATTCGTAATAAATGTCATAAAATAGTATATTTTGCTATTTCTTTAAAATTAATTATTATTTAATTATATTTAAAATTTATAATTCTTGCCAATCTTGACAAGCTTATGCCATTCATTGGCATAATTTGCCTTCTTTTGTTATCCTATGCTATTGTCTGGCTTTCCCTGCTAAATTTTTGTCAAATATTCTTTTAGCGTTGGCATTAGATAGAACAAATTGAAGGGTGATTGATATGAAGTATAGGAACAAGTATATTGCAACAGCTGTTGCTGGTGGAACGGTAATAGGAGCAGCATATTTTCTCCCACGCGAAACCTTCCAGGCTTTCGTTTTGGGATGGCTGTTCCTGATCCCGGTTGCCTTTGTTGTATTCCTGGCTTATGGGCTCAGGGAATACTTGAAAGACAGGAATAACAGGATTATGGTCAGTATAAGGCCAAGCGATGCCATGAAAGCGATCGCCCGCAGGGAAGCAGAGCTCCAGAGGGAAAAAGAACTGCTTTTCGAGGAACTCGGTAAAGAGGTAAAACGTAAGGGGAGTTAAAGTATGATCGTTACAAGGCATATTTCCCTTGACAACGACTGCATTGAAAAGATGGAACCATACGTACAGAAACATAAAGGTAACTTCAGTGCCGCTATCAGGGAAATAATCGATGAGGCGGGAAAAAACAGTTCTCTTAAGAATTTATCGGCAATAGACAATTCGCTGTTCAAATGGATGCTCAACGAGATCGACGGGATGCTGGTCCCTGAAAATGTGCTGGATGACCTGATTGATCCCATGTTGATAAATTCACTGGGGAAACTTGAAGACTATCTTAACCGCAGGTTTGGTGAACTTGAGTGGGATATCGACCTTGCCATAAAATGTGATAATGACGCTTCTCCTTCAGATGTGCTCATAGAAGTAAGAGGCGCAAACCAGAAGATAAAATTCGCAGCGTGTATCCTCTCACAGTACCTTGTGAAAAATTCGCCTGAACATGCGCCACTTGAGGTCAGGTCTGTTTTTAATTCGGACGGGTGCATCAAAGTCGAACTTACAAGGTCAAACAAAAAAGAAGCATTCGACAGCGTTATCACGTTTTTTGGCGGGATGGATGAAGTAACAAAGGCCATAAAGAGCCGCCCTTCTTTCTGGAAGGCCGTGATCAACGGGCACCTGTTAAGTAATTACAACATGGTCACTGTACACAGGAACTACTTTGAGGACCTGCTCGCCGGGAAAGTGCCAATGGGAGAGATAACCATAGAAACCCTGGCAAAAAAACCCATTCAGGAGATCCCGCTTAAGGAAATGCTTTCCCTGATAAAGGAAGTATATGAAACTTCCAGGGTCGCAGACAGGGTTGAGATAGACAGGGAGACAATAATCGTATTCCATAATTACAGGAACAAGGATGTAATTGAGAAGCTGAAAAAGAGCCTTGTTACGCTCCTTGAAGCTAACGGCCATTTATATGATGCAAAATCCACTGCCAATATGATAGTCCTGACGCACAGGCCGGATGTCGGCATCAAGATCAATGAGATAATAGGCAATTTGAAAATAAGCAACACCCGGGTGGATCAGGACCTGATAATGTTCATGGCTTTTCTCAAGGGATTAAAAAACATACCTGATATACCCCTGTCCCTGACATTTTTGGGCCGCAGGATCGGTAAATCCCTGATGCAGGAGTATGAAAAGGAAAACAATATCAAGAACTGGGAACTGCCAAACTTCCAGAAAGCCCTTGAAATAGTGGATTCAAGGCTCCACAGGGAAAGTGAATGGAAAGCAGAGGGAAAGAACCTGCTTTATACAGTCAGGAAATGCAATATATGCGCCGAAGGAGACACCTTCGATACATATGTCTGCCATGCGATCAGGGAGACATTCAAGGGGGCGATGGGTTATGCGTTCGGAAGTAAAGCGGAATTAGACATTAAGAAATTATTGTCACACGGAGATAATTTTTGTGAGGTGTTAATACGAGTACCGTAAAAGCAAGCAATTCCGGATACGGAAACAGGAAGGAAAAAACTGAAAAAATCGGGTTAATAAAAAAGTGGAGGATAAAATGAAAACATTGCTCGAAAACATAACATTTGTCAAGGGAATAGAATACCTTATAGTTGTGGCATTCTGTTTCGGGTTCATCGCTCTCTGGATACTTGTACAGTCCAGGGAAAAAACGATAGGAAAAGTGGTAGCTGCTGTAATCCCGCTGGCTTTGCTCTTCGGGGGTGCGGCCATTGTGGTCGCCTCAAACGATACCCCTGAAGCCACTGCGGTACCGGTTACAGGGGAAATATCCCCGGAAAACATAAGTGTAGATCCTTTCGGTGCCGGGACGTTCAGGGTCAATGACTCCGAATATCTTGCTATCAAATACGGGCCGGCTACGGAATTCCACAAAGTGATGAGCAGTAAGGTGGCCTGCACAAAATGCCATCACAATAGCGGGGACGAGGTACATGCCTGCAGGGATTGCCACAATGCTCCCTCTGATCCCCATGACTCAAGCAAACCCGGTCTTAAAGCCGCATACCACCAGCTATGCATCTCATGCCATAAAGAAGATTTCGGCGGGCCGGAGAGCTGCACTAAATGTCATACTGGCGAGACAAAAGATTCCATTATCCAGGCCCCGGCCAGACCTCACGAGTTGACCTGGGAAACATGCAACAGGTGCCATAAGGATGGCATTCCCAACGGAGGGAAGGAAGCAAAAATAGTTTATCACGACAGTTGCCTCAAATGCCATTCAAATGGGGTTGCGGGCGCGGCGAAAGTACCAGCCGACCATGCCGGACGCTCGGCTACTACTTGTCAGGGCTGCCATAAGGCGGCAGGAGGATAAAATATGATCAGCAGAAGGGACTTTTTAAAAGTCGGCGGCTCCATCGTGGCATGGAGCATAGTCGGCAGCGAACATGCCGTGGCTGCCGAGGATTTTACAGGGAACCCGGACAGGGTGGGAATGCTGACCGATACTACAAGGTGCATCGGCTGCCGCCGCTGCGAAGCCGCATGCAACAAAGCAAATAAACTGCCCGAACCAAAGACATCCTTTGAAGATACGACGGTTTTTGAGGAAAAAAGAAAACCCTATGTTGCTGACGTCCAGTCCTACACAGCGGTCAATCGCTATGAAGGCGAGGATGGAAAACCGGTCTATCGCAAATTGCAATGCATGCACTGCGACGAACCGGCCTGCGTCTCAGCCTGCCCGGTAGCGGCGATGAAAAAGAGCAAAGAAGGGCCTGTAGTGTGGGATGAAAAACTATGCATAGGCTGCCGTTATTGCATTACGGCCTGCCCGTTCTACGTCCCAGCATTTGAATATTCCAGTGCTTTTGATCCGAAGATCCAGAAGTGCTTCATGTGCTATCAAAGGATTAAAGAAGGTCTTATCCCCGCGTGTGCCGAGGCATGCCCTGTGGAGGCTATAACATTTGGCAAGAGGAAGGACCTTATCAAGATGGCAAAGCAGCGCATATGGGGTGAGCCGGATAAGTATATCGACCATGTTTACGGTGAAGAGGAAGCAGGAGGGACCGGCTGGATGTATATTTCAGGAGTGCCTTTTGAGAAACTCGGGTTTCCTGAGAACATAGGGATAACCTCGTATCCGAAATTGACCAAGGATTTCCTTTCAATGGTCAATCTCACGCTTGTCTCGTGGCCCGCCCTGCTGGGAGGCTTTTATCTTGCATCCCATCAAAAGCCGCATGCTGCACATAAAGAAGAATCAGTCAAGGAGGAACATAAATCATGAACGAATATGCAGGCGATTATATTGAAAAACAAATACACCGCCAGGATGAACCGTCAAATTCGGAGATAATAGGCAACTGGGTGAAGGATAAGATATTCCTCGGGCTTCCCTTGAAGGAATACCTGAAGACCCTCATCACCCCCCTTAACATTTTTGCAGGGATTATCGTCTTTGCCGGGATTGTCCTTATACTCTTAAGGTTCATTTTCGGCCTTGAGATGGTGACTGAAGCATCGAACGAACAACCGTGGGGGCTTTTCCTTACATGGGGGCTCTTTAGCGGCGTGCCTTTCTCGGCCTCGGGATTTGTCATCGGGACAGCAGTGTACATTTTCGGGCTCAAGAAATACCAGCCCATAGTAAGGAATGCCATCCTGCTGGGTTTCCTGGGCTACCTGTTTGCCGTGGTTTTCCTGATGATAGACCTTGGAAGACCGTGGAGAATATATTATCCCATGTTCATTTCATTCGGTACAGCATCTGTAATGTTCCTTGTGGCATGGCATGTGGCTCTCTACCTCTCTGTCCAGTTCCTTGAATTCTCTCCATCCATCCTTGCATGGCTGAACCAGGGGAAAATTAGAAAGATAGCAGTAAGCATGACGCTCGGGCTTACAATATTTGGTGTGATGCTTTCCACGCTCCACCAGTCGGCTCTTAGCGCCATGTTCCTTCTTGCTCCGGGAAAGGTCCATCCACTCTGGTACACATCATACCTGCCCTGGCTTGCCTTTATTTCTGCCATTGGGGCCGCACTTGCTTTAATGATAGTTGTAAGTAAACTCACGACCATCTTCTTCAAGCACCGTGCGTCACCTCATTACCTTGAAAGCATCGATGAGATCACGCTTGGTCTTGGCACGGCATCTTCATTCGTCCTTTTCACGTACGTTGGCCTCCGGCTCATAAGCATAACGCATGAAGGGGCATGGAAATACCTGGATTCGCCCATCGGCGGCTGGTTCCTTGTGGAAATAACGCTGCTTGCCATTCTTCCTTTCCTGTACTATTACGGGGTGCAGAAGAAGAAAGTGGTTCTCATTCAGTTCACGGGTGTATTAACAATAATAGGCATCTTCCTTAACCGTTTCAATCTGACATTGATAACGTTCAACTGGCAGCTTCCCGACAGAGAGCTTTTCTTCTGGAAAGAAGCCCTGGTAGTGGTGGCCGTTGTCATCATTGAGATACTGGTCTACCGCTGGATTGTAAACAGGATGCCTGTTCTTGCAGACCATCCGGATTTTGTGGGAGACGGGCATTAATACTGAGGGAATGCAGGAAGGATCAAGGGTCGGAGGCGTTTGATCCTTCCATTATTTTTTTGGCTGGCCGGCAAGCGGCAGTAAAAATGTAAAAACGCTGCCTTCACCGTACTCGCTCTCAACCATTATTTTGCCTCCATGCAGTTCTACAAGCTGTTTTGTGATCGCAAGTCCAAGGCCCGTGCCTTCATATTTTCTGGATATCCCGGAGTCAAGCTGCACAAACTCCTGGAATAGTTTTTGCATATCTTCTTTCTTAATCCCTATGCCTGTATCCCTGACAGAGAACATCCCGGTACCGCCTTCATATTTTGTGGATATCGTAATGATCCCCCCGTCTTCTTTGCTGAATTTAATAGCGTTGCTGAGCAGGTTGAAAAGTATCTGTTTGAATTTCTGCCTGTCTGCCGCTATATGCCCAAGCCGGGGATCGAATTGTGTTTCAAGGACGATATGACGTTTTTCTGCCTTTTCTTTGATAAGAATGATTATTTCGGTGATCGTTTCACGCACAGGTATTTCCTCAATTGCCAGTTCCAGCTTTCCGGCTTCCATCTTGGCTATATCAAGAATAGTGTTGATCAGGGAAAGCAAATGGTTGCTGCTTGAAAGGATATTATCAACATAGAATCCCTGTTTTTGATTCAGATCACCAAAGGTTTTCTCATTCAGGAGTATTGAATAGCCAAGGATAGATGTGAGCGGGGTGCGCAGTTCATGGCTTACGATGGCCAGGAACTCTGATCTTGTTTTGCTTGCAGAGACGAGACGTTCGTTCTCAAAGCGAATTTCCTCAATTTTTTTTCGTTCTGTTATATCTTCGATGGCAAGCAGTATCATCCCTTTTCCTTCCTGGTAGAATTGGCGCGCATTGAGCAACATAGTCTTTCGCCCGATGTTGGGGAACTCCCGTATAATTTCAAAATTCTGGATATATTTATTTTTTGGGATAATTTCCTGGAGCAGCGCTTGAAATTCAGGAATATCCCACTGCCGGTTCCCAAGCTCATATAGCAATTTGTTCCTGGTATCTTCTATCGGGACTTTGAAAAATTTATAAAAAGCATGGTTCGCCGTATTCACCCGTAATTGTGCGTCCAGGATCACAAGTGGTTGCGGTATTGTATCTATGATTGTTTCTGCATGTGCAAGGGCCTTCTGAAGGATTTGTTCGGCTATTATACGTTCGGTCACATCCGTAAGAGACAGCACCAGCCTGTCAACGCGTCCTTCTGCGTCCTTTAACGGGGTGAGGGTCCAGTCCCAGTAAGTAATGCCGCGCCAGGGCTGATCTTGAAATTCAAAGGGCCTGGCTTTGAATTCCACGGATTCACAGGTATCCCTGACTTTTTCGAATATGGCCTGGTTCTCAGGATTGGGGAAAAGCTCGAAATGATTGCTACCTGCCAGTTCCTCTTTTTTATGGCCTGAACCATTTGCGTAAGCGGAGTTCACCCTGATGAAATTGAACTTTGAATCAAGGTAGGCAAGCTGGGTTTCGGTATTTTCCATAATTATATTGAGTGTATCCCGTTCCTTCTTAATAGCTATAGCCAGGTTTTCTGCATGCTTTTTCTCTCGCAGGAGTTCCTTTATCAGGCGCTCGCGCTCTTTTTCAACAAGCCTGTGCTCTACGATTTCAGCCTCTAGGGCTTCGTTGGTCCTTGCAAGTTCAGCGGTTCGCTCCCGGATCCTTATTTCTAATTCATCCTGGACCATGTGTAATGCTTTCTCAGCCCGCTTGCGCTCAATGATCTCCTTTTCCAGAAGATTGGTTTGTTCCAGTAATCGTCGTTCGTTCCGCTTGCGTTCCGTGATATCACGGATAATAACCTGCATCCCGGCCTTTTTGCGGAATGTGAAAGGAATTGCTGTAACTTCCACGTCAATAACTGACCCGTCAAGCCGGATGAATTTTTCTTCAGTGAGTGGAATAATATTTCCTTTTTCTTCCATGAGTGGAACCTTTTCTCTTACAAATTCCCGATAATCCGGGTGTACGATTTCCAGAATATTTTTTCCGATAAGTTGTTCAGGCTTTTCTGTACCCAGAAGCTTTGCCCCTGCCTTGTTTGTGAATACCATCTTCCCTTCGCTAAGAATCGCGATCGCATCAGGAGACAATTCTACAAGCTTGCGATAGCGCTCCTCGCTTTCCCGCAGCGCCTCGTAAGCCCGCCGGCGCTCATTGATCTCAACCTGTACGACTTCGCCGGCTTTTTCCAGGTCTGCGGTACGTTCCTGGATTTTTGTTTCCATCTCATCATATATGACACGCAGGACTTCTTCTGTCCGCCTGCGCTCTGTGATATCCCGGAATACGTTGATGGATTGGGTAGTTCCTGCCGAGGTGGAATTAACTGTTGAGGTCACGGAACACCACAACACAGTCCCATCCTGGCGCCTGAATCGTGCTTCAAAATCCCCGGCTTTTTCTTTTCCTGGGATTTCATGGACTCGCTTCCGGTCTTCAGGGTCATAATAGTGAGCAGATGCGGGTATTCTTAAGAATTCTTCCTTTGAGACGTAACCGAAAATTTTCAATCCGGTAGAATTTATTTCGATGACCCTGTCTTCGGGGTCGGTGATCAAAATGCCGATTGGAGCACTTTCTATGACGTTCCTTAACTTTTCCTCGGATTCTTTCAGCGCTTCTTCGGCTTTATGTCGCCTGGTGATATCCCTGAGCATATATGACAGGCCAATTATATTATAGTATTTATCACGCAAGGGAAAGACGGTGATGCTTACATTTATTCTTGTCCCGTCCTTGCGTATACGGATTGTATCGATCCCATTGATCTTACTGCCAGAGAGAGCGCTGCGCATGAGCCGATATCTCTCTTCCTCCAGATCCGACGGAACTATCAATTCAGCAGGTTTCTTTCCTGTTGCCTCCTTGGCGTTCCATCCGAAAATTTTCTCTGCGCCCTGGTTCCAGTCAGTTACCCTGTCTTCCAGATCGGTTATTATGATCGCATCACTGGCATTTTCAAAGAAATCATTTTTTGAAAAACCAATTTCCAGTTTTTGCCTTATTATCCGAGCGACCTGGTCGTCTGAAAGATCAACGCCGAACTTTTCCTTTATGAGCTTTTTTACTTCTTTTGTGTTCCATTGATTTTTTTCTTCAAGGTATTTCCCAAGTTGCAGTAAATCCTTGTCTGAAAGTTTTGGGGGTCTTCCCCCCCTGTTCTTTTTTTCTTTTATGCTTTCGTATCCCTTTTTATTCCACTCCCTGACCCACTGGTAACCTGTTGATGCCGCAACGCCAAAGAATTCGCATATCTTGTCAAAATCGTGCGGAGAATGAGCCGCAAGATTAAGAAATGCCAGCTTCATTTTTACAGAAGGGCTTTTCTCCTCTTCAATCCTGTTTTTTATATCATCCTGGTTTTTTACAGCGATCCTTTCACCTTTCATTCAGGCTTAATTGATTTGAATTATGATAAGTTTTGCGGAGAATAAAACTGGTATAGATATTCAAACATTTCAAAGCGGTCACGAACTGTGGTTCACGGATTGGATGGATTTTCACAGATAATTTTAATCCGTGCCCATCCGTGTAATCCGAGTTCCTATAGTGTCTTTTTACATATTGTTCAAAACTGAATGAATAGATTAGAAAGTTTTATATACTATCAAAACATGAGAACATTTTGTAAGCGTTAAAAAAGCTTGGGAGTGGGATTATCGTGCCCTTCTCTTGCGGGAACATCCAGTTCCCAAAGAGGGGGGTGCATCCCAATAACCAATGTGAGTATGGACACAGGAGGCTATGAAAATGGAAAATGAAGACAGGATCAAAGAATTGTTGAGGGATGTGGCAAAGGAATACCAGGGGTTCAACCATTACCAGCGGGCAAAGTTCGCAATAGAGCAGATAAGCCTGTGGCAGGAAAGGTTCACAGAGGCAAAAAGCAAGATCCTGCGGGAGAACATCGTGGATGCCACTGCTACATACGGGATAATCAGCCAGTCCCCGGAAATTGAAGCTTAATCTCCTTATAATTTTTTCATAAATGTGTTTTTAATTTTTCTATAATTTCAGCACCATTTTTATCCGCGCTTTCAACTCTCTTGGATCAAATGGTTTCACAACGTAATCGCTAATACCCATATCCATCGCCCTGAGCTTGTCATCTATGCCCGCCCTGGCCGATAGTATTATTATGGGCATGTCCATGCAATCATGTTCTCTTAATTCCTCGCATACCCTGTAACCATCCATCTCAGGCATCATGACATCCAGTATCATTATATCCGGCGATTCAGCAAAAACCATACCCAGGGCTTCTTTTCCGTTCGCTGCTTCAATAATTTCAAAAATATCGGGTTCCAGGGAATCCCGTATAATATTAATTACGTTCCGGTCGTCGTCCACTACCAGTACTTTGGTTTTTTTCTCGATCGTAGTTCCCTCTTTTTTTAAAAACCAGACTTTTGCAGCGCCTATGGATTCGTAATCGACCACCCCTTTTTCTTTAAGGCTTTCCAGGTATTTCAGGGCTGTCACCTTACTCATGTTTACCCTGCTGACAATCTCGCTGGTTGTGAATTTTCCCTCTTTTATCACATCAAATAATTGCTTCTCTCGCCAGTGCATACTCATATTTAAGCCCGTTAAAATTTGAACAAACAGATTATTCAATTAGTAACTATTTAATCTTATCTGATAATTTCTCAGCAAGACCTGTAATATGGGCCATATTGTCGGTTTTATCGACCTTATATTTGGCGCTTATCGCTATAAAAAGTTTGTTTTTTAAAAAAAGGAGGTTATAAGTAGTTCCATCGCTTTGTTTTTTCTTGAACAGGGCTGAAGATTCACCGATCTTTTTTATATTCAACTGGCTGCCATAATCATTATTATTTAAATATTCGACATCAGCATTGTATGCGCTGGTTGCCCCTTCTTCGTACTGGTATGCAGTAATGACCTGGATAATTACGTCTTTCTTATCCAGCAGGAAACACGTAAAACATCCTTCCGTGAAACCCCAATCTTTTAATTCTTCATTTGTCGCATAATTAAAGCACAGTTCAGGCTCGGTATAAAGTGTGCATACATTTTCATAGAGCGTTTCGGTGCCTTCCCCGGCTTCTGCTTGTGTGAGTGAAAAATCGATAGAACGTTCCGGCATGTCCTACAATAAAAGCGGAAGTTAGATATGAAGGTATCGACGTTATGCCCTATATTTCATTTAGCAAATTATTAATATCATGGATAATAATATATCCGGGAGGCTGAAAATGTTCAAGGCAGTAATCGGTGCAGAAAAACTCAAGGATTCAATTGAATCGATATCAACACTGGTGGATGAAGCAAGATTCAGGCTTGCCCAGAATGGGATTTCAGTAAGGGCTGTGGACCCTGCAAATGTTGCAATGGTGAGTTTTGACCTTGCAAAGGATGCTTTTGAATCCTTTGAAGCGACTGAAGGAGAGATCGGAATAGACCTGGCGAAATTGAATGGCATAATGGAAATGGCGGACAGGAACGATAATATCGAACTTGAACTCGATGAGACCGCACATAAACTTATTGTCAGGATGCGGGGGCTCTCCTATACTATGTCACTGCTTGATCCGTCTTCTATCAGGAAAGAACCTAAAGTCCCTACTCTTGACCTTCCCGCGCGGGTCGTTATCAGGGGAGAGGACCTGAAAAGGGCGGTAAAAGCAGCCGAAAAAGTAAGCGATTATATGTCCATGGGTGTCACAGGGAACATCTTTTTCATGGAAGCTGAAGGGGATACTGATAATGTAAGGCTTGAGATGACAAAAGACCAGCTTATAGATCTTGCGCCCGCAGAATCGAAATCATTATTCTCACTTGACTATCTCACTGATATCGGCAAGATCGCTGGAAAAGCAAGCGAGGTCACTATCGACCTCGGAAAGGATTATCCGATGAAAATGAAGCTAAAAATCGCCGGGGGCCACGGCGAGGTCAGTTATATGCTGGCTCCCAGGGTCGAATCCGAATAACTATGGATGTTTTCGGATATGCGAATTTTCCTTTTTTTGGCGCAGCAGCAAGATATGTGGAAAGTCTTGGTTTCAAGCTTGAAGAGCTTTTTTCCGAAAGGATGTTCGAGCAGGTGAGGGAAAGGGGCAAAGAGCGCGTTCTTGAAGCCATCAGGGAGGGTACTGTTACCAGGCACACTGTTTCGGATGGTATCAGTGCACAAAAGGAACTTCTTTCATATCCTGTTGCCCGGATACTCGTTTCATGTTCGAACGACGGTTATCTCATACGAAGATATGCCCTCGCTGAAGCAAAATCTGCCAACGTGATTCTAAAAGAACTTTCCAATGAGGAAATAAAGGAAATAGCTTTTGATTTTAATATCTCTTTCGGAACCAGGGAGCGGTCGATGATCATGCATTTTTCAGATTACATCCGTTATGCAAGTGCGATCCACGAACCTAAATGGAAACTGATAAACAGGAACATGGATCATGGCAGTTTGTCGCTTATTAAAGAAGATTTCGCGCGCGTCCTGGAAGAAGCCATAAGAAGAAGGATCGAGTCGGGGCTGCCTCTTGACGTGCCGGCAGAGATATGTGCGGCGCTTGAAACCTACCTTACAGAAATACGCAGTGCCCTGGCGGCACGAAAATCCGAGTTCGATATCGGGGAGTTCAAGGAGATAAACCCTATATGTTTCCCCCCTTGCATGTCGTATGCGCTCGGAAGTGCAGGCGCAGGGATCAATCTTCCCCATTCGATGCGTTTTGCCCTTACTTCTTTTCTTCTGAATATCGGAATGAACGCCGAAGGAATAATTGAGTTATACAAAACTTCACCCGATTTTGATGAGGAACGAACAAGGTACCAGGTCATGCATATCCATGGTGCCACCGGAACAGTTTATAAATCACCTTCATGTGCGACCATGATAACCTATGGGAATTGTTACGGGAAGGAACATCTGTGCGAGAGGATTTCACATCCGCTGGGTTATTACAGGAAAAAATCATGGATATTGAATAAAAGAAAAACCGGGAATGATCCCATAAAGGAAAAGAAAGATTAAATCATTACGAAAACATATATCCAAAGAATTTCTATATAGGCAATGAATGTTCAAGACCTTCAATTTCTGGAAACAGCGGGCTTTTAAGCGACATATGTCCCAGCAGGACAAGAGGCTTACTATATATACCAGGAACAACCCGGATTCAGATGCCCTCGCAAGCTCGCTTGCACTCAAAAGGATAGCAGAGCATTATAATATAGATGCCGGCATCTATTATACCGGGACAATACAGAATAAGACCCTCATTAATATTCTCGGTGATGATGCGATAAACACGCCTTCGATCTCACCATCCCAGAATCCCATAGCTTTTGTTGACATCCTGCCCACGGAGATAGGTGAAAAGATCGTTCCTGCAATAGTACTGGGACATACCCTGGGCAACACAGAAGGGATCCGCTGTTCTTATCGTGATATCAGGACTACTGAAACCACATCGAGCATCTTAATAGAATACCTGAATAAACTTGGCGTGGCGATAGATAAACAACTGGCAACCCTCCTTCTTTTTGCGATAAGGGATAAGACAAAGACTCTCATAACGAACATTACGCTTCCTGACCTTGAAGCTTACTGGTTCATTCATAAGTATGTGGATATGGAATTGCTGAATAGCCTGGAACATCCGGCAGTGAAGCTTGATACTTTTGAAGATTTATCCCGTGCCATCGGGAACAGGGTGATAAAAGGAGCTTCCCTTTTCACAACTGTCGGTTACGTGAAAGACCCGGGGACAATTCCCAAAGTATGCAAATACATGCTTGATATCGAAGGAATTTCAACATCTCTTGTTTTTGCAGTTAACGCGACTAAAATTTATATTTTTGCAGAATCCAAGAACATGGAAATGAATATGAAAAATATCCTTAAAAAAGCATTCGGTGATTGGGGTGAAGTTATAGGGGGGACGTCCAATGCAAGCATTTCTATACCGCTTGGGGTTTTTAGCATCGCTGCCGATAATGAAAAAGCAAAACAGCTCCTTTTAAGGTCTATTGGCGATTCCATATCCTCAAAATATTTTCATGTCCTGGAAGCCGAGTAAACCCTGCCGTGAGAACAACTGGTACATACTCCTTCTCTTGTGATGCATCTGGAACATACAGTTCTTCCGCACAGCATGCAGGTATATAGCTTTCCCGGACGGCCGCAGATGCTACAAACACCCATTGCCTCCATATTCTTTCTCCCTGAAGGAAAATACTAAGAAGCCTGGTAAGGAACGTAGTATTCTTCAATCATCCAAGATTCGATATCCTCGGTTTCTTTTTTTTTCCCCACGTTCATCAATTCAGGTCGTTTTTGATGGATTTCAGATATTTTTTTATTCATTTATATCTATGGCATCCTTTAAAGATGTCAGTCTCCATTTAAACTGGTGTCCCTGTGAACACTTAAAGGTATCGATTTATTTAAAAATATTGAAGTTAATCATGAACAAGTGTTGGATCTGAAAAATCGCGAAGGTGAATAAATAATATGAATCCGTCCGGATGTGCCACAGCCTGCGGAGCAGGAACGATAATCAATGCTATAGCAACGTGGAAAGGCGCAGCCTTTGGCATTGACCTGAGAACAAATGCCTGGGTGAACCTGACCGGGGAAAAAAAAATACAGGGTTACATCGAAGAAGGGGGGGATACAAGGCTCATAGAACGCTGCGTTGAGCTTGTCCTTTCGCGGTTCGGTTCGGACTACGGCGCCAAAGTATCGACGAAAAGCGAGATACCGATAGCAAGCGGGCTTAAGAGTTCAAGCGCTGCTGCAAACGCGACTGTGCTTGCGACCCTTGACGCGCTTGGTGAAAAGCTTTCACCGATCGAGGCGATAAAAATCGGTGTGCAGGCGGCGCTGGATTCAAAAGTAACGATAACGGGCGCTTTTGATGATGCATGTGCTTCTATGCTTGGCGGGTTCGTTATCACGGACAACAGGAAAAAAGAGCTTATCAAAAGAGTGGAACATGATTCTGAGGTGCTCATCCTTGCCCCGGAAAAAAAGGTTTACAGTTCAGCCACAAACGTGTCGCATTCAAGGCTTATCGGGCCCTGGGTCGAACTTGCTTATAATGAAGCAATAGCCGGGAATTATGAAAAAGCCATGACCCTGAACGGCTTCCTGTATTGTGCCGCACTTGGGTTCAGTACCGAACCAATGATTGCCGCTCTTGAAACCGGTATCGAGGGCGTGAGCTTATCAGGTACGGGACCGGCATATACAGCACTTGGAAACCCGAAACTTCTTGACAGGCTTGAACCTGTCTGGCAGAGGATGGGCGGAAAAGTGATAAGGACAAAGGTAAATAATAGTGGTGGAAAAACATGCCGTTAAAAGAGGTAAGGGCCCGGATAGAGAACCTTGATAACAAGATTCTTGAACTCATTGAACAAAGGACAGGGCTTTCAAAAGAAGTGCTTGATGCCAAGAAAGCATCAGGCTTGCCGATTAACGATGTTGAGCAGAACAAAGTTGTCCTGGACAGGGTAACCAATGCTGCTACCGAGCGCGGGCTTGACGGTGAGTCGGTGAGGAGGGTTTTTGAAATTCTTATCAAGATGAATATAGAGCGACAGCATGAATTGAGCGGGGAAGGAAATCTTCCCTGAATCGTCAGATTTATATATAGTAACATTAACTCCTAAGTAATAATGATAGGATAGTAGGATAGGAGGAAAACGGTATTGGAAATCATGATAGGCAGGTGTGGTGTTGCCTGCGAGGTGTGTGGTCATTTTAACCAGGGTTGTCTTGGCTGCGTGAAGGAAAACACCATCAAGAAAAGATGTCTGATCTTTATTTGTGCCGAAAAAAAGAATAATGAATTCTGTATTAAATGTCAGGAGTTCCCTTGCAAGCTGATGCGTGGTTTATCAAAGGCCTATTGTCCTGTATTTACTGATATCAATATCGGTTAATCCCCAAGGCAATCCCCCAGATCAGAAATAAAAAGCTCAATAATGTATTCATCCATATGAGGCATGATTACAAGCCTCATGGCTCTTGGATTCCGTGTTACTGAGGTGAACCATCCTTTTTCACGCAATTTTTTTCTTACTTTTTCCAGCTCAGGAACATCAAGCGCCACTATGTTCATTACAGGATCGATAAAAGGATGGATACCCAGCTCTTTTGTGCCTTCAACGAGCCTGTAAGTCATTTTCATGCACCTGTCCACTATTTTCCTGTACCCATCCATGCCCAGGTGCATCATAACGGCATAAGCCGCCGCCACAGCCGCACCGCTTCGTGTACCTGCAAGGGAATGCTGCTTCCTGATAGTAAGATACGGCGTATCTATCTGGAGCGGAAGAAGGCATGCTTCGTCCCTGAAAAGCAGCCCGCCTGCCGGTATTGTCGACAGGCCCATCTTGTGGGGATCTGCCGTTATCGATGTCACTCCTCTTATAGAAAAATCAAAATCGTATTTTTTATCAAGAAAAGGTATGACAAAACCCCCAAAAGCAGCATCTATATGCAGGAATATATCGTGTGATAAAGCAAGACGGGCAAGCTTATCTATGGGGTCGACCTGGCCGAACTCGGTCGAACCGGCAATTCCAACCAGCGCTACGGTGTTATCGTCTATAAGATTCTCCACCGAACCCGCATCCACTTTAAATTCGCTATCCAGTCCTGCTTTCCTGACCTCTATTCCAAGGATGTCTGCGATCTTATCGAAAGAGAAATGGGCTGAAGCCGGAACGACCACGTTCGGATGTCGTTTCTTACACAGGTTCCTGGCGGTCCTTAAAGCCTGGATATTTGATTCCGTGCCGCCTGTTGTGATATAACCACAGGCACCCGGGTAGCCGAACAACTCCCCCATCAACTTTATGACCTTTTCTTCGAGTTCTTTAGTTCCGGGGAATAATCCGAAATCTCCAAGGTTTGATTCGATGAACTGCATGTGGGCTTTAACTGCGATCGGATGTGGTCTTGTGCACATTGCGCTGAGCACTTTAGAGTATGAAGTGTCTTTTAGCCTGGCATTATTCAGTAAAGCCAGCACTTCTTTTTCAGAAAGCCCTTTTTGGTTCATGTGCTAAAGACCAGAATACATGTTAATGAAGGTTTTGTTTTAAAGTGGTGTAAAATCCCGTGTTAGAATTCAAAAAATCGCAGACGAACACAAATTAATGCAGATTCGCTATCACATACTCCGTGAATTTATTGAACCTATACAATTTATTTATTCTTACCCTTCAATTAACAGGATTTTACTCTTAATACGTTTCTATTCAACACTATAGCTCTAATGTCAAAAAAAATCATTGAAAAATAGTAAAAAACCAACATAAACTTTAAGATACCTTGGAAACTTTAAAAATCTTCGGTATTTATTTATCTGTAGTGGTTATCTTGTTCTTGGAAATGAGACTATGAGAGGGATGCCATTATTGATTTTTGCTTTTGTAGCTATATTATTGCTGTCATCGTTAGGAACGACACCAATAACGAAATATACCCCTGTGAAGGAATCTGCAATATTCGTAAAGGAATCCGCAATGGATTTATGGACGAAACTTAATATCCCTGATTACAATATAATATTTAATTTATCCACGAAATATAATCTTTTCGCAGAGCGTGATTTCAATTTAAGTTATTCCCTTCTATTTTATGGCTCTCTTTTCATCCTTATTTTTCGACTTATTAGTTTTACATTTCTTTCTTTTATCTACACTATTCACTCCTCTATTTACAATTTTTATTACCGTTTCTTAAGAAAGAAAGAGGGGATCGATAAATACCTTAAGATTTCCATAATTATTCCGGCTTTCAATGAAGAAGTCACAATATCGAGTTGCATAGAGTCCATGCTGAGTTTGAACTATCCCTGCTACGAAGTCGTGGTTGTGGATGATGGATCTTCTGACAATACTTACAATGAGGCATCGAAATTTTCCGGGAAAGGGGTAAAAGTGATACGTCAGGAAAATACCGGAAAGCCTGGCGCCATCAATACAGGTATAAAGAATGCATCGGGAGAGATAGTGATCACAGTGGATGCAGATTCAAAACTGCATCCTGATGCTCTTAAGTGGTTATCAAGAAGGTTCTCGGGTAATCCCCGGCTCGGGGCAGTAGCCGGAAACGTAAAAATAGATAAACCGAACAGTATTCTCAAGACCCTGCAATCACTTGAATATACGTCCAGTATAAACCTTGGGAGAAAGTCCCAGTCCCTCCTGCACTGCGTCATGATTGTACCCGGCGCCATTGCGGCCCTCAAGACCAGTGTTCTTCGTGAGGTTGGCTTCTTTCCTGAGGACACTTTCGCCGAAGATTTTGACATAACTATGAAAATCCTTAAAGCAGGTTACCATGTGGAGTACGAATCCCGCGCCATGGCTTTCACCCAGGCTCCTGAGAGCATAGAGGATATCATAAAGCAGAGAAGAAGATGGCATCGGGGAATGACCCAGGTCCTTGCGAAATACAAAAATATGTATCTTAACCCAAAATACGGTACAGCCGGAATGATAGGAGTTCCTTATATGTGGCTTGAGCTGAGCTCATCATTGATAAACATGGTATTGCTTTGCATTCTGTTAGTAGCAAGCATATTTATGACAGATATGAGTTCTCTGACTACCGGGATGCTGACATACTGGGCATTGATGATAGGAGTATCAATCTATTCTGTCCTTATAGACCCAAAGCCAAGTATCAAAGAGATTATTATAAGTCCATTGTTTCTTTTTTACAATATTTTCATAGACGGGATAAGCATTATGGCGTTCATTGAGGAAACATTGAGTATTGCTATGCGATGGGAAAAACCAAAAAGGGAGGAACTCGGATAATGAATTTTAACATAATTGGAATTGGAATTGCGGTTACATTTGCGATAATATCGCTTTCAGCTATTGTATTATACCTTGCTTTCAGGGTGAAAGAAACGTTTAGAGAAGAAAAAAGCGTCAAAATCCAGGTTGTAAAGACCATTTTTCTGATAGGCATACTGTTCCTGGCAAGCGGGATGTTCTACTTCTTTGCCCAGGCGATGTATCAACCTGAAAAACTTCAAAATCAGATAGATAATAATCAAACACCAGTGCCTGAAATACCAGGAAAAAACGCTTCAGTATTTCTCGGCCTCTCCTACCAGGAGAATATAAAAACAGGCGAAGAATATACAATATCGTTCAAAGTTTATAATCCCTCTACGAAAATAATCCATAATGCTACAATAAAATTTGTTGGATTAAATCTTTTTGAGGCAAAATCCAATTTTGATATTGGCTCAGATATCCTGTATTTAGGAGATATACCGCCAGGAGATAAGAGCGGTTACCTGCAGTTAAAAGCAGGAGATGCTCCCAGAGTGAATGAAGGAACTCTGATACTTATGTCAGAGGACATAGAACCTGTTTCTGGAACCGTAAAAATAAATATTCTCAAAATTGTTCCAACACCTTCTCCGACGCCAACCCCTGCCTCGGCACAACCTTCATGGCCATGGTACATTATTTGGAAGGAGCCTTCACCGCAGCAACCAGCGGTATCGTCTGATCCGACGCCCACCCCGGCAATCGTACCAACCCCGACACCCACTCCGACAACCGTACCAACCCCGACACCCACTCCGACAGCTGTACCAACCCCAACACCTACTCCGACAGCTTCAACCACTTAATAAGGGTCGATAGAAATGATCAGGGAAACGGATTGCAGAAATTATCATGATGAAAAGATACTGGAAAGAAAATGGTCTGTAACAACAGCAATTATAGCGATGATCGGGGTATTGTTCACGGCAGGAACCGTAGATGCGATTACGATAAATCAAAATACTGCCCCATCAGCTTCAAAGATCGATCCTGTCACTGATAAAGTAAATCTGGTTATTGGAGATACCCGGAATTTTCTTTTAAGAGGAACAGACCCCGATGGGAATTTGAGAGGAACTGAATGGTACATAAACGGCAAGTATCAAACCAGCCATTTTATTCTTTCCGGTACAATTGGCACAGATAGCTGGAGACATATTTTCAATGCTTCAGGGATGTACACGGTTGAAGCACTCGTTTTCGATGCTCAAAATGCATACAGTTCCCAGCCGGCAACATGGATCATGCAAGTCGATGCAGCCTCGATAATTTCTTTGAGTCCGCCAACAGGCATAAAGAATCCCGGAAATTCTTTGTCTTCCCGGGTGACTGTAAAGAATATAGGGGTAAATACCAGATCTTATTGGGTCGGCTTCGGTTACCAGAAACCTGATGGAACGTTCTATAATCTTGGGCCTCAACAGACAAACATCCTATTTCCGGGCAGCCAGCAGACTTTAATCTTTAACTGGAACCTGCCTCAGGATGCTCCATACGGCAATTATAATGCAGTAACCAGAATCTGGAATGGCTATGATCCCGTTAAAGATTTGATGGAATCGCCTCAATATGATTCAAAAAGCTCCCAAAAAGCTTTCAGAATACCATCTGACCCCTTCAAATTCCAGCCGCGTGCCATCTATGTCTGGGGCAATGCTTATAAAATACTTGAAAGCCCGATAGAAACAGGTAATTTAATTCAATTCGCCAGAGATCATGGAATTAACACGTTCTTTTTCTATACGGATACTTCAGGTCTCACAGGCAATCCCGCGCTTTATAGGGAATTCATTTTAAAAGCTCACAGCAACAATCTTTATGTCCACGCGTTGAATGGCAGGAGCGCGTGGACAACCGATCATCAGGCGGCTGTCAACTATATCATGACAGTCTTAAACTATAACAAGAACTCTCAACCAACTGAAAAATTTGATGGAATTTATCTGGACATTGAGCCCTACACCTTGAGTTCATGGGAAAAAGATCCCGACGGGAACAGCTTCTCACTGGCCAGGAGTTCTGTAAATAAGAATCTGGCAATCCAATACCTTCATTTGCTCTCAAGCATAAACAACACGATATCAGCAAGCGGAGAGACTCTAACATTCGGGGAGGATATTCCATTCTGGCTTGATAGCAATGGATTTGATCTTACTTACAATGGGAAAACCAAATTACTCAGTTCACATATCCAGGACCAGACGGATTTTATCACGGTAATGGATTATACAGACAATTACAATAATGCGATTACCTGGGCAGCATATGAAATAAATTATGGAATTGCAGCCGGCAAATATGTTGTGATAGCATTTGAAACACAGAAACTGGATAATCCTGAGTCGACATTCTTTGAAGAAGGAAATGTAGCTTTAGAAAATGCTTTTAGACAAGTCAATTATTCGTTTTCATCTAAATCAAGTTTTAAGGGATTCGCAATACACGATTACAATAGTTACAAAGCCCTCAGGTAACAATAAAATCATAGAATTTTTTCCAGTCAAGTATTGTGGAAACACAGCCATCCTTATCCAGTACAAGACCTACTCCGTAAAGATTCAATTTTTCACACATTTCAAGACCCGCTTTCACCTCACCCATGCACCCGACACCGAGTATGGCATGCGGTCTATGTTCTCGCACAAGTCTTACGATAAAGCTTGAACCAGGGACTATGAAGACCCTGTATCCCATTTCCTCAGCGTGTTTCCTTGCTTTTCCGATCTCACATTTTCCGCAGTTTATGCACTGCATGCCTTCAGGGCTCAATTTGGAGGGGCAGTCCGCAGCTCTCAGGCACTGGGGGAGAAAGATCATCCTTTTATTAAAGGGCGTTTCTTTGTATTTTTTAAGCCCGATCTTGTTCTTAAGGGAGATACCGACTTCATCCACGATGGAATCATCCATCCTGACAAGGCGGAACAACGCCTTGACAAGATTTTCAAGAAGAGAGATGCAAAATAGCATGAAATTGGGAAAGATGAACCGCTCTGTTTTGAAGGAATATGCGATCAGAAAAGATCCGAGTACTGCGATAATGAATAAGAAGAGGGCACCGTATACTACGGCCTGGCCGATTAACGCATATAAAGAATTTAGATCAAACAACATTTGCTGGTCATGACTATTTCAATATAACTTAAGTTTATCCCGAAATTATTTTTTCAGAAAAACTATTCCGCTGGAAGTGATATCGAACCTGATAGGTTCAAGCGGGATTTTTGTATTCCTGATCTTCATGATATCCAATAACCGTTCCCGTGCACCGGTAAATGGGTTCTCTTTAATTGACATCCTGATGACCCCTGACACTGAATATGCCGCCGTGTCCCCTGTGCGTTCATTGGCAGATATATCTATAATAACCATGGACGTGATCTTCCTTTTATTCAGGCCGTAGATCAAAAGGTCAAATTGGGCCCTGAATTCATTGACCGACATGTTAAGTGTGAGTACTCCAACGTTGTCTATCAGGACGATCTCAGTACCTTCAGGGATCCTGTCAATCAATCCAAGAATGTTTGATTCCAGGTCATCGATTTTTTCTATCCCAAAACCAAGTACGTTCTTAACATTCCCTGCGCGTTCCTCATATACCCTTTCTATTATCAGGTTTCCTTTTTCCTGGTACCTGTCAAGATGCATTCCAAGGGATCTGGATTGGGCCAGGATGTCTTCGGGGATTTCTTCAGTTGCAATGATCATACATTTTTTACCATCCATACAGCCTTGGTTTATGAAGTGGAGACCAAGGATGGTTTTACCCGAACCTGTGGCACCTATTACTAACATCGTGCGGTTTTTAGGATAACCGCCTTCGATCATTGATTCAAAATCCTTTATGCCTATAGGGATTCGTTCCATAATCCTCCGACAAGTGAATATAACCATTCCATTCGATATATAGTTTATGTAGAATATATAAAATCTTAAAATTAAATTTGGGCTTCATGTTTTCATTGCTTTTTTTTCAGATTCATACTGCCCAGAAATACCTCCACAAAGCAAGAACCATCCCCACCCGCTATTGTTTTGTCAATATCGACATTTATATCTTTGAATACGTGGACACCTATCCTTGAAAAAATGGATCGTGTCAGCATGCACAGCACAGGGTTCAAGCTGCCGTATTCTCCCCAGGGGCACCTGTTATTTAATATAGTATAGCTGTTCTCGCTTACCTTTTCTACTTTGAAGTCCCCGCCGAGCCTGTTCATGACGTTGCATGAAATATCGGCCAGTTGTGAAATCTCGGTCGGCAAATCCTGGATATATTTAGTCCATATGACCGCTTCCACCTGCTGGCTCATCTGGCGTATTATTTCAGTCTTTTTTTCCGGCGGCATATTTTGCAGGAGGAGGGGCAGGATGTTGGCCATAATAGTTTTGAATTCATTATGGGCCTCTATCTTCTCCTTGCTTTTTATAAGCTGGTCGTGAAAATGTTTTGCCTTTAGCAGTGATCTTACGCGGGTAGCAAGTTCCAGGCTATTTACCGGCTTTGTGAGAAAATCATCAGCTCCCGCCTCTAAAGCTCTTACTTTGTCTTCCAGTTCCGAAAGGCTTGTTACCATCACTACAGGCATGAAGCGGGTGGTATCGGCCTGCTTGATTTTTTCGCAAACCTCATAACCGCTCATTCCGGGCATCACAATATCAAGCAGCACGATATCCGGTTTCTCAGAGATTATTTTTTCAAGCGCTTCTTTCCCATTGTAGGCCTGTATTATATCGTAATCTTTTTTCAGGTAATCCTCAATTATTTTTACATTAAGTGGCGTGTCATCCACAACGAGGATTTTATTTTTATACTCCTTTTTATCCATTTTTCACAACCCTGGATCAATATGATGGTAATAATCACTATTATATCCTTTATAGCTTAAATTTTTTCCCACAACCGATGATTTTGATTTGGCAATTCGGGAACAAAACAGTTTTGGTTTTTTGTCTCCCAAAAAGATCAATCAAACATACATAATAATTATGATAATAATGTTTATATACATCAATATCATTAATATGAAATCATAAAATTCACCTTTGACGTTGCGGTGGAATCAGGTTTGAGGAGAAAAACAATATGAAGAAGATCTGTATGGACAAAATTTTTACTTTTTTGCTGGCCGGGCTGCTGCTTTTCGGGGCAGCGTCAGGAACTGCGAGCGCGTTTAATTTGGCAGGGAATACATACAATGTTACAAAAGGTCAGTTAAGCAACACTACAGTTATTGTAGAGGAATATTCTTTTGGGCAGGGCCCTCCGACATTGATTGGGTCTTATACAAATACAAGCAATGCGACAGGATATTTCAATGTTCAGAACATTCCAGATACCCAGTCATCGAATTTTAAAATAATATTAAGACACTTTAATGCAACCACAGGAAATCTTGATTATATCGGGCAATCATTACCGACGTTTCCTTACTTTGAAACAGCACAACTTGCAAATGGAACGCCGGTTGATTTTTACCTGAAGCAGGGTGGTACGATAAACCTGACGGCAACGAATGGGACATATCCCCAAACATTCAATTACATGGTAAAAGACACAAGGCTGGGATACCCGATAGTTGAAAACTTTACAACCGAGGTTTCAAACGTCACGATATACCTTCCTGCAGACAGGAATTATTCTATCATGATCTACCCTAACAGGAGTTTTCCTGTAAGTTTTGACCTGAGCAGTTCCCTGTTGAACAGTACCTATGATTATGTTGCTAACGTCTCTTTCAATACCTCAAACACCTTAAGAAAGGTATCAGGTTATGCTAATTTATCCGACGGGTCATCCAATTTCAACGATCTCAAGATAATAGCCTACCTCATGGAACCCGGGAATATGATCTTCCAGGACTATCCCCTTCCTTACAATATGAGCCAGTGGTGCCAGTATGATGGCTGTGCGGGCGACGTTTATAACGCGACCACTGGATATTACAACATAACCCTTCCGGGTGCCGCCATGACGGCAAATATACTTTTATTTGCAACAGCAAAGAATGCTACAGATGAATATTACGGCATTTTCAGGAACGTATCACTGGATTACTCGGAAGAAGCGGTAACCAACTTTAATTTTACTCTCCAGCCGCTTCTGGGAGATGAAACCAACATTTCAATAAACAATGCTGGCGGGGGAGGAGAGGGACCTTCTACTGTCAATGTCACTACAAAGAAACTCTCTTTCAGTTTGAAGAATTCATCAGGTGCAGACATAAACAATGCACACGTTGAGGTAGAGGTCGATTACTCGGCCTATAACGGCTCTGCTTTTAACTGGATGGCGGATGTTACTCCGACAAACAGCGGCCAGTTCAGCATTCCTGCGATCAGCGCGAACATAAATAAGATCAATATATATACACAGGGCTCCGCCCCGTTAAAAACTTCAAAGACCGCTGCCCAGCTTGCAACTTCGCCAGTTAGGATCAATCTCTCGGCATTCAATCCCGGCGCGATAAATATAAGCGAAGGGCCACCCCCCATATTTATAGACATGCTGAAGAGCACACCACTCTGCGATGTTCCAAATCCTCAGGCAGGCTGTTCTTTATTCCCGCAGCAGCAAGATATGTCTGATTTTAATCCCTTCAAGATAGTTGTCGGTGGCGGAAAGATAAGCCTCAGGATGAGGAGCAATTTCAACAACATAACCGTGCATTACAAGAACGTGGATATGCTGGCTTCCGGCCCGCCCGATGCGCTTTTTGACAGCAATGCGACACAATCGCAGAATGGCTCTTCAATGGAGCATGCGCGAAGATTCGGCAGCATGGGGCCTGAAATATACGATGAGGTCCTTATCGGCATTCCCCTCGCCTCGGGTGTAAATGCGAACAACGTCTCAGTCAAATTCGGAAAGCTCTACAATGAGAACTGGGGAGAAGTATGGAACAGCAGCGCTGGAAATACCACAGGGGATTTACCGTCAGATTACAGCGCCTTTAACCTGTCGTTTTTCAATCCGGGAGGCATGCAGTGCAGTACAATCAATCAAAACGCAGCGTGTTATGTAAGTATAGCAGACAGGATGGTCTGGGTGACAATTCCTCACTTCTCGGGAGTAGATACTACGGTTTCGGGTACGAGCGGTAATTTCACTGCAACCCTTAATAGTACGGCCCTTGCAGGAAACAAGGCAAACCTGAATTTCACACTGAAGGATACTGCAAATACGACATCATGGTACAATTTCACGTTTCAGGACGGATTCGATGCTGCAAATGCCATTATCAATTCGACCATTAATGGCACGCAAGACCCGCAAAGCTGGAACAGCGGGAACTTTGCCGCGCTCTACGTGAATGTCTCCGCAAGCGATCCCGCTGCAGTCGCGAACTTCAGCACTAATCAATATATCAATATCAGCAATATTACTGTGCCATCGTCTGCGGGAAATTATACGATAAATGTCACAACAAGTAACAGCTTGATGGCCTCGTTGAATTATACCGTGATTACCTATGGTGCTAACCTGACAGTTGATTCAAACGCAAGGACGACCACAACATCAACTAACGCTACTTACACTCTCACCCTCCAGAATAACGGGAGTGTGACTGATACATATAATTTGACGATCGATAATCCCGGTGTCGCCACAACTGCGGCCCTTAATATCAGCGGGAATATCACTTTGGCGTCAAATGCAGTTCAGACCCTTCTCCTGAACGTGACCAATACCACAGTCGGAACATTCCGTGTAAATGTCACGGCCCGCTCGAACAACGAACAAGCAAGTTCGGATACATAAATACGACAACTACGGTGGCTTCATATGGAGCGAACCTTACGCTATCGGGAGTATTTACCCAGACAACAAATGCTGGAACGAATGCAAACTATACGCTTATACTTCAAAACAATGGTACTGCAACCGATACCTATAACCTGACAATTGACAATCCTGGTGGCGCCACAACTGCTGCCCTTAATGTCAGTGGGAATATCACTTTAGCATCAAATTCTGTGCAGACCCTCCTCCTGAATGTGACAAATACAGCAGCAGGGACATTCCCTATCAATGTCACGGCCCGCTCGAACAACGATACGAGCAAGTTCGGATACATCAATACAACGACGACAGTGCATGTGCGCGGTGTTATCCTGACGAATATTACCGCACTTGCCCAGACAACTAACGCATTGACCAATGCTACATACCTTCTTAACCTTACAAACAACGGAACCGGAACTGATGCATATAACCTTGTTGTCGATAACATAAGCAATGCCTCGATAGCAAGCATTAATATTTCATCACCCAAGACATTAGCCTCTGGTTTGACCCAGATAATCGCCCTTAACGTGACCAATACTACAGCAGGGACTTTTTATGTAAATGTCACGGCAACATCTACAAATGATCCGACAAAGATCGCTTATATCAACACCACGACGACCGTACCGTCCTATGGCGTTAACCTGTCAGTGGATTCAAATGCAAGGACGACAACGACATCAACTAATACCACCTATACGCTTACCCTCATGAACAACGGGAGCGCAACAGATACCTATAACCTGACTGTTGACAACCGGGACAGCGCAACGGTTGCAGCCCTTAATATCACAACGAACATCACTTTAACATCAAATGCGGTACAGACCCTGCTCCTGAACGTGACCAATACAACGGCCGGAACATTCCGTGTAAATGTCACGGCTCGCTCGAACAACGATACGAGCAAGTTCGGATACATCAATACAACAACGACCATTTATGCAGCAACTTACTATCCGCCTGCCCCAGATGGCCTTGCCAACACATCAGGGAATTTCTGGGTAAACCATACATGGCAGGCAGGAACTGAAAATGTAACGAACAGCTATAATGTCAGCGTGAACGGGACATGGACGAATTCCACTAGTACTTATAAAAATACCACGGGAATGAACCCGCATGGATGGGCGAATATAACAGTATATGCTTACAACAGTTCAAACAGCAGTTTAAGTCTGACCTCTGCATCACAGACCACACAGGTCACGAACAATGCGCCTGTACTGGCATCAATCGGAGCAAAATCCGTGATCGTTGGCAACTGGCTGAATTTCACAATAAATGCTACTGATGCGGATTCAGATACCATGACTTATGGTACTAATGCGACCGGAGGAACCCTGAATTCTACGACAGGCAATTATTCATGGGCACCCACAGTAAGTGAAGCTGGAACATATACATGGCAATTCACATCAACCGACAATTATGGCGGCCAGGACAATGAAACAATAACAGTAAGCGTCGGTGCACCTGCACTGGTCTTTAATGCAATCTCACCTGCCAACAACAGTGAAACCAGCAATAGTTATGTAAATGTCACGGTGACCCTCAACAGGACCGGAGCAGCGACCCTTAACTGGCAGGGAACAAACGAGTCGATGGATGGTTCAGGGGCAGGATTCTATAAGAACAAAACAGGTTTGCTCAGCGGGAACTATAGCTTCAGGATATACGCAAACGACTCAAATAGTATTACTAACGAATCTGCTGCAAGAAATATAACTGTGAACAGGACCACAGTGAACACGTCGATTAATAATATTATTAACGCATCGACCTTCCTGGTAAATGCATCATTGGAAATTGTGGCTCCCAGCGGAAATACCACTGTCACTATACCAAATGGCACTAACGCTTCTGTCAATGGTACTGCACTTACATCTATCTCCCTGGATTCACTTGCCCAGCTAAATTCTACTTTCGTGACAAATCTGGGTACAAGCTATAAATTTATCGGAGAGAACCTGACCCTCGGCCCTGATGGAGCAATCTTCAGTCCGGATATACAGATACGCTTCAACTATACGCATTCACAGCTTACGGCTGCGGGAATAGCAGAATCTGAACTGACAGTAAAATTCTATAACACATCGGCAGGCGCATGGGAATCCCTGACAGTATCTCGCAATACAACCGCAGATTATATCATTGCCAACGCCAGCCACTTCAGCACCTTTGCTCTTATCGGAGTACCGACTACCACTACAACCACAACCTCAAGCAGCAGCGGCGGAGGCGGTGGTGGCGGTGGTGGCGGCGGCGCTTCGGCTGAGAATTATAGTAATATCATAGTAAGAGAAAAATACGATATGCATATTTTCAAAGACCAGACTACATCCTATGCTTTTAAAAACAGTAGCAACCCGATCTCATCTGTTGATATTACAGGCAATGTTAATGCAGGAGAGATCAATACTGCAGTGGAGGTGCTGAGAGATACCTCAACCCTTGTTAAGAAACCGGCACAGGGAATTGTTTATAAGAACATAAATATCTGGGTAGGCACAACCGGATTTGCGGTGCCCAAGAACATAAAGGAAGCAGTAATAAAGTTCAGGGTTGAAAATTCATGGATGGCTGACAATAGCATCTCAGGCAAGGAGATCACCCTCCTTAAATGGAAGAACGATGATTGGAATAAACTGGAGACAAAAGAGACAGGGAAAAATGACACATATACCTTCTTTGAAGGAATGACTGACTCTTTCTCAAGTTTCGCAATAAGCGGGATAAAAAATGATGCGGGTTCAACCGAAGCTTTAATATCTGCACCAAGCCCGACAGAAACAAAACCTCCGGTAGCTACTCCCACCGAAACGCCGGGATTTGAAGTAATCCTGGCAGTTGTCACGATTGGAATTTTGTACTTGTCGGGGAGAAAGAGATAAATCCTGAAGGAGATATGTAAATATCTCCTTCTTTAATTTTCCGGGTTCATAAAAAATAAGAAGTAATATTAAGGTGTAAAACTTACTGTCTGCGATGATAATATGTTTTCACATGATCGAAAAAAAATGATACTATTTGTATTGCTGGGAATGCTCCTATTCTGGGTTGTGCCGGGAATTGCGGTTAGCGTCGAAGGTACTCCTACCTCGACCCTTGTCACCGGTACTCCGACCAGTACTTATACAACAGGCACACCTACCGCCACATATAGCGGAGATGGAAGCCCGCCTGGAGGCGGAGGTGGCGGCGGTGGCGGAGGAGGCGCTTCAGGTGAGGCTTTCAGCAATATAATAGTAAAAGAAAAATACGACATGCATATTTATAAAGATAAGACCACATCCTACGTATTTACGAACAGCAGCAACCCGATATCATCCGTCGATATAACGGGTAATGTCAGTGCAGGTGAGATCAATACCGCAGTTGAGGTGCTGAGAAATACTTCAGTTCTTGTAAAAAGCCCTCCCCCCGGTAAAGTTTATTCAAATATTAACATATGGGTCGGTACATACGGTTTTGCTGTGCCAAGGAACATAAAGGAAGCCGTTATCAAATTCAAAGTCGCAAATTCATGGATTGATGAGAATAACGTTGCAAGGAGCGATGTGAAGATGGTCAGGTGGGATGGAAGCCAGTGGATGCAAATCGAAACAAAGGAAACGTCAACAGACAATACCTATACCTATTATGATGCCATGACAGACTCTTTCTCAAGTTTTGCAATAAGCGGAATTAAAGGTGTGGCAGTTCCTGTCGCAACAAGGGCTGCGGCGGTTGCGACAACGGCGGCAGGCCCGACCCAAACGGCCAATGCTACAAAGCCGGGCACAACAGAAAAAGCCCCGGGATTTGAATTGTTGCTGGCAATAACGATTTTGGGCGCAATTTATCTCTTCAGGCAAAATAAAAGATAAAGCCCGGTTGAACATTCCTTTTTTTTCATTTTTTATTAATAATAAAAACATCGCTTTACCAAAATCATTATGTTTGCAGTGAACAATACCCAACGCAATGAAGACAGGCTTTAACAAGATATCAGGAAGAGTATGGAAATTCGGCGATAATATCGATACAGATGTAATTATTCCGGGCAAATACCTGCGAACTACTGATATGAGCGTGTTCGCGGCGCATGTCATGGAAGGTATAGATCCGCAGTTCCCGCAGAAAGTGAAAAAAGGAGATGTGATAGTGGCTGGTGAGAACTTCGGGTGCGGTTCGTCCAGGGAACAGGCGCCCCTTTCTTTAAAGCATGCCGGGGTTGCATGCATAGTCGCCCGGTCTTTTGCCAGGATATTTTTCAGGAACGCTGTCAATGTCGGCCTTCCGATCATTGAAGCTAAAATCGAATGCGAAAAAGGGGATATCATAGAGATCGACCTTGAAAAAGGGCTTGTGAAGAATAAAAATAATATATATCAAGGGATGAAACTTCCCGATTTCCTGCTTGATATACTCACTGACGGCGGGCTTGTGGAACACAGGAAAAAGAAGGCACTGCAATGATTTTTCCCCAGGATTATAAAAGCGTTGGCGTGACAAGGACCGACCCCACGCAAAGGATCGGGTGCCCGATATATTTTTCAACGGAATATCTTATTTCCGAGATGGCCGGTGGCTATGCGATATACAGGGCAAAAAGCGAAGGAGAGGGACTGCTAAAAAAACTGGTCTCGCTTGAACTTATTGCAGAAGGGAACCAGGTGAAGAAATTCCAGGAAAAACTTGATGCCCATGACAGGACGCGCCTTATCGAAGCCGCAATCCCGCTGTGCAAAGGAACTGTGAACACAGTTATTTTTGAAGGCATGGATAGGCACATCACTTTTGTGCATGAACCGAGCCTTCATGAGGTGACGGAGATAGAGATAATCGATATATCACCTCCTGAACCTCCCTGGCTGGCCTCTGCCATAGACAGGCTTGTAAAAAGTGGGATACTGGGTGAGATGAACGTAAGGTTTGGCAAGAAACTCATCGACCTGCGCCAGTTCGAGAGCGAGAAGATGGTGTTCCCGTTCTATGCCTCGGAACTTAAAGGAAAATATCTTGACACAGATACTGATATCGAGGACAATTCAGAACTTGTGGGCTGTGATATCTCAAAACAGATATTCGAACTGCGGTTCCCGAATCTCACTTACAGGCACATAAACATGTGTCCTCTCAAGGCAGAGCTGTACATGCCAACGAAGCCGTTCATCACAAGGTGTTGCCAGAGCAAGAAATCGGGCATGGTAAACATCAATGGCATTGACGGGGCAGTGGTGCACTGGGGGGCATCGGAGTACGATATCGTGGATGCGATAAGGATGCTCGTGAAGGTTTTGAAAGGGAATCAATCTAAGAACTCATAAAGACTCAAATACAATGGAAGATAAATGTAAGAAGGCATTAAGAGGATAAAGAGATGAATTCAGCGGCTGAAGCAGAAAATACAACCGAGATCTTTATTGAAACCTTAAAAAAGATTGATATTGAAATAGAATCTACAATCGAGACCCTTGAGATCCTAAATGATAGTGAGACTTTGAGGGCAATAGAAGATGGTTTACAGGACATAAAAGGTGGCAGAGTTATTAGTTTCGAGGATTTCTTAAAGAAACATAGATATGAAGTATAAACTTATTCTGTCGCATAGGTTTGATAGAGACTTCTCTATGCTTGAAAGACCTATACAAGATAGGGTCGTTGAAGGTCTCAGGGAATTAAGCGAGAATCCGTATAAAGGTAAACTGCTGAAAGGAAAACTTAAAGGGATGTGGTCATTTCGTATAGGGAAATATAGAATATTATACCAAATACAGGATGAAAAACTCATGCTCTTTGTGATAGATGTTGAACATCGAAAACATGTTTATGAAAAATGAAGCTCGCAGTAATCCCCGGTGACGGCATCGGTTTGGAAGTATTACCTGCTGCATTGAGCGTGCTTGATGCCCTTGGTCTTGATATCGAGAAAATACCTCTTGAAATAGGCTACGGGAAGTGGGAGCGTACGGGAAGCGCGATCACAGATGAGGATATCAGCATCATCAAGGAATGCGACTGCGTGCTGTTCGGGGCGATCACCACTCCGCCAGATCCCAATTATAAAAGCGTGCTTGTACGCCTGCGGAAAGAACTTGACCTGTATGCTAACATACGTCCTTTTGCGCCCCTTAAAAAAGTCAAATTGCCATGCGTTAAAAAATTTGATTTTGTCATTGTCAGGGAAAACACGGAAGGTATGTATTCCGGCATAGAGGAACTGCAACAGGATGCTGCTTACACTACCAGGGTCATAACGCGAAGGGGCAGCGAGAGGATAGCACAACGCGCATGCATCCTGGCAAAAGGAAGGAATAAAGAAATAACCATTGTGCACAAAGCAAACGTATTGAAATCAGATTCCTTCTTCCGCGATATCTGCATAGGCGTTGCAAAGAAAAACGGTATCGCGTATCGTGAAAAGCTCGTGGATTCAATGGCATATGATCTGATCCTTAGCCCTGAAAAGTATGATGTCATAGTGACAACGAACCTTTTTGGGGATATCCTGAGCGATGAAGCCGCGGCCATAGCAGGCGGGCTTGGCCTGTGCGCGAGTGCGAACATCGGGGATCGCTATGCGCTTTTTGAGCCCATCCATGGCAGCGCCCCTGATATTGCAGGAGCGGGGATAGCCAATCCCATAGCTGCCATCCTTAGCGTCAGGATGATGCTTGAATGGATGGGAAAGGTAAAAGAAGCAGGTGTCATCGGCATGGCTGTGGACAATGCACTTATGAATGGAATAGTTACCCCGGATCTTGGGGGCTCCAGTTCCACCGATGAAGTTTCCAGAGCAATTAAAGGATCAGTTAAGGGATCTGACTAAAAAAAGAGAATCACACATCAAAAAACATAAATGTGTCCTGTTTCATATTGGGATGTAGATAGGAAGTACTTTATTCAATAGTCATGCTCGCAGAACCATTAGAATAGCTATGACTGCAAAAAACGCACAAAATACTGCCAGGAAAGCAACAAAGAGGAAAAACTTAAAGAATACCAAAGCACTGGAAGCGCTCTGGAAATCGGAAGAGAAGTACCGTTTTCTATTCGATGCCGCTTCTGTGGGGATAGGGATCGCCGATCTTGAAGGCAACATCCTTGATGCGAATAGGGTTATTCAGGAGATGAGCGGCTACACATTGGAAGAACTAAGAAAAACAGGTGTTGGTGCTACATATGTTGATCCAGAGGAGCGCAAGTTGTTGATCAGGGCACTGGTTGAAAATGGAAATGTGCGAGACCTTGAGGTCAGGCTGAAGCGCAAAGACGGGACAATTTATTCAGCACTGATGAATGTGGATTTGCTGGATATTGGCGGGCAGAGATTACTCATTACCACGGCACGCGACATTACAGAACGCAAGCGTGCAGAGGATACGCTACTGCAATCAGAAGAAAAGTACCGCATGCTGGTTGAAAATATCCAGGATGGCGTCTTCATTATCCAGGATGCTAAAATCCAGTATGTCAACGAGGCTTTTGCCAGGACTACTGGTTACAAGATCGAAGAAATAATCGGCAGGGAGTTTGGGGAATTTGTTGCTCCTGAGGACCTGGAGTTTGTTATTGATCGATATCATCGAAGGTTAAATGGTGAAAATGTCCCCAATGAATACGAATTTCATGGACTGCGCAAGGATGGGACAAAAATCCTGGCCAATATGAAAATTGTCCTGATAAATTATCACGGCAAGATAGCAAGCATGGGGATCGCACGTGATATTACCAAGCAAAAAATAGCAGAAAAAGCATTGCAGGAAAGTGAAAAAAAATATTCAACCCTTGTTGAAAAAGGAAATGACGGCATTGTTATTGTCCAGGACGGCAGGCTAAAATTTGTGAATTCAATGATGGCTGAAATCACAGGTTTCAAAATAACTGATGCAATAGGAAAGCCATTCATTGATTTTATTTCCCCTGATTTCAAAGGATTTGTGCTTGCCAGGTATAAAAGAAGAATGGCAGGAGAAGATGTCCCGAATAAATGTGAAATAGGGATAATCTCAAAAGATGGCAAAAACATACCCGTTGAAATAAATGCATCTCTAATCGAATACGATGGCAGGCCTGCGGAAATGGCGATAATCAGGGACATTACCGAGCGCAAGCAGGTGGAGAAAGCGCTTGGGTCGGCCATCGCAAGAGCTGAGGAAGAGAAAAACAAGTCAAATGCGATCATTTCAGCCATAGGTGACGGGATTATCATCCAGGATACTGATTATAAAATAACATATCAAAACCAGATACAGAATGATTTGTTTGGGGACCGTGTTGGCGAGTACTGTTATAAAACGTATGGGGATAAGGATACAATCTGTAAAGGTTGCCCTGTTGAATTATCCTTAAAGGATGGAAAGATCCACAGGGCGGAAAAAAAAGTGGTCACAGATGGAGGAACTTCCTACTTTGAATTTACGACTTCGCCTTTAAGGGATTCGACAGGTAATATCATTGCAGGAATAAAAGTCGTAAGAGATATCACGGACCGCAGGCGGGCAGAAGAGAAGATACGGGAAGCTGAACGCTTCCTGGAAAGCATTTTTGCCAGTATACAGGACGGTATTGGCATCATTGATAAGGACATGAATATTATCCGTACAAACCCTACGGCTGAAAAGTGGTATCCGCATAACGTGCCGCTGGTTGGTAAGAAATGCTACGAAGCCTATCACAGCCGGAGTGAACCGTGTGAAGTCTGCCCCGCCATTAAAACACTTAAAACCGGCGAATCAGCACATGAAGTTGTTCAAAAAAGCGGGCCCCATGGAGAGAATATCGGGTGGATTGAAATTTATAGTTTCCCGATGATAGATTCAGCAACAGGGCAGATGAGAGGGGCTATCGAATATGTACGCGACATCACTGAGCGAAAGCGCACAGAGGAGGAGCTGAGACTTTACTCTAATGCCGTGGAAGAAGCCCCGGATGGATTTCAAATTGTGAACCTGGATGGCCATATAGTCTATTCTAACAAGGCGGTGGAGAAGATCTATGGTTTTTCCCGTTTGGAATTAAATGGAAAGCACGTCAATGAACTGAATGTTGATCCCTGGTTTGCTACCAGGGTGATCCTTCCCTCTATACGGGATACTGGTACATGGGAAGGAGAACTCATGGTAAAACATAAGGACGGGCGTGAAATCCCTATATGGCTTACCACATCCATGGTTAAAGATACCAGCGGTAAACCCATAGCTTTGGTTGGCGTCATGAGGGACATCACTGAACGCAAGCGGGCGGAGGAGGTGCTTCAGGAGAGTGAGACACGTTATCGGATGCTGTTCGAAAATGCCAGCGACGCCATTTTTATACTGGATGCAGAGGGGGAAAAAGCAGGTCGCATAGTAGCCGCAAATCAGGCAGCAGCAGAAATGGATGGATATTCTATCAATGAACTACTGGCTATGAAAATAACAGAGCTTGATACACCTGATGTTGCCAGAGTCGCCCCTCAACTTATCCAGCGCATGCTGGAAGGAGAGAAGATCAAAAAAGATATTTACCATTGCAGGAAGAACGGCACTGTATTTCCGGTCGAGATGAATGCAGGATTACTTGAACTTGGTAATCATAAATATATACTTGCATTTGACAGGGATATAACGGAGCGTAAACTGGCCGAGGAAGCGATAAAGAAATATACAAAAGAGCTTGAAGAATCCAACCGCATGAAGGAACTTTTTATTGATATTATGCACCATGATCTCTTAAATCCTCTTAACACTGCAAATGGCTATATTGAAATTCTTAAGGAAAGTGAGACAAATCCTGAGAGAATAGCTTATCTGGAAACCGTTAAAAGAAATCTTGTAAAGGGAATGGATCTGATTGATTCCGCCACCCGGTATTCCAGGCTTGAGAGTCTGGAAAGTATTGAATTGAAATATACTGACTTGAAAGATATAATCGAAAAAGTTATTGAAACTCTTGCTCCTCTTGCAGCCGGGGAGGAAATGAAGATAGAAAATAACATTACCTGGAGCATGCCAGCCAGATGTAATAGAATAATTGAAGAAGTTTTTGATAATTTCATATCCAATGCCATAAAATACGCCTCCAGGGGTAAAAAGGTCGTTCTGGAAGGAGAAGATAGCGTAAAATCCTGGAATATAAAAATAATTGATTTCGGTGAAGGCATAAACGACACAAATAAGGTCAGGATATTTGAGAGGTTCAATCGTATGGATAAGACAGGTGTTAAGGGTTCGGGCCTGGGCCTTGCAATTGCCAGAAGGATCGTGGAACTGCATAACGGCAGGACATGGGTGGAAGATAATCCCGAAGGTGGGGCGGTTTTTGTTGTTGAAATACCAAAATATCTAAATCAGGTTCATTAAAACAAATGCCACTGTCCCTGCGAGGAGCGGTGAAATAACCCAGGCGATCACGATTTTCTTTACAACTTCCCCTCTTACTATATGCATGCCGCTGTTCGCGCATCCTATCCCTATCACACCGGCAGCTACTATCTCCCCGAGCGATACAGGGACTCCAAGGATCGAGGCTATATGGACGATTATGGCGGATGTGAACTCAACGAACGTTGCCCGGATCACGCAGAGTTCAGTGATCTCCTTTCCCACGGTATCAAGCACGCGGCCGCCCATGAGAAGGGCGCCAAGACCGATGGCAAGGCCGGCAAATATGGCGCCGTAAAGAGATTGCATCCCACCTGCACCGACAATGGGGCCGACCGCGTTTGCAGCGTTGTTTGCCCCGGCTGAATAAGCAACATAGCATCCTGAAATTGTCAAGAGTATATTCAGGGATTTACGTATCGAGACATCCGATTCATGGTGGTCCGCAAGCCATACAAGAATGTCAGTGTAAAGGTATTTTCGCATTATATACGCAAGCAGCCATGCCAGGATCGGCGTGACCACCCACCAGCTTACGATGTATCCGAGAAGTGGAGTGTTTATTTTTGAGGGGCCATAGAAAAGCCCGATCCCGACGACGGCTCCCACGGCTGCCTGACTTGTGGATATGGGGACGCGCAGTATGTTTGCAAGGAATACGGTAATCCCGGCGGCAGCGACTGCGATTATGGCCCCTTCCATCAGTATCGTCCCTGAAGGGAGTATCCCTTTGCCGAGCGTCTTTATCACTTCCTCGCCGCTGAATACAGCCCCGAGCAGGGAAAATACGCCTATTAACATCACTGCCTGGTATTTTGTGCGGACTTTTGCACCATAGGCCGCTCCCATTGCGGCGGCGGCATTATTGCCGCCGATATTTAGACCCATGAAAACGGCTACCGCAAAAGCTGCAATGAGTATAAGTGTGATTTCCATATGGACGCCTCAAATCCGACGAGCTACTATTTCATAGATAATATAATGTATTGATACAGGCAAAAATTGACCCAAATATCAGGATACCAGTCGATGGATGAGTTCCTGCCCCTTTTGGGTCTTGAATATTGGCGTATTCCATTCCTGGATTATCCTGGTCCTTTGCGTCCTGACCTCGGTTTTTTTGATAGGATCATAGCCCTGTTTTTCAAAGGTCTCCCTGTAAACCAGTATGCCGCATCTCTGCCAGGCAGGAGTTTCTGCAAGATTGACGCCGTGGCGGAACACAAGTTCATGTATCTCGCTTGCCTTCATATTTTTTAAACGACATGCGGCATCGTTTTCGCTCAATCCGGTGTTTCGCAGCGTATAGTATCCATAAGAACTTACATGGTTTCTCCATGTCTCGGCCTGTCTCCATAAAAGGTACCTGTAAATGTCCTCTCTTCCCAGCAGGATGACCCTTGAATCAAAGGATAGAGGATTTTTCAGGCCAAGCTGGATGGCAAACGCTGAAGAAATGAAGCTCGGAATTATCGAATCGATCTTTTCGATCCTGTAATTATACGCCATCTCAAAGAAAAAGAAACTTATCTCATCTGAGAACGTGAAGGCGAACAACGGGTTTAAACCGCTTTCCTTAAAGAAGACCTCCACAGAATTTGCCATGGCGCGGGCAAACTTTTCGTCATATGGTTTTTTCAATTCCAGTATTTCAAGAGCGCGCCGAAAGCCTCGCCCGTCAATCCTTACTGCAAAAGGAGGGAATATGCGGAGGCTGGAATAGATTTCCCTCTCCTTCATCTCGTTTTCTGGAAAACCGCCATTCAAGATCTATTGTTCTTCCTCTTCTTCACCTATCTCATAATCTTCAGCCATGTCTTCGGGTTTCTTGAACTGGTCCTTGACATGCCTGATAAGAACAACATCGCCTACGGCCGTGACCCACCTATATGGGATGACAACTCCTTTGCTGGAAGAAGTATCAAACACATCCGGGTTCAGTTTCCCCACTGCAAGACCTACAACTTTTTTATCATTTACTTCAAGCATAACATCATTTACTTTTCCGATGTAAATCCCTTTATTAGTGTACATGTTTAAACCGAACAATGTTGAAACTTCCGCCTGCATCGTTATCACCTCATCTGAATATGAAGGATTGCAATATATACTTTATTGATTCGGTTTATTCTTTCCCTAATTCCTTCAATCGTTTTAGCCTGAGTTGCACTTCATCGGCAGATTTTCTCTTTTGCTTTTCAAGGTCAGAGATTATATTATTAAACCCGACTTTGAGGGAATAGATTCTGTATGGTCTTCCTTTGCCAGGTTTTTTCTCTTCCCGCTCAACTATCCAGTTACGTTCTTTCAACTGCTTCATGGCAATGCTGACTTCAGGCTGCCGCAACCCGGTCCCCCTTTCGAGGTTCACTGATGTGGCTTCATTTACGTTCTGAAGATAGCTGAGTGTTCGTGCGATATTCCTGCTCATGCCTATGGCAATAAGAGCGTCTGCGATTTCTTCATTTTTCTCGTCAAGTTGTTTTATCTCAATAGATTTCATGTTTGCTCCCATACCATAATAAGAATTCTTAATATTTTAATCTTACGATACCAAGGCATATATGTTAATCAAGAGTATTAAAAAAAACAAAATTAAATAACGCTTGCGGCTACGATAGGAATTTATATATTACCTTTTTACAACTCATAATGTTTAAATAGTAAACATACATATATTGACTCATGTTCCTGCCTCTAAACGATAAACAGTTCGAGTTCTGGAAGCTGCGACGCAGCGGTCTTCTGAATGTGAACATCGCGCGCACGTTCAACATATCCAAGCAGGCGGTATCACGGGCGCTTCTAACAATGGATGAGAGGATAGAAAAGACGCTGCTTGAGATGGCGCGCGCGAACCAGATAGAAATGGAGAGAGTGAACGCAAAGCGCGGCATCCTGTTCGGGCACTCTGTCCCTTTCAATGCCGGCGCAATTATATTCGTGTCTGCAAAGCATGGGATGCAGGTATGGTACGAGCATGAAGGGAACTGCGGCGCTTGCACGAGGTACGCGCAGTGTATTGAGTTGCTGTGGGACTTTGCGGATGAAATGAAGATCAAGCTTGAGAGGACCGATGACCCGACGAAGCTGGCTGAGGAATTGTTCGAGAAATTGAGGGGGCTGGCATGACGACAACTGATATTGAAAAAAAGAGAAAATTGATGGGATGGTGTCCGAATGTGAATACAAAAACTGCGGGGATAATTGTGCCTGAAATGGAGATAAAAGACTCGATATTGCCATGGCAAAGAATTAAAAAAAACCTTTGCTCTGGAAATACCGAAGTTATTTTGATAGCATTAATCTGGGCGTCTGTTATCGTTGCTATTTCAACGATTCTTGAGGGAACACAGTATATGAACCGGGTATTACCCATCCTTGGAGGAGGCTCGTTTGCGAGCATTCTGATTCTGAATAATATAAGAAAAAAGAATCGAGAGAGATCATGACGCTCCATGTAACAGCAGCCATTCGAAAAATCATGGGCTGGTGTCCGCAGAAAAAAATCGTCTCAAGTGCTGAAGATTTGTTCATATCAGGTTATGCCAATTGCAGTAAGAACCGTGCCTTTAATGATCAATCTGTCGGGAGTATGGATATCCCCATCCAGAGTGGGTTTGAATGGCGCGTGCTGGCAGTCCTTCTGGGTTTCATAGCCCTGGTTTTGTTCGGAAGTGAGAAGGCAGGCACATATGGATACGTGCTCCCTTCATTTTTTGTTTATATTGCTCTGGTTTTCATATTCAGCCGTTCAAAGGCATCTGTAGGAAATGGAGCATTGAAAATAAGCGCGCCATTATCAAAAGAGATCCTGATCCCTAAAAATAGCATCCGCAACGTGGAAATAATTGAGAACAGCGCCGGCAGGAACAAATTTCGGCATTTGGCCTTGTTAATATTGGCCTCAATGCAATTGATCTTCCTGTTATTCACTCTCAAAGGCCCGATATGGACTAACATGTTCATTATATCAATATTTTCATGGGTATACTTCCTATATTTCAGCATCCGTATATATAATAACACGAAGATCGTAAAAATCAATGCAGATGGCAGTGACATATTTCTTTACCCCCGCAACGAACACGAGTTTTTGATTTTGAAAGAATTTGCTGGTAGTAAGCCAACATAAGGGTGGATGAAATGACTGCTTTTACTGAGAACATTAGAAAAATCATGGGCTGGTGCCCGCAAAAAACAAAATTTTCAATCACTGAAAAAGTGTTTATCCAGGACAATACATATAACAGTAAGAAGAGTGCTAATACCGGGTTTCTGGATGGCATAAATGTGCAAGTCCAGATATTTGATAGGCTCATACTGGCTATTTTCCTGGCACTCACCGGTTTAATTTTGATCGGAAGTGCATGGGCAGGAACATTCAGGTATGTATTTGTTTTGGCGTATATCCTTTGTGAACTGCTTTTCATATTATTTCAAACAAAACTTTCTGTCAATAATGCAACATTCAGGATATCTTCTTTTTTAAAAAATATCGTAATCCCAATAAATAGTGTCAACAGCGTAGTAATTTTTGAAAATCCTGCTAAAAAATATAAGCTTGGCCCGATCGTATTTACACTGTTTTTTATTTCGTTGATTTTGAATGCAATTGAAACTCAAAATCCAGTCATGAAAAATCTGTACATTATTGCAATATTTGGAATGGCTTATGTATCGTATTCTATGTTCAGGATATCCGGATATCCAAAGATAATTAAAATCAAGGCAGATGAAAGGGAAATATTGGTTTATCCCCGCAACGACTATGAATTTTTTTTATTGAAAGATATTGCTTCTGACGATAAGAGGAATAAATGACTGCATTTATCGAGAATATCAGGAAAATGATGGGCTGGTGCCCGTCTGTAAATTCGTGGACATACAAACCAGAACAACCCTTTTATTATGCAAATCACCCAATAAGCCCGGGAGGTAAATCAGTTCAAATCCGGCCAATCCAATCCTGCAATGTCGTCTTCCCTGCCAATACGGCCATAATGACTTTCTTCTTTGTAGCAGGCTTTTCCATACTGGCTAATTTCTCCCGCCATATGGATTATTCAGTCCTGTTCGTAGCGGTTGTTACACTTTATGCCTTCTATTACTTCATAAGTCTCAAGAGTTTTCAGGCAGGCATCCGTGTAGATAAAAATGGAGTGTATTATAATTCCTTCAGGCTGAGACAATTTACATTAAATTACAGCGATATCAGATCGATCAAGTCCTTCAAATGGGAACTCAAAAAATATTCAATGAAAACCAAAGTTATTTTACTGGGTATATTGTTTGCCGCATTTATTATATTCGTAATAATGCAGGAATGGCGGGTTATATTATTAGCAACGCCCGCACTTCCCCTTTATCTTCTGTTAAAAAGGAAAGAAGAGAGGCATCATCATGGCCTGGACACACAATTGTATATCGAATCCAAAACGAAAAAATGGTATGAGATTTCGCCTTACTATTCCATTATAACAGACGAAAAAACAGCATCTGAGATAAGCGATATTATTGAATTGCATATTGGAGGCAGGGACTCAATCAGAGGTGTCTTTCCATGACCCCGGCACCTGATTACGCTATCGGCTGGGGGACGCTTGCATTGATCAATGCAGGGATAGCCCAGGGAAAGAACAGGAGCGGCCTTAACTGGTTCCTTATTTCTCTCCTGCTTGGGCCGATCGCCACTTTCATACTTGTTGCTTTTTTCCATAAGAATAAAAGGCCGGGTGATTGAAATGGCGATAAATGTAACTGACATCATAAGGAAAACAATGGGCTGGTGCCCGAATGCGAGCGCGTTTGAGGCACGAAAACCGGTGCGGTTCGATAACATTCCGGCAGGCGCCTCAGGCGGTATCGGCGGCGCCATCAGGAGAATTTCAGAGATGCAGGGGATGAAGGGCGCTTTGGTGGTAGTGGGGATTTATGCCATCCTGAATGCACTCGGTGTGTATATATCGGCTGAAAAAATATCATATGTGTTCGAGGGATATGGGAATTTTGACATGGGGGGCCTGATGTCAATAATGAAAAAATTTATCGTTCTGGGCGCACTGGTATCCGCTTTCATTATGTGGGTTATAGGAACAGAAGTAGTCCATATTGTCTCAAAGGTTCTTGGCGGGAAAGGTAAATTCTATCCACACATGATAACGATGGTTGGCTACAGCTTTATTCCCTTCCTTTTTGCGGGTCTGGCCAGCCTTGCATTGCTCTTAATAATGGAACCCATGACAGTTACAGTGTCACCGGGAAATCCAATGGGTTATACACAAATCTATGGTAATCCCTACATGCTCGCCTCAACCATATTCGCGATAATTATGCAGGTCATGGTTTCAGCAATACTCTTTTTCGGTGTGCGAAGGATACACGGGCTCACACCCGCAAAATCGGCGGTTGTAGCAGGAATTCCCCTGGCATTTAACATCCTGTCACTTGCATCGATTTTGCGGAGCAGCCTGTTATGATTTTAATAATAAAGTAAGGAGGCCAGCATGACAGTAAATGTGACAGAAGTTGTAAGAAAAACAATGGGGTGGTGCCCGAATGCGAACTCATTTGAGACAAGAAACAAAGTCCGGTTCGATAACCCGGTAATAAGCATGCCGGGCGGCGGCGCCATGAAACGCATAGCAGAGCAGCCAGATATCAGGAACGCTCTGGTGATAGTCGGGATATATGCAGTGCTGGGTGCGCTTTCTACATACATACAATCCTACAGGGTCACATTTGTTTTCGAAGGATTTGGGGACATCCCACGTTTGTCGAATACGGAAATAGCAGCATTTTCTTTTATAAGTATTTTTATTCTATGGTTCATCGGCACGGGAATAATCCATCTGGCCTCAAAGTTCCTGGGCGGGAAAGGCAAATTCTATCCCCACATGATGACTGTCGCAGGTTACAGCTTTCTTCCCATGATTCTGGCAAGTCTCATCAGCCTCGGGTTACTTTTTATGGTAGAACCCATGACAATCATACTTTCTCCTGCGAATCCTGCGGCAGGGAAAGAAATCTATGATAATCCCTACATCTTCGGCTCAAGCACAATAGCGGCAGTCCTCCAGATATTCGCATCTGTAATACTCTTTCTAGGGGTGCAGAGAATCCAGAAACTCACACCTGCCAGATCGGCGGTCGTAGCAGGTATTCCGCTTGTGTTTTTCCTTGCTTCCCTGGGGGGCCTCAGATACGATCTGGTAATAATACCAATTTTAGTATTGATATTAATAATTGGGTATTTAATATTCATGACAAAATATATTAAAGTAGGACAAATAAATTAAGTAAAAAAATTATTTGAAAGATAATGCAGGTTAGGACCATCTCTTTTTGCCAAAAACTTTAAATAGTCAACACGCATATGTTGACTAATTGCACCACTGAATGAACAGGAGCAAACCCGATAGTGCAAAAACAAATTCAAATTGATTAATAAATCCAGGTGAATATCATGAATTTCGTAGAAAAAATAAAAGCAACGTTACTAAACCCCAAAAATGCAATGAAAAGCATAGCAGAGCATCCCATGATCGAAGAGGCTGTAACGATACTGGGGATATACGCCATCCTGGGTGCACTTGCTGCGTTCATACGGCTGAACAAAGTCACCATCGGTTACGAGGGTTTTGAGAACATGCCGTCCTCAATGGAGGCGATGACGACAATAATCAGTATGGTTGGCATAGTATTCAGCATCGTCAGTATTTTCATCCTGTGGGTTGTGGGCACCGGTATAATTCACGTGATATCACTGGCACTGGGCGGGGAAGGCAGGTTCTCCCCGCAGATGTTGACTATTGCGGGTTACAGTTTTATTCCCATGATTTTTGCAAGCATCATAACGCTTGCATTGCTTTTTATGATGGAGCCAGTGACAATAACAATATCAAAAACAAACCCGGCGGCAATGGATAATAATCCTTACATGCTTGCCACAGGCATAATCGCAACGCTCATGCAGGTCTGGGCATCGGTAATCCTCTTTTTCGGCATACAGAGCGCCCACAGGCTCACGCCCTCCAGATCGGCAATCGTAGCAGGAATTCCGCTTGTGATAAGCGTCCTGTCCATGGCCTGGAGCCTCAGGATAAGCGGTATCCTATGAGAACAGTACTGAAAATCGAGGAAGTATCCAAATCTTATCATCTTGGCAGGATTGCAGTGCCTGTGCTGCACGATATCAACCTCGATATCAGAGAAGGCGAATTCGCGGCAATAATGGGGCCGTCCGGGAGCGGGAAAAGCACCCTCATGAACCTCATCGGCTGCCTGGATCAACCCACATCCGGGAAGATAATCATAGGCGACAGGGATACTTCACTCCTTTCCGAAATTGAACTTGCAAGGATAAGGGGCAAGAAAATCGGTTTCGTATTCCAGACTTTCAACCTGATATCCCGCCTGACAGCGCAGAAGAACGTGGAACTGCCAATGGTTTACCAGGACATCCCGAAAGCGCAGAGAGTAAAAAGGGCTCTTCGGCTTCTTACAATGCTCGGCCTCGGGGACAGGGCAGACCACAAACCCGCCGAACTGTCAGGCGGGCAGCGCCAGAGGGTTGCGATTGCAAGGGCGCTGGCAAATGAACCTGATATCCTGCTCGCCGATGAGCCGACAGGAAACCTGGACTCAAGAACGGGGCAGGAAATAATGCAGATATTCAATGAACTACATGGTGAGGGGAGAACGATACTCATGGTAACCCATGACCGGGGGCTTGCGCAGAGCTGCGACAGGATTGTGAGTTTAAAGGACGGGAGGATTGAAAATGCCTGATATCCCGCAAATATGGAAAAACCTGTTTGCCTTATTTATCATACTATTTTTTTCAGGCGCGGCACACGCCGGATTAGCAGAAAATGCGTTAAAAATCAACCTTGTAAAATACGATCCATATCCTGTGAGCCCTGGCTCGGATTTCAGTATATGGGTACAGGTCGAGAACGCGGGGGACAATGATGTAAGCGGCGCATCTGTTGAATTTGTTCTCAAATACCCTTTCTCCATCAAATCCGGGGAAAGCGCAGTAAAATATCCGGGAACCATAAGGAAAAACGACAAAGCCGGATACAGGTTTGATGTGCATGTGGATAAAAACGCCCTTGTCGGCACAAATACCATCGAACTTGGATACAGGCTGGATGGCACACTCACAAAAAAGGAATTCAACATCGAAGTGGGCAGTGATGTCGTGGATTCCAGGGGAACCGTAAAACTTGAGAAATACACCGTTTCCCCGGAGGTTCTCATGGCCGGCGATGCAGCCACGGTTACACTGACACTGAAAAATAGCGCCTCAGCGTACACGATCAAACTGGACGGCAAAGATTACAGCATGAATGCGCAGATCCAATCTGCAGAACTCATCGGGAACGATGTAATAGACGTAACAAGCGAACCCTATTACAATGCAGGCATCGTAGGTCCCGGGGACTCGGTTGAACTTTCATATACGATAATGGTTAAAAATAATACCCCGGATGGCACTTATTTCCTTGGTTTTGATCTTGGAGGAAGCGCAAGGCTCTACGGCCTGAACCTGAAGATACCGGTAAGGGTGGATTCTTCTTCCATAGAAGCCTCGCTCTCTGAGACCCCTGAATTGAATCCCGGCAATATCATACTTAATGTTGCGAACAAGAGACCCAATACAGTTATGGCGGCAACAGTGATTCCTTACGGCAATGCCACATTCGAGCCTGCCGAATATTTTATCGGTACTATGGAGCCGGATGAACTTTTCACGGTTAAATTCGACCCGAAAGTGAACAACAACTCCGGGAATATGAGTTTCAGGATCAGGTTCAAAAACGGGGACAACTGGCACGAATCGGATACCTTGGCCGTGGTGATGGACGGCGGAAAGACTGCGAATACAGCAAATGCCAACAATTCCGCTCTCCTTCCTGTGATTGCTACGCTTGCAGCGGCACTTATTGTAATTGCGGGATTCTTTTTAATTATGAGACGCAGGAGAGCGAAATCCGGATGAAGCTTGCTGATGCCATCGAGCAGGTATTTTTGAACTTTCAAAGCAACAAGTTCAAAACGATCATGTCGGGTCTTGGCATAGTAATAGGCGTCATTGCCATCGTGGTCATGCTCTCTATAGGCGAGGGACTCCTTGTGGGAGTAGGCGGAATAGTCAGCGGACTGGATATGGACGTAATCACCGTCAGCCCGGCTGTTTATCGCATCGAGGGTGAAAAAGTGTTCATCAACCAGAAACCTGCAGAACTTGATGATAAAGACGTGCATGCCATTATGAACACCGCAGGCGTTAAAATGGCAAAACCAAGAACCAGCGGAGGGATGTCTGTCAAATTCAGGGATGAAGAGCGCGCCTCGTCAATAACAGCAATCTCACCTACAAAAGAAGCAGGTTTATCGGAATCCATAGATAAAGGGCGCTTCCTGAAGGAATCCGACAGGAGCGCCTTAGTGATAGGCAGTGATGTCGCAGATAAGTTGTTTAAAATGCCTTTGAATCCGGGCATGAGGGTGACCATAACGAATAAAAATAATAATGCAAGCAAGGAATTTACGATCGCAGGGATACTTAAAAAGAAAAACCAGAACTCCCTGTTCGAAGGCATGGAGATTTATACAACTCACGATGCATTGAAAGATTTGCTCGATATAAAAAAATATACTTATTCCCAGATCCTCGTAACAGTTGAAGATCCCGACAGCATCGAGGCCACATCAAAGAAGGTAGAGGAATCCCTGGCAAGGCTGCACAAAGACGAGGGATACATCGTTTATATGCTGAAAACCTGGATCGAAGGATTCAGCCAGATACTGACAAAGGTAAAATTCGCACTCGGCGGCATCGGGGCTGTATCCCTGGCCGTAGGAGGCGTGGGTATAGTAAATGTTATGATGCTTACTGTAAATGAAAGGATAAAAGAAATAGGTGTAATGAAGGCGGTAGGTGCAAGCAGGGAGAACATCAGGATGATTTTCATACTCGAATCAGGACTTCTCGGTTTCGTGAGCGGCCTTATAGGCATAACGATCGGGGCCGGGATCTCATTCCTCATTTCAAGGTTCGGCGAAATACCGATAGCTGTCATATGGAGTTCGCTTGCGGCAGGACTGGTTTTCGGTGTGGTTACAGCTACCGTGGCAGGGGCTTATCCTGCAAATAAGGCAGCAAAACTTGACCCTGTGGAAGCACTGCGGGCTGAGTGAGGATGGGAAAAATGAATTATAAATCTTCAAAAATCGCACTTTTGATCTTATCAGCAATCCTTGGAATTCCAGCCGGATTGCTTGTTATTTTCTCGGCAATCACTATCAGTAACCTAAAAATAAACACATATTTAGGAATTTCAAACCAGCTGACTCTTCCCCAGGCGCAGATTATTTCCCTTGCGGTCATTATAGTTGTATGGTATTTTGTCTCAAAGAGATTCTATACAGGCGACAAGAAACTATTAATCACAGGCTTTCTGGTTCTTATTATCGTTTCATTCGCCTCAATTAATTTTGCACTCGATCTTACGACAATTGGCCCGAAAGGGGAGCAGATACCGATGATGGCTTTGATCTTCAGGGGATATGAACTGGAAGATAAAATAGTGACCCAGGTTCCATGGCAAAAATACGACTGGTCGTTCTATGAACCCCGCGGGTATAAAGAAAAGTTTTCGCGCAACTATAAAGATAAGATATACATTGCTTCATTCTATTACCAGGAACAACAGAAAGCCGGGAAAGCTTTCGAAGAATACAGTTCGTCACTTATCTTGCACGGGTTCAACAAATCAGGTTCAGAATTAGAGGTCAACGAAACACGGAAATTTGCGCTAATTGACAGCTTTGCCCTTGAAAACAGCGATTTTATATACGGCGAACTTATAGGAGCGAAAGAGGGCTATTTACCCGGTAATTCGTATATAATAGTTATAAAATCCGGTATAGATGAGAAGCAGCTCGTTGAAGCAATGGTTAAGTAGGAGCTCTGGATGCCAAAATCAAATTCATTCACAAAGGAATTATTGCGGATAATAACTGTTTTTTTCATTGCTCTTATCTTTGCAGCAGGCACCATGATTGAAGGAAATTTCTGGAAAATCATGTCAACCCCTTCCCTTATGGGACAGGATTACTTTAAAGTGAATTTGGTTCCGGCATTCATTTTGGCATTGCTGATAACTGCTGTATATCTTATAATAGAGAAACAATATAAAAAAATTATAGAAATAAACAAAATCAAGGATGAAGAAAATCGTGGAAGATAATTCTAAAGCAACCGACAAAAACGACAACGAAAAGAACTTAAAATTGTTCAAGAACGCCCGCATTTTATTATGGGCAGGAGGACTTTACGGTATTCTTATGGGCTTTTTCGTTGCCTTTGGACCACTGTACGAATACAGAACGAGCACTGGTTATCAGGGTTATGAATCCTTGGCACAAACACAGGGCTTTTTGTTCGCATTTTCTATCATAGCTATTACTTTATTGCTCTTTGGCGGGACTATTCTCTTATTATTAAAAAAACAATATGCTCTGATTATTGTTTTACTGGCTGTTCATGCAATCCTCGAAGTGCTGACCCTTCCAAGCATGGGATTGCTTTTCATTCCTGCGACCGTACTCATTTTTGTGGCAACTCTCATACTTTATCAACCCGGCCATCGAAGCAAAGTGGAAACCCAAATTGCCGGGAATAAAATAACTCCGAGGTAAACAAAATGGAAAATTCTCATGTTCTTGAAATCGATTCGGTTTCAAAGTATTTCGGCTCATTGAAGGCTCTGGATAATGTAAACCTCGCGGTCGGAAGGGGTGAAGTCTTCGGATTGCTCGGACCAAACGGCTCAGGGAAATCCACGCTGATGAAAATGATCATGGGCCTGATGAAGCCTGATGCAGGAATTATTAAAGTCGATGGGATCGATGTCAGGAAAGATCCGCTTCAGGTAAGACGCATAGTGGGCTACGTACCTGAAACCCCAAGGGTCTATGAATTCCTGACAGCTATCGAATACCTGGATTTCATAGCCGACATCCACCAGATGGATGTGCGGGCAAAGAAAGAGAGGATAAGCGAGTTCCTGAGGGCCTTCGAGCTTGAGGGAAGGGAGAACGAGATGTTAAGCGGCTACTCGCAGGGCATGAAGCAAAAGGCCGTAATAACGGCAGCACTAATCCATAAACCCAAACTCCTTGTCATGGATGAGCCCCTGAACGGCCTTGATCCGAGATCTGCAAGGATAGTGAAAGACCTGATACATCAACTTTCAAAAGAAGGCGTCTCTACGATATTCAGCACCCATGTCCTTGAGATAGCAGAGGCTGTGTGCGACCGCATAGCAATAATGTCGGGGGGAAGAGTTTTGGCTGAAGGTACAGCATCGAACCTTCGAAGCCAGGCCGGCATGCCCGGCTCAACGCTTGAAGAGCTTTTCCTCAAACTGACAGGGACAGGGGATGTAAAAGATATAGTTGAGGCGCTGCTCAAATGAACCTCCGAACAGTATTTAGGTTGGCGAAGGTGTTCACTTTTTCACAGGTCAGGGCAACAGGAAAAAGCAGCATGTTTGATTTCCTGAGGAAAACATCTGTCATATTGCTCATAGATATCGCAGCGTTCATCATTGCTCTGGTATTTTCCAGGGCGCTATCAATAGTATTGACTGACCCCTCGCTTGCAGTCCAGGTAATGGTCAACCTGCCGATGTTCCTTCTCTTTATGCTTATGCTTTCGGGATTGATGCTGGAAATGAGCTATTCCTCAGGCTTCATGTCAACAGATATGATCAACTACCTGCCCATATCGGCTTCAGAGTACGTTCTGGCATCATCGTTATCCCTGGTCTATGCTTATTCCCCCTTCTTAGCCCTCGCATTGGGCGGAGCCCTCGGGATAGTCTTGAAGTTCGGGCTTTTCGGCGCATGGATAATGACCGCTGCAATGAGCCTTTTTGCGATGTTCATCGGGGCATTTGGACTGGAAGTGCTGAAGGCGTTCACTAACAGGGCTTCGTCGCTGTTGTATAAGCGCAGCGGGAAAACGGTGTTGTTCCTTAGAATGGTCGTTCTGATCGCATCATTTGTGTTCATGCAGCTTCTCTTTAATCCGCAGGTCATGTTCTTTATCCTGGGGAAAGTAACAGGCGCAGCTACGGCTGCATCGTATATTCCGTTGTTCTGGCCCTCGCTTGCCATAACAGGCTTCACAGATGCAAACCTGATGCGGGCATCCCTTTATGTATTTCTCACGATCACTTTTTCAGGTGTACTCCTGCTGGTCAGCGTCAGGTTAAGACAGGTTTACTGGGTGCCCGTGCCAGTGTCGGTCAAATTGTCCACCGGCGTATATTCTCCCACGCCAGGAATTCTTGGCAGGCTGGGTTTGAATCCTGCTGAAAGCGCCGTCATCAGGAAGGATTTCAAATCACTCACAAGACGAAGGGAGATGGCGAACTACCTGGCAATCCCGGTGGTGATGATGGCCACAATGCTAATCCCTTCTCTTTTCTCAAAAAATGGTTTTTCCCTATCCAGGGATGCCATGTTCCTTGCCTTCCCTTTGGCTTTCGGGGCCATGCTTTTCGCCTACATGAACTCTTCGGTAAGCGTCGGGCAGGAGGGGCCTGCTTTCTGGAACATCCAGTCATCCCCGTTATCGCCCGGGGAATTCGTCAGGGCAAAGGTGGGCTCAAATCTTATCATATCCCTGCCTCTCGCACTGGTATTCTGGATCGGGATAGTCCTCCTTGGACATCCGGCATCCAGGACCTCGATAGCTTTTCTCGTTATCCTGGTCGCACTTATCCTTACGGAGTCATTTATCGGATTGACAGTGGGTATTATGTTCCCTGATTTCACTGAGACCGTGAGGAACCGTTTCATCAGCATTTCGGGCGCGCTGCTGGGGATGTTCCTGGCAGCACTTGCAGCGGGTGTCCTCCTTGCGCCTTTCGGGATATACTTTTTAATTAAAACGGGCAATGTTCTTCATTTTATACTCGTCTCTGTTATCACCCTTGTATTAACAGCGCTGATCTCAACTGTTTCCTACCGTATTTGCATATCTAAAGCCGGGGAACTTATAAAACCGGAATAAGCTTCAGTCGATCAACACCACTTCCACTTCCTCCCCAGCGCTTCGCCCTTCGACATTCTCAGATATTATTACGAACCCGTCCGCTTTTGAGACAGAACTCAATATACCGGCGCCGGATGTTGCAAGGGGTATGGCTCTATAAGACCCCGCATGCGGGGTCTCCAGCCTGACACGGGTGAAAGTCATATAACCTGTTCGTGAGGTTATTTTCTCAGCCAATATGGCACGAACGATCTTTTCCGGTTCATCCGGGACACGCCCGATTTTCCAGAGAGCAGGCCGCGCGAACCAGTAAAGCGCCACGATCCCGGCTACAGGATATCCGGGCATGCATACAACGGGTTTACCGTTGATCATCCCAATGGCCGAAGGTTTGCCTGGACTGATGCCAACACCGTGGACGAGAAGTTCTCCCATGGATCCTACTACGGCAGGAACATAATCCCTTTTCCCGACCGATGTCCCCCCGCTGATTATGATAAGGTCGGTGTCAAGAGCAGAAGTAATAGCTTCTTTTATTTTTGCGGGATCATCTGTCACGATATCATGAAGCCGTGTTATGCCTCCCCATTTCCTGATATACAGGTCGGCCATCAACCCGTTGGTCTCATATACCTCACCATCCCTGAGCGTCCTTTTCCTGCGGGGGACGAGTTCTTCCCCTGTCGGGATTATTGCAACGCGGGGCTTTTTTGCAACTTTTACATTCTCAATACCCAGCGAGGCAAGAACCGCGATATCGCAGGGACGGAGCCTGTGCCCTTCCTCAATTACGGTTTCACCCTTCTGTACGTCCTCCCCGATTTCTCCCACGTTCTTGAAGGGGTGTATCTGGGTAAATATCTCAACCATACTGTCATGAAAAACAGTATCTTCAAGCATTACGACGGCATCAGCACCCTCAGGGACGGGCGAACCTGTATGTACCCTTCCGCACACGCCTTTTTCAACATTCTTCCCCAACTTTAGCATAACAGGGGAATTGCCCCCCGCCCCCAGCGTATCCGATGCCCTGACAGCGAACCCGTCCATAGCTGCGCGGCGGTAATGAGGTACGTCCATCCCGGCAATTATTTCCTCTGCAGCGATCCTTCCGTCACTTTCTTCTATCGGCAAAAGTTCATATCCGGTAAGAGGTGCCAGCGCTTTCAGGAATAACTCCCTTGCATGATCCGCATTCATTATTTTTTTAAACATTATCCACCTGACACAGGGGGGAAAATCGCGATCTCATCATCCTGGTTCAGCACTGTTCCAATACCTCCTGAATTAAGTATATCCCTGCCATTTAAGAAAATATTGATGTATGGCTGCAATTCTTTCCCTTTGAATATCATTTTTTCCAATGCCGGGACCTTCTCGCAAAGAATTCCGAGAATTTCTGCCACGGTATCGCCTTCCAGTTCAAGCTCTTTTGTCCCTGCATATTCCCGGAAATTAGCAAAAAGCTTGACCCTGATTTTTGGCATGACCCAATAATGTTTTTTTAAAACCATAAATGCTATGAATGTTTTACCGGGATATGATTTGCGGTCACCAAGCTTTAAGTAATATCCGGTAAGTGTATAAATTGTGAATGCATATGACATTTATAGATATATGGAATTTATAATATTTTCATTGTATCTGATTTTCATTTTCTTATCGATCCAAATATGGTTCTCATGGAAGCATGTGAATAAAAAAGAATTGAAGCTGGGGATATTTGTTGATGAACCTTTTTTTAAAAGAATATGGATATATGTATTTTTGTTTAGCATATCATTTATAATTCATGAATTTTTAGAGGGCACAAACCTGCCTTCCGCCATGATATATTTTGAACTGTTTGAATTGATAGGATTTACCAGTATCGTTTTATTTGCTTACGAATGGTATATTGTATTGAAACAAAGTGCACATAAAAAATCATTGCCTCAAGAGCTTACTGAGACAGAACGCCGGACAGATACAAATTTGAAGAATTAGTGCTGATAAAGCTTTTTAAAGTAAAAAAGGTATTTTAAGTCAGATAACATTATGCCTGTGAATAAGAAAGACATAAGCCTGTATCTTGTTTTTATAATCATAATAGCGATTGCTTTCTTCCTCCGGTTCTACCATCTTGACGAAAGGGTTTTCCACCACGACGAAGCTGCCGTAGGTTTTTTCACATATAAATTGTTCAACGACGGCATTTATTCATATGATCCTGCATTTCACGGCCCTTTTATGTACTACGCCACGTCTGAAATTTACAGGCATTTCGGGGACACCATATATGCATCCCGCCTACTGCCGGCAGTTTTTGGCGGGGCAATGCTGCTCTTATTGATCCCGTTGAGGAAATATATCGGAAAATCCGGGGTTGTGATCAGCGCTTTCTTTTTTGCCCTGTCGCCATCGTTCCTGTATTATTCCCGCTTCTACAGGGAAGACATTTTCATCTCTTTCTTCACACTGCTGGCGCTGGTATGCGCTGTCAAATATGCGGAAGGACTTGCCGGGGAAGGGTATTCTATCCTGCGGATTTTTTACCTGTTTATCGGCGCGGTCGCCCTTGCTTCGATGGCGGCGCTTAAAGAAAATGCGTATATAATAATGGCGCTTATAGTTTTTTTCCTGGTACTGTTCTTTATCAGGGAAAGATGGTACAGGGGCCTGATCACAAAAATCAGGAACCGAAAAACATTAATTTTAATTGCAGAAGGTTCTTTTTTCATTATTGCTGTTCTTGTAATATTCTCGCTTTATTATACAGGAAAGTGGTTCGATCTTTATGGCATGAAGGCTGCTTTTTTAAAAGCAGTATCGCACTGGTACCAGATGCACTCCATACAGCGCATGGGCGGCCCACTGTATTTCTATATTCCGATAATAGCGCTTTATGAACTCCCGGTACTGGTTTTCGGGATCGCCGGGATTTTCTATTATTACAGGAAAAACGACATTCTCATGATTTTCCTGGGATACTGGGCAATGGCCAATCTCATAGTTTATTCCTATGTTCAGGAAAAAGTGCCGTGGTTAGTTCTTAATCCACTGCTGCCCCTGGTGATTATTGCAGGGGCTTATATCGGGGAAATTCTATCAGGAAAAATAATATACAACCCAAAGATTCGGGCGGCGGCTGTCATTTTTCTTGTTGTGAGTTCCTCTTTTTTTGTATATTCAAGCGTTTTCCTGAACTACTATGGTTATACGAACACGGCAGGGCCTTTAATACAGGCTGCACAGCCCCCCCAGAGATTTTCTGAATTCCTGGGCAAGATATCTGAAACATCCAGGCAGTACCGCAACCAGTCAACCGAGGTAGAGGTTGCTGATGACGGGATAGAGACCCAGTTCCTGTGGTACCTGCGGCATTATCCCAATGTTAAATGGAAGGTGAACATTGATTATGCTGATCTTAATGCTCCTCTCATCGTAGTAAAGGATACTGATGAACGCCACGAACCTGATATTGTGCAGGAGCGGCTCGGCAGCGAGTATAAGAGGCTTGACAGCGCAAAGATGTCCTGGTACTGGTTCAAGTTTGAGGATATACCCCATTATCTTTCACCGGATTACCTGCTTTTCAGGAAGATGAACGTCCCTCCCGGAGAGGCCAGAGTCACGCTGTTCTATAAGCCGAAGATTGAGTGAAAAAATCGGTGTTAATGAATTGACCCAAAGCTGTATGAAGATAAACCATATAAATACTTTGAATTACCTATATAGGACTTTGTTAAAGAAGTCCAAATTATCATCGACTTTCTTAACATCTTCACTCATCGCTTCCTCCACTTGTTCCAATGTTGTGAAATGTATGATGTGTGACCAGACGGTACTTTCGGTGCCTCTTGATACCCTTTATGAAGACATTGATTATCTTGCTTTTTTATTTTCTCCAAAGCGTTGTCATGATGACTCGATACCATCCAGTACGTAAAACCAGACATTATTACTTCGTTATGGTTATTATCGTCAGATGTACTTCTTATTGGGTTATTTGAATGTGGCAGAAACAAATACTTTGTATGATAAATATCACACTGATCACATAATTTTTGGTCATGTTCCAAACAAAGGATACATTTTGCTGGAAGTTGTTCCACTTTTTTTGTTCCTTCTTCTGTTTCAGGTATAAAAATCACCGTATCCAAACTTATAATCAGTATTCATTAACTTTAAAACTTTCGTGGGTTTTGCCTTCTGTGTCACCTTTGTAATACTTCCTCGTCCTGTTTCCTCCATGCAGGGTCAACTATGCATAAAAACTTCAATGGGAGCCTCCCGGTATTCTCAATATACTGTTTTGAATGCGGGGGGATATAAACAGCCTGGCCCTGATACACTTTTTCAGATCCACCATTAATATGCATAATTCCCTCGCCTTCCATGATGTAATATACTTCTGAGGTTTTGAGCCTGTGCGGTCTCGTGGTCTGGCCGGGACTGACGACCGCATGGGCCAGGCTGTAGCGAATTGCCAGGTCTGCCTTGTCAGGATGTAAGAGTTCGCGCAGTATTGAATTATCTCCGGCTGTAAATTCTTCACAATCTTCCAGGTCTTTAATGAACATGGACTGAACAATGATTTTCCGGGGATTAAATGTACCGTTTCACGGTTGATTCGTGAATGTTGAATATAATTGTTTCCTTAGAGTGATATCACTGGAATATCATGGTATCCGGATTTTAAAACTTCGTACAGGATATTGGTCTCGATTTTTTCTATTTCTTTCCATGTTCTTAATTCTTCAACCAGTTTATTGAGAATTATCTGATCCTGGGCAAAGCATGAAGCAACTATGGAATGAGTAGGACCCAGGGACAGCGCCACAAAAAAGAACTCCTTCTTGGAAACCAGTTTTTCTGATATTTTTCTCACATCAACGCCCGGAGCGAGAGTTATCCCCAGGATGAAGACATTTGTATAGCCAAACTTACGCGGATTGATATTGGCCTGGATTTTGATGTAATCCGCGTCTTCGAGTTTCTTTCTTCTTCGTTTGACTGTATCATGCGATATTCCGGTTCTCCGGGCTATCTCAACATCTTCCATCCTTCCATCCTGCTGCAGCAGTTCTATTATTTTCTTGTCAGTCTCGTCCATATGACCACATTTTTTTATTGCAACTTCATGCGAATTATTCGCACAAACTATTAAATATATGGGTAGACTATCGTATGGTTCCATACAATATATCAATTTATCCTCTATAATTATGAGCCAACCAAAAAATCAGGAAAACTACGCGATTCAGGTGCAGGGACTCACAAAAAAGTTCGGGAGCTTTACTGCTGTTGATAATATTTCTTTTTCAGTAAAACGCGGTGAAACCTTTGCATTCCTTGGGCCTAACGGGGCAGGAAAGACAACGACGATAAAAATGCTCACGACACTTCTTAGACCCACGTCCGGCACTATGCTTGTGAATGGTTATGATCCGATCAATGATCAGGATGCTGTCAGGCGTTCTTTTGGGATCGTATTCCAGGATCCGAGCCTTGACGACGAGCTTACGGTTTATGAGAACATGGAATTCCATGGGGTCCTCTATAAAGTGCCTGATAAAATATTGAAACAAAGGATCGAAGAGCTTCTCAATTTCGTTGAGCTGTTGGACAGGAAAAACGATCTTGTGAAACACTTTTCCGGGGGAATGAAACGCAGGCTTGAGATCGCACGCGGGCTCCTGCATACGCCAAAAGTATTGTTCCTTGATGAGCCCACGATCGGGCTTGATCCGCAGACGCGTAATCATATCTGGAAATACCTGAAGGATCTGAACTCCACCGAAGATATTACCGTCCTTTTCACCACACATTATATGGATGAAGCAGAGCGTGTGGCAGATAGCGTTGCCATCATAGATCATGGCAGGATTATTACCGGGGGCAGCCCGGCAGAATTAAAGAAAACCACGAACACTAATTCGCTCGAGGAGGCTTTCCTGTCGCTGACAGGCAAGAAAATACGCGAAGAAGAGGCAGGGAGCATAGATCAGATGCGTATGAACCGCAGGATGTGGAGCAGATAATGATACGAACCATTTATATACTCTGGCTAAGACAGATCAAACGATATTTAAGATCGCGATCAAGGCTCGTTGGATCACTGGGGCAGCCGCTTCTATTCCTCGTCGCCCTTGGATACGGTTTCGGCCCTGTATTCCAGAAAGCCGGCCAGGGGAACTATCTTGAGTTCCTGGCCCCCGGCGTTATTGCCATGAGCATTCTTTTTACTGCGATCTTCTCAGGAATAGAAATTATATGGGACAAGCAGTTCGGATTTCTTAAAGAAACGCTTGTTGCTCCCGTATCGAGGTTTAACATAATGATAGGAAGGACGCTGGGCGGAGCGACTGTCGCGACCCTTCAGGGAATTATTGTGTTTTTCATATCTATTGCCGCCGGATTTCGCCCCGCAAACCTCACGCTCCTGCCAGTTGCCCTGTTAATAATGATGCTGACTGCTTTACTTTTTACCGCAATGGGTACTGCCATCGCATCGCTCCTTGAAGACATGCAGGGTTTCCAGATGGTCATGAATTTCCTTGTGATGCCCATCTTTTTCCTCTCAGGGGCACTCTTTCCCCTGGAGGGGCTTCCCGGAGCGATCGACATAGTTGCGAGCCTGAACCCATTGACATACGGTGTAGATGGATTAAGAGGGGCTCTCACAGGTCAGATACATATTGGCTTCTTCAACGATTTCGCGGTGCTTTTCGCGGTCACAGCATTGTTCATGGTCATCGGAAGCTATCTGTTTTCGAAGATCGAGATATGATATGTATCGCTTGAAATAAATTATTAAAATATTAAATTTAACAATCGTATTAAAAATCCTAAAATAATAAAAAGGAGGCAATATGAAAATTGTAGGAATATCCGGAAGTCCAAGAGCGAAAGGCAACACAGACATACTTGTACAGGAAGCTTTGAGAGCAGCGTCTGAACTGGGCGCTGAACAAGAGTTAATCGCCCTATCAGGCAAGAAAATCAAACCATGTACCGGTTGCGGGACATGCCGTACTGACAAATCAAAAGGGATATGCACTATAAAAGATGATGATGTACCCCGCATTTATGAAGCATTGAAGGAAGCAGATGGGATAATCATAGCTTCGCCTGTGTATTTCCTCTCTATAACCGCCCAACTCAAGGCTCTTTTTGACAGGAGCATAATACTGCGGTATGCAAAAGGCACGCCTCAGGACAGGCCGGGTGTTCCCGGTGGCCCCGAATTCCTGCTGAAAAACAAAGTAGGTGGCGCCATAGCAGTGGGCGGGGGCAGGGATGGAGGCCAGCTTTTTACCATAAACTCCATACTCCAGTGGATGCTTATGCAGAATATGATCGTGGTGGGCAATAACTACGGTTTGGGTGGAAGCGCCAAAGCCGGAATGAAGGGCGATGCCACAAATGACGAGATTGGTCTTGCGATGGCAAGGCATGTCGGCCTGCGTGTAGCTGAGGTTGCAGGTAAGTTCCAGAATGGGGTAAGATAATGATGGCTGATGAAAATCCTGTGATAGTCAACATAAGAACCCGGCGCAGTGTCAGGGAATATCTCGATACACAGCTCTCTGAAGAAACGACCAGAAAAATTATTGATGCAGGCAGGTATGCACCCACCGGGCTTAATCTTCAGCCATGGCGCTTCGTAGTTGTACAAAATAAGGTGATGCTGAAAAAACTCTCAAATTACGCGCGACCTATTCTCGAAAAAAACCTTGAAGGAAGGAATGATGCAGGAGCGGTTAATTTCCTGAAAAGGCTTCAGGATAAGAATTTTAACCTGTTCTATAATGCGCCGATTCTTATTCTTGTGATTGGCAGCAAAAACAATGTCCTCACCGATTATGACTGCTCGATGTGCGCAGGAAATATGATGCTTGCAGCCCACTCTTTGGGCATTGGAAGTTGCTGGATAGGCGGAGCTGCTGTTATCCAGCAGAGCGAAGAACTCATGGCAGAGCTAAAAATACCCCATAATTACAAAATCGTAGCACCGCTCATCTTCGGATATCCAAGGACAGTGCCTCCGACCCCTGAAAAACGCGAGCCGGTAATATTCTGGATGCAGTAGTGCGTTTGTATGATGAACATCGAACAAAATAATATTCCAGATGGCTATAAATGGACTGCCCTTTCGGTAACTTCTCTCGGAATGCTTGTCGGGATCCTCAATGCCAGCACCCTGATAATCGCTCTTCCCACCATGATGGTCAAACTCAACACAGACCTCTTCGGGATAATGTGGGTACTGATAAGTTATACTCTTCTCCTCACCATACTCGCACCAGCCTGGGGCAGGCTTGCAGATATCTACGGACGAAAGAAATTATACGTTTATGGTCTTGCAGTGTTCACGGTCGGTTCATTGCTCTGCGGCCTTTCAGCTAACATAAGCCAGCTTATCGCTTTCAGGGTGCTGCAGGCTGTTGGTGGCTCAATGCTCGTGGCTAACGGCACCATAATAGTAACCGACGCTTTCAGGCGGAGCGAGCTGGGAAAGGCAATGGGAATTCTGAGCATGATAATGGCTGCAGCTTTTGTTGTGGGACCCATACTGGGAGGTTTCCTCACAATAATCGACTGGAGGTTGAATTTCTTTATTAATGTCCCAATCGGTATTATCGTCACAGTATGGGCGCATTTAAAATTAAAGGATATTGCAGTACTTCCGAAAGGAGAAAAATTCGACCTCAAGGGAATGATATTATTTACCATCGCCTTCCTCACATCTATGATATACCTCACTGCAGGATTTGTTCTCGGTTTGACATCGCCACCAATGCTTCTGTTGCTTGTTATCGCGATTATAAGTTTTGCTGTCTTCCTGCGTATAGAAAGGGTAGCAACCTATCCGCTGATGGATTTGAATCTTTTCAAGATAAGAATCTTCTCCTATGGACAGTTAAGCGCCCTCTTAAATTCCATAGCCAGGGGAGCGGTAATGATCCTCCTCATCCTTTTCTTCCAGGGGCCGTGGGGCTATGACCCGCTTACAGCCAGCATACTCACCATTCCTCTCGCCATCGGTCTTGCGATAACAGGCCCGATAGGCGGGGTGCTCTCGGATAAATACGGCTCCAGGATTATAAGCACGGTCGGACTTATCATATCCCTCATCGGTCTCCTGGGTCTTGCGACGATGCATTACAATACCCCCTACTGGATACTTGCCGTATGGATGTTCATCAACAGTTTCGGTTCCGGGTTGTTCCAGCCCCCGAATACCAGCGCCATCATGTCGGCAGTAACTCCACAGCGGCGCGGGGTAGCTTCATCCATGAGGGCGTTTTTCAATAGCGCAGGCATGGTGTTGAGCATGGGAATAGCCTTCCCGCTGATCATGGGAACAATTTCAATTACTGAGATGATGGACATGTTCGTGGTAGGTGGAGCGCATATGCCCGTAGCTGTGCAGGAAGCTTTTACAGGTGGAATAACGAGGGCATTCATTTTGTCTGCATTGATCACTGTACCTGCCATCATCGCATCAGCCATGCGCGGAAAAGAAGATATACGGAAGGACAGAAAATGATTATTATGTCTCTTTCGGTACTAGGCACGAATCAGTGAAATTGCAGGTCAAGAACATACCTGTTCACCCTGGGAGCTACTCCTCCGCAGTTCCTGATAAACTTTATTTGCCATCCCCTTTCTTCAAGTAATCTTTTAAAATGCCTGATCTCAAAATCTTTCTTAAATGTATAAAAGTGGATTATTCCCCCAGGTTTTAATACCGTACTTGAAATGTTCAGGAAATGATCCTGTCCGTAAGGTGTGGGCATAACGATCCTGTCAAATGTTTTATTGAAAAGGTTCCCAACTGAATTCGCATCGCCAAGTATTATCCCGGCATCGATGTTATTGGCCAGTGCATTTTTTTTTAGATATGCACATGCCTCAGGATTACTATCAAGTCCTGTGATATTGACGTTCCTTTTTTTCTTTATTTGAACCAGGAACGGCCCCACACCTGCAAATAATACGAGGACATCCTCACCGTCTTTAACTGATTGTGCTATTCGTGCCCTTTCATACGCTAATTTCCCGGAAAAAAACGTTTTTGCAACATCCAGGTGAAATATACAGTCGTTCTCCCTGTGGATGGTCTCTGTGCTGTTCCCAAGCAATAATTCGAATTCCCCGATTCGTTTTTCGCCATCAATCATACTTATCTTTCGAAGAACGCCCCTGATATCCTTCCTGTGGGACGAAAGTACCTGCGCGATAATATTTTTTCTATTATCAAGAAAAGGCGGGATATTGATGACCGCGATGTCGCCGATTACCTCAAAACCTTTCGGGACAAGTGAAAGTTCTCCTTCTGGCAGTTTGTTTTCCAGCAGGTCTCTGAGGGACATACTCGCACTAAATGTCCGCAAGCGCGCTTGCAAGCATTATGGCTTTTGCAATATCAGTTTTTACGCGTGATGTATCCACGAACACCTTTTCCATCAGCACGGGAGCGCCGTAACCATGTCCCCCGCCAAGGAATACAAGCGTCCTGAAAATCAGGTTCCCGGATATCCCATCAGGCGCGACTATAAAATTAGCCCGTGTAATTGCATCTTCTATCAATATTGAATAATTCTTTGCGTCAATGCCTTTGTCACATAATTTTTTTGTTACGATTTCTGCATCCGCAAGCGTTTTATCCACCTCTGCATCCCTTCCCACATCTTCAAACCGTCCGCCCGACAGTATCCCGACCTTTGCTTTGATGCCGAGGCGCTCGATATGAGATACGCCCCTTTTTACCAGCTCGATCTTATCATCGACAGAATTCCCTTCATCGATCCCGACAGGAGCAAGAAAAAAAGGTATGCCTTCTGCCGTCTCAAGAAGCGCGATCCTGTACAATTTCCTGATACCCAGCCTTTTTTTCAACATGGAAAGGGTCTTTGTTGCGCTGAGTGTACCCCTTACAGCACCGTCTATCTTCCCTTCTGCCATTAATTCCACAAGTGTCCTGGAAGGCTCGTTCGAATCGATGATCTCAAGCCCTGTGCCGGAAGCTTTGATCTTTTTTTCATCCCCGATAAGAACGACGTCTGCAAATTCACCCGCCTTCTCTGCACTGTTGATCAGTCCTTGTGGGATCTCCCCGACCCCAAGTCCTATCCTTGCATGGCTGGTCCCTGCTTTCTTTTTGATCTCTGAAAGTATGTCCATTTCAGGTCTTCTTGCCAAGTTCCCTTGAACGCTCGCAGGCGGCGATCACTGCGTTCATCATTGCCACCCTGACACCCTTTTCTTCCATGACCCTGATGCCCCGTATCGTTGTGCCGCCCGGAGAGGTCACCATGTCCTTCAGCTCTGCGGTGTGCGTACTGTCAGCAAGTACCATCTTCGCCGCACCAAGTACCGTCTGGGCAGCAAGCAATTTTGCCGTGTTCCTGTCAAGGCCCTCATGCACGCCCCCGTCCGCAAGCGCTTCGATGATCATGAAAATATATGCTGGTCCGCTTCCAGACAGGCCCGTGACTGCATCCATCAGGCGCTCGGGCAATATCACGCTGCGCCCGACGGCATTAAATATCTCACTTGCGATCGATATGTCTTCCTTTGATACCGCGCTTCCGGGGCTGATGGCTGACGCCGCTTCTTTAACGGTGGCCGCTATGTTTGGCATCACCCTTATTACTTTAGTGCCGGCAGGAAGGGCATTTTCAAATGTTTCTATCGGAACTCCGGCTGCGATAGATATAATGAGCTGGTCCTTTATGGAATTCCTGATCTCCTTTAAGACATCAGGGATTATCTGCGGCTTGACCGCGATTATAATGATATCCGAACTGGTAACCGACGCGCAGTTATCCCGGCAGGTATTGATCTTATGATCCTTTTCAAGCGACTGGAGTTTCAGGGTGTCCATGTCGCTTGCGTATATCCTGGAATGCGGGACGAGCCGGGCCTGGAGGATGCCTCTGATCAGGGCCTCGCCCATTTTTCCAGTACCGATAAATCCGATTTTCTTGTTTTCAAGGTTTGTCATTGGACTCATGTACATTAAAGATGCAGTATAATAAAAAGATTATCCTGAAAAATCAGGCCAGTTTCACGAGGTTAAGCTTATAAACCTCTATTCCTGCACTTTTACAGGCCTTCAATCTGCTCTCTCCGATGTCGGTGCAGACTATTCCCAGCCTGATATTGCCGGGAGGAACCTCGAATTTCTCAGAATAAGGGATCTTGAACCTCTGGACCTGGCCTGTTGCATTATCTTTTGATCTTTGCTCTATTTCAACCAGTAACACGTTCCCGTTTTTATCCCTGAATACGGCATCAATTCTTCCCCCCTCGATCTCGACTTCGGTTTCCATGAATGCCAGTCCGTCCTCTATTAGTTCCGGGAGGGACGTTATCATCCTTGAGATATCCTGCTCCGAAATACTCTCGTTTTCCATTAATTCCTGGATACTTCCTGCCTGTACCAATCCTTTCAAATACATTATACAGTCTATCCGTTTCCCGTTCTTCACATGGGGAAAAACATCTTTTGGTTTCCCATCTTCAAGCTGCACCAGTATCCCCATATTCCCGGGCTGGCCTGAACGCGATATCGGGAGTGCGCCTTTACCTTTGCTTACAACGCTTTTCCCGCTTTTCCTGCTGATAATGCGAATAGATTCCAGTAATTGTTCTTTTTGTTCTCCGGCCAATGTTGCGATATCGATAATATCATAGTCTATCGCATGCTTTTTACTGGCTTCTTCAAGCAATTCCCGGATATGTTCTATCTCTTCCGGGGGACTCTGTGCAGTTTTATAAAGGTGGTATTTAAACATCGTGAACAGGTAGTGAGAATGGGTTGTTGGATTGGGTTTGGTGCTTTTGTATCCGATGTTATATTAGTTTTTCCTATATTTCGAGATGTTTCAATCCTTGTTGGTAGTTCCTAATGTGAAATATGTTACATTAATAAAGGGTTGGAGAGTCCATGATTAGTTCGTATGAAAAATGGAATTTTTTCATACAGTATCTATGAACCTTTGGAGGTTCATGTTTAGTTTCACAGTGCTTCCATAGAATTGATTAACAAGCAGTGCATATAAGATTATAAATGGAAGAGCAAAAACCTAACGAGGAGACTTCGAAAGTCGTTTGTTTTTTCGGAGCAGGAGCTTCAGCTTGGGCGGGTATTCCGACTTTTAATGATTTCCAAAAAAAAGCTGAAATTGTTTGTGATAAATTACCTGAACATTCTCCTGAAAAGAAGGTATTTCAATGCGTTTTAAAGGACTGGAGAACTCGCTATAAAGATTCTAATATAGAAGAATATTATGCCACTATCGAGATGCACGAGACACTTAACTTTAATAATATTAAAAAAGAAGATTCTGATTGCATTACATCGGCTAAAGTTGTAACTGTTATTTGTAATACAATTCAAGAATCCATAAATAGTAAAACTAGTAAAATTCCGTATTATTTTGACCTTATATGGAAGCTTCAAGATGGAAGTACCGACCTTGTTTTTATTACTACTAATTGGGATATACTTTTTGAGTCCACAAAGAGATCATACCTTAGAGATGGGTGGATAAATTATGGAGAAGGTATTTTTGCATATAATGCTTCTAATCAAACAAATCCGACTGAAATTTTCAAAATTCTTAAGTTACATGGTTCTTTAAACTGGGGGATTTGTAAAAATTGCGAGAATAGGAATATATATTATACTGAAAAAATGTGGAATGTTCTGATCTCATCATCCTTGGGATTAAAATGCCCAAAATGCGGGAACAAGTTAGAGCCAGTTATAGTTCCTCCTACTATATCTAAATTGACAAAAGCTAATTATTTCCAGCTTAAATCCATATGGAGCAGTGCACATGAAAATCTCAGGTCATGTGAAAAAATATATTTCATTGGCTATTCTTTTCCAGAAACCGATGTTGAGACAAAATATTTCATCTCAGACGCATTGAAGAGCAATACTAATCTAAAAGAGATTATTATTATTACAGACCAGAAATATGGTCGTTATAAAGTTGACTTTGAGGAACGATATTTGTCAATTATTTCTAAGATAAATAGCAAACCAAAATTTAAATTTGTAGATGATGGATTCGAAAGTTTTTGTTTACAAGATTCACCTAGAATGAAGTGAAACAGATATGGCAAAAAATACAGAAAAGAAATCGGAAAATACATTCCACAGTATATTCTTTTTTTGGATTTAGTATGAGTGAGTTCAAAAGAAAAGATATATGGATGAGAAATTAATGAGGTATTGATATGGAATTCATGAATTTTTTAGATGCACCTCTTTGGTATAATCCTATATGGACAGATTTAACGATGACGGCTATGGAAATTTTTGCATTTATCGGATTTCTTCATGTCCTTTTTACTCTTTACAGTTATTATTTCGGTGCTGAAAAGAAGGATATGACCTGTCAATACCACGATGTTTGCAGACTCAGAGTCGATAATGAATTAAATCGTACCCCTACTGGTATGTTTTCTTACAAAATGCAAGAATACTACAAGAAAAAATTCTATGGTCATTGAGAATAATTTCTTGAGAATCAAAATTAATGACTTTAACTTCTTTTATTTTTGTTCTGAAATGGTTTATAGATCACCTTTTTGTATCAATTATTGTATATTTATTTTTTTAAATCCACAATAGTAATAGTAAGGAAAAATCCTAATTAATCATGTAGAAATGATTTTGATAAGAATTTTTATGCATTCATGATATTTATTATTTTTAAATCAGTTCTTTAATTTTAAAATAAGTTTTTATCTGCTTATCAGCTTTATCATTTGACAACTTAGGATTGTCTATTATAGCTTTAATATCTTCATACATATCGAGTTTATTATATTTTAAATAGATTAATAGACGCATATCACTATAAGTAGCTCTAAATAAAGAACATTCAACGTCATCAACTTTTTCCTCCTACTACATCACCCCATATTTTGGTTTTTCCTTTTCCAGTTGTTATTACTCTATCGCCTTTTTTGAGTGTTATGCTTACTCCCTTCATTCCGCTAATTGCTTTTAATTTTCGTATCATAATAATCCCTGAAGACCCACATTGATTAATAAAGTTGTCACTCGATACGTAATTATGAGGTAAAGACTGTGCAATTATCAGATATAGCCGCATTTGTTTCATAAGGATACATTCTAAAATCTCGATATAAAAGACTTAGACTTTCTGTTTAGACTTCCACGCATACCAGACAATCAATGTTAGAGCCGCAACTGTTGAAAGCGTCATTAGTGTCTCCCCAGACAGTTTTGCCACAGTCACAATCACGCCAGTGAAAAGGGCGGCAAAGACTGCTCCGACGATGATGTTTGCCCAGCGATTTATCGAATCCTTCAAGGTCAAGGACAGGAAAGCCATTATCAATGGGACTAAGAATAAGATTGCAAATAGCAGTATCAGTTCAGTTCCTATTTTCATGCCCTCTACTTCTCCCTCCATTATTCCCGCTATTACACCTGGCTCTATTAACGCCAATATCTGGTGAGCCAAGAAAGCCACTGCACTAAATAGCCACAGCACTGAAATCTTTATCTTCCAATCTTCCAAAAACCTATCACTTCTTTGAACAGTGTTTCATAATGTTTGTGACATTAAAAGGTATAAGACTTTCGGCTCCAGTGGTTTTTATTTCATGCTAAGAAGGATATTTAAAGAAATAAATGAATCCTAAAATAAGGAGTGATGAAATCTTGGCAAAAATAGAATCTAAAGCGCATCCACACGAGGAATTAATAAAAGGAGTCTATGAGCAACTGAAAAAAGTACTCGATGAATCAAAGCAAGCTATCTATGTATATCTCGATGACCACCATATGACATTTAATCAGAGATTTGCCACTTTGTTAGGATACAAATCAGTCGAGGAATTGTCAAAAGTAAGAGAACCATTTATAGAAGCTTTCATCGTGGAAAAAAGTCGGGAAGCTCTTGTTCATGCTTACACACATGCAATGGAAGATAAGATTGGTTCTTGTATTGAGATTTCATTAAAAAAGAAAACAGGAGAGTCAATAAATGTAAAGGTAATCCTGGTGCCAATAAGTTATATGGGAGAACTGCTCGCCCTCCACTTTATATCAAAAATCTAATTGACAATTAATGCAGACAAATGACTGACAGGGTAATTATTATGAGATTTTGCATATTGAGAGGGAAAGTAATTTATAATGCAATACGGTTTATGTAATTATGGATAAGCTGAAACTTCAAATTTTACCTAAAGTATCTTTAATATCGTTCATTGCGGGATTAGTAATAGTTATAAGTAGTCCTGGATGGGGAAGTTTAGCAGCAAGTGCATCTCTAGGAGGAGGTTCTACGTCTCCAGAAGTTTGGGCAAATCTTCTTCAAGGGTATACAAATTCATTCACTATAATAGGGGCAGTTATCTTTTTTCTTGGTGGTTTAGGTTGCTTAATCTCAATCATATTTTTAGAAATGCAAAAACAATAGAAGATAGATTATTTTAACATTAAAGGGTTAAAACTATGGAAACGAAAAATGTAGCAATTATATGTATTTGGGCATTTATGATTGTGCTATTGATATATAGTGTCATATATAGAGAGGTATTTCTTTTTGTATTTATCCTGTTCTTCATTGCTCTGATAGTCACTATTTATCTGACATCCATATCAGACAAAAATAGAAAAACCTAAAAAGAATTGCAGGCGAACCCAGGATATAGATACAAATTCAATCAAAGGATATTAAAAAAAATCAAGAAATTTCAATGGATATAGAAACTGGAAAAAATAAATTAAGAATGTTATATCAATAATTGCTGGAGGTTCAAAATGATTGAAACAATAGAATGCAAAATGATTCCAGCAACTATTATGCATCGAGTAACTGGCAATATAGATATTGAGGAGGTAAAACGCAGTATAAATGAAGCCAATGAAGCAATAAATAAAATAATCGACAAATATGGTAGGTTTAACTTGATTATCGACCTAAGAGGCATTAGCTTTACAGATTTGGCTGCACATAAGAAGTGGAAGATATGGTCACAAAGTAAACTGACAGAAAAAGTGGACTACATAGCTATTGTTTTGGTTTATTCACCACATACTAAAGCAGAAAAAGAATTAATGGAAACAGAGACAGTACAATTCTTTTTTGACCTACATGAAGGTATCAAATGGCTGCAAAGCAGCGCTACTCTGAAATAGTCTGCGGTTTAGAACTCTTTTCTTACCAAGAGACATAATACCTGACTTTGACAGTTAAATAATAATATTGTCCTCAGCATGTTTGTTATTTATGACGTACCAAACAAAACTAAGGACAGATGAAATAATCCCGAATGAGAATATATGCTTTCCTATTGGAACGAT
>CABMIH010000059.1 GCA_902386205.1 uncultured archaeon | reverse complement strand
GTACAAGTCCTTTACCATAAAATGCAAGGGACATCCGCTGTCTGAGCTTTCAAGAACGATACGGGAAGGCGGGGAAAAATGCGGAACACCTGTCAAGGTCGAGAAAGAAGAAGTAGTATCCGAGGCCTTGAAATCAGAGGCTAAAGCGACTTCATACTGGCATATATTAACTCCTGATGGCGAACTCGTAAATCCGGATGATTTTGATTTTACCGGGCATGAAAAACTTAAGAAATTCGTGAACTATGAGATCCATAAAAGCCGTGCAGTTGATAAGATACCGCCCCACGTTGAACTCATGAGGCGGCTTGAACTTGCCGATTATGAGCCTGGCTCAGACCCGGGGAATATGCGTTTCTACCCCAAAGGGAGACTTATGAAAAGCCTGCTTGAAAATTATGTCCTGGAAGAGGCCGCAAAGATGGGGGCGATGGAAGTGGAAACTCCATTGATGTACGACATGAACCACCCCACCCTTAAGAAATACCTTGACCGCTTCCCTGCCAGGCAATATTCAATAGAGGCAGACAAGAAAATGCTATTCCTGCGGTTCGCGGCTTGCTTTGGCCAGTTCCTCATGAACCACGATATGACCATATCCTACAGGAACCTCCCCCTTAAAATGGTCGAGCTCACGCGGTACAGCTTCCGTAAGGAGCAGAGCGGGGAACTTGTGGGCCTGCGGCGGCTTCGCGCTTTTACGATGCCTGATATGCATACCCTGTGCAGGGATATTGAAGCCGCAAAATCCCAGTTCTTTGAGCAGTACAATATGTGCATAAATGTGCTTTCAAAGATCGGTCTTGATCTTTCGGATTACGAAGTGGCTATCAGGTTCACGCGGGATTTTTATGAGGAGAATAAGGATTTCATAGTCGGGCTTGTTAAAACCGTCAATAAACCCGTATTGATAGAACTCTGGGATCAGAGATTCTTCTATTTCGTCCTGAAGTTCGAGTTCAATTTTGTGGATGCTATGGATAAGGCAAGCGCGTTATCCACTGTCCAGATAGACGTTGAGAATGCCGAGCGGTACGGTATAAAGTATATCGATTCAGACGGGAAAGAGAACAGGCCGCTGATATTGCACTGCTCGCCAAGCGGGGCTATCGAGAGATGCATCTACGCTTTGCTTGAGAAAGCGAACATGAATTCTGAGAGAGGCATCGTCCCCATGTTCCCTGTCTGGCTTTCACCCACGCAGGTTCGCATAATCCCGGTTGCCGAAAAGCATATGGAATATGCTGAAAAAGTAGCAGGCGAGATGGATTGCAGGGTGGATATTGACGACCGCGAGGAGACGGTAGGCAAGAAGATACGGGATGCCGGGAAGGACTGGATACCGTATGTCGTTGTAGTCGGGGATGAAGAGGTGAATGGGGATAATCTTACAGTCACGGTAAGGGGCGAATCATCGCCAAATAAGCCTGCAAACATAAAAATGAAAGTTTCGGAACTCAATGAAAGGATATCCTGTGAAGTCCTGGGTTTTCCGTTCAAGAGAAATCCGCTTGCTGTGAAATTGTCTGCAAGGCCGAGGTTTGTTTAGGAAAAGTGATTCAGGTGATAAGGCGAAAGCTTTTATTACATCAGGGCGTCAGAGGAAGAAAAATATTAAAAATATAATTTACGATTAAGAGGATCAATATGAGATGGCAAGGTAAATCAACACGCAAATATACAGGCGGCAGGATAATAAGGTCAAGAGGTAAACAAAGATTTGAACTCGGTGGTGATGAAGCAAATACCCACCTTGGCGAAACTATCAGGAAAACTGTGAAAACCCTTGGCGGTGAGACGAAAGTCCGTCTCCTGAGGGACGAAATGGCAATAGTCACCGATCCTGCAACAAAGGAAACAAAGAAAGTCAAGATCGAGACAGTTTCGGGCAACCCTGCAAACATTCACTATGTCAGGCGAAACATAATAACAAAGGGTGCGATCATCAAAACAGAGTTGGGAAGCGCCCGTGTGACAAACCGGCCAGGCCAGGAAGGCAGCATCAATGCCGTTCTGATCCCCGGTACTGCTTGAACATAACCGATAACTTATATCGGTTTTTCTATTTCCTGCCGTAATTATTCGGTTTTTGTTGCCGTCGTAACAATTATCGCCTGTTTCTCTGCATTCTTATATACGCCTGCTTATTTGCAATTGCTTATTTCATAAGCAGGTGAATAAAAACAGAAGAATATTTTAAACCATGTGAGGTGAAACCAATGAAAAGGCGTTTTCCCGCATCCTCCGGCAAGGGTGGAATTATGTGTGACCAAAGGAAAACCCGGAGGGATTACCTTTGAATTTATCAGATGGGTTCTCACAGACGGGCAGAAGTTCGTGGATGAGGCAGGATACATTCATTTGTCAAAGGAAACACTCGACGGCGAATTGAAAAAGCTGGAATGAAAAGGTAAAAATCCAAAAAACTTAAAAATGAATTTTATCCCAAAGCCCATAAATATAAAAACTCGTAAATCAATAAAGAGGAGGTGATATTAAGTAATTATGAGGAGGCTTTGTTATAGAGGATAAAACTTATGATCCAAAGCCGATCAAGGTGATATATGCAGTACTGGGAAGCGGCGGTATAGGCCTGGCCCTTGCAAATGAGCTTGGAACAAGAAATAAAAATATCATTCTGATAGATAAGGATTCCGCAAAAATCGAAACATTAAAAGAGCAAAACCTTAATGCAATCCATGGCGATATCGGTGACCAGGAAGTCATTGGCAAACTTGATTTTAAACATATTAAATCTGTTTTTATTGTAAGTTCTGATATTGAGGCAAATAAAAAAGCCCTTGAATTTATAAAAAAAAATGCACCTTCGGTACAGATCGTCGCCAGGGCGCATGATTACCAGCAGAAAGAAGAATTGGAGGCTCTGGGTGCAGACCTTGTTGTCCTGCCATCAAAACTTCCTTATAAAGCTATTGCACTTGCTATAGTCCAGTATATCGAGAGGATTACAACAGTAAAATTAGCCCAGGATTTAAAAAAATTGGTGAGTTCAGTTGGCGATGGGAAATTTGCGATCGTAATCCACAACAATCCTGACCCTGATGCGATCTCCAGCGCCCTTGGATTAAAAGAGATAGCCGGCAGTGTGGGTGTAAAAGCCGATATACTGTATCTTGGAAAGATAGGGCATCACGAGAACAAAGCATTCGTCAACCTGCTGGATATCGAATTGGACCCGTCAAAGGATTTTAAAGCTTCGGATTACAAAAAAATCGCCCTAGTCGAATGTTCGGTGGCGGGTGTAAATAATATGCTCCCCCCAAATACGGAGGTCAACATAGTTATAGACCATCACCAGGCCGATATCGACGAGGTGAAAGCAGAATATGTGGATATCAGGCCAAATATAGGTGCAGCGGCCACAATAATGACAAAGTACCTCCAGGATCTTGAAATACCGATGAAAACAGAGCTTGCCACAGCGCTCTTATACGGCATCAAAGTGGATACAGACGATTTCAAGAGAAACACAGACCCGGCTGACCTGATAGCGGCGGCTTACCTTCATCCCCTTGCGAACCACGAAATATTAAGCAGGATTGAGACCCCCCCAAGATCGATTGAAGAGATCGATGTCCTCGGGGAAGCGATAAAGAACAGAGAAATAAAAGGCAGCTATCTTATTTCAAACGTCGGGACAATCCGTGACAGGGACACACTTGCCCAGGCCGCTGACTACCTGCTAACTCTTGAGGGGATAACTACGACCATCGTATTCGGGCTTGGCGAAGACCAGATCAATATCTCAGGCAGGAGCCGCGATATCCGTGTGAACATCGGGAAAGTGATGAGGGACGCTTTCGGGGAGGATAAGGCAGGCGGTCATGCAACGCTTGCAGGCGCGCAAATCCCGCTGGGGGTATTTGGCGGGACAAAAGATAAACAGACGTTGTTGAAACTTGCGGAAGAAGTTGTAGTAAAGCGACTGCTCTCGGTAATCGGGATACAGGAAGGGTCAGGTTAGGCCATCATCCATTTTTCCAGATATAATTATGTATTACCTTCACAATTACTACCCCAGATAATATGCCTGATGAGGATTACCAACTGGATTATTTCAAAGAGAATGGATTTGTGCGAAAACAATGCCCGAAGTGCGGCAATAACTTCTGGACACGGGATCCGGAAACCGAATTCTGCGGCGACCCTCCATGTGTCTCCTATTCCTTCATCGGGACTCCCGTATTCAAGAAAGAATATGATATACCCTCAATGAGGGAGGCATATTTATCTTTTTTCGAAAACCACGGGCATACAAGGGTGGGACGTTACCCGGTTATTGCACGCTGGCGTGATGATATATATCTTACAATAGCTTCAATCGCCGATTTCCAGCCTTTCGTGACATCGGTGCTTGTCCCTCCTCCTGCAAATCCCCTCACCATTTCCCAGCCATGCATCCGCCTCGATGATCTTGATGCGGTAGGGCGCAGCGGGCGCCATCTTACAACTTTTGAGATGATGGCGCATCATTGTTTCAACTCGCGCGGTAATGAGATTTACTGGAAGGACAGGACCGTGGAATTATGCGATACCCTGTTATCCACTCTCGGTCTTGACCTGAACGCTGTAACTTATAAAGAATCGCCATGGGCGGGAGGGGGAAACGCAGGACCGAGCGTAGAAGTGCTTGTAGGAGGGCTTGAGCTTGCCACGCTTGTCTTTATGGACCTGAAGCAAACAAAAGGCGGCTCGATAGAAATCAAAGGCGAGACCTATGAAAAGATGGACAATTATATTGTGGACACCGGTTACGGCCTTGAGAGGTTCGTGTGGGCCTCAAAAGGTTCTCCCACTATTTATGACGCCGTATTCCCTAAAATTGTTTCGGAACTCATGGACCTTGCGGGCATTGAGCACTCGATAGAAAATCCCGAATATGCACGAATATTCTCACAAAATGCGAGGTTCGCAGGCGTGATGGATATCAGCGGGCAGGCGAACCTCCTCCAGTTGAGAAAGAAAGTGGCGGATAGTATCGGCACTACCGTTGAAAAACTGCAAAAGATCATGGAACCTGTGGAGACGGTCTATGCCATCACGGACCATACACGATGCCTTGCATTCATGCTGGGCGACGGTATCATCCCATCCAACGTTAAGGCAGGTTACCTTGAGCGTCTCGTGCTGAGAAGAACCCTTCGCATGATGAAAAATCTGGGGATAAGGGAGCCGCTTTTTGATATCATCGAGATGCAGATAAGGAATTTCCCGGAGTATCCCGAATTCAGGGAACGGATCGATACGATTCGGGAGATCGTTACACTTGAAGAAGAAAAATATGCAGACACTATCGAGCGCGGGACAAAACTTGTGAGGAAAACAGCTTTGCATTTCAAGGATAAAAAACAGAAAATCCCACTCGGCGAATTGATACAGTTGTACGACACGCACGGCATACCGCCTGAGATCACAAAGGAAGTGGCAAAGGAAGCAAGCGTCGAGGTTGAGCTGCCCGATACGTTCTATTCTCTTGTGGCGAAAAAGCACAGCAAGTCAGAAGAGGAAGAGCAGGAAGCTTTGCAGCTTGAACTGCCGCCCACGCAAAAGCTGTATTATGAATCTCCCGAACAGGCCGAATTCGAGGCGAAAGTTCTTGATGTCATTGGAAATAAGATCATTCTTGACAGGACGCTTTTCTATCCTGAAGGGGGAGGGCAGCCTGCTGACCACGGCACTTTATCGATGGATGATTTCCTTGTGAATGTCATGGATGCCCAGAGCGTAAACGGGGTAATAGTACATGAAACGGATTCGGATTTTGGATTTAAGAAAGGAGATATTGTTAAAGGCAGGATCGATTGGGAGCGGCGAATGGCGCATATGCGCCACCACACGGCCACGCATATCGTGAACGAGGCTGCCAAAACAGTCATCGGGAAGCACATCTGGCAGACCGGGGCGCAAAAATCCACCGACAGGGCAAGGCTTGACCTTACACATTATAAGCGTATCACAGAGGAGGAATTCAGGGAAATCGAGTTGCTTGCGAATAAATCTGTGATGAAAAACCAGCCCGTGTTAATAGACTGGATGGACAGGGTAAAGGCAGAAAAGCAATACGGGTTCGTGTTGTACCAGGGCGGCGTGCCGCCTGGAAAAGAGATACGCATCCTCCGGGTAGGGAACGACGTAGAAGCCTGCGGCGGGACGCATGTTTCAAATACGGGATTGATCGGGCCAATCAAGCTGATAAAAACAGAAAGGATACAGGACGGTGTTGAGCGCATCGAGTTCTCGGCTGGAGAGGCTGCCGTAAAACGCGTCCAGGAAAGGGATGAGCTGTTGAATAAATCCGCCGAGGCGCTTCGCGTTTCGCCCGAACAGCTTCCCGACACGGTGAACAGGTTCTTTGAGGAATGGAAGGACCTGAAAAAGGAAAACGAGCGCCTGAAGGCAGAACTGGCTGAGGCGAGAGTGAAAGCGATGATGGGCGAGGCCGAGAGTATCAATGGCTTGAAGGTTATCGCGCGGAAACTCCCCCATGCTGACGTGGATGAGCTTATCAAAGCTGCAACTGAGTTCAGTAAAGATGATGATGTGGTAGCTATTCTTGCAAGTGACCTGGGGGGCGTCAAGCTCGTCGTGGCGGCGGGAGAGCGCGCCCAGAAGATGGGTGTGAATTCGGGAGCGATAGTGCGCGAGATGTCAAAGCTGGTTGGCGGAGGAGGGGGAGGGAAGCCGGGGATAGCGCAGGGGGGAGGGACTGATGTGACGAGGATAGAGGAGGCGCTGGAGAGGGGGGTGGAGATGGTGAGGAGAACGGTATCGGAGCAATAAAGTTTATGATTCATTATTAAATCTAATCTATAATAATTATGACAAACGAGAACGATTTCACAGGCAATAGCGTGCTTTTTGCTGACATCATGGGTTTCTCCAAACTCACTATTGAACAAAAAGAAGAAGCCGAAATCAAACTTAAAAAATTTCGTGAAATATATACAAAAATTATTGATGGCATTGAAGAGGAAAAGATATCTCCTCATCCATTTAGTGACTCAATCGTAGTGGGTTTTAAGGAAATCAAAGATGCCATATCTTTTTCTAAACAACTTTTCCTTGAAACATTCAAAGAAAAAATACATCTTAGAGGAACAATTGGTATAGGTGAATTTTCATATAAAAAGGATTCAAATAACAAATACTCATTAGAATTGGGTCCAGGCCTTGTTCGAGCTAGTGTTGCTGAAAAGCATAAAATAAAAGGGCATACTCTTCTATTAGTTTGTGAAATTAAACAGTCTCATAATTTTAGAGGATTTGGTGGTTTTAGCATTTTTTCAATTCCAAAATTACCAAAAGAACTCGAAGTTTTCATAATTCGCTGGTGGGAAAATTCCAAAGATATTGAAAAAAAGATCACAGAACGAATGAATGGGCTTACTATTAAAGATATAGAATATCTCGAAGCAACAAAAGAAAATATTGATTATGAATATTCAAATGAACATGGGGATATTGACGCTTGGTAAAGAAATGAAAACTTTCACAATGCCCTTACCAAGCAGTTATAAATTCCAGATACCATAATCTCCCAATGGGCAGAATATATAATAACATAAATATATATAAAGCCATAGAAATATGATTCCAATAATCGAAAACCTTAACAGAATAAAGTGAAACTATCAGGCGTGAAATCAAAACCCTTGGAGATCTGAAGGAAAGATTGCAGGCAGGATTTGAAAATAACGAAGATTCCTTAGAGCTACTGAAAAATTTAAACAGCATCACAAGACATTAGAATTTGTTGCATCGAGATTGAAAGAATGGGCTGGACCGAGCCCGCAGAAAACATTACAAGATGAAAGATTCTATGAAAAATAACAATGAACTTGTAATTAACGAGCTTCATAGGCAACTTGCTGAATACAAGATGATGTATAAGATTTTTCAAGATCGTTATAAAATGGACTTTAATGAGTTCAAGAAAAAAAATGTTGTAGAAAAATCCGGTCATTCATTTAATGTTGAAGAAGATTATTGTGATTGGGAACTCGCGCTTGACGGGATTGAAACAATTACGAGTGAACTTAAGAAGCTCGCAGAATATTCATGATTACTTCTGAGCATGGCGACTGGCGCTCTATTCCGTTCTCGGCGCCGCGGTGATAGTAAT
>CABMIH010000058.1 GCA_902386205.1 uncultured archaeon | reverse complement strand
ATGCCTGATTCTTTAAAAAGGATATTCAAAACTACACATGGTGCTTTAAAATACCTGGATATTCGAAGGGATTATTGGCTGAATAACATTTCAAAAAATATTTAACACCAAAAGATTTTACACCCACCTGGTTGGCAAATCTTTATATTTACTAATACTTTATTATCAGGTATGGATTTCAGGCGCGCCGCTGGTGCATTATTATTCGTGGGAGCTGTGCAGTTTGTTATCGGAATGCACCTGGCAGAGTATCTGTATCCAGGTTACAGCGTATCCGGGAATTTTATTAGCGACCTTGGTGCTACCTGCCGCGCGACATGCACCATTTATCAACCTTCTGCTTCTATCTTCAATTTCTCAGTTATTCTTTTCGGCCTTCTTATCATACCATGTTCATACTTCATCTGGCGTGAATTCAGAAGTCCTCTTATAACCGCATTGCTTTGTATTTCGGGGCTTGGCGCCATTGGCGTTGGACTGTTCCCGGAGAATACTGGCTTTCTCCATGTGATCGTTTCGTTCATTACCTTCTTATTTGATGGGTTTGTCGCGATCGCGGCAAGTAAAGTAGTGAAATCACCGTTTTCGTATTTTTCTATCCTGATGGGAATAGCGAGCATCACAGCCCTTGTTCTGTATGGAGCTAATATATACCTTGGGCTGGGTCCGGGTGGTATGGAGCGGATGATAGCATATCCGGTTATTCTCTGGGCGATAAGTTTCGGGGGATATTTGATGTCTCCTCAGAATACGGACTGAACCGGCCTTTCATAGGTTTTTATCCACGGTTCTGTCAAGTCTGCGGTGATAGAACAAAATCAGATTAATGTTATCAACCGAAGACTTTACAGTACCAAAAAAACTTACCCATGATAATACGTGGGCTCTTCTTTTTTCTTCGCAGCCTGCTGGAAATTGATCACGGGCACAGGCATTGAAGGCGGAAGTCCCAGCGCTTTTGAGAGCATCAATGCCAGCGGGGCAAGGTTTGCCACCATAGTGTTTGCAAGCTCGTTCTGGATCTCTCCTGGCGCTTTCCCGGCGTCCCATTTTTCCTTTAGTTCTTTGAGATCTTCTTCGCTGTAATAGTCGGACAGGCCTTCAAACCTTATGTGGCCAATATTCGGGCTCAGGTAGTTTATGGCAAAAGTGTACTCGACCCTGAGCACAGATTTTTCCCCGAAAGGCGTATGCTCGATAACTACCGAGGGATTTTTAAGATTTACATCGTAATTTATATTAATATTCTTGTATTTTCTGATATCCTCGGCGCTGGAATAGGTCTTTGATTCCACACTGTTAAGCTGGAAGTTCAATATCATATTTCTCTGAATTCAATATACATCCTGATGTTATTAAATTATTGGTGAAAAGCCGGTTTTTTTCTTGAATTCTTCAAGATTCATCCGACCACTTTTGATTCTACCATTCTTCCAATTTTTTCATCTATATCTATCTTCCCAATTCTGACCAGCCCGGCTGTTTTATTCGTAAGACCTTCCTGAAGCAAATTTAGGGCAAAACTTAATATTTGAAGAATTTAGTATCTAATATGGTATTGAGAAGGGAGTTTCTAAGGAAATCACTGGCATTATTGTATGTTATCTTTTCAGGCTGCCTTTCTAAAAAAGAAGCACCAAAGCCAGAACAAGCTGAGAAAAGGGAGGAATCTGTTATTGTAAAATCAAAAGTGTATGTGACAAAAACAGGGGACAGGAAAAAAGGAACGGCTGAGCTAATAAAAAATTTCGACCCTGGAAACCTGTCAGGCAAAAAGGTCGCAATCAAAGCCAATTATAACAGCGCAGACCCCTTCCCGGCCTCAACACATATCGATACCCTGTCAGCCATCGTGGATGTACTGAAGGAGCATGATACCCGCATCGTCCTGGCCGAGAGAAGCGGCATGGGGGACACAGGGAAAGTGCTTGAAGATACAGGGGTCATGGAACTTGCAGGGAAGAAGGGATTTGATGTTGTGATACTTGACGAGCTTAAAAGTGACGGCTGGATGAAGGAAAAAGGAAGCCACTGGAGCAGGGGATTTCTATTCCCCAAGGTATTCAGGGACGCGGATGCGATAGTTGCGACATGCTGCCTTAAGACCCACAGGTTCGGCGGACATTTCACCATGTCGCTCAAGAACAGTGTCGGCATGATAGCAAAATACGATCCTGACGACGGATACAACTACATGTCAGAGCTTCATTCCTCCAGATTCCAAAGGCTGATGATAGCAGAAATCAATGCTGCCTATAAACCTGAGTTGATAATCCTGGATGGGATTCAGGGTTTTTCAAAAGGGGGACCCGATAAGGGAACACTGATCGAACCTGAAGTCTTGATTGCAAGCTCTGACAGGGTGGCGCTGGACGCAGTGGGTGTATGCATTCTCAGGATCTATGGTACTACAGGTGAGGTTTCAAGTGGCGAAATATTCAAGCAGGAACAAATTGCCATGGCGGCAGAGCTCGGTCTGGGAGTACCGGCCCCCGAGAATATTGAGATTATCGCTGTCAATGAAGAGGCGCAAGGTATCTGCTCCCTGATAGAAGAGAAACTTAAAGAAAGCCTGTAGTATTACCATGATGTTCTATGAGCGGGATTTTTGGAATGTATTAGAGGATGAATATCGTTGCAATCAACGGGGCTGTCTTCTTTTTGCCTTCTAAGGTTTGATGTAAACAAATTTTATTTTTATTTTGCACGCCTGCCACGATTTAAGATGAGAATATATGTAACTATTATAGAGATTAGCATAAAAATCCCGTTAAATGCCGGAATTCTCTTAATTAAGGATGATATCCTCTGGAATGGCTGAACGCCGCCCGGGTCGTTTGATATTATCGAAAAGTTTACAGAATAATAGTCACTCCACCTGTTTGTTCTTTCCATTGCATGGATATAAATTATGTGCGCCCCTGTTGAGATATTTCCCGTACTAATGTTTACAGCTACTTGTTCGGCCTGTGAGTCAAAAGCTCCATCAACGGGTTTAAGAGGTATTCCATTTCCTGCGGTACCTTTTGTATCAATAAAATACTCAACCGACCTTATCTTCATGGCATATCCGGCTTTCGCCTTGGCGATTAGCTCAACGATCTCACCTTTCTTAATCTGGGACTTGGACAGCGCAGCAGAATCTATAGCAGGGGAAACTGTTGGTCTTATTATGATGTGCGATCCACTGGTGTGGCAGGATTCACAACCTGGAAGGGAACTATGGGGCTCATCACTTATGTTTTTTGCACCGTAGAATGGTTCTATCTGGTAAACGTGGCATGATGTGCAATTTCTTGGAGTAAGGTATGTAGGTGAATGCGTAACGGGCTCTATTCCTTCAAAATGGCAGGCAAGACATGCCTTATCAATGCCGTCAGACATAAAGGATTTTTCAGGTGCTGCAGCATTTAAAATAGAATGTTTTCCGAGCCTTGATGAAATAGCATCGATTTGCGTGATCCTGAGGTCCTTTGATGTATCATGGCATCCTACGCAATCTGCCCAGTTCCTCTGATCATCAAACAGGTTAGGAACATGGAGGTTTGAAGGTATTTTTCCAAGCGTGAACCTGTAGCCGGGATGCAGCCAGCTTCCATTGTACCCGAACAGGGTCAGGTTAGCTCTGGTCTTTAAAATCTGAATCGAAAGGAGTTCTGAATCCTTGAGAATGATAAAGTCGTTCCGTCCCAGGAATACGGATGAAATATTTGAAGTAAAAATAGTCGTATTTGTATCCGTGTATTCTTTGTACCTGATATCTGTGTAGTAATCAAACAATGAGCCTGCAGTTACGACTTCGTCCTCGACCGTTTTATTATCGATCCTGAATTCAAGCCATGCCTGCCTGTCAGTACTGGATGCCCTGAATTTCAAAGAATACCTGTCAGCGATCTGCCATATCTGTCCATCTTCCAGATATTTCTGATAAGTTGGGACTGAAATGAACTTATCCATGATACCAAGCTGACCAAACACATAATCCTCATCGATAAAGTAAATTTTACTCTTATTTTCTAATTTATGGTCAAGTAACACATTGGTATAATAGATTATATCCCGCCCGTTATCATCTGCTTCCCTGTCTATAACCTTATACCGTTCTTTTTCATTAGAATACCGGTACAGATGGCAGGCAAAGCAGGCGATGTTCTTGCTTTCCTTTTCAGTATGGATCTTTCTCGGCCTGTATGCTTCGAATTTGATGAGGCTGTCTTTTATGCCCGTAAAGATGGAACTTATGTTAATTGTAACTGCCGGCGTCTTGAATGTTGCATTATCAATCTTTATCTCCCTCTCGTAAGTGTAGGGGGTACCCTTATGAACCATTACCTGATCCACAATATTGCCTTTATTCAGGATCTGCATAAGAGCATCTCCTCTTAATGCTGATATTTCCATCAATTTTAGGGAGTAACCCTCGCCAAGATAAATTGCCTGTCCTTCAGAGAGGGTAAGATTATTATTTTCTCTATTTGTCTCGATAGTTCCCTCTCTATCCTTATTTATCAGGGTTGCATTTCCCCAGGATTCACTATTATCTTTATCGAGATGGCAATAAACGCAATTAAAAGAATCTACCAGATCTTTCTTTGAAGCGTAATGCGAAACCATTGCCATGTTAGAATTACCATCATCCGTCACGATACTGTTTATATGGCAATTCTGGCATTGCTCACTTACGGTTATATTATAATTCGTATTGTTGTTCGGATTATTATTCAAGCTTGCATTCTTAAAGTGTGAATATATCATTGTCTCGTTGTATCGGGATTGCGAAAGGGAATGACAATTATTGTTACTGCAATTCTTTGGTGTATTGTAGTTGGAAGGATGCCTGTCTGTGGGCTGTGCGCTTTCACTTCCGTTACCATCTCCGTGGCATGCCCAGCAGCGTGAGTTGTTGGCACTATTGGAAGTTGAAGTGATGACATTCAGATCATAATGCACCGAGTCAGTATTGTTGAGAGCGAAAAAACTTACTTCGTTTTGTGCAATTCCTCCGGCATCGTGGCAATTAATACAATTGGGTCCGCCTATGGCCACGTTGTGCATGAATCCTGTTATATTAGTTGAGGTCAGGCCACCATGGCAATTCGCGCAGGAAGCATCATCTTTGGTTTCATTGCTATGGTTGTAATAAGCAGTATTACTCGAATAATTCCCATAGGTAGCATTTCCAGTAATCTCAGGGGGGACCAACAACGGTTCATTGGGAAAATAAAAGGCATTAACTGTATCATAATAGGTATTGGCTCCGCTTGAATAGCCCTGCCAGTGGCATAAAACACACCAAGAAGTGCTTGTGGAGATTGGAGAGTTGACCATGTTGCTACCTTTTGACAAAGAAGATCTGCCCAAAGCAGTGGAATTGTGCAGGGTTATGCCGTGGCAATAGAGGCATGCTGATTTTTGTGCGCTGCCATCAATTCCGCTTATCCAGTAACCCGGGGTTTGATTCCATCTATTGCCTGCGTTTGCAGCTCCGTGGGTCAAAGGTTTTGGAATCTGCGGAGCTGGATTAATGGCTATATCATATGAACCTGCCCGTGGCTGTAGTAACAATGAGGTTAAAAAGGCCGAATTCTGGTGGCAGTTTGTGCAGTTGCCTCTGTAAGCAGAAGTACTTCCATTAATATAAGTGGCATTCTGGGCAAACACCCTAATCAAGTGTGAATCCTGACTGTGGCATATGGTGCAGTTCACGCTGTTGTTGTGGGGCTTATATGCATCATGACAGGATGTGCACTGGCTGCCCTCAGTAATATCGTTCGTATTTGCAGGCAGCGGATCAGGTTTTGTAATGTTATGCGCCGGTCCATGACATATCCAGCACGGTATACCTGTGGTGTTGCTCCATTGTGAACCGTTATGTACAGAGAGCGGGATTACTGTTGAGCCATTTGTTGTAGAATAAATGCTTACATTGGTTATGAGAGTTATACCATCTGAAGCCACGATGGTAGCAAGCGTAGAAATGTTTGATAAGTTATTATTGCGCCGGGGATGGCAGCTGGCATCGTAGCAGCTTTTTATAGTGATTGGCCATTTTCCAGGATTCGGGTGACAGTCCAAGCAAGTTACAGTAGTATGCACACCCCATGTAACATTGATGTTCGGATCAATTGGATATTTATCCAAGCCTACATGACACAAAGAGCAAAAGCTTGAGTTTTGGTCATAAATATAATGGCCCGCAGGGGTATGGCCCAAATGCGCACCGTAAGCCATGCTTCTCGTGTTATTTATGCCAAAGTTGTTAGAGTATGGCGACCTGGGCGAACTGTTAAGTTTCGTGGACATGCTGGCGTTATTATGGCACAGAGGTCTCATATTAGTGCCAGAGCTACTGGTGCAGCCTCTGCCGCCTTTGGAGGTTTGGCCAGTGAGATTTGTGCCATTTACACCGCCTAATATGCTGATATTAAGATAAGCTGTACTTCTTATGACTGGATTGCTTTCTATTTCTGCTGTGACGTTCCAGAGACCGTAGTTACCGTCTTCATATGAGTTGAAGTCATTGAAAGTGTTATAAGGATAAAAGGCGATGCCATTTTTATTTGTAGAAATGCTTCCGGACTGTTTTAAACTGCCATTTCCGCTGTAAATATAAAAATTTACTAATGTATTATTAAGAGCAGAACCATTTGCATCCATCACCAGCGCGCCTGCGGTGAAGGTAAAGGAGCTATTATCCGCATCATAGCCTGTTTTCTTGGATGTATTATAAGGGGCCCAAACAGAATATCTGTTGGTTGCGACTCGAATGGTCTGGTTGCCACCTGTTGCTGAAACACCGAATGGTGAAAAAGAGGTTGTGATTGCTGTGAGTTTGTTGTTTGCAGTGTCCACCGTTGTAGCCAGTGTCTCCCACGAAGCGCCATTCCAGTGGTAAATTACCAGGCTGCTTTCATCCATTCCTTCGAGTTCATCATCTCTGTAAGGTATCGTAACTGTTGCAGGAGATTTTGAATTTGTGCTTGAGCCGATTTCCACGAATTTTATTGCTTTTCCCAGAAGTGAAGCTGAGACCGGGTTGTTTTTCCCATAGTCTTCAAGGAACATTCCGTTGGGGCTTGCATTAATGATCTGATTATGTTTCGAGGAATTTACAGCCACACCGTATAATAAATGACAGTCGGCACATACGGCTGCATCAGTTGAATTAAACATTACAAACGCCAAAGACCAAAGAATAAAAAATACATATATAATACATCGGTAGCGTTTTGATTTACAGTTACTTCTCATTTTTTACTCTTCTCGAATCATTTTTGCGTTTTTCCTCTTTTTTTATCATCATAATAATAATGATGTAATGTGGTTATTAAATCTTTCGGTTGCTTGAAGCTGCTGTAGAGCCTCAGGCAAACCCAACATTACGTCTTGAAATGTTCTCATCCCACCCCAACCTTCCAAAGCGGGTTATGGCCGTGGTCAATTCGAAACAGTAATCCGCCAGACCTAAAATTCGCATTTCCTTTACTTTTTATCGGTCATTCATGAGCCTAAAGCATCATCCAGGTCGTATAAAAAAGCTTCCAGGTGCTTTCTTGGTATGCGCGCACCTCCTGCAAACGGGTGGCCTCCCCCGGTCCCGCCGTGATTCACGGCCACGCAACGCAGCAGGGAATTCAGATCCACCTCGCACCCGCGGGGGCGGATGCTGAGGTCATAAACATGCTTATGCGCCCTGTACTCGCATGACACCCCCACATGGGAATTACCATACGAAGCGGCATAGATCGCCGCCTTTGACATATACCCGTTAACATCGATAACATAGGCGAGGTTCTTTAATTTCACGACTTTTTGCCTCACAAGTTCCCTGATATGTTCTTCCTTCCGCGAGGCAATAACAGCCGAATCCATAAGTCCCTCTATCTCCGGGGGCGGCATGTCCCAGGAAAGCGAATTCAAAATATTCCTTTTATAATCGTAATCCCTTCCAGCCTCGATTATCCCCTGAACGAGCATTCCGGCAAAAAAATAAAGCGTTCTCTTATCCCAGTCATTCTCCCATTTTTTTATCACAGATGTTTCGGCGAACTCCCCGATAGCGCCGTATATAGCCACGCGTCTCATATCACGGTTCAATTTTTTCGATAAAATCCGGTATGCCATCTCTGAAGATGAGCATGTATCATGATAGAACCAATCCGCACTATATTTTTTTTCAGGAAATGGATGGTGATCTATGTAAATAACAGTTGATTTTTCAGCAAGCTTATTTAATTTTTTTTTCAGTTCAGAGTACGTCTTCTCGTCTATCGCAATATCGCAGATCACGATGTTATCATATGTTTCGCAGAAGCCATTCAGATCGCCCAGAAGGCTCACCGGACTCGTGAAAAATATCTTTGAATCAGGAAATGCGCTTTTTACTATGGCCCCCGAACATATCCCGTCGCAATCCCCGTGGGTCAGGACGATTGAACTCATCCGTACCTGCTGCAAATATCAGGAAATTCACTGTTCATTATTTCCGCCTGTGAATTGCTGCGACTGTCAAAACCATGACCGTGACAATAATATCAAAACCCGGTGTTACCGGGGTTGATGTGGGAGCCGGCGTGTCTGCTGTCTGCACAGGTTCCGTCGCCTGTGAAGTTGGTCCCGGATTTGCGGCCGGGTCTATGACTGCCGGAGGGATTTTACTCGGGTCCGTGACATTGATAACCGGCATGCCTGAACTTATCCTTGCCTTTGTAATCCCCCTGTACTCGACACCTGTATAATTGGCCACTACAGCAGGTAACTGGATTTCCCCGTCTTTATTCATTCGTATGATATAACTGAATCCCTGGATTGTATTGGGTTCCGAAGAATTTGTAAGTGAAGTTATACCGCTTACGAGGCTGACGCCTTCAGGCAGTTCATCCCTGGCTTCGAATTTCGTGCCTATATTCCCCTCATTTTTTATGGTCACTGTAACTGTTACATCCTCGCTTATATTCACGGCAGGCTTGTCCACGGTCTTGTTAAGGATTATTTTAGGGCCATTGACCACGACCGTGGTTACCGCCGATGACACGCTGTACTGTTTGTTATTAACTGTGAACTGGGCGGTCGACGGTGGGATTTGGAAACCAGTTAAGCTTGCAGAAAGAGCTTTAATGGAATAGGTAGTACCCCATTCCCCTCCTGGTTTGAGCACAGCGATATAATGCTGGAAGGAAGTATTTGCTGTCAACTCAAAATTTTCATTCATGCTATCGTTGACATATATATCATGAATATCGTACATCCCCCCATTGCCTATAGTGATCCTTACAGTTGCGGCATTCTGGAGGTACATGTTATCTTTTATCGCTTTGCTTATCGTGAAATAATTCTGTTTGGGTGAGACAGTTACGGTATTCAGGACCGCTGAAGCATTGTATTCTGCGTCCTTAACTTCATAACCTTTTGCCTGTGCGCTAAGCGTGTATGATTTCTGGTCGAGGAGTTCTGGAACAACGAGTATAACTTCAAAACTCTGGCTCGTACCTTTGTCCATCCTGTAATAAAACTGGTGAAGCTGGTCTATACTCCCGCCGCGCAGTTTCAAATCCCCTATATCAAGCCTGACATCGACATTTTTAAGGAACGCTTCACCAGTGTTTTTTACAGTAACTGTTGCCGTCATCGCCTTGTCAGAATATGATGTATATGCTCCCTTATCCGTGGCTATTGTGACTTCAAGTTTAGGTTTTGCTCTTGTCTGGACAGACACAGTTGCAGAGGGGCTATAGAACTGAAGTATCCACTCCTTGGCGGTCCGGCTCATGTAACTTTTACCCGATACCTTGACTTCATAATCCGGGTCGATATAGGGTTCAGTCTGCGGGGTCAGGACAAACTCTCTAAGGAGAACACCTTTTCTATATATCTCAATATAAACCATCGGATCAACCTCGGTTTCAGGCACCCAGTTCCCGTTGATATCTTTTAGACCCTGCACAGGAGCGGGGAATTCCACGGCTTTGACCATATAATCTCCGTTTGTCAAAGTTCCTCCTTTGCCAAGATTAGCACTAACTTCTGCTGCCCATTCGATATCATTAGGACTGAAGGTTGCTCCTGATGCCAGGCCTGCAAGATAAAATATTAGAATTAGGACTGCAAAACGCTTCATGTTATAATAATAATAATAATTATATGAGATATAAAGGTTACTATGAAATATGAAAAATACGTAAAATAATATTATTAATTAATAATTTAAAATATTATTTTGACTAACTTATATAATAATATTCCCCTTCGGCCTTCTGGGTACGGTCAAGCTGGGAACCCGGTTTATTCACCCTGGGTCTTTTGGTTTCTTCATCACGCCGGAACGTGATCCCTATGTTCCTGAGGAACCTGTTCATGCCCTCACGCATATTGAACGGGCCATGAACTTCACCACGGGCCATGGGCTGCCCTTCAAAAACAAGAAGGCCGTCGCTAAGCATATCTATCATATAGATATCGTGGTCCACCACCATTGCGCTCACTTTATTGTTTTCTGCAAACCGCCGGATGACTTTCGTGGCAAGCACCCTCTGTTCCACATCAAGATGCGCCGAAGGTTCATCAAGCAGATAAAGGTCCGCTGTACGTGAAAGACATGCCGCTATCGCAACTCTTTGCAGTTCGCCGCCGCTAAGGTCATTCACCTTCTGTTTAAGGAGCCGCTCAAGCTGAAGCGGCCGCAGTATCTCGGTCTCATAATAACTGGTATCGAATTGCCTGGTTATGGAACGCAGGAAGTCAGCCACCACTACAGGTTCGTCGGCTTTGATGTACTGGGGTTTATAAGAAACTTTGATATTCAGGGTCAGTTCCCCTTCTGTTGGCTGTAATTCTCCTGCAAGTATCTTGACAAAAGTGGATTTGCCTATTCCGTTTGGTCCCACGATCCCTGTTACCTCGCCTTTCCTTATTTCCCCCCCCTTAGCTTCAAGTTCGAATCCTTCGTCATATTTTTTCAGGAAACGGCCGAATTTCAAAAGGGATGATATTTCCTTTGCAGCCTGCGGCGCATGAACTTCGAATTCTATCGCTTCGGCCCGGATCCTCACGTTTTCCTCGCGCAAGAAACCTTTCAGGTATTCATTGATCCCAACCCTGACCCCTTTAGGATGGGTTATGACACCGTAACCTCCAGGCGTGCCGTATGCCAAATGGACTATATCTGCGAGGAGGTCAAGTATTGCAAGATCGTGTTCCACTACCATGACAGCCTTTTTTTCGGCAAGCTCCCTGATAATATGCGCAGCATTTATTCGCTGGTGAATATCAAGATAAGGGCTTATTTCATCTATGAAATAGAAATCCGCATCCTTTGCCACGCACGCCGCCAGGGCCACCCGCTGGAGCTCACCGCCGCTTAATTCATCGATCCTGCGCTCGTAAATGTTCTGGATATCAAGCCGGATTATGAGGTTTTTAAGTATTCCCCGCTCATCGGTTTTTGACAACAGTTCGGAAACTTTACCTTTGAATTTCTTCGGTATCATATCGACATACTGTGGCTTCTGCGAGGTCTTTATCTTTCCTTTTGATACACCTTCAAGATAATCATGGAGAGTCGAGCCTGCATAATATTCAAGAATCTCATCCCATCCGATCCTGCCCTTTCCGAGGTTGGGTTTAAGTGTGCCTGAAAGAATATTTATCGCCGTGCTTTTCCCTATCCCGTTCGGCCCGAGTATTCCGGTCACCTTCCCGGCATTGGGAACCGGAAGCCCATATAAGGCAAAACCGTTTTTGCCGTACCTGTGGGTGGGTTCGAGAAGTTTCTCCGGAAGGCCGATGATAATGATGGATTCAAACGGGCAGCGTTTAACGCATATCCCGCACCCGACGCATAATTCTTCCGAGATTACAGGTTTTCCGTCCTCCCCTTCTTTTATTGTCTCATCCCCTGTGCGCACCCTGGGGCAGAACTTTATGCATTGGAAGCCGCACATCTTGGGCTGGCACCTATCCCGGTCTAAAACAGCGATTCTCATACAGTACCTTTATCTTGACGATATATTCTTGTATTTGCTACCGTAGCCCGTCATTCGTGCCGATATCGTTATGTTTCCTGCACCAGTAGCATTAACTTTATTAAAGTATGCGATGCCATCCTTTCCCGTGAAGTTGCTCATGTTAACGCCTTCGCCAGTTAAATTTACGGTGGCCCCGGCTATTATTGCACCACTGCTTGAAACCGTCGCGACCACATCCTCAGCTACTCCGACCTTTATCATATCCGGGTTAGCGGTTACGTCAAGCGTCCCGACATTTAATAAAAGAATCCATACGATCATTAAGAAAATGATAGTTAAGACTTCAACGCCAAGCCAGTCCATTGTCTTGAATTCCTCGACCTTTACACCAAGAGAAGGATACAATAATTTCTGGATCCCATAAGAGACAAGTGCCACTAACAGGAAAACGGAATACCAGGGTTTTCCGGCGATCTTATCCTGCATCCAGAAAAACAAAAATGCAAATCCGGCGCCGATAAATGCCGGAACCATTGTTTTCTTGATCCCTTCAATCTGCAACCTTTTTCTTTCCTCAGGTGTTATGATCTTCGCAACAGGTTCTGTTTTTTTCTCTTCAGTTTCTTTCTTCACAATAATTCACTCTTTCCTGTATATCATCGTTCCAATACCTTCGTCGGTGAATAGTTCAAGCAGCAGGGAGTGCGGCATGCTCCCATCGATGATGTGAACCTGCCCGACACCGCCTTCTATGGCCTGGGCGCTTGATTTGACTTTCGGGATCATTCCACCACTGATTATGTTTTCACATATAAGTCTTTCAATTTCATCATATACTATCCTGGAAATACGGGTCTCCCTGTCCTTCGGGTCGCTTAAAATACCGGGGACATCCGTAAGGGATATAAGTTTTTTTGCCTGCAAGGCCGCGGCAATATCCCCTGCAACCGTGTCGGCGTTCACATTCAGGTCATTTCCTTTGTCATCCGCTGCTATTGGAGATATTACGGGGATGTATCCCTTGTCTGCCAGGATGGTCACGATCTCAGGATTGATCACTTCGGTTTCACCCACCCAGCCAAGGTCGATCTCCTTTTCGATACCCTCTACGTTTACGCGCTGGGGCGCCATTTTCCTCGCCACTATAAGGCTGCCGTCGCTTCCTGAAAGCCCAACGCCTTTCCCGCCGTGTTTGCTTATGAGAGAGACTATCTTGCTGTTGACATTGCCCACAAGCACCATCCTTGCTATCTCAAGCGTCTCGCTGTCCGTTACACGCAAACCTGCCACGAACTCAGGCTTCTTTCCCATCCGCTCCATCTTTTCCGTGATTTCGGCGCCTCCCCCATGCACTATCACCGGATGGATCCCGACGAATTTCAAGAGAACGATGTCCTGGACTATCTTTTCCATTATCTCCGGATCGACAATTGCATGGCCCCCCATCTTTACTACCATGAAGGAGCCGTAGAACTCGCGGATATACGGGAGGGCTTCAATGAGTATGTTTTCGCGCTTATGCATTGGGGGTAAATGGGAATACGATTATTAAAAGTTATTCTTGTGTTTTATGACCTTTATTAAAAACTCAAAATATAAGATTTATGGGCAGGTTGGGGAGTGGGGGTTAGTGTATTAAAAAAGATATTTACCTGCCCACAACATCTCAACACTATTTCATTGTATATATACCTATCTATCCCAAAGATGGATGCGGATAATTACCACTGAATGAAATATGCCCGAATTTCAAGATATAACAACTGCCTTTCCGCTTTCCACTTTCACTTTGACCGAACTCCAGTTAGCTGTTTCCCTCCTGATGATCTCCGGAGAATCCCGCATCATCGCCTTTTGCAGCGGGTCATAGTACTCAAGCAGCCATGACCCATCGCCTGAAGAAGCATTAACCGCTGTGGCATAGGCCCTCCATTCGAACATCTTTACCTGTGGCAGTTCACCTGCGGTCATAAGAGCGTCCCGGGGATCTTCTCCTCCGGGTACTGTGCTCACTTTTTGAACTGTCCCGATGTATTGTGATGTCCGGTTAAGTCCGTTATATTTATACAAAGTAATTTTATCTACATCTTCTCCCAGGATGTACCAGTCAAAAATACCCGGTGTTGGATAGGTTTTTATGTCACTACCATGAACAGAAGCTTCCGCGCCGGTTTTTTCAATGAGCCTGGCAGCTCCGAGGATTGCAAACGCTACAAGGAAAACTATCAGGAATTTTGTAATTTTACTTCTTTGCAGGGGCCTTTTGTAGAAAATTATTATAATTGCCAGGCTTAAAATCGTGAGAACGAAATCGGTATAGAAAAATACCTCGGCAGACTGCCTTGCGGCCTCATACGGATAAAAAAGTGGAACTCCCTTTGTAGTTGTAAAATCAAGAATAAGATGGAGCACCACCCCGGCATAGGCATAAGCAATGTTTCGGCCAGTGAAAACAGGTTCTGTACCTATCAACCTTCTGACTCTGATTTTGACTCTGTCGCGGGATGCGATATAAAGTATGATAATGCCTGTAAAAAAACCGAAAAAAAGGGAATGCGTTATGCCCCTGTGGGTTACCAGGAAGAAAGTCGGGTAAACAAAGTTAATCCACATGATAAAAATATCGGCATCCGGGGCTATACCGCCGATAACAAAGGCAGCAACCTCATCTTTTTTCCTTTTGAAAAGGTTCCCCAGCAAATAGGGCAGCAGGGCATGAGAAAAGAAATCCATTATTTCCCTTTTTTATCATTCACAGATATAAACCACACGGCACCAGCAATAACTATCAACCCGCCAAGGAGGTACATGACCATGAACCCGAAATATTGCAGCACGACACCAAGGATAATTGAACCTGAGCCAATACCAAGGTCAAAAGCCGCAGTAAAAGTACCCATTGCAGCACCACGCCCGCTCTCTCCCACCCGGTCCACAAGGAGCGCAACCAGCGCTGGATGCACGGAACCAAAACCCATCCCGTAGAGGAGAGCTGCGGCAAGGAAACTCTGCGGAGAGCTTGCCGTTGAAAGTACCCAAAGGCCAAGAGCTATCAGGAACATCCCGGGTACAATAACGAATTTCCTTCCCCTGGCATCAGAAAGCTTCCCTGCCAGTACCCTGATAATTATCAGGGTGATAGCAAAAACAGTAAAAAAAATTCCAGCCTTGACACCGATGTCATGTTTCTCTACAAAAAGTGGAAGAAAAGATACGATAGAGCCGTAAGTCACAGTCACCATGAACATTAAAGCAGAAGGGAATAACGCCTCTTTGCTAAAAAGCGGGGTTACCGGATGTTCGACTTTTGTCTCTGAAACCGGGAGCACAAGTAAAAGGGATATAAATGCTATAGCTGCGCTTATTGCAAAAAGCGCCGGGAAATTATAAGCTTCGAGCAGCATTTCACTCAATAACGGCCCTGTTGCCATTGCGACATTTGCGGCCATGCCGTATAGTCCCATAGCTTCCCCCCTTCTGTTGGCAGGTGAAATATCAGCTATCAGGGTTATTGCGGCAGTTGTGGCCGCACCCCAGCCTATCCCCTGGAACACTCTCAGGAGAAGAAGCGAGGTAACACTGGTTGTATAATCATATAGCAGCATGGACAACAGGAATATAAGCAATCCGGCAATGAGGACGTTTTTCCTGCCCCGCCTGTCAACTTCACGCCCAATGTGCGGCCGAAGTAACACCGCAGAAATGGTAAACACACCTATTATAAGGCCTATCTGGGATTCGGTGCCGCCAAGAACCCTAATATACGTGGGCAGCGTGACAAGCAGGAAATAAAAGCTTGCAAATAATGCAAAAGTGGATAGGGTCGTCAGTATAAAGTTCCTGGTGAAGAGTTTTTCGTTTTTCAAAGAGTCCATATTAATGCTATTAAAATTTGATACATGATTTATATTTATCGCCTGAATGGTTGCAACTGCCAGATAATTTGAACTCCATACAATAAATTTTTACATGAAGTTAAAGTTATATTTATATCCTATAAAACCTTTTGCGAGCAACAATAATAAATGAATTTAACAATAACTTTAATTATATTTAAAGTCAATTAATATCAAGAAGGAGACGTATGCCATTTAAGATTTTAAAAAAACAGGAGCTTGTTCCCACAATACATTTGATGGAGATCAATGCCCCTCGCATCGCTAAAAAAGCGCAGCCTGGACAGTTCGTAATACTGAGGATAAACGAAAACGGGGAGCGGATACCCCTCACCATTGCGGATTTTGACAGGAAAAAAGGAACAATAACCACGATCTTCATGGTAGTGGGCAAGACCACGATGCAGCTTTCGGCATTGAAAGCAGGTGATAATATTTCGGATTTTATCGGGCCCCTCGGGAACCCGGCACACATCGAAAATGAGGGAACCGTATTACTTGTCGGCGGCGGCGTTGGCGTGGCCCCGATTTTCCCGCAGGCCCGTGCGTTCAGGGAAGCGGGTAATAAAGTGATTTCCATAATAGGTGCGCGCAGCGCAAACCTCCTACTGTGGGAAGACAGGATGCGGGAGGTCAGTGATGAATTATATATCACTACGGATGACGGGACAAAAGGCCATCATGGTTTTGTGACCGATATCGTCAAGAAGATAATTGAAAGTGGAGAAAAGGTGAGCAGGATCGTTGCCATAGGCCCTCCCGTAATGATGCGCTCGGTTGCAGGCGTTACCCGGCCGTTCAATGTAAAGACGATAGTAAGCCTGAATTCAATAATGGTTGACGGGACAGGGATGTGCGGGGCATGCCGCGTGCTCGTAGGGAACGAGACAAAGTTCGCCTGCGTGGACGGCCCGGAATTCGATGCCCACCTTGTTGATTTCACCCTGTTGATGAACCGCCTTGCCATGTACCAGCCGGAAGAAAAGGTCTCACTTGAAAAATATAAATGCGGGAGGGAGGGATGCACATGTTAGGACGCCAGAAGATGCTAGAGCAGGATCCCGGAATACGCAGGAAGAATTTTAACGAAGTAGCTCTGGGTTATACAGAAGAGCAGGCCATCGAGGAAGCAAAGCGGTGCCTCCAGTGCAAGAAACCCAAATGCATGGAAGGCTGTCCGGTAGAGGTCAAGATACCAGAGTTCATAAACCATGTTGCAAATGGTGATTTCGACAGTGCTGTAAGAACGATAAAATCCAACAATGCTCTTCCGGCGATATGCGGACGCGTATGCCCGCAGGAAACGCAGTGCGAAGAACTCTGCGTGCTCGGCAAAAAGGGTGAGTCCGTCGCGACAGGCAGGCTTGAGCGTTTCGTGGCCGATTACGAGCGAAAGAAAGGTGTGGAGGTCCCGGAAAAGCCGGAACCCACAGGAAAGAAAGTTGCAGTCGTCGGTTCAGGTCCTGCAGGGCTCACTGCTGCGGCAGACCTTGCAAGAATGGGGCATTCAGTTACGATATTCGAAGCGCTTCATGCGGCAGGAGGCGTCCTTATATACGGTATTCCGGAATTCAGGCTTCCAAAAGAGATCGTCCGCGCCGAGGTGGAATATGTAAAGAAACTTGGAGTGGCGGTCCTTCTTGATTCGGTTATCGGGAAAATAGAGACCGTGGATGAACTGCTTTGCGAGTTTGACGCCGTGTTCCTGGGGACAGGCGCGGGATTGCCTATGTTCCTGAATATCGACGGTGAGAACTTAAACGGCGTTTATTCTGCCAACGAGTTCTTGACACGTGTGAACCTCATGAAATCCTACAAGTTCCCCGAGTACGATACACCTATAAGGAGAGGAAAACATGTCGTCGTGGTGGGCGGCGGCAATGTGGCAATGGACTCTGCAAGATGCGCCCTGCGGCTCGGGGCTGATGAAGTGACCATTGTTTACAGGCGCGGCGAAGAGGAAATGCCGGCTCGTGCAGAAGAGATTGAGCATGCAAAGGAAGAGGGCATCATTTTCAGGCTTCTCACGAATCCGATAAGGGTCATAGGTGACGGGAAGAACTGGGTCACGCATATAGAGTGCATCAACATGCACCTGTGCGAGCCAGATGAGTCGGGAAGGTGCAAGCCCGCACCTACGCCGGGCACAGAGCATAAGATAGAGACCGACGTGGTTGTAATCGCTGTTGGGACATCTCCAAATCCGCTTGTGCCGCGAACGACAAAGGGACTTGACATCACAAAGCACGGCACGATAATCGCGAAAGATGACGGCGCGACAACTAAAAAAGGAGTCTATGCAGGCGGCGACGCGGTCACTGGCGCTGCCACGGTGATAAGCGCGATGGGCGCAGGTAAAACAGCGGCGCGGGCGATAGATGAGTATTTGAAGGGGAAATGATCCCTCTCAAGATTATGAGTTAAAACCCTATCACTTTTTTCTCTCAAACTGCAAAATATACAGGTCCGGCCTCGGTGTTTTCCCCTCACTCCGCGCGAATTCGGGGTAGCACCGGGTACAAAGAGTTCGCCAGTTAAGCGATGCTACTATCGAACTGCCGGGTACAATTCGCGCAAATGTCACAGTAGATTTCACTCCGAGATTTGCAGCCATTTCCTTAAGAAAAGGGAGCATCTGCGGCTCGAACACCTCGATATCATCCACTTCAAGCCCCCTTGTATTCGCGGTTATACCCGCGCATCCGCAGGGGAGGGCGAACATATCAAGCTCGATTAGAAGTATCGGCCTGCCTATCAGTTTTCTTACCTTTTCCTCAAAAGCTGCCCTGTTTATTAATAGTTCTTCTGTTATCATGTTTTCACCGCAAATGTCTCGTATGGTTCAAGGGTCTCAAACTCAGTCCCGCCTTTTGTATATATCTGCGCAACCTTTTTTGTAAGAGCCCTGCAGTACCCGCATTTGTTGCACACCTTTTTGCAGTTCTTCCACTGCCTCTCAAGTACGCCGTCAAGGCTTTTATTGGGAATATAAAACAAATCCTTCAAATCCTTGGGACAGTCCAGGAGATCCATGAGATTCCCCTCATAGCTCTCATTATGGTATGCGTTCACGCAGTTCAGTATCCATTCCACGAAATGCGTCCTGCCGCCTATCTTGTAAACATCAGTGATATCTTTGTACAATTTGATGTCCTCGGGTCTTATCCAGGGGGATTTGATTATCAGTTCGGGATTCTCAATTCTTAATTCCAGGCATTTGAAGTAATAGTAATCATCAAGCACGTTAGGTCTTGGCTCAGGCCCAAAAGCATGCGAGAAAAAGTTAAAATGCGCATACCTGAAAGGACAGCGGTAAAGGCATCCCTCGTTCACGAGAAGCTTTAATTCGCAGTCCACGGAATCCTTGATGGCGTGGAGCACATCAAAATGCCGGTTGACGTTGGAATCGATAACTATCGACTTTGCTCCCAGGTCTTCGTAGAACTCCGCCTTCTGCGGCGAGTCAACGAAAGCGAGAACCGAGACCACGACATCGATATCGAAATCCCTTGCTATGGTCTCAACAAGATATGGGTCGGCAACCACGATGGAATCAATCCCGATGTCATTGAGTTTCTCGATGTACCAGTGGTTTATCCTGAAGCCTTCAGGCGTGAGCTGGCGTCCCCCCATGCAGCTTGAATTCAATACAAGCTCCATCTTGACGCCGTTCTTATGGGCATACTCGGTCTGCAAAGCTATCTCCTCAAGCTGGGGGGATGCGAGGTTGCTTCTCCCCGTGCCAATATAATCAGGTGAGCCTGCCATGAATATGGAATAAATCTTATCTTTTGCAGTCAGTAATTCCTTGAGGCTATTGATGTGCCCAGGGGAAGGAACGAAGAGCTTCATGGCTTTACCTGTTATTTGCATTCATGATAAATGTTTTGCAGGACCTGTTCTGATAATTAACTTTTCTTTATTTCAACCATGGATAGGGTTCCTCCTATCACGACAAGCAATATACCTGTGATGAGAACCTGCCATTCAAGCTGTGAAAGCATGAAAATACTGAATAAGAGCCCGAAAAAAGGCAACAGCGGAAACCTGCCTATCGAAAAAGGGACTTTGAAAGGCCTTATCATCCGGGGTTCTTTATATCTTAACAATATCATTGTGGCATTTATAACAAAAAAGGTGACGAACAGGGTGAAATTGTCCACATTTGCCACGAACGCGATATCTCCTGAGAACACAAAAATAAAAGATAAGAACATTGTTACGGTTATTGCAACCCAGGGTGTCCTCCTTGAAGGATGCACTTTTGCAAGTATGGCCGGGAGGGTGGAAGAATCCGCCATCCCGTAGATGATCCTGGATGCGCCCAGAAGCATCATAAGTACGGTATTGGCCGTGGCAAAAAGGGCGATCAAAGCCAGGAGGATAAATGCCTCGCTCCCGAAAGCGGCAAAAGCTATGTCAGCAAAAGGTGCGTTTGAAACTGCAAGTTTTTCCCATCCCATTACGCTGACCGCGGAAATTGCCACCAGTATATACAGGACTATACTGACCAGTATGGCAATTAGCAGGCCTCTTGGAATCGTTTTTTCAGGAGTTTTTGTTTCTTCCGAGAGCTTGACTATGCTCTCAAAACCGGTATATGCGAAAAATACAAGCGCAGAAGCCTGGAAGACCCCGGCCAGGCCCTGTGGCATCTCAAAATAATCCACCTTCCCAAGATACGGGATTCCAATAAATATTATTATAATAAGACCTGCGGTTTCAATGAGGGTTGAAAACATTGCAAACCGTGCAGTTTCTTTTATTCCATATAAAAGGAGGCATGAGAGAGCTATTATCAATATGATCCCTGAAATGACAGGTGTGACTTTAATGAAAGCATTGAAGTAACCCCCAAAGCCCAGGGCCACGGTCGATGCTCCGATCACACCGCTTAAGATTATCAACCATCCGATAATAAAAGCCAGCTTTTTTCCAAATGCATGGTTTGTGTATTCGTACTCGGCGCTCGCCCTGGGGAACATGGATGACAGCTCTGCATAGCTGAGTCCTGTAAAGACAGCTATGAGTGACGCCAGCGCAAACGAGAGCCAGACCGAATTTCCTGCAAGCCCGGAAGCTTTTCCTATCAGGGCATATATGCCTGCTCCGAGAATGATGCCCACGCCTGAAAGTGTTACTTCAAGAAGACCAAGCTCGCGTTTTAATTGTACCTTTTGGGTCATATCGCACCATTATATTTATTTAGTAGAGTCATAATAGATGCTTGCAAGACTAAAAATCCTATCTGATATTTCTATAGGTTGTAACATGGATATTGAATATCTTGAAAAAGTAGGGATATGAGCAACAAAGAAGAAGCTATGCGCTGGTTAATGCAGGGCGAACGCGACCTGGGAGCTGCGATGGTCTTAATGGATAAAGATTTCTATGAAAGTACCTGTTTTCATGCCCAGCAAGCCTCAGAAAAGGCACTCAAGAGCCTGCTTTTCATGAAGGGACAAAGGTCAGTTGTAACCCATTCGACACGAGAATTATTCAGAGAAATCAAAAAAGTAATTCCGGAATTCCAAGACCTCGGAAGAGCTTCGATGGAACTTGATAAGCATTACATTCCCCCACGTTATCCGGATGCATTTCCATCAGGTTCGCCTTATGAATATTATACAAGAGAGGATGCAGACAAATGCATAAAATATGCAGAATCGATATTAGCAGAAGTAAGGAACTTTTTGAAAAAATAAACGGATTTGTTGATATACTCACATCTCACATCAGTATCAAAAAAGTATATCTGTTTGGCTCAGTGGCGCGTAACGACTTTAATGAGGGTAGCGATATAGACCTTGCTATAATAGGAGATTTCAAGGAGCGATTCCTGGATCGTCCGGATAAAATTCTTGAGATGACAGAACTTCCGATAGAACCCCTTTGCTATACTGAAAAGGAATTTGAAGAAATGCAAAGAAAAGGCAATCCATTTGTAAAAGAAATTTTGAAGGGTAAATTACTCTACTCAGCAAAGGATGGTACTGCTATTGGATAAGCTTATAGAAAATAGAAAAAGAAGGGAAATTATGACGCTTACCATGTCAACAATACACTGGACGAAGGGCAAAAATGCTGGCAAGAATCCTCGAGGAATTAGAAATAATTATGATCTCAAGAATCCTCCCCGATAAAATAAAATACGACGGCTCCCAGATAGCACCGCTGTGGGCCTATAGCATGGGAATAAAAGGCGATTCGATCGTTATCTTCCACGGCCCGATGGATGTTACGCTTGAAAATATGAAGGACCTTGAAGACAGTAAAGCCGGGAAAACCATAAAAGGGGACGATTTGGTACACATCATCGTGGAAAGGTTCGATTCTCCAGCAAGCATGCGCCTTGCCTACTATATGCAGCGTCTCCTGATAGTGTGTATCAGGGACGTCCTTCTTGATCATGGGATAAAAGGTGATCGGAACGGGGACGACCTGTTCATCGGGGGCAGGAAACTAACGGTAAGCATAGCAAGCGCAGGGGTCTCAAGTGAAAAAATACACTGCGGGATAAACATTACCACGCGAGGGACACCCCGCGATGTCAGGACTGCGGGACTTGAAGAGCTCGGGATAAAAGAGTGGAAAAATATCGCGGAAGAGATATCTGGAACCTTTATCCATGAGATCGAGGATATTGAAGGCGATATTGTTAAAACGCGAAGTCTATGACAGGTATAACCAAATCAGGGATATCATTAATAATAATCGGTTTCGGGATTGTTCTTATCGGGACAATAATATACGCCGGGAACGCGAATTTTGGCGGGCTTATTATGATAGGTCCTATACCTCTCGCTTTTGGCTCCTCTCCCGGAATGACGGTAATTGCGATGGTCATCGGCCTTCTCACGATGATCGTATTTTTACTGCTTGGGAGGCGCTCTGGAAACAGCAGCGGGGTGGAGGAAAGAATCTCTTATGAGGATACAAAAGAAGATCAGGTAAAAGGCGGTGGAGTGATATTGATAGGCCCTATACCTATCGTTTTCGGTTCTGATAAAAAGCATACACTAATCATTATGGTTTTGGCGATCGTTATTATGGTGCTTGCGATAGTGTTCCTCAAATAGCACAGATCGGATCAGACATTTTCAAGCATGGTAAATCCGTAAAACAGCTTTTTCCCGGTATCATCCAGTCCTTCAAGGTCGTCCTTCTCTATGGTTACACCATTCATGGCTGTCAATGTCCCATCGACTCTGGCTGTTTCATGTAATATTACGTCATCTGCCGTGATTTTTCCAAGAACCCTGCAGTTCCTGCCTATTTTCACTTTTTCTTTTGATGCAAGATTCCCGTGTACAGTGCAGCCTGCACCTATGGTGATAACGCCTGTTGTCCGCGCGCTACCAAACAGGGTCACATGGTTCCCCATCGATACCGAGCGGGCGCGGATGTTCCCAAGCAGCCTGCAATGATTGCCGATTATCGCCCGCGATGTGGTTTTCATGGTATCAAGGTCTATCTTTGTCCTGTTGGGTATGGACATCACCTTATTTGATGATGTATCATCTGAGAACAGCTCTTCAAGCGCTTTTTCGACCTCTTCCTCATTGCCCATCCGCAGCAGCGCAAGCAAATAAAAGAACAGGAACATAACTATGGGAAGCGGCTGGCGTACCACCAGCCAGCCCTTGATATCATACCCCTCGGATATGGTCACATTATTCCCGACATCAAGATTTTCAGCGAACAGCTTTCCTGTGATCCTAACGAATTCTCCAAGATAAGCATCTGCTTTTGCCCTGACTTCTCCTGTTATCTCAGACCACATATCTATCCTGACATCGCTCTCTGATAGAATATTACCGTTGACCTTCACATGCTCCCCCGCAACAACGGTCTTGCCGATCAGGCCGAAACCAAGCTCTGCATAATTTCCTACAAGAACGTCACCGTCAACTACTATCGAGTGTTCTTCCATGATGGTATAGTCCGGGATTACCAGTCCTTTCAACTCGGGTATAGCAAAGCCTCCACTTCTGTATAGTTGCAGGACATGATAAACATTAATATTATCAAAACAAATTTAACGGTCATGTGCGAACTCAAGGTAATCTTCAAAGGAAAGACCATAATGGAAGATGTAGTGCGTATAACCGCACAGGGCGATTCTATAAAATTGCAGGGCATGCTCGGCGAGACAAAAACCGTGCGTGGAAAAATAATGGACGTTAATCTGACAAAACAGGAAGCTATAATAGACGATTGAATAATCAGGGATTGGATAAGAGATGAAAGCAAAAGTTGCAATCAACGGGTATGGGACGATAGGAAAACGTGTGGCAGATGCTGTTTCTGCCCAGGATGACATGGAAATTGCCGGGGTTGTGAAAACAAGACCGAGCTTTGAAGCGCGTATCGCAAAGGAAAAAGGTTACGAGCTTTATGCAGCGGCTAAAGAGAACATCGATGATTTCAAGAAGTCAAAAATAGAAGTCAGCGGCACGCTTGATGAGTTGCTGGATGAAGCGGATATAGTGATCGATGCAACGCCGGGGGATACAGGCGAAGAATACAAAAAACTCTATGAAAAACACGGCGTGAAGGCGATCTGGCAGGGGGGGGAAGACCATGAACTGGCAGGATTCTCATTCAACTCAGAGGCAAATTATAAAGACGCATTAGGCCGGGATTTCGCAAGGGTGGTCTCCTGTAATACCACAGGGCTTGTCAGGGTTTTGTATGCACTTGATTCCGCATACGGTGTGAAGAAAGCCCGCGTGACACTGATGAGACGCGCTGCCGACCCGAACGATATAAAAACAGGTCCCATAAACGCCCTTATTCCTGACCCTATCAAGCTCCCCTCGCATCACGGGCCCGATGTGAATTCCATACTTCCGCATATCGATATCACGACCATGGCAGTGAAGACCTCAACCACGCTCATGCACCTTCACGCGCTGAATATCGAATTAGAAAAGTCATGCAACGAGGATGATGTAATAAATGTCTTTGGAGAAAGGCCGCGCATAAGGCTTGTGAGCAGCAAGGACAGGATAAAATCCACAGCAGAAGCGATGGAACTGGCAAAAGACATGGGAAGGCCGAGGGGGGATATGTGGGAGAATGTGGTGTGGAAGGATTCGATATCCATCGATAAGGGAGAACTCTATTTCTTCCAGGCCATTCACCAGGAATCGGATGTCGTGCCTGAGAATGTGGATGCGATACGCGCGCTGCTTGAACTTGAAAAAAACGGGATGAAATCAATTAAGAAGACGAATAAGGCTCTTGGGATAACGGCTTTGTGAAATACTGCCTTCCTCTGGTAAAATGATTATGAAGGAATCATTCTCGCATGAGATAGCGAGCTATATGCAAGTTGAGGATAGTATCAATACCTTTTTGTGGTATTTTAGAACTCCACTGCGGGGTCAGCTATGAATCAGGTTCATAGATAATAATAAAAAAGACACACAAGGAGCGGAATACGGGTTGCGCGGATTACACTGATGGGTACGGATTAAAATTGATTGAAGTTGGATCAAAATTTGAGGGTGAAATTGGCAATTGTGCCAGAAGATCTAGATAATCGTTGCAGAAAAAGCACTTGAAAATGAAGGCATTAATTTAAGAGCTTGTCTGAAAATTCGATGCGCATATTTTGATATCCTGTTCTTAAAAAAGAAAAGGGCAATTCGGAATTCTTGAATTGCCATAGCACATTTTAGGCATGTGACAATTTCTTCATATTTTCTATTACCTGCTCATATGAAAGAACAGGGTGCACCTTGAATTTGAGATATGGAGTGTACTTCACTAATGACAGCCAAACCTCCTGTTCTGTTCCTTCATAAATGGAGTATCCTTCATTAACATTCACAAATTCTCCCCAGTCCATCTTGTGTCTGCTTTCAATGTCTTCCTTAAGCATGTCCATAAGTTTGGTATAGAGAGACATCTGTTCCTCGGGTTTTTCAGGCAATTTAGTTGTATCAATTTCCCAAAGTGTTAGAAACTTTGCCATCCATCTCACCTCCTTTTATTTATATTCCTTCTTGCGAAGAGTTCAGCAAAAAACCAAAAGCATCTTACTACAATCATCCTAACTACCACACTTTAGATTTTTCCCAAACCCCACATAATAGAATGTTCAGAGCAGATTTAAAGTTATCTGCTTTAAGCCATAAATCCGTTTGAGTAGCCTGATAAGAAAATGCGTTTATATTTCATATACATCAAGGAAATATTCAGACATGCTCTGAGATAGTTGAGAACATATTAGATTTATTTAATAAATTATTTATCAAATTATTTTAAGAAGTTCAAGGCTTATATATTCAGGAGGATTATAATGGTATAGTGAGATGAAGAATTGCACGTTTGGTGAGGCTTTGTGAGACATGTTAATGTGTGAGGAATCAAAAATAAGACAGAGCTAGATATGATATTCAATAATATCACAGAAAATATTTCAAATCAAATAAATTTGAATGTGATAGATAACTATTTCGAAGCTCTGATAATTTTTGCAATTTCTATCTTGATATTAAGAATATTCAAATTTGTCATAATTAAAAAATTAAAAAAAATTGCTGAAAAGACGAAGACAAAATATGATGATATCGTAATAGACATGATTGATAAAGTAGGTTGGCCTTTTTATATTTTGATCGCCTTGTATATATCTTTTCATTATTTAGAATCGTTACAATTTGGATTATCTTCTGAAATTAAGACTATACTATATTATATTATTATTACTATCGTGGTATATTATGTTGTTAAAATTATTCATACTCTGATTGACTATGGGACTAATACATGGATAGAAAAAAAAGATACAGACGCTTCAACAATCGAATTATTGAGCAGAATTGTAAAAGGAGCTTTATGGCTAATAGCAATTATTCTCATATTATCAAATCTGGGATATAATGTAACAACGTTAGTTGCCGGATTAGGAATTGGAGGAATTGCAATTGCTTTTGCATTACAGAGTATATTGGGAGACATATTTGCATCTTTCTCAATATATCTGGATAAACCTTTTAAGAAAGGAGATTATATAATATTTGGAACAGAAGAGGGGACTGTAAAAAGAATTGGAATAAAATCTACTAGAGTTGAGGCACTTCAAGGACAGGAGATAGTAGTTTCAAATAAAACTTTAACCGATACAATAGTCCACAATTATAAAAAAATGGACTATAGAAGAATAGCTTTCAATTTTTCTATTAAATACGATACACCTACAGTGCAACTAGAGAAAATTCCCAGTATCGTAAAAGATATTATAACTAATGTAAAAATGGTAAGATTTGGCAGATCACACTTTTTTGAATTTGGAGAATTCGGATATACTTTTAAGGTGGTTTATTTTGTTGAAAGTGGAGATTACGACAAATATATGGATGTTCAACAAGAAATTAATTTTGCTATTAAAAAGTATTTTGAAAATGAGGGAATAGAGATCGCATATCCAGCATATTGGCAAAAACCAAGTGAAAAAAATATCTAATATGAATTAAAAGCTGTGGCATGACCAATAAAGTCGTGTTAAAATAAAAACGCACATAAAGGTTTTAAAGCAGGGGTAGCCTTTCTTATCCCTCAACCTCATAAAACTGCGTAACATTTATCATGTTTTGCAACAACTCATGCTCTATGAGTAAATTATGGTTTGGTGTCTGCTTTATTATATTATTGACAATGGTTACTGGCGCGAGTGCAGTTTCAGTAGAGAACGTGAAAAAACTTGATATTAATGAAACGGATCTGTGGGACCCTGTTATCAGTCCCGACGGCACAAAAATTGCATATGCTGCATACGATGATACACGCAACCAGCAGATATTTGTGATCAACGTGGATGGCACAGGCAAGCAAAAGCTTACCAGTGACACGCTTAAAAAATGGGGGCTTGCGTGGGGCCCGGATAAGATCGCTTATACATCATTCGGAAAAGATGGACTGGAAAAGATTTTCGTCATAAATCCTGACGGAACCGGAAACCAGCAGCTCATCCTTGATAATACGAGACAGGGTAACGCCGCGGAAGATAAGCCGCCGCAATGGGCGGCGCCATCGTGGAGCTACGATGGCAAGAGCTTGGCGTACACTACCCTCGATGAAAAAACAGACCCGAAGATATATACCGTCAATGCGGACGGCACGGGCAAGAAGCTGGTGTTCAAAGATAATTTCAAGCAGTGGAGCCCGTCATTCAGCCCTGACGGGAATAATATAGTATACGTTTCATATAACGACAGATACAACCAAGAACTTTTCATAATTGATATCGAAGGTACGGCGAGGAGACAACTCACCTTCGATGAGATTAATAAGAACAACCCGGTCTGGGGACCTGACGGTACGATAACGTTCGTTTCTTATGAAAATATGACATCATCGAATGAAAAGATATTTGCGATCAACCAGGACGGGACAGGCAGGAGGTTGTTCGTTGATTCAGATTATAGGCAAGGAAACCCCACATTCAGCATGGATGGCACGAAATTCGCATATGATGCTACAGATAGCGCGGGTATATCGAAAATCGCAGTTGGAGATATTGTGGGTATAACCGTCACGCCGTCCCCGATCGTTCCAGCGGTTACAACGCCAGTGGCAACAGAAACCATAGAACCCGCAAAGACCGCCGCACAAACGCCTAAAGTCGAGGAGACGCCGGAAGGGAGCGCCATGAAAGATGTCGCTTTAACAATGGTCCTGGCGCTGGCCATAATAGTCGTACTGATGGTTGGTCTTCTTGTCCTTTCAGACAGATTTAAAAAGAAATGATCATCCAACTTCGGATGGAAGTAAGCCCTTCTTTTTTACCCACCAGTAAGCTAACCACGTTGAAAATATTGTTGATGAGATGAGCAGGGCCGAGAACCACCCCCTGTCCTGGGGCCCCATTTCAAAAGCTGAATTGCCAAAAACCGTTGCAAGAGTATTCGGTACAAGAACCGCAGTTCCAAGCAAGGTAAGCCAGCCCACCACAAGGGCGAGCCTGTTGTTCAATGCCTGGAGCTGGTTGTTGTATATGCTCTGGAGAACCTCAAGACCTGAGGCCAGGACATCGGACATGTGTTCGCTGAGTGAAATATGCCTGTTGATATCATCAGAAAGTATCCCTATCCTGGCCAACAATTTTGGGTTGTCTGTTATGAGTTCCGCATCCCCGTGGCGCAGTGAATTTACCACATCAAGGGTAGCCCAGAGCGTGTCCATATAGCTTATAAGGGCATGTTTCATGTTGTATATCTCGGGGGCGATCATTCCCCTTGGCGCAAGGGGATCCAGGAGATTCTTGCTTAATTCATCCCCCTGCGCTTCAAGTTCCCTCAGGTGTTCAAAGTTACTGTTACTGTTCTCGTCGATGATACGCGTGAGGATTATCGATAATTTATCCTGAAGGATCAGGTTTGGTTTTATTTTTCTCATGAAGGCGTCCGCATAGCGTGAAAAACGTATCAGCCGGGTCACATTCTCTTCATGCATTGTCAGGATCAGGTCTTTCCTGATCAAGATCAGTATCGGGCTGATGAGAACCTCAAATTTCTTTACAGCAACCGCAGGAAGCATTAATCCCATCTCTGTTTCGCGATCCTCGTATGCTGACAGGTAACTTGAGAGAATGGTCGGGACAAGGGTAGAACTGAAACCAAGAGACATTGCGATAATCTCAGCGTCTTTTTTTATATCTTTTACAGGAAAGTTCAACCATGCTACTGCTGAATCCTTCAGCAACGGCATAAATTCGTGGGGACTTTCTCCTGTTAATTTTACTGGTCTTCCGCCGGATGACGGAAGCGCTACGCAGAAGGCACTTTTGCAATTGGATTGGGCGATCTGCTCTTTCTTCTCCATGCCAGCTGATGTGGTTTCGACCTTTTCCTCAATCATGCTTACACACCTTATCAAGTTTTACGGAAGCCGCATTGATCTTTTTGCGAAATAAACCGACATCATTTCCGGCAATCAGGAGTTCTTTCCTGATCACTTTTATCTGTCGTTTTGTTTCTTTGGGGGCAGGACCACCTGGAACCCTTCGCCTCTTAATATTCCCCAGCGGGTCAAGAGCTTCCACGATGGCTTTTTCAGAAAGGCCGTTTTCGCTTAATTTCTTATGGATTATATCCATTGAGAGGTCATCCAGGACCGAAATAGTTGGGATTTTTCCACTTTTTGCTATTGAACCCACTATATGATGTGCAGTCCTGAAAGGGATGCCGGTATTTCGCACAATAGTATCAGCAAGCTCTGTGGCGCACATAAATCCCTTTCCAGAGGCATTTCTCATATTCTCTTTATCGGTCTTCATCGTCCTGACCATACCTTCTGCCATCCGCGCGCAAGACCGTGCGGTATCACATGCCCTCCAAAGGTGGGGCGTAGCTTCCTGGAGGTCGCGGTTGTAGCTGTAAGGAAGCGCTTTGCATATCGTTAATACGGAAACGAGTGCGCCGTGGATTGTCCCGGTCTTTGCACGCATGAGTTCTGCGATATCAGGATTTTTCTTTTGCGGCATTATGGACGATGTGGATGAATAACTATCATCAAGTTCAATAAAACCAAATTCAGACGAACTCCACAGGATGAGTTCTTCCGCAAGCCTGCTAAGATCTGTCATCAGGTTGGCGAAACTGCTTATGCTTTCGATCATGAAATCGCGTGTGCTGACCGCGTCCATCGAGTTCTCTATAATAGAGTCAAATCCGAGAAGTTCCACTGTCCTTTTCCTGTTTATCTGGAAACCCGTGGAAGCAAAAGCAGCAGCACCGAGAGGACTCTGGTTCGTTCTCTCGTATGCCCTTTTTAGCCTTTCTAAATCACGCAAAAAGGCGTTTGAATGGGCAAGAAGATGGTGGGCAAGCGTGGTAGGCTGGGCATGCTGTGTATGCGTATAACCAGGCATAATGGTCTCATGATGTTTCGCTGCCAGTTCGATGAGGGTTGAAACGAGGTCATGGACTTCATCCATGAGGTTCAAGAGTTCTTCACGAAGCGCGATTCGGATACATGTGGCAACTTCATCGTTCCTTGAACGGGCCGAATGCATGCGTCCGCCTGTGTCCTCACCCACAATTTCTATCAGCCTGGCCTCAAGGGCAATATGGACATCTTCGTATGAGGTATCAAGTGCCGATATACCGTCTTTTTTTATTTTATCAAGTCCTGAAAGGATCGCCGAACAATCCGCGGCATTGATGATATCCTGCTCTTTTAGCATGACCACATGCGCTTTGTCCACCTCGATATCAGCATCGAATATTTTCCTGTCTGCTTCCATGGACGATGTAAAAAACATGATATCCTGGTTAGGTCCTGCCGAAAAACGCCCTCGTCTCAATATATTCATAAACCTTCATTAATTCATGTCATCAGGTATAAATATAATGTGAACTACCCAGACGACATTCCGGTTCTTGTTAGGGGCACGATTCTACCCCTGTTTGAATGTATAATTGAAAAAAAAGGTGTGGCCATCGAGAAGACTGGAAGTAAAAAAAGATTCCTATCGATGGCTGCAAATTGAAATCTTAAAAATATTGAGATCTCAATATCTCAATTTCTTTTCATTTTATTCTCTTGCCTCCACTTTTCCAAGCTCCTTACCTTCAGTATCTTTAAAAACAAATGTGGAATTTCCTTTCGGCAGAAACTCTTTTTTAACCATAACAATGTGATAGGGCGAACTCGTAGATGCTTCTCCAAAGCTGGGTTTATACAAACGGACACTAGCATTTAGAGTATTATTCATTCTTCGGATAACTGTTATTTCAATTTCATCCGACAAATGACCTCTTAGGCCCATCATAGCAGCCAAAATAAAATAATTATTAAAATCAGCAGGCTCTAATGTTTTTGGCCTGATGCCACCTCCAGGAAACAATTCACCTTCCAGTCTCATTCCCTCTTCTCCCCTGATATATGCGAAATAACCCTGATTATCCAAGAATTCATTCCATTCGCTATAATTAGTAATTATTCTAAAATAGGTTTGTTCATATGATAAATTGGACCAGTATCCCCTTGACCACGTCTCAAATGTAACATTGATTTCTGTAGGCTTAGTTTCATTATAAGCAGGCAATTTCTGTTCCGACGTAGGTTCAGGTGTTGCGATTTTTGTCTCATTAGAACTTGGCGGCCTTTGCGGCTCTATACATCCAGAAAATACCGCCATGATCATAAAAAACAAGAAGATAATTTTTAATTTAGTTCTCATACTCATTCCTTCTTGCGTTCAAGCCACCTTATTAATGATATCGCTCATAATCCAGCATCCCCGGTTCCTTTTTTCAGTTTGTTGTTCCTTCATTTTACAGGAACATTTCTATCAAACTGTTTAGAATATTTAAAAGGATCAACAACACATAAATCTTTCGAATCTCCCATTGATTAACTATATATACAGAAATGTCTAAACCAATGGATTGAGGAAAAAAGTTATGGTCGAAATCGAGGGATATAATCTTCCTGATGAACTGTATTATACGAAAGACCACACATGGGCCAGAGTAGAAGATGACGGAACTGTAACTGTCGGCCTGGACGCTTTTGGGGCAAAGGCCGCAGGGAATATCGAATTTATAGACCTTCCCATGGAAGACGATGAATTTGAGACTGGTGAGGCTTTTGGTTCGCTTGAATCTGCAAAATGGGTAGGCGGGCTTCTCATGCCTGTTGGAGGCGCCATCAGTGCGGTCAATGAAGGTATTGAAGATGAACTGGGCCTCCTTTCAGAAGACCCCTATGGCGAGGGCTGGTTGATCAAGATCAAACCTTCAAACCTGAAAGACGACCTTAAAACCCTTGTTCATGGAAATGATGTCGGGCAATGGCTTAAGAAAGAGATAGCGAACAGGAAGAAAAAATAAACTACCAGCCTTCTTCTCTTTCTTTGAACTCATAATCTACAACTTCGAGCCTTACAGGCTCTCCTTTATAATCATAGCATGTCCAGCTTGATGTATCAAAAGGCGCCCCAACAATAATATGGTATTTTCCTTTCCGCCCGAATAGCTCGAGGTCCACACTTGAAGGTCTCCTGTTCCCTGACGGGTGGCTGTGAACAGTTCCTATCGTATGTATATTCGGGAGCATGAACAACTGCATCGTGGCACTCTCCTCGCCTGACTCGGTGCCCGGGACGACGACAACATCTGTAATGACATCACCCTGTGCTTGGAGCATGCCTGCAAATTCCATTGGCGCAGTGGATTTGCTCACTTCAAGTATGAATGATAACGTGTCTTTTGCGATTTTCATATAAATATTTTTAGAACCGGAAACCCTTTAATATTTTGAACAAATAAGCAATTGGTAATACTAAAGGATTTTGATGATCAAAAGCTTGAAGGATATCCCAAGAATAGGAGAAAAAACCGCCCGCCGTTTTATTGAACGGTTCGGTTCTGAAAAAATGGCGCTCGATGCAATATTAAATGGAGATATTGCAAGTATAGGCGAAATTGAAGGGATCACAGAAAAATCAGCAATTTCCATTGTTCTGGAAGCATTATCAGCAAATGAAGGCGTCAGCATCGGGGATTTCCTGAAAACAGGCGAAGCTTATGGGATATATGAGCGCATTCTGGATTTGGTTTGCGATTCCGCCCACACAGATTATGCAAGAAATAAAATGCGCCTGTATTTCCCCTATCCTTCTAATAAAAAAGATAAGATCATCCTGCAGCAGGAAAAAATAGCAGGCACCATCGGGATCGCCGGGAAATTAGAAGAAAAAGAACTCGCTTCTTTTTTATCCAGGATCAAGCCCATAAAGACAAATTACAGTTTCCCTGTAATAAGGGATCGGATAATAATTGCATCCACGCCGCAAGAATTCGAGGCTGCAAAGAATTTTCCAGTTTCCGTGCAACATGTCACAGATGCCAGGGAGGTCGTTGACGTAGCAAGGGGCTATTCGCATGTTTTTCTAAGCAGTGCCTTTGCAGGATTTGACTATCCCGAAGATATCGACGTGGATTTCATCGACATAAAACGGATTGAGACATGGCAGGTGGCTCCTGAGAAGGAACTTGCGTTCTTTGCAAAGAATCTTGAGTCGATTAGCAGCGCAATTTCAGTATTTAATATCATCAGGATGCATAATGCAGATTTTTGCGGCAGGATAACTGCTGAAGATGTGAAACGCCTGTCTTTGGGCTTATCGAAAATATCCCCGAACTCGGGATTGAAAAGCGGGATAGACAGCGAAATAGACAGATGCCAGTTGGTATGCGACAGGCTGAATGAAGTAATTTCAGCGGCAGAGAAAAAAGCGAACCATGAATTTGGCACCCTCATCGAAAATAGCTCGATCACTGTGAGGGGTTTTGACCTGCTGACCGCAATGAATGGGAGCATCAACCAGCTTTTTGAGAAAGAGATAAAAGAAAAATATGACACTGTTACAGCCAATGCTGTCCGTCAAATATCTGAGGAACTGAAACTGAATCCCGTTGAATTCCATCTTGCTAATAATTTCTTTGGTGATGAGGTATCGCATCCCATAAAGGTAGATCCCCGCCGTGTTGAAGGATTGAAAAACCACCTGCTTCGTTCCATCGGTTCAAGAAAGCTCGTACTTTTAAAAGACAATGCAAAGGAGCTTTCAAGATTCAGGGAAACTGCGTCTGATATTGTTCGCGGGGTTCTTGATTTTGATGTAGATTATACAATCGGGTGTTTTGCCCGCAAATTCGCTCTCAATCTTCCCTTCATCCAGAATGAAACAGGCATAGGATTTGATGGAGGAACTAACATGTTTCTTGAATCTCCTGTTCCTATAAATTATACTATCGGCCTTTGCCGGATTAATTCCGGGATTAAAAGGCTTAAAGATGCACGCGTTGTCCTTTTAAGCGGCGTGAATTCAGGCGGGAAGACCTCTACTATCGAGCTTCTTGCGCAAATTATCATTCTTTCCCACATGGGCTTCCCGGTACCTGCAAAAAAATGCGAAATAGGATTGGTGGATGAATTCTTCTATTTCGGGAAATCAAAAGGCACAATGGACGCCGGGGCTTTTGAAAGCACGATCAGGGATTTCTCTGCAGTGGCAAATGAGAATAAAAAGATCGTTCTTGCCGATGAGATGGAATCGATCACAGAGCCAGGAGCATCTGCAAAGATAATCTCAGGCATTCTTGAAGAGCTTTTAGATAATAACGGACTTGGCGTTTTCGTGAGCCACCTGGCAGAATCAATACTTAAGAATACGAACTATAATATACGTGTTGACGGGATCGAGGCAAAAGGCCTTGATGAGAACCTGAACCTCATAGTTGACAGGAACCCGCGTTATAATTACCTGGCCCGCAGCACGCCTGAGCTTATTGTTGAGCGCCTTGCGCGTAAGTACATGGATAACGGGTTCTACAGCAGGTTATTGAGAAAATTCAAATAGAGAGTCCCAATCATATTTAGGGTGCCGCGGTTGCTTTGTGAAAGTTATATATAGAGTCAGCAAGAATAAATTACAATATGTTCAAGAGGGTACTTGTTCTGGTGAAAGCAACAAAAGGGTCAGAAAGAGCTATCGAAGTTGCCTGCGACCTTGCATCGCAGTTGGATGGAACTGTGCATTTAATAGCGGTGGATTTTGAAGGGGATGAGGATAAACCCAGGCCAGAGATGCTGGAAAAAGCCGCCAATACATGCAGGAGCAAAGGAATTAATGCCACTTATTCCATGCACAGGGCAAGAAGCAAAGAGGATGTTGCCGTAACCATCGCTTCTATATCAGCCGACTACGACATCATCGTTATGGGACACTGTCGCTATAAGAAAATATATAAGTTCCTTCATTACAGCCTGGCCGAGGATCTGATAACGCTTGTTGCATGCCCTGTCGTGGTAGCGGCGATCGACTGTCCTGAGAAACAGGTAATTTAGGACCTTAAAGTTTTAATGGTATTATAATTTTTTAATATCGTTATAATTTATCATGCCGTTTGAAATATAAATATATACAACGTATTGAATGATGTGATATGTAAAATAAAAGGGTGAAGAGACTGAGATTTGGTCAGCATCCGAATTTTACAATCGCAAAAAAGCCCAAAAAGGAGAAATCGGGCAGGTCTTATGAAAAAACCTGCCCTGATTTTTTGTGCGGGAAAAACATTGCGGAACCATAAATAACCGCAGGGACGGCCCCTATTGCCGTGCATGTTTCAAGCGGAACTCCTTTTGATGTTATATCAAGATGATGAGTCGCCATATCAAATAATTCCTGGGGAAGGCCTTTGTGCCCAAGTCCTATCAGGAAAAGAAAAGATTTCTTACTGCTGACAAATTCTGCCAGGTCTTTCAGATTAATTTGTTTCTCCTTTGAAGGATGCGATGTGGTCACAACGACCGAGCCGAACTGGGGCTGGAACCCTTTTTCCGGCAGATCAAAAACAAAAAACCTGCCTGAAGTGAATAATTCTTCAAGATACCTTCCCGAACCTCCTATAGTTGTTTTATCTTTCACGAAAAACACAAGTTCTTCCGCACTCATCCTGAAAGGGTAATCAAAAAGGGCAAGGTTGAACCCGAAAGCAAATGCAACCGGTGCCGCTCTTGCAATGCTCCGGTAATGGGCTTCGTGTACCTTTATTTTATCATAGGTATTAACAAGCCCGAGAGTTAGCATATTATCTCAAAAAAGTTTAAATGTCAAGGTATGTGTACTGGTACATAACAGATTTATAATTATTCAATATATCCTCTGCGTCTGATTTTGATAACCTGTTTTCCCGCAGGGCCTGCGTGACTTCGGATTCAAAAGCGGCCAGAAGTGCGCTCGTATTATATTTGACATACCCCAGCGTGTCGCAATTCCTGTCCCCGTCCACGCTATGCTTTATATGCCATTCACTGCTGTCGTCCACAATAATATGTATCTCGTTTGCAGATCCGAATAAATTGTGATAATCCCCTATGGTATCCTGGTATGCGCCAAGCAGCAGGATGGCCAGGTAGTAGGAGCCGTTGTTCAGGTCATGGAGTTCAAGTATTTCTTTGACATCTTTTAAATCCACGAACTTATCGATTTCGCCATCAGAATCGCATGTGATATCCACAATGGTTCCATATTCCGTGGGTTTCTCGTTTGCCCTGTTCAGGGGAACCACGGGAAACAGTTGTTTTATTGCCCAGAAATCAGGGATTGACTGGAAAATCGAGAAATTGCCGATATATTTTTTGGACAGGAGTTTATTCAGATCGTCGAAGTCATCTGATTTGTTTCCCGATTCCCTGGCAAAAGCTGAGGCTTTTTCACATATCCTCCAGAAAAGGAGTTCACCCTTGGACTTATCTTCAAGCTCAAGCTCGCCGAGATTGAACAGGGAAAGAAGTTCCTCACGATGCTGCAGTGCGTCGTGGTAATATTCTACATAATTCTTGATGTTTATTTCCTTTAGCCCGTCATACAGGTCCTTTATTATATGGGGCTCGTTTCCAAGTATCTCGACCTGATCCTTATGGTTGCCGTTCTTGTTTCCCTTGATATTGATGACCAGCACTGAATGATATGCAGCTATTGCGCGCCCGCTTTCCGATAGAATTACAGGATGCGGGACGTTTTCCTCTTCACAGACTTCCTTGAGGGAGTACACCACGTTATTAGCATATTCCTGGATGGTATAGTTGGCGCTTGCTTCTGAAGATGTCTTGCTCCCGTCATAGTCTATCCCAAGACCGCCGCCGATGTTGAAATATCTGATGTCTATATGCTTGTTTCTTATTTTGGCATATACCCTTGCAGCCTCTTTTACGGCTTTTTGTATCCTTCTGATCTCGGTTATCTGTGAACCAATATGGAAATGAAGCATCTGCAACTGCGGAAGCATCTCATACTCCGCTATAACCTTGACGCAGTCCAGCATTTCGGTAGTGGTAAGACCGAACTTCGAGGACTCACCGCCTGATTCAGCCCATTTCCCGCTTCCTTTTGAATATAGTTTTGCCCTTATGCCGATAAGGGGTTTTACGTTCATCTGTCTTGCAAGTTCCAATAGCCGTTTTGTCTCATTGAATTCATCGATAACAATAACAACTTTATTCTTTAATTTGATAGCATTCAACGCCATCTTGAGATATTCATCATCCTTAAAACCATTACAGATTAAAAGGGCATCCGGACTCAGTTCAATCGATAGTGCTGCAAGTAATTCCGCTTTTGTGCCAACCTCCAGGCCCATATTATACTTTTTCCCGGATTTGATGATTTCCTCGATGACTTCTTTTCGCTGGTTCACTTTCATCGGGAATACGCCCTGGTAAACACTGTTATATTTATACTCAGAGATCGAACCTGAAAATGCCCCGTTCAATTCCTTTATCTGCGCTTCGAGTATTTGCGGGAACCTGAATAATATCGGAAATTTGATTTTTTTGGTGGAAAGGGTGTCGACCACATTTTTCAGGTCAATGGTCTCAGTATCTTTTTTCGTGGGTCTGACAATCAAATTACCGTTTTTATTAAAAGAGAAATATCCATTACCCCAGCGTTCAATACCATACAGGTCAATTGCGTCTTCGATTTTCCACATTTAAGTTAATAATCACGTCCTTCGAAATAAACCTGATAAAACAATACTTGATTACGTTTAAAGGTTTCCGTCAGAGTTCCGCCTTCCTTTCTGTCCGATATAGAGTGACTCTACCCGTTCAATTGTATCCGCATCTTCCGGTGATTTATCGCTTCTCACATTGACGAGCCTTGGAAAACGCAGGGCATATCCCGATTCATAATTCGGGCTTTTTTGTATTTCCTCAAAAGCGACTTCAAATACTATCCTGGGTTCAAATTCAATATGTATACCTTCTTCCGAGATTATAAGCTCTTTGAATATTTTCGTTAATTCTATAAGTTGTTCATCCGTTATGCCTGTTGCAACTCTTCCTATTGGAAGAAATGCATCAGTGTCCGGATCACGGCAGGCCAGCAAGTAAGAGCCAATAAGATTTGCCCTTCTTCCTTCCCCCCATTCCCCTCCTATCACTACGAGATCAAGTGTTTCCATGATCGGTTTTAATTTAAGCCAGTTTTTCCCCCTTTTTCCAGGCATATAAAATGATCCGGGATTCTTTAGCATTACCCCTTCATGGCCTGCCATAAGAGCTTCTTTATAAATATTTTCAACAATGGATGTATTATCGGTCACCACCTGCCCTGCAATAATGCTCATATCGCATACTTCTTCAAGCTTTTTACGCCGCCAGGATAAAGGATGGTCGATAATGCTCTCACTATTAAGATACAATATATCAAAAAGATTAAGAAATAAGGGGATTTCAATGGCCGTGGTCGATACCTCGTATTTTCGCCTGAAACGCCTGAGTATCTCCTGGAATGCCATGGGCTTTTTATCTTTCCCCAGGGCAATGGTTTCCCCATCAAGAATGGCATTTTCCGCAAACACGTTTGACTTCACGGTTTTAACGATATCCGGTAACGAGGATGTGACGTTCTCAAGCTTGCGTGAATAAATTGTCACGTCTTTCCCGTTCTTATGTATCTGGACACGCGCACCATCGAATTTCCATTCCACAGCCACAGTCCCCATTTCTTCTATTGCTTCTTTTATACCCGGAGTGACCTGTGCAAGCATCATTTTAAGCGGCCTTCCAAGAATGATCCCAAGCTCATTAAGACCTTTTTCCCCATCTTTTTTCCCGGTGGATGCCACGAGTCCAAAATCGTTTGTAATCATGATCCCTCGTTCAACCAGCCCGGAAGATACATTAAAAGCCTCTGCGATCGCATCCCTCACTATTCCTTCACCAACCCCTATGCGTAATTCCTCGATCGCCAAGCGCGCAAGATAAACAATTTCTACAGGTTTTGCAGACCCGAATAGAGATTGAAGGTTCTTTACTTTAGTACCCTGCGAGCCTTTTCCTGTAAGCTGGGCAATTTTTTGGAATCTCAGATATACTTCACTCATCTTAAGTTCCTCTTCTGTAAAAAAGCTCAACTGGGTTTTCTCAGATAGCGCTTTTTCAGCCGCCAGCCCCACATCTCCCGTATCCCTGACAAATTCCTCAATGCGTTTTATTGGAAGAGAGGATGCCCTGGAGATAGCAGAATAAAGAAGGCTCGGTCCGATTCCCAGTTCTTTTTCGCTCCATACCGGGAAGACGCGCCCCATGATAAAACGGGTTGCAATATCAAGTTCTTCATCATCCACTTCCCTGAGGAATCCTGCTACAATAGAGGTTATTTCAAGAGAACTCGAAGTATTTTCGATCCTTGTGCAGACCTTTGCAAACTCTTCAAAAGATGTCAAGAAAAAAAATAGAAAAAGGGTTTTCACCCTTTTAATTACTATTTAGTTGCATTGGCAAGCGCTGCTTCATGGATTTTTTCAATATCCGAGCCATGGCAATTTGTACAGTATTTGGTTCTTGACAGGTGTATCACTATCAAGTCACCATTGCTGGGCTGAAGGGAATTAGGCGGTGCTGCATGGCATTGTTCGCAAACGCTGTAATGACCCGGGCCTTCTCCCTTCTCAACCGTTGGAACTCTTATGTTGGGCGGGAGCCCGTGGCAGGTCGCGCATTCAAGATTTACTGTCCCTGCCCCGATGTGGATGTTATGTACCTGGCTGCCGTGGCAGTTTATGCAGAGTTTTCCGCCGTTGATATGCGGGCTGAGGGCCTCGGCATTCTTATGGCATAATTCGCATTTGATGGTCACTGCCTGTACCGGCGCTGTCACTGCTGGAGTGGCTGATGGGGTTTCACCTGATACCGGGGTCGTCCCGACCTCCGTCTCTGTTGGGGTAACAACCGGTGTCTGATTTTCAGGAGTTACCTTAGAGAAACCTCCCATGAGGTAGAAACCTCCGGCTGCTACAATTACAAGAGCAATTATGATCGCGATATATATAGGAACCTTCGAATCCTTTCCATTCATTCGATATCACCTTCGCTAAATAGGGTTCTATACCGTTTTAAATGTTTTGGTATTGTCTTAGCATGCAGTATCTTACCAAATGTCAAAAATTTCATAGTTATCTTTAATACATTTACAACATATTCGAGTGTTATGCATTGTGAAAAGTTCACCAGTAAAATTGATGGTTATAAAAAAATAAGGAAACAGAAAAAACTTTTTGGTACGTTTGGTTTCCGTGGTGTCGTAAATGAAGGGATCGGGGCTGAAAAGGCAAAGCGTGTGGGCGCATCGCTGGCAATATATCTCGGGGATGGGAAAACCGTAGCGATAGGAAAAGACCCGAGGATCTCCTCTGATATGCTTGAGGAAGCGTTGATAGACGGCTTAACAGAATTTGGATGTAACGCTCTTACGCTGGGGATTATCACGCCTGATACGCTCTCCCTTGAAGTGGGGAGACAGGCCGATGCAGGAGTAATGATCACGGCTTCGCATAACCCGCCTGAGTATAACGGTATCAAATGCTTGAGCAAAAGAGGGATGGGTTTCTCACCCGAAGAAGACCTCGCGCTTGAGAAGATATATTTTGGTGACTTGAAAAAAGGCGGGAGGAGTGGAAAAAAAATCGTTGATCGCGGAGCAAGTGACAGATACCGTGACCATATAGTCCGGTATGTCACAAAACTCTTCCCGGTAAAGCCGATGGATATCGTAGTTGACGGCGGGGGAGGTTCGGCATCAACCGTGACCCCGGAAACACTTGAAAGATTAGGGCACACGGTGATAAGGTTCAACTGCAAATACGACGGCATGTTCAGGGAGAGAAATCCTGAGCCTATCGATGCAAACCTTGAGAAACTCAAAAAATTGGTAAGATCTGAAAATGCTGATATGGGCGTGGCCCATGATGGCGATGGCGACAGGACCGCTTTTATTGATGAGGGTGGGAAATTCATCCAGGGGGATGTTACTGCTGCAATAATTGCTGACCATGTACTGCGGCAATGTAAAGACAGGGAAAAGAAAATCGCAGTTACGATAGCGTTCTCAAATATCATTGAGCATGTCGCCTCTACTCTCGGTGCGCAAGTTATCTATACCCCCGTGGGTGAGCCTTACCTGGCGCAGGCAAAAGTGTTATGCGGCGCGCAGGTCGGGCTTGAGGAGCATGGCTCTGTTCTTCTTGAGTGGAGCAGGGAAGGTCCGATGCTTGCAGGCGTGATGGCTGGAATATTATCTAAGGAAGGTATGAGCTTATCAGAACTTGTTGCTTCATATCCCATGTACCACCAGATAAAGGATGCAAAGACGCTGCCGGCAGGTACTGATATTGATGCGATACTGGACAGGTTAAAAGCAGAAATCCCGCAGGATTACGAGAAGATATCTGATATGGATGGCCTGCGCGTTGATTACTCTGATGGGTGGTTCCTCGTGAGGGCAAGCGGAACAGAACCCAAAGTCAGGGTTTTTTCAGAGGCTAAGACTGAAGAAAGGGCAAAGAGGCTCAACCGTATCGCGATGGAAGGGCTGGAAAGGGCAATGATCACGGGAGAACATGGATAGTTTTTAATATCCGCCGTTCTTAGAAGAAGCAGGATCAGGGATATTATGCAGGCAGAAGAATATGATAAAGTCCGGGTGGAAATAAAGGGCATAGCATATGAAGGGACACTCATGCCTTCACAGACAGACAGTATTGTCCTAAAACTGAAAAATGGATACAATATCGGGATAAAACATGAATCTGCAACTATAACTCTTCTTGAGAAAAAAGTTGAAACAAAGAAACGCAAAGAGGCGGTTTGTGCTGAAAAAACAAAAAACAAAAAACTTCCCAGGATATCCATTCTCTCAACAGGCGGCACGATCGCAAGCAAAATAGATTACCGCACAGGCGCTGTGACCTCGCAATTCTCGGCTGAGGACATCCTGCTTGCGATACCCGAACTTGAGGAAATCGCCAGCTATAATTGCCGTATGATCTACAGCATCCTGAGCGAGAACATGCGCCCATCATACTGGGTCGAACTTGCGCGCGCCGTTTATGAGGAAATAAAAAACGGCGCCGAGGGCATAATCATCACCCACGGTACAGATACGATGATGTACACGGCAGCAGCACTTTCTTTCATGATCGAAACACCTGTACCCATAGTGCTTGTGGGTTCGCAAAGAAGCGCTGACAGGCCAAGCAGCGATAACGCGATGAACGCGATATGCGCCGCGGTAGTTGCCACAAGCGATATAGCCGAAGTCTGTGTTGTCATGCACGGCGGGACAAGCGATGAGTTCTGCCATATTCACAGGGGAACAAAAGTACGCAAGATGCATACCTCAAGAAGGGATGCCTTCCAGTCCATTAATTCAAAACCAATCGGACGTGTCGAATATCCTTCACGTGAGATAAAAATGCTTTCTTCTTATGTGAAGCGGGGTGAGAAAAAACTTGCGCTTCATGATAAGATCGAGCCGAAATGCGCAATAATAAAATATGCCACAGGGGCAAGCAGTGAGTCTCTCCTGTTCCATGCAGGCTCGGGATACAAAGGGATTGTGATAGAAGGCACAGGTCTTGGCCATGTTTCTACAGAATGGATACCTCTTATTAAAACCGCTACAGATGCCGGGATACCAGTGGTCATGACCTCGCAGTGCATCAACGGGAGAGTATGTGACCGCGTTTATGATACAGGCAGGGATATTTTAAAAGCAGGCGCTATCGAAGGTGAGGATATGCTGCCTGAAGTGGCTCTTGTAAAACTCATGTGGGCACTCGGAAAGTCGAAAGATATCGAACAAGTGAAGAATACGATGCGGGCGAACATAGCAGGCGAGATTACACGGAGCACTCGTGTATCATAATGATAATACTAATTATTATATACACCATATAATATAAGCGTAAATATTAAATACTAGTAAATCCATTATTAATAATGTAGTAAGATTAGGTGTCTAACGCCTTTAGTACCCTCAGTCTCCTTCGACCCATCGTTTTAATAGGCACCTGATCTTTACTCCTACTTTTCCAAATTTGTAAATAAAAAAAATTCAAATTTATTTCATTTGTTGAGTTTGATTTAAAAAAACCGAGATTTTATTTTATATAAGTAATTCATATAGCTGCAACAAATGAGCCGCTAACAGAGATAAAAAAATAAAAAAAATCGGTGTTTCCTACACCAATTTCTTTATGGGATGTGATTCTGCAAGTACGCTCAGGCCAAGGTCTTTTGCAGTCTCTCCCAGCATTATGTCAACCATTGCCACAGCAGGGAATACCTTCTTGACGTTCTCTATCGGGCCATACAGGAGGAAATTAGCTCCCATTATCTGCGCAACGAGGTTCGTGCCTATGTCCACAGGGGGCCACGACTCTGTCTTTGCATCGGGGTCTGTTTTCTTGTATTTTTTCATCCAGTCCCATGCCGAGGCCATGTTATGGAACCCTCCGCCAACCGGAAGCCCAAGCCTTCCCTTGATAGCAAGAACGGATCTGATCGTAGCTCCAGCACCGGCTCCAAGAGGTGTTGCCGCCACATCTACCAGGGGTCTTGTGATCCCGACATCCTTCGCGACTTCCAGCATACCCTTTGCCTGCCCGGTTCCTCCTTTTTCAAGGATTTCCAGTTTTCCTTCCACGCTCGGGTTTGTCGCATTGAACGCCAGGATTATAGCGGATGTAAGCTTGCTCTCCTTGAGCGCTTTGATCTCTTCAGCACCTATGCTGGCATTAATGGAGTTATGTATTGCTCTTTTTTCGACTCCTATCTCATGGGCGTACCTTGCAGCCGCCGCTCTTGTGGCGCCGTCCGATGAATCCACAAGGAACGGTATATCGTCGCAGACTTCCACAAACCAGTCGATATATTTCTTTATTGCTTCAGGGGTTTCTCCCACGAGCTGGTTGAAATAAGGATTGCCAGTCGTGTCTCCCATCACTTCCTGTGTATTCCACAATTTCTCAGCAGCAGCCTTGTCAAAAACACCCTTGTCTTCATCAGACACGATCTTGTGCTTTAAGTAGAACATCGTACTGACGAGTACTGTTGGGTATTCTCCCGGCTGTCCGCCGACTTTTATTTTGCCGAATTCAAATACTTCTTGTTTCTTATCATATCTAAACATCTTAGCACCTCATTTAAATAACGCGCTCTGCAGGAATGCCTGTAATCTCGGGAGCACTGGCGAGAGGACCAACAATAAATATATGAGGACTATCATCAATGCAGTGCATATCCCGTACAGGATACCAATATCTCTTCCGAGTTTTTTTCCGTACCTCTGGTGTATTTCCGAATTTGTGAACTCGATCTTTTCCTCGATCTCGTTCAATTTCAGGATAATGTTCTTGTAGTCTTCTGGATCTACTATTACTGTTGGGACTTTTTCTGCCATTTATATCCCTCCCATCAAGACCACAGGCACAAGAACCAGAAGCAAAACTGCCACAATGCCGATGGAGATCCCAATTACTCCTGTTGCCCCGACACCTGATTCAAGTTTCTGGTTCCTGGCAATGAGTTGTCCCCTGTAGCGGATATCCTCCACAAGGGATTCTATAGTTGCCATTGATGGGGCTACTACCGTGGGTACGCCTTTGCCGTATTCGTATTCTTCTGCCATTTACGCACCTCCGAATATCGTTATTCCAAGAATTGTCAGCCCTACGACCAGGCCGATCATTATACCTTCAATTTTTCCTGCATAGATTCCGGACATGAGCTTGTTCAGGTTACCGATTTCCACTGTCTGGTGCTGGATTCCCTTTATCCTTGCCTGGATAGTAGCGATTTCGGCAGACATGGGCTTCACGCCCCCGGCTTCTGCAGCTTCTTCTTTCTCGCCGACCGCGATTATCATGGGTTCGCCCGCAAAGGCTCCCGGGTCTTTCGCTGCAAGCTCTTTTACCTTGGCAATGATCGCGCCTTCATCCTCAGTACCCATCATCTCAACGACCTGGATCTGGGCCTGGAATCTCTTTATCGCATCATCAGGCAGGTTCTCGATATATGGTATAGCTCCAGTGGCTCCGACAATACGGTTGTCTTTTATACCGTTCTTGTGGATCATTATTATGGCTTCGCCTGAGATATGCCCTTTGACTTCCGCACCTGTGACAAGCAGGAAGCGAATGTTGGGATTGGAGATAATATTGGCCACTATCTTTTCTATACCGAGGTTCTCAGTTTTATGCGGCCCCGTAATTGCAGCACCCGCAGCCAGTTGGCCGGCGCCTTTGACATGTGAACCGCATGTTGTTACAGCTACAGGATTTTCAGGATTTCCCGCTTCATATTCACCTTTTACAACAGGCCATCCTGCTGCCGCTTTTACTTTATTTGCCATTTACATCACTCCAAGCTTCAAAATTTCTGATACCTTCAATAATATCAAAAGCAGGAAGGCTATTATAAATCCTATTACTGCGCCATAGAACACATTCGTGACTATTCCCGCGTTGTATGAAGCATTTTCTCGACCCGGGAACATGTTTAATAACGAAGATTTGGGTTCAAGCTGGTTCATCATATCTGTTACGATTTTATCCAGCTCATCCACCTGCGTGTTTATGCCGTCCAGAGAATACTCTACGACATCTTCCTTCTCCTCTGCTATTATCCCTGTTGCAGGGTTATATATGAGGTGAAGTTCAGGGGCTACTCTTACATGACTCATATTTTATGCCTCCGTCTTCGGAATCAAACCAGTTCCGACCACTGCCGCAGCATCCTTATAGACCTCATCCCAGAATTTCTTGTAAAAGATGAGCCACAGGATTATTCCGAGCAGTAATGTAATAACTCCTGACGCACCAAGGGTCATGACCGCAGCTATGCCGATTATGGCCATTGTGATCGCGCCTGTTGAAGCTGCAAGATACAGCAGTCTTTTTTGCTTCTCATCAGGCCCGAGGCAGGCGTTGAACGGATGCAGCATCGCCATTGCCCCCACCCAGAAAACTGCAAGCATTACGCCGTTGTCAAAAACAAGGGGAATCAGGCTTCGGGTGAAATCATAACTTCCCGCCACGGCAGCACTAAAGCCAATTATAACTAAGGCACCTGCCGCTGCTATCTCAGTCATGCACCGGATCATTACCGGAATCTTCATTTTTATCACGTTCTGGGCAAACCAGCCTATTATGAACCCGATAACCGAAGCCGTTATTAATGACACTATGGGGCCTGCAAGTGGCATTGCTTTTACTATCGCAAGGCCGAACATTGCCGCAATGATACCCATACCCATGGCTATCTGTCCGATTGACGGAACACCCGTGCCAAGACCATATTTTGCAACGCGCCTTACAGCTTCTGCGCCCCATATCACAGCGCATATCGCTCCAAGCGCGCCGAATGTCGATGTAAAGGGCGGATACAGAGGGGACAGGTATATTCCAATCAGCCCACCTATAATTCCGAATAATGCCAGTGTGTTTGGAGATATCTCTTTAATATCGCTCATACCATCCCTCCTGCGATAAGTACTGCTACGAGACCACAAATAAGGCTTACAACAAAGCTTGTGATGGTATCCTTTGGCACAACGCGCCTGAACTTGGGGTCATGTATTCCTTCGATTGTCCCGCCCACACCGTACGAGGGGATAACCGAATTAACATAGAAAACGCCCATAGTAAATACACCCGCAACCGCGGCGGCGCTGGCCGATATCAGAGGGCTGTATATTCCCATCAGGACAAAATATATCAATCCTCCGCCGGCCCCTCCGAACGCTGCCCCTACCACCCCGCTCACGAAACAGATAGTCGGGATGCCCTGCCCCTGGGTTCCTTTGGATACGTAGGTATCCTGGCGCTGTCCTGTTATGGGGTCTTTCTTGACCTGCGCTGAGGCAAAAGGCACTGCAACTCCGTATGCATAAATAAGACCGCCTGCCAGCATTGTGCTTGCAAGCATTATTGCGGAACCCATTGCTCCGGCAGCCATTACCAGTGCCATTGAAGCCTGAGGTTCGTAAGCGTACATGTAACTCGATGTGATCAGGCCCACAAGACCTGAACCTGCCGCAAGTTCCACGGTCCCTGTACCGATACCAGTGGCCTGCGCCATTGCAGCCGGCGCACCGCCCACCGGGATAAAGTGTACCGCGATGCAGATGAGAGTACCGCTGATCCCTATCAGAAATATATTCATTAACATTGTTGGGTCAATTGCTACCATTATGCTCCGGCCTCCTTTTCTGTTTTATCTTCCTTATACGGACCGTAAGCATTCTTCACCTGGATTTCAACCAGCCTGTTCATGACAGCCATAATCGCAACAATAAAAACTCCGACACCGATCGCGGTCCATGTATATCCCCATATTGTTGTCGGCCAGCTTGAGAAGAAAACCGTCAGGCCAAGACCGATACCTGTTGCCGGTCCCCCGAACTTGGCACAGAACCAGACGTTGTCGATGCTGTTCCTCAGGCCCGATTCGGCTCTCCTTACGATGCGCCCTGAAAGCGCCGTGTTAAGGCCGCACCCGAATTCACGGTTCTGGAATTCCCGCTCTCCGCCATAGTGCACATCACCCACGGAGGAACCTATTGCGCCGACCGATATTCCCCATATCAAAGCAAGGAATGGGATCGTGAACGGATATCCAAGCACAGCATACTGGATATATGCAATCGCTACAAGACAGAAACATACAACAAAATTATGCGCTATGATCGATGGTGTTGTGTACCTCATAATATCCATGTACAGTGGCTGCTTGAATCTGGTCTGGCTGGCCACCCTGCCGGCGTATGAGGTGGTTGCGAAAATACCGTATATGATCGCAGCGATAAAAGCTCCTACTACTATCGCCAATAATGGAAAGAATTTGGCGTTCAGAAGCACTGTTGTCACTATGCCGCCTGTCACTGCCGAAAGACCATTGCTGATTGGTTCTCCGGAAATAGCTTTGTTATATATTCTGTGCAGAAAATTCATTTGAGGTGCTAATTGTACCTGGGAGTTGGGATTGCTCTGGGAACCCACATCGGATTCTAAATCCTCGAGGCATCCTGCTATAGTAGCAAGCGCTCCCATAAGTGCCAAAATAGCCATACTCATGGTTAAGTCTAATACCATCTATTATTTCCTCCTTATCTAACTGAAATCACCATTAAAAACTAAACTGGATAGTTTTTAACTAACTATCATGTGATATATTATAAACCTTTCCTTTTCGATTTGATCAGGTGCGGCCACTGATAGTTAAGTAAGTAAAAATATAATTATTCTCTGGCAGTTTTGATTTTGTATTTCATAACAGGAGAGTAAGATAAGCGGGAAGGGGAGTGGGTGGTATCGTTAAGAAATGAACCCGCTTATCTTGTTCGTTATGTAACGAACATTATTCTTTTTGGCGGCTCATACTTAAATAATTATCGTTAACCTCGATCATCCATTTCAACTGTACACCGACTGTTTTGGAGCGAGAATCGCCGAGTTTATGATTAACCCAGCACCTTCTTCAAATAATATCCCGTATAAGACCCCTCTATCCTCGCCACCTTTTCCGGAGTCCCTTCAGCGATTATCCTTCCCCCGTTATCCCCACCCTCCGGGCCCAGGTCTATTATGTGGTCTGCGACTTTTATGACATCAAGATTGTGCTCTATCACTACCACACTGTTGCCTGTATCAACAAGCAGGGAGAGCATATCAAGCAATTTTTGTATATCGGCAAAATGCAACCCCGTGGTCGGCTCATCAAGTATGTAAAGCGTTTTTCCCGTGCTTCTCTTACTCAGCTCAGTAGAGAGCTTGATACGCTGTGCCTCTCCTCCTGAAAGCGTGGTCGCCGGCTGGCCGAGCCTGATATAGCCGAGCCCGACATCAAATAGCGTCTTGAGCTGGCGTTTGATCCTGGGAATATTCTCAAAGAAGAGGAGCGCTTCTTCCACTGTCATATCAAGAACCTGCGCGATATTTTTTCCTTTATATGTGATCTCGAGGGTCTCGCTGTTAAAGCGTTTCCCGTGGCAAACCTCGCACGGGACGTAAACATCGGGGAGGAAATGCATCTCAATAGTAATTATCCCGTCCCCTTTGCAGGCTTCGCACCTTCCTCCCTTTACATTGAAACTGAAGCGCCCGGGCATGTAGCCGCGCGCCTTTGCCTGCGGAAGCCGGGCGAAGATATCCCTGATAGGCGTGAAAACCCCGGTGTAAGTGGCAGGATTTGATCGCGGCGTCCTGCCGATCGGGGACTGGTCTATTATTATTATCTTATCAATGTTTTCGGTGCCGATCATGCCCCTGTGCTTCCCAGGCTTCTCTTTTGCATGGTAGAACTTCTGCGCAAGCGACTTATAAAGAATATCGTTAACAAGGGTGCTCTTTCCTGATCCCGATACTCCTGTGACCGCTGTCATCACCCCGAGGGGTATACCGACATCTATCTGTTTCAGGTTATTTTCACCTGCCCCAACTATCGTTATTTTGCCCTTCGGCTTTCTTCGCTTCGGCGGGACAGGGATTATCCTTTTATGGCTCAGATATTCCCCTGTGAGCGATTTATCGCATTTGACGACATCATCCTGGCTTCCTGTAACAACGACCTCGCCGCCATGAACTCCGGCGCCGGGCCCCATGTCCACGATAAAATCCGCGCTCCTTATCATCTCTTCATCGTGCTCGACGACTATCACCGTATTGCCAAGGTCTCGAAGCTGGGTCAGCATGTTTATCAGCCTCCCGTTATCCCGCTGGTGGAGACCGATGCTTGGCTCATCCAGTATGTAAAGCACACCGACTAGGCTTGAGCCTATCTGCGTGGCAAGCCTTATCCTCTGGCTTTCACCTCCAGAAAGCGTACCTGCCGCCCTGTCAAGCGTCAGGTAATCAAGACCAACATCCATCAGGAAACCCAGGCGCGCCCGCAGCTCTTTCATAATAGGCTTTGAGATTATTGCTTCTTTCTCGGTAAAAGTAAGACCAAGAAGGAACTCCAATGCTTTTTTCACGGATAGGCGGGTTGTGGCGATGATGGATTTATCCGCAACAGTGACCGCGAGACTTGAGGGTTTTAAGCGCTCTCCATTGCACACGGTGCAGGGTTTGATGCTCATATACTGCTGGATTTTCTCGCGCGCTTCTTCAGACTGCGACTCCCTGTACTTCCTTGCCAGGTGGGGTATCACCCCTTCGAAAGTGCTCCAGTGCTCCCAGAGCCCGTCACGTTCTCTGGGCACATACCTGAAATGGATTTCTTCGCTGCTCCCATGAAGCAGAACATCCACATGTTCGGGTTTCAATTCAGAAAAGGGTGTGTCAAGTGAAAAACCATAGTGTTTTGCCACAGATGTAAGCATCTGGTAATAATATCCGTGTTCATATCCCCACGGTTCAATGGCGCCCTTGGCCAGGGATTTGCTTTTATCAGGAACTATAAGATCAGGGTCGAATTCCATCGTGCTCCCCAGGCCCTGGCAGGCCGGGCATGCGCCCCTGGGGCTGTTGAAAGAGAACATATTGGGTTCAAGCGGTTCAAAACTTATCCCGCATTTCGTGCATGCGGCATGCTCGCTAAAGAGGAGTTCTTTGCCCTCAAGAACCTCAACCACCACGATGCCCTTTCCTTCTTTCAGCGCCGTTGCCACAGAATCCGCAAGCCTTTCCTCTATTCCTGCTTTTATTACAAGGCGGTCAACAACAACATCAATATCGTGTTTTTGCTGCTTGTTAAGAACGATCTCTCCTGAGAGTTCGTGCATACTTCCGTCTATGCGGACGCGGGCAAAGCCTGAGCTTGCAAGGTCTTCAAACATTTGCTTGTATTCCCCTTTCCTCTGCCTGGCAAGAGGTGCAAGTATATGGAGTTTCGTGGCTTCAGGAAGGGTCATAAGCCTCTGTACTATCTGTTCTACTGTTTGAGGGGCAATTTCACTCCCGCAGTTCGGGCAGTGCTGTCTTCCTATCCTGGCATATAGAAGGCGCAGGTAATCGTATATCTCAGTAACAGTGCCCACTGTCGAGCGCGGATTCTTGCTCGTGGATTTCTGTTCTATTGATATTGCGGGCGAGAGACCTTCGATGTACTCAACATCGGGCTTGTCCATCTGACCCAGGAACTGGCGGGCGTATGCCGATAATGACTCGACGTACCTGCGCTGGCCTTCGGCATAGAGCGTATCGAACGCAAGGGAGGATTTTCCTGAACCCGACAGCCCGGTTATTACTATCAATTTATTCCTTGGAAGTTCAAGGTCGATATTCTTGAGGTTGTGGACACGCGCGCCTTTAATGATGATTTTATCTGTTGACATGAAAAGTATGTGTTGTGCATAATATTGGTATGTGATGGTTAAAACATTATGCTAAACCTTTATAATATGCTTGAACTTGTTCGGCATTTCATATCTTCATCGTTCCAGAGAGGTACGTGACCGCCCTGCCCCCGATAGCTACCCGTTCACCCCAGTCTTCGCAGAATAATTCCCCTCCTCTCTCTGAGAGCTGGAAAGCATGCAATTCCTTTTTCCGGAGGCGCTCTGACCAGTAAGGTATCAGCGTGCAGTGGGAAGAACCTGTAACCGGGTCTTCAGGGATGCCTGCACCCGGGGCGAAAAACCGCGAAACGAAATCGCAGTTCTCACCCGGCGCTGTGACAATAACGGCAAAGCAATCCAGGGAAGCCACTCCTGCCATATCGGGCTTGAGTCTGCGGACCTGCTCTTCTTCCTCATACACTACGAGCAGGTCTCTTGACCGGAGTGTCTCTGAAGGGGGAATTCCTAATATCTTATCTATATTGTCAGGCGGCGGGTAAGGTTCAGGCCGCCTGGTGGGAAAATCCATGATAAGAAGATCCCCCCTGCGCACCACTGACAGTCTTCCGCTTTTTGTCTCAAAATCTACCCGTCCTGCCCTGGGATTTACATACTCGAACACTGCAAAAGCGCTTGCAAGTGTCGCATGCCCGCAGAGATCTATTTCCACCCTGGGCGTGAACCACCGCAACTCGTAGTGGTCGCCTGCCTGCACAAGGAAAGCTGTTTCAGGTAGATTGTTCTCTTCTGCTATGGACTGGAGTATGGCGCCGTCCACCCATTTTTCAAGAAAGCATACTCCTGCCGGGTTCCCGGCGAAGACGTGGTTTGTGAATGCATCAATATGGTAGAATCTTATATCCATTCCTGGTCTTCTCCTGTTTAATGATAATACATTCTTGCATCTTTATCTCTTGCCAGAAACTCATCTTCCTTTTCCTCAGATATTCACTTATTTAAGAACTCAGAAATGAGTTCACTCAGTCTTCCCGGGATGTCCTCCTGCAGGAAATGCCCGCAGTCCGGGATTGACGTTACTTGAGCCTTCGGAAGTTCTCCTGCCAGTCTTCGCATCTCTTTTGCGAGAAGCATATCTTTCTCACCAAATATGATACGGATCGGGACATCCATTTCCGGGAGTTTCTGCATTATTTCCTCCAATTCGTTTACATCGATTGCTGCCAGTGTTTTGATTAGAACCTGTCTTGTCCTGGGGGTCGTGAATGGAGCCTGATAGGCAGAGATCACTTCACTGGTCATTTTTTTCTTATTTTCAACGCCCCATTTCATCGTGACCGAGATGCCGGCGGGGCTTGCGACCCAGTCCCTTATAACAGGGATCTTCACAGTAAGAAATACAAGTTTCTCAAGAAAGGAAAGCTGAGGGTGGACGAATGTGTTCAGGATGACCAGCCTGTTCACTTTCGAAGGATTCCTCAAGGCCCATAACAGCCCAATCGGTCCTCCAAGGTCATGTACTACCAGATCAATCCTCCCGACATTCATGTTGCGAAGAAAGTCGTCGAGCATTTTAACCTGGTAATCAAGGGAATAAGGAGCTTCGGGCGGTTTATCGGATGAGCCAAAGCCAGGAAGGTCGGGTGCTATGACCAGTCTTGTTCTTGCAAGTGGTTCTATAATGTTGCGCCAGAGATACGAAGATGTCGGCCAGTCGTGCAGGAGCAAAACCGGTTCACCTTTTCCGGCCCTTACATAGTGGATACTGAGCCCATCCACCTTAATATCGCCACTGGAAATTAACAGGTTCTTATTCATCATGGTGTTCATTCAAGCCGCCTTCCTAATAACCAGGGAAAAATAATTGACATCATGTAGAAAAACCAGATTGAAAAGTAAGCAAAATAATCTGAGCCCTGGAATAAAATATAATAGACAAGGGCATCAAGGATGATATTCACAAGAAAAATCGACACGCCCAGCTTTAGCCCTTCAGCGGCCTTTTTATCAGTATCCCCAAGATATTTTCCGGCAAGGATGAACAGGATAATAAAATATGCCGCTATGAGAGGAAAGCTGACAGCCGGGTATTTCGAGATATAGGGAACTGTCTGGATATTCATTAATGCCGGGGTCATGAAAACGATAGTTCCCCAGATAAAACCGAAAAGCCATATCAGAACAGCATACAGCAGAGCTTTTCCAGACTTATATGGCATGTATGTCATAATCAATTATTTTATAGATTTATACTATAAAATTCTATCTGGTTTATTTTTCGCTATGTTCAATCATTTCTCTTTTCGGACTATATCCCCAACGCGTTAAGTGAATCAATTCCCGAGCTAACCGCCCCGGCAGATCTATCAAGCGCTTTTTTCTCATCGGTGTTCAGTTTAAGTTCAATTATCTCTTCCACACCGCGTTTCCCAAGCTTTACCGGAACTCCGAGGTAGATGTCCTTCTTACCGTACTCACCGTTAAGCCAGGCGCACACGGGGAGCACACGCTTTGTATCCTTCACCACAGCCTCTATCATGTTCGTCACCGCAGCTGAAGGCGCATAGAAGGCACTTCCGGTTTTCAGGAGATCTACAATCTCGGCCCCGCCGTTGACAGTCCTTTCAACAAGGCGCTGGATTGCGGATTGTGGCATTAGCTCTGTAATAGGAACACCCTGTACCGTTGTAAAGCGCGGCAAGGGAACCATTGTGTCGCCATGTCCACCGAGCACCATTGCGCTGATGTCACGCACAGAGCATCCAAGCTCCATGGCGATGAACGCGGCAAACCGTCCGGAATCAAGTACCCCGCTCATGCCGAACACACGTCTTGATTCGAAATTTGTGGTTTTCATAGTGACATACGTCATTATATCAAGCGGATTTGTGACTGTGATGATTATAGAATCAGGCGCATATTTCGTTATGTTCTGAGAAACCTCTTTGATGATTTTTGCATTTATCTTTAACAAGTCCTCACGGGTCATTCCGGGTTTTCTTGCTATCCCGGCCGTGATGACGACAACATCTGAGCCTTCAATGTCCTTATAATCGTTAGTGCCTGTTATTTTCGAGTCGTAGCCGAATAGGGGTCCCGCTTCCATGAGGTCAAGGGCTTTGCCCTGAGGCAGCCCCTCAACTATATCTGTGAGGATTACATCGCCGAGTTCTTTTTCCGCTATTCTCTGCGCTGCGGTTGCGCCAACCGCTCCTGCGCCGATGACAGTGATTTTTGGCATATGGGTTCACCTGCATTTTCGGTATGAGGTTTTGATGGATGATAATGTTTATGCTGCTTTTTTAAAAATCGCAATTTTTAGCATTACCACAAGCAAAAATCATAAACTCCTTTGGCGTCCTGTATTCTTCCTGCCCCTCAAAATCCCTGTCAAGGCTTATAAGGTACTTAATTCCATATTCCCTCACAGCCGTCAGTTGCTCAAGGTCTTTTTCCTTTATCTGCCCGCTGTATTTGCTTAAGGCATCCCCTACTTCACTGGCACGTATTATCTTGCAGGCTTCGTAGAGGTATTTCCTGAAGCTATCCGCAACGGCTTTATCATAATATTTCTTGAAATAGCGATATACCTCTTTTACCACCCGCTCTGAAATAACAACTTCAATTTTTTCATCGTTAAGCAATTCGATGATGGTTCCGGAATTTGAGTCAGGGAATTCAAATGAATATATAAAAACATTCGTGTCAATAAAAATCCTAAGCTTCATCTCTTATGCCCTGGATATCTATTGCCAGCTGTTCAGGACTGACTTTTCTCTTTTTATATGCCTGTATCTCTTTCCATACTGTTTTCCGGTCAAGCAGGTTAAGATCTATCGCATATTTTATTAAAGCAGCTCTTATCGCCTCGGATTTTGTGTTGAATAAACCCAGATCCACCATCTGTTTAAGAAGAGTCGCTTCTATCCCCTTGAATTTTAGCGTCAATGTTGTTGTTTCATTCATGAATTAATATAGTGAATTAATAGTATTTATGTGTTATGAGTGTCTATCGCTCTCGTAATGTTACACTGGTTTATCTTATGTAATCTTATTATCGCTTTGGCCCGGAGGCAATTTCAGGATATTACTTTCGCCCCGCTCTCATAACCTTTATGTGCTCGTAAATTCAAGTGTAGTCTTGCCTCTCAAATTAAAAAAAAAACAAACTGGAGGCTTGAGGAAAGATATGAAAGAAATAGCAACAAAGATAGAAGCCCGATTTTGCGAACTGGGCGTTAAAGTACAGCAGACTGAAATAGAAACACGGTTGGACCAGTTGATAAATAAATTCAAGGTCCCGCCTGAAGAAGCCCGCAGGAACGTAATTAACTATTTTTTAAAGGTGCATAATATCCCGAGGACGGAGTTTTTTGAAAAGCGCGAAACACCGCAGGTAAAGGCATCTGAAATCAAGGAAGATGGGAGATGGGTGACGCTTCGCGGCAAGATCGTCCAGTTGTGGGAAAGCAACCAGGAGTCCATAGCGCAGGCCGGGTTGCTGGGCGATGAATCCGGGACAATAAAATTCACGAAATGGGCAAAAGCCGGACTTCCGTCTGTTGAGGAAGGTAAAAGCTACTTATTCAAGAACGTCACCACTTCCGAATGGCAGGGGCAGTTCAGCATCAAGCTCAACAGGACAAGTGAGATAATACCTCTGAAAGAGGACATCGAGGTAGGCTCAACGCCTGTAGAGTTCAGCGGCGCGATAGTTGATATCCAGAGCGGTTCAGGATTGATAAAGCGGTGTCCCGAATGCAACAGGGCGCTTATAAAAGGCGCATGCGGCGAACATGGAAAGGTGGAAGGGACCTACGACCTGCGTATAAAGGCCGTGCTGGACGACGGGGAAAAAGTCCAGGACATTTTGCTGAACAGGGAGGGCACGGAAGCACTCATCGGCATCACGCTTGAGAAAGCCAAGGAGATGGCGACAGAAGCCCTTGACCAGGCAGTTGTGCTTGACCTGATAAAGAACAGGCTCGTTGGCAGGTACTTTGTGGTATCGGGTGCGAAACTGGACAGGTTCATACTCGTGGAGACAATCAAGCAGGATATAAGGCCGATAGATGAGGATATAAAGAAGCTGCTTGCAACCCCTGTCGCACAGGAGGCCTGAACATGGCCGGAAATTTGAATGCAAAAAGGACATCCGAATTCCCAAAGTCTGAAGGCGGGTATGTGCGTGAAGTGGCGCATCGCGTTTTCGCTGCAGAGTTCCGGGAGTCAAACCTCCAGGCAAAGGAAGGGCAGGACCAGTATTCCCCATCGTACCTGCTCACTCCCACAGGTGTGAAGGTCAACCGCATCTTCGTGGTAGGTACTCTCACGGAAACAGAAGACATTGGAACTGAGGCGCAGTTCTGGCGCGGGCGCATCGTTGACCCCACAGGCGCGTTCTTCGTATCGGCAGGACAATACCAGCCAGAGGCCGCGCAGGTGCTTGCGAAAACAACGCCGCCAGAGTTCATCGCGGTCATCGGGAAGCCGAGCACATATACCACGAAAGAAGGGAATGTTTTGACATCCATCAGGGCTGAGTCGCTCCAGATAGTGGATGCTGCAACCCGCGACAGGTGGGTCGTGGATACTGCAAAGCATACGATGGCGAGGCTTGAGAGGCTGAAGGGTGATAATCCTGATGCTGTGAAAGCGAGGGAGCATTACGCTACGAATGTGGATGCTTATAAGGCGATGGTGGCGCAGGCGATTGGGTCGCTGGCGAAGTGAGAGGGCACAATAGTGCCCCACTTTTTAGTTTTAGAGACCTATCTTCGTGAGCTGATTGACCTTTTCCTCCAATGTTGTAACTTGTCAATGCCAAAAAGTATTTTAATGCAAAACTATATAAATATTTTTATCCATATCTATGGATAGCAAAAGATAATATGTTAGCAGTCAATTTTAACAAGTAATTAATATGAAAATAGAAAAATTGCATATTGAAAATTATAAAAGTATTAAAAATATTGATCTGCGTCTCAATGGAAATTTCAATATTCTAATAGGAAAAAATAATGTTGGAAAATCAAATATAATAGATTCTCTAATGTTTATTTCTGAAATAATAACTGAAATGGATATAGAAAGAGTGTTAAATTCTTGGGGAGGTTATGAACAAATTGTTTTTGGTAGTGATAATAAAAAAAGAATAGCATTCGATTTAGAAATTTCTCTCTCATATGATGATAAAAAATCGTTATTCTATAAATTATCACTTCAGGATGTTTCTTTTGAAGAGTTTGATAAGGACATTTCTAATAGAATAAAATACAGAATCGAACTATCAAATAAAGTTCGAGCCTCATTAGACAAAGAAGAAATTTTTATATATATCAGAGAAAAAGAAATTCTATACGCTAACGGTTCTTGGGAAAAAAGTGGTATGTATATGCTAAATGCTATTCAAAATTTTGGTGAATGCTATAAAGAAGGAAGCTGTAATTTTGTATCTTTAGGAGGAGGAAGTCCTTCAAATTCTATTATAAGTAGCCAGAGAGGACGTTGGCCAACGAATCCAGAATATGAGTTATTATTAATGCTTTACAATTTCTTTAGAGTATTTGAAAAATTAAACCCTATTAGAGAAAGTCCTGGAGGAGGAAGTGCCCGCGGAGATTTTAGATTACAATCAAATGCAAAAAATCTACCTCAAACTCTGAATACTCTTGCATCATCAAAAAGAAAAATCTTTGAAAAAATAAACCAGAGTGTCAGAGAGTTAATTGGAGGGATTATAGAGGTGCGTGCCCCATTAAAAGAAGGTACACAAGATGTTTTCCTTTCAATAACTGAAGAGCCATTTGGGAATACAGAATTTATGTGGAAGCATATATCTTCTGGAACTAAGGAAATAATATACTTAATCACTCTTCTTCATTCAACTCCTAAAGGAAGTTTATTAGCAATCGAGGAACTTGAATCACACCTTCATGGGGATGCTATTTCCAAATTCATGTCTATAATTAATGAGGTTTCGATAAATGATGATAAGCAATTTATTTTAACAACTCACTCCCCAGTGCTTATAGATAGTATGCCTTTTGATAAATTATTTGTGGTAATAAAAGAAGCTGGTGAAACTAAAACAGTTGAATTAAAGGATTTCACTAACATAGATGAAATACTTGAAAAAGCAGGAGTTCCTAAAAGTTGGATATTACATAATAGAAACCCTTCGTTCATTTTCTTGATAGAGGGAAAAGATGATTTTGAAATCTGGAAGCAATTTTTCATTAAAAAGGGAATGAATATTCAAAAACAAAAAATCATAACTTGTGGAAATGAAAATGGAGGAGGATTTGATAAACTCATCGAGACTGGCAAATTCCTTAAAAAAATAAGACTTCAAATTCCCTTCATGATTGTTGCGGACTCCGATAACAAAAAAGAAGAAAAAGAAAAAAAATTAAAAAAAGATTTCTCCTCAGAGGAGTTTCATATCCTGCTCAAGAAAGAAATAGAGGACTATATTATCGAACCAGAGGCGATTTCAAAACTAACGAACAAAACTATTGGAGAAGTAGAGGCTGCAATCAAGAATTCAAAGAGTAACGGAAAAGAAAAATTAGATTCAATTTTTTTGAAACTTGGTATGAGCAAGCCAGTTTCTCAAATAAAAGCTCTCCTCGTTAACCATATGGAAGAAATTCCTGAAGAGATCTTGCAAATTATGAGTAAAGTAGATGAAAGAACATAGTAAAATTTAAAAATCTATTGGTTTAAAATTCATTGAAATATCGGATGACATCGAAAAAGTCTTGGAAATAAAGTGGACATCATGACTCCCGCAGGCATCAAAAGCATACGAATAAAAGAAGTCAAGGAAGATATTAAAAATAGCATAATTTATGTTTGAAACTATAAAAAAAGAGAAAGCAGTATTACTTAATACGCAAAAAAATTTATCGTTATTAAATGCGTCCTTCAAGAGAGCATGAAATCTATAAAATTCTATATCGATACTGTAGTATTTCTTGATTATTTAGAAAAAAGAAAGGAGAAATCAATTCAATTTATTTCAAACCTCTCAGATAATAATGATTGGATTGGATACACTTCTTGGTTTACTAAATTAGAGCTAATAGAAAATGAACAAGCTTTGAAACATATGGAAAAGTTAGCTCTCGAGGAGCATTTAACTCTTACTGAAATAGTTCGTAAAAGAGAACAAAGACAACTTACTAAGGAGCAATTAAAACACGAAGTTGATGTCGTTGATAGATTCTTTAAAAAAAGGAAGATTAATATCGATGCCCCAAAAGAAAATGTGTTTAATCTGGCTAAAGAACTTCAATCAAGAATAAATATATCCGCAAAAGATGTTATTCATGTAGCGACTGCTTTAGAGAATAAATGCACCTGCTTTGTTACAGGGGATACTGATTTAATAAATACATTAAGAGAAGAAAATATAATCAATGCTACAACTCCAGATGATGTAAATAAAATACTCAATAACGAATCTTTTTTATACGACCCAAAATCAAAGCCTGAAGAACTTAGAGGAATTGTTGTTGCTATACTGAGAGACAATGGCTGTGGTTTATATAAAAGATGCAATGAATGCGGAGGAATTATTTATAAAGGAACTTGTACACAGCATGGAAAAGTAGAAATATATTATGATTTATGTATACAAATGACGTTATATGACGGTATAATGCAATATAACCTATATTTGGATAAAGAGAAAATTGAAGAATTTTTCAATTTTACTTTAGATAATGCAAAGGAGATAGCTACTGAAGCTTTGGACCAAGAAGCTGTTTTAGATTATTTAGAGCGAAAATTAAAAAGCAAGTATTTCGTTGTTAAAGCTATAGATAAGATGAATTGGGAGAATAGGTGGTATGTTCTATCAATAAAGCATGATTCAGAAGTAACCAATAAAGAAATAGTCAAAATCCACGAAAAATGGCTGGAAATTAATAATACAAGTTAAGTTCAAGTATTACTGGATGATACAAGAATTTCTAATCTCGGAATCAGAAGGGAAATCATTGATGGATGAAGAATATTTCAGTAATTTGAAAAAGAAACATAAAGAACCTGAACGAATGGAGCTTTATAAAGACAAAGCTTCATAGCATATTCCGCCACCGCATTAAGGTAAAATGATGGACACTGAAGAAAAAATAGACCTTGAAAAAATTGTCAACACCATATTAAATGAAATCAGCAGCATCGAGGCAATATACCTATTCGGCAGCATTGCAAAAGGAGAAGAAAACGAAAGAAGCGATTACGACATTGCTGTAATTGTAAGGGAATATCCTGAAAAGGATTTAGACAAAATAGCAAGAATAAGGTACTCACTTCTTGGAAAATTAAAAAGACCGCTTGAGATATTACTTATTGGCATGGATGACCTTGAATATTCTTCCCCGCTCCTTTATGAAATATACCATGCCAGCAGGCTCCTTTATGGGACGGATGTACTGCTCAGATGCGAAAATGTTGTAAAGAACATTAGACCCATTATTGCGGAAGGCAATAAAGTAGGCTATCATGTCTGATATTAGAGAAGCAAGGGCGATCAGGTATTTGCTGGATGCTGCAAATGATACCGCAATTATCGGACCGGCATTGGAGGAGGGACTTTACTCTATGGCGATCTTCCATGCCCAGCAGGCTTCCGAAAAATCGGCAAAAGCATGTCTTTCGCTTCTTAATATTTTGATCACGGATGAACATATCTATACAGACTATCTCGTTAAGTTCGTGATTCCGGAATCCAAAGACCTGAATAAGGATTTTATGAAGCTGCTGCCTGATGTTAACAAACTTGAATCCTATTACATACCTTCAAGGTATGGCGTTGACAGGTTCGGCAAGATACATTACAGGAAATACGATGAAAAAGAAGTGAGAGACCTTTGTAAGTCATCTGTGGATTTTTTGGAATTATGCTTTAAATTTATCGAGGATAAAAGTGGAAGGATAATACCAAGACGAAGGGAAGAATTGGAGCAATTCTTTGTAGATAATTATTATAAATTCATAAGAGAATTAAGATAGATGTGACCTCAAGGAGACCCTTGAGGGAAAAATTGTGCTTTTGTCCATATGGACTAAGGCTACTTAAACATGCCAACTAAAGAAGAAACCATAAACATTCTGAAAAAGGAACTACCTTACTTAAAAGCCTTTTTCGGGGTAAAAAGAATCGGTTTATTTGGCTCTTTCTCAAAAGGAATCCAGAGAGAGGATAGCGATGTGGATATCATAGTTGAATTTGAAAAACCAATCGGCTTAAAATTCGTTGAATTGGCAGATTATATTGAAAATATCCTGGGTAAGAAAGTATCTCTTCTCACACCTGAAGGCATCAAAAGCATAAGAATTAAAAATGTGGCGGAAGATATCAAAAAGAGCATCATCTATATCTAAAAGAAGAAATAAAAGAATTCGCAAGAGCCTGATACAGTAAAAAAAGCTGTTCAGGAATACTGCAAGGAAGTCATAAAGAGTTTCAAACCGGCCTGCATTATTCTCTACGGCTCAAGGGCAAAGGGAACTTTTACAGGAGCCAGCGATATTGATATTATCGTATAAGCAGCGATTTTGAACAGGATTTCCTGTCAAGGATCAAAGATTTGATCGAGGCCAATACATCATCTTTTCCAATAGAGCCTCTTGGCTATACAGAAGCAGAATTTGAAACAATGCTGGAGTCATTCAGGATTACGGCGCTTGATGCTGTACGTGAAGGGGTGCCGCTGTATGGCGAAAATTATTTCAATAATTTAAAGAACAAACTCATCGAAATGGAATAAGCCGGGCTCTACAAAGGCAAAAACTCATGGCACATTCCTGCCGCTGCGACAGGATAAGTTCATAATGCGGAATTAAATAGGTTAACGCAAAGGTTAACGTAAAAGTTAACGCAAGGAGTGACAGATTTTTTAATAGAGTCTACAATTCTGGATTCCGACAGGAGGATTTTAACTAACCATTAAGACTAATCTATGCACTTAAACCGGTCTCTCTGGCAGCCATCTTCCAGGCTTTAAGCATATTTTTCGCTGCTTCCCATTCCATCCATTCATCTTCTTCCTTGATAGATGCGCCATTTTTCAATTTCTTTGAAAAATCTGTAAAAGTCATGTGGTATTTTTGCTCAAAGGCTTTGAGCTTCGTTCTATAGGTTTCTATCTTATGCCTGATAAAGTCCCTTGTGACATCCTGACAAATTCCCCTGTAGAATCGTAAAGACCCATATCTATCATTGGTTTGGCGATATGCTTAAACTCTGCAAGGACTTCCTTTTCAATCTCCGAGCTCATAGTATATATTCAGAATATAAAAATAAAAGCCTTTTTGCTTTAGTTTAATAAGATTCTCATCCCATCCCTTCATGATAATCCTGTGCGTAATGGATTAGAATCTTTGTGTTCTATATCACAAACCCCGTCTCGCTCTTCGGCAGCGCCCTTATCAGAATAAAGTTCCTCATCTTAGAAGGCAGCACCCGCGCAACCTCCTTCATCGTCACCCCTTCCACGAACCTGATATTCTCTATCTGCTCATGGTATTCCTCATACGGCAGCTTCACCCTCACCCCGTTCATCTGGAGCGTGATGGGCAGGGGATGGAGGCTGTCTATTATCTCCTGCACCTGTTCCTCTATCTCTTTCTTGATGCGCGGCGGCGCGACCGAGGGCGGGTCCTTCGCGATTTCCTTGCGCACGTTATCAAATACCGCACCTATCACTTCTGCAAGCTTATCCAGCGTCCGAAGCTCCTCAGAATGGCGCATATGGTGAAGTATCCTGCCAAAGTTCCCCACATATGCCGTGGCGTTTGGGACATCTTCAGTCCGCAGTTCCGGCGCGCCAGTTACAACTATCGGTATTTCAATCCCTTCATACAGCCGCTTTGATTTTTCAATAATGCAGTGCTCGTAATTTCCAAGGATGAACACCGCAAGGTCATGTTCGTTGATCAGATCGCGCTCATAAGCAGTAAGCTGGCATATCCTTTTTCCCACGCCCCTTGCAAGACCTACCATATTGGTCTTGGAACCCTGCTTCCTCAAGAACTCGGCAACATCGCAGTCAAGGTGTGGAAGATGATGGTATGCAAGTGTGGGCGCAACAGTTGCGATCTCGGTTCCCGTAAGCGGGGCCCTTGTGACTTTGCCCAGAAGCTCTTTTGCCTTCTCCTCCACGATTGCCATGTCGTTTATAGGGACAAGCATCAGCAGCACAACTTCAGTCTGCATCACGTTCTTCTGGAGGATATAGCCGCCCAGATCTTCCACCAGTTCAACCATCTGGTTATGCTTATAAACTCCCCCGGTGTACATTACGGGTTCAAGCATTTTCTTCTTCCCTCCTCATGGATTCAAGCATCTCCTTTGCTTTAGCTATCCATTCCGGTTTAAGCGTATCCTCTGAGGCAACAAAAAGTATATGCGACGTTGAAAGCTCATGTTTTCGCACCCTGAAACCCTCAGGTATTATCCGAAGCGCCACGGCATCTATGAGGCGGTCAAGCACTTCAGCCTGCGGCTCTTCGATCACAAGTTCCCGAAGAACATCCACTTCTTTTATGGGGTCGGTTTTCACTACGATAATTTTCTTATCAGGCTGCTCGATATTGTCCTTGCCGTATTTTTCCCATAGCTTGTTCAGCAATTTTACAGTATGCGCTTCCCTCTGCAATTCTATCCTCACTTCGTCCTTGCCAAGGGAGCCCATCTCCACTTTAGCGAAATCCTTGAGCCTGATGGCAGGCGTACCCAGGCGCAAAAGCGCTGTAAAGATAAAAACAGGTTCGACAGGGTCAACAAAAACTTTCAATCTCCCTATTACCCTGTTCAGGGAAAGGTCTGCCAGAGTGTCCTGTATCAGCACCTTTGTTGTTTTTGCTCCCACAGTATCGGGGGATTCCACAATAAATGTCTCAAGCTGTTCCATTATACCTCTATCTGGAAATGAACCCTGATACCAGCAGGGCTGCACCGACCGCACCTATATATTGCGCGTTTTCCGGAACCAATACTTTAACTTTAAGCAATTCTTCGACAGCCTTTGGCAGGCCCTCGATAAGGGATGTACCTCCAACCATTATTACTGGCTCCTTTACATCGATTTCCTGGAGCTGCTGCTCGAATAACTGTTCTGCGACGCTGTGGCATGCGGCTGCTGCAACATCCTCGGGTTTGCTCCCGGCAGCAAGCGAATTGACAAGCGATTGTATCCCAAAAACAATGCAGTAGCTGTTCATCTTGACGTTCTCCTGCCTTCCTTTTATCGCAAGCGCCCCAAGTTCAGTGATGCCTACACCCAGCCTCTTGGCGGTCATCTCAAGGAACCTGCCCGATGCCCCCGCGCATATCCCGCCCATCGTGAACATGCCCGGGATGCCGTCGATAACAGATATCGCTTTATTGTCCATGCCCCCGATATCAAGAACAGTAGCAGTCCCTTTTTGCTTATCTGCAAGATAGACAGCGCCTTTTGAATTGACAGTGATCTCTTCCTGGACAAGGTCCGCCTTGAAATGCTCACCTATCAGGAAACGGCCGTATCCCGTGGTACCGAGCGCCTGTATGTCTTCACGCTTCACGCCTGCTTCTTTTAAGGCATTGGTATATGCCTCCTCGGCGCTCTCAAGCACTTTTATTGTTGGAACCCACCCTTTGCCGATTATCTTGTTGTCCCTCATTACCACTGCTTTTGTGGTCGTTGAGCCTGAGTCTATCCCTGCCGTCAGGCCGCTCTGTTTTTCCCTTGCAAGAAGGCTTTTCCTGCGCGCGGTCGTTGTGAGGGCTTCCATTCTCGTGAGAAGTGTGCCTGCTGTGGTTCTTTCCGTAAAAGAATAACTTATGACAGGGATGCCCGTTTTTTCATTTATATACCTTCGCACCTCGCTCCTTACGATCGCGGCCTCAGCGCACCGGAAACACGTCGCCACAAATACCGCATCCACATGCACTTTGCCCGTGACTATGGATTTTGCGCGCGCCATCATGAGCTTGAGGTCGGGACTTGCCACTTTCAGCCCGAATTCTTCTTCGATGGCATCTATATCCGAAATATCCACTTCAGGAAAGACCATCACAGCATTTACCTGTTTGACGGCAGAATCGATCTCTTTCTGTATCCCGCTGTACTCGGCGCCGCATGAAAGCTGGGCTATCCGCACAAGGTTTTCAGTCGAGTTCATTTCTTTTCCTCCGCGGGTTTAAGGGATTTCAGGAACTCTGAAATCTTATACACGAATTCTTTGGCATCCTCTTCGGTCGAAGGATAATCCAGTTCAAGTAGCGGGATTTTTTTTGCCCGTATCAGGAAATTAACAAGTTCATTAGTACGCGCACACCCCATGCAGCCGAAAGATGTCACGGGGTCCCGCACGATAATTGCGGCATCGGCTTTTGAGAGGAGCGGATCAAACAGGGCCATGCGTCCCCTGACGCCTGAAGGAACTTCCACGGCTGCATATTTCAGGCCGAGTTTTGGCTCTTCGGGAGTGATGTTAAGCGGCGGTGAGTCAAGCCCCTGCGACCTCACTCTTTTCCCGATCTCAGACATTATGGCAAGGGGTTCATGGCCAAAGCGTTCAACCAGATCTGACAGGATAAGGCTGTTCGTCGGATAAATAAATACTTTCATTGTGATGCCTCTGCTTCTTTTATTATTTCTTTAAGTTTTTCCACATCAAGTTTCGTCTTTCTCTTTTTTTGTTGCGGGACTTCACCTTTATCAAGCGCCTTTAGTGCGGAAGCAATATAAGGGAGTATTTTGTCTTCTGTCTCAAGCGTATGGAATCCCGGTCGTGCCCCGCCCCGCCTTGTCGCCCTGCAGCGATAGGGTTCTCCAGGCGCAAGGCCCCGTTCTTTTATGAATATGCCGTAGGGGTCCATCTTTCGGATGCTGCCAAGGAGCGAATCCACGATCGTGCGCTCACCAGAGACGATTATCCCAAAACAGGTTTCTTTTATCATCACATCCGCATTTGATTCATAAAGCTTGATAACAACATCGCTTGGCAGTACTTTCTGGGAATTAATAACTACCATTTTTGTTATGGTATCCATTATGAAACCTCCCTTATGTAAACAACATCCCCCGGTTTTATACCTTTAAGCCGTTGCGGCTCAATGACCTTTCCAATGATATTTGTACATTCGAATTTTTCACCTGTCGGGCCGTACTTTTCGTCATCCGTGAGACGGACGCCTATCATTCCGTAGCGTTTTGCTGCCTGGTTGGTTACTCCGATTTCTCCAGCAGCTACTTTTGTCCTTGGGATATTCTCCGGGTTTATTTCCTTATAGGCCTCAGCTTCTTTAGCAGCCCTGAACAGGAATGTGTTCTCGTATGTGTAGAATACAGGCAGCGGTCCCAGCGGCCTGTCCTTCAGTCGCAACGAATGCCTGAAAAAGTCAAGCGTTAGAGGAGCAAGGTCATAGTATAACCTGACATCGATTATCTTATCGGATTTAACGCCAAGACCCGTGACCCCGCTTTCGTTGATGATACCGATCGTTGTATCAGGTTCCTGTTCTACTATGATGGCATCTTCACCCGTGTATCCCCTTTTTTCAAGTTTCAATCCCCTCTCCCCAAGCATTTTTTCCGCATCAGAAAAACCCATTCCCAGTATCATGACCCGCTCGGGGTTGGACACAACAGCCAGTTTGCTGCCCTTTGACGCTATCTTTATTAACTCAATTCCCTGGGAAACATGCCCAACAACACTGTGGACAGCACTTGAAGTCCTGTCTTCCTTGTATATGTATATCCGCCCATTGCCAAGGCCATCTGTCCTGACCACCACCGAACCCTCGGAACGGGCATCCCAGTGTTCATACTGGCATCCTTCACCTTTTAGCGCATCATCGGAAACGAACGAATTTGAGAACGTATCAACACTGAACGTTTTTTTCCTGATAAGCGCCAGGAGATGCTCGGCGCCTTCCGGCGCTTCGTTGACCATATCCACTTTGAAATACGTGAAAATTTTCATCCCGTCTTCAATTCTTGTAGCCAGGTCCACAGTGGAGGCCTTGTCAAGAAGGGTCTCCCACTTGATGACAGGTTCTATTTTCAGTATCATGTCGCCCTGTTTAAGCTGCATGACAATGTTCTTGCCGCTTATGACCTTTCCGACCACTTCGTCCCTGGGACTTCCGTAATCTGAAATATGTTTATCTTTTGCGAACATGAGGTACGAATTTTTAGCATCATACCCACCTGTCCCGAAAAACACATCAAAACGATTATATTTTTTTTCCATTCTTTCAGGAATGACATCTGTTTCAACAGGCCCGAACGCGATAGAGTTACCGGTTTCCCAGTGAGCTTTTATGCCGGACAAAATCTGGTTGAACCTGTCCCATAATGTTGAACTGCCCGTCAGTTCTATCTTGAATTCACCTTTTGTCGTGAGTATCTTATACTCGGAGGTAGTTTCTTCCTTTTTCGTTCCGGTTTTTAAGATGCCTATTGTTGTACCCGGAATGTAGAATGCTTTGCTGATTTCTATAGCATCTTTCAGGCTTGAATCCTCTTTTACTTCAAGTTTTTGCCCATTAACCTCTATTGAGATCACGTAACACCTTGAATTCCGGGTTTTATTTCAATTCTTTAACGATCCCTTCCAGGGCTTCTTCTCGCTCTTTCTCAGAAAGCTTTGACAAAACAGCATCCGTATCCCCGATATCCACTATCTTGCCAAGACGCATCAATGCAGCCCTGTCGCATACATGGGCAACAAAATCCATATCATGCGATACTATGACAAAAGTCTCTCCAAGTTCCTTCCTGGCATGGAGAATGGATTTTGCAACTTCGATCTTCGTTACAGGGTCCATTGTTCCTGTCGGCTCGTCAAAAACAAGTATTCTTGGCTCTTTGATCAGCACCTGGGCCATCGCAACCCTGTGCCTTTCACCCTCGCTCAGTTCATCAGGCATTTTGCCAAGGATCTCCTGTCCTTTTTTCTCTGTGAATCCTGCTGTCATCAGGGTCTGGATCGCCTTTCTTTCACCCAGTTCAAAAGGCAGGTCAAGACCGATGGATTCAGTCAGGTTATCGATAACTGTCCTGTGAGGATAAAGGCTGTATTCCTGGTGCAATATCCCGATATACCTGGTGGCCCTTCCTTTCTTATCCGGGCCGAACTGCGTCAGATCTATCCATTCATCCCCTATCCTGACTTCGATAGAACCGCCTGTCGGCTTCAATAATCCCGAAATGATCTTGGAAGTTGTTGTCTTTCCTGCGCCGCTCACTCCGATCAGCCCGAATATTTCGCCTTCGTTTATATCAAAGCTGATATCATTGACCGCCCTGACAATACCTCTGTCGAGTGAGAAATATGTCATTTTAAGCTCACGGGCACGGATGATTGTTTTTCCTACTTCGACTTTTTCCTGCTCCTCCACTTTGCCAACTTCTTTCATGAAAGCTGCGGCAATTTCAGCCGGGTCGCCAATCTTTACTATCCTGCCTTCATCAAGCCACAGAGCACGATCAGAAAGCTCCTCGATGACCTTTGGCCAGTGTGAGGTGATAATAAGCGACATCTTGAAATTTCTGGTCGCTCTTAAAATAGTCTCATGGACTATCTTCGCAGTCTTGGGATCAAGTGTTCCCGTAGGTTCATCCGCAAGCAGGACTATCGGGTTTTTCACAAGCTGCCTTGCAAGGACTACTCGCTGCTTCTCGCCGCCTGAGAGTTCTCTTGCGATATGCATCATCCTGTTGGAAAGGTTTACCTGGTCCAGCAGGTCAGCAGCTTTGTTTATTGCATTCGGCCCGAGTTCACCTATCTCCTGGAGCGCGTTCATTACATTCACGATGACCCTTTCATCGCCATATAATGCAAAAGTCCTCTGGAGCATTATGGCGATCCTTCTTGTTATATCCTTCCTGAGCGGGTCATGGATGGGTAAATTTACGAAATCAGCTTCGATCTTCTCAAATTTCTCCTTACATCTGGGACAGGCGCTGCCAGCTTTGCTGGGCAGGTCAATAAAACCGCAGCCAGCACACCTGGAGAGATGGTATATTACACTACCTGAGATATCATCAAATGTTTCCACACCCCTGAGCACATGCATAAGAATTGATTTTCCAGCGCTGCTTTTCCCCAATATCCCAAGTATTTCTCCTTCCTTGATTTCGAGGTTTATATTCTTGAGAACATCAATTCCATCAAAGCCAATACGCAGGTCTTTAATTTCGATAAATAGCGTCATATTGTTTTCACCCTGGGTTCATTAAGTGGTTCATTAATCCGCATTGCTATAAATTTTTGCATTCTACTCTCACTACCGTTTCAGATGACCAGATACTTTTTACCTATATGCGGCGGTTTTAATTAGATGAGGCACTACATAAATATAACGATAATACATTACATTCTAAAAGTTATTATTCTATCCTTCTCATCACAATCCCCTCGGCAACCTTGGGGAGGAAAAGGGTGGATTTCTGGGGAAAGTTCTTATGCTCTACGAATGCTTTCCTTTCAACGTCCTTAATAGAAAAAGGGTTTAAAAGAAAAGCCACGTCAAATTCTTTCCTGTCCACCCGTGCTTTGGCCTCGGCAGGACTTGAATTGAAGGATACGTCCTCTTCAGGCCTCCCCCTGATTACCGGGTTAATGATCCAGTCATGGAGTACCAGGAGATCAAGGCCCACGGTCTCACCGCGCTTTAAAGAGAGTTCCCTGACAGCTTTTTCATCAGCCCTGAGGATGCTGAAATTCTTTCCGTCATACATGCCCAGCTTTATATCATAATCGTTTTTACGCTCCCTCAATCGCGAATAGAAATCTTCGCCGTTGGTGTCGCTTTGCGCATCAATTGAGAATTTTTCTTTTATTTTGAGTGCAAGTTTTCCCGCATCGAAATTCCGTACCGCCCTGTGCCAGGGCAGCAGGATGAGAGCCCTGTCGTCCCTTTCCATCAGCAGCATCATAGTATATTCGATACGGTCTTTTTCACGCATAAGGTTTGAAGCTGTGTACCTGTGGTGGCCGTCAAGGATCAGGAGCTTCTGCTCAGACATCATATTCGTGATTTTTTTCATGAGACTATCGTCTGTGATCTCCCATAGCAGGTGTCTGCTTCCATTCAGGGTGACATCAACAAGCGCCTGCTTTTTTGGGTTTGGGACGAAATCCGGTCTCTTAAATCCGAGGTATTCTTCAAAAAGGTTATTCAACCTGTGCCCCGGCATGCTGTACTCTGCTGCGATAGGCGAGAAGTTCATCATCGCGGCTTTCATCAGCCTGTAACGCTCTATTGTATTGATCTCAAAAATGTTCTCATGCCCGGTTATGTTCCCTTTCCCGATTTCTTCCACTTTAACAAGACAGACAAGCCCGAAGGCAAAATAATGTTCTCTCCTGTCCTTTTCAGGGATCTGGGCAAGAATTTCAGGTTGCAGTGTGTACATGATACCGTAAATATAAAACGCAGGCTTTTTCCGTTCTACAAGGATCTTTGAATCTCTGAGGCGGTCAAGGTTCTTTCTGGCGTGATCAATGAATTCATCCCTGCCCATGTCCTTTCTTCTTGCAGTGACATGGATTATGTTGTTTTTCTCATCCGCGAATTTTTGATAATTAGCCGCATCTATGGTATCGTAAACCGGGCAGACAAGCTTATCGATAGCAAGTTCCGGGTTCAGTATCGTGGCTTTGAAGGGTCTGATGTCAACCATCTATGAGTTTCCTGAAATGTATTTATTTAATAATTTTTCTACACAAAGGTCAATATAAGGCATGAATCTTTCTGATATTAAAAAAATTCACCCAAATTATCATGGTCTTATGGTTACTGCTATCTTCCCGCCCTTGAATATCCTTATCACCCCGCCGCTCTGCGATACCACGATACCAAGTGCTTTTGTCATGGAAGTGATGGCTGCTACTGATGAATGCCGTGTCCCCAGGCCTCTCGGGATCGACACCATTCCGGTATCAACAGTAATATAACGTCCCGCAGCTTCGACAACTCCTTCTGCGGAGACAACAAAAACGCCGTCCAGTTGTGCAAATTCCTTAACATTGTCCCTGATCTCAGGGTCGCTGACCATTCTTGTTTCCCTGCTGTGCCCTGCAAAAGGATTCAATATAAGCTGCCTGGATTTAGCCATGATGTTCGCCGAATCCCCTAATATGAAAGCGGTACCTATGGAATGACCCTCTCTCCCTTCGCGGCCTATTTCAACAGCCATGCCCAGTACAGCTTCAAAAACCGCCTTCTCCACCCCTGTTCCATTGAGCAGGAGCGGTTCATCAAAAGCAGGGGTCTCTTTTTTGGCGGGCTTCAAAGATTCACTGGTTTCCTGCTTTGAATTGATGAGTATATTTTTTTCAAGTGTAAGTGCACGGTTATAATAATAGCTTGCAAGGGTTCTCATGACGCCGAGTTCATTGAAATCCTCGCATAGCTCGGATGCCTGCTTGAATTTTGACACTGCCTTAAGGTAGAGATCTCTTGCCAGTGCATTATCTCCATCGTCTTCGGCTCTTTCAGCGCTTTTAGCGATACTTTTTCCTTCGTTTAAGAGAAACTTTGTCCACAGGATCTATCACCTCAGTCTCAGGTGAATAATATCCTGATAATTATGCTGTTTAATAATATAAGGCTAAAGGTGTAAAATAAATCTAAAATGAAAAACATATCTATGAGACTAAATGGACCGGTCGGGATTTGAACCCGAGGCCTCTCCCATGCCAAGGGAGCGATCTACCCCTGATCTACCGGCCCGCAACAGTGTGTCGCATAGTGCATAAACTTAGATAAAGGTATCGATTAATGAATTTAAGTCATCTTTGATGAACGCCCGGTTTCAAATCCCCAAAGACAAGATTTAAATTGCATGCCGTTATATTGGCGATGTCTTCGGGCCCGTAGCTTAGCCAGGTGGAGCGCTCGGCTGATAACCGAGAGGTCCTGCGTTCAAATCGCAGCGGGCCCATGTCGCTTTTAAAAACACGCTTTAATCAACCAGAAGCGGTAAAGTTTGATTAGATGATTTATCATTACTTGTTCTTGCGGTATAATATTTAGAAGAGAGTAATACCCACATGTCCCGGGCTTTGAAAACATTGCCCTCAAATTGTCCAGTTGCACGAATTTGAGTATCTTTACACCGCATATCGGGCTTTTCTCCGGTGTAGACGACATCGATTGTATATAATCCATCTGTCATTTTGAACTTTAGCGTATGGCTGGGATCATCCCACTGGTCAGTATCATTGACCAGAGATCCATTAATACTTATTATATTACCTGCCACTTTTTCCTTTGATCTAATTGCCTCACCCACTTCAAACTGGGCCTGCTCTGTTCCGTCAAAAGCAAGAAAAGAAAAGAGCATGAGTGGTATAAACAATATAAGAATAATAGCGTAAATTAGATTCGCATACAAAAAAGCTTTTACCAAACTGTTCCTGGGCCAGCCTCTTTTTCCCCAGAAGTAAACGATAATTGGCCCGATAAATAAGGTGTATATTGAAAAAAACAATAATACAAAGAAACCTTCTATATAAAATATTAATTTATAGAAAAACCCCAGTTTTTCTATCTCTTCAGAAATTATATCCATCTGTTCAAACAATCCCTTTTTCTTGTTGGGAGAAGATGATGATATCTGGTTGTCCGGTTTGAGATTACTTCCACATTTTACACAAGAACTTGATTCATCTGGATTCAGGGCTCCACATCTACTGCAATACATTATACCACCAGTTTCTCTGATAAAAGAGATGCTTTATATATGTTTGTGTGTCCTCAACATATCTTTTTGAACATCCGCGCCTGGAAACCGTGGTACTTGCAGAATCCTTCTGCATCCTTCTGGTCTATTGTTTTGCTGTCAAATGATGACAGGTCGGCAGAGTATAAAGCAAAAGGCGATCCTCTTGCGACCACTTTTGCGCAGCCTTTATAGAGTCTTATCTTGACACTGCCTAAAAGCCGTTCCTGGGTCTTATCAATAAAAGCGTTAAGATCTGAATACAGCGGCTCGTCCACAAGCCCCTTGTATGCAAGCTCGCTCCACGTTTCATCGGCAATGGACTTAAACCTCAGTTCATCCCTGGTAAGCACAAGTTTTTCAAGGTCCCTGTGCGCAGTTAAAAGAATTGTGGCGGCAGGATGTTCGTAATTTTCCCTTGCTTTAAGGCCAAGCACCCTGTCCTCAATCATATCCGTGCGTCCCACGCCGTGCGACCCGCCAAGCCTATTAAGCTCATTTATCAATGAAACGCCGTCAAGCGTTCTGCCGTTTAACGATACAGGTACTCCGCATTCAAACCCGATATCGATCGTCTCTGCATCGGGCGCATTTTCAGGCGAAACCGTCCATTCAAATATCTCCTCAGGCGGGATGAAATCAGGTTCTTCAAGCCGCCCCCCTTCGATGCTTCTGCTCCAGATATTCTCATCCACGCTCCAGGGTTTTGATTTCGTAGCTGCTACAGGTATCCCGTGTTTCTTTGCATACTCCATTTCCCAGTCGCGTGTGAGGTTCATATCCCTCATCGGGGCTATGACCTCAAGCTTCGTGCTCCTGAACACGGCTTCAAATCTTAACTGGTCGTTGCCCTTTCCCGTACATCCATGTGCAAGTGCGTGTGCCTTTTATTTCTGTGCCACCTCCACGGATTTTTTTGCGATGAGCGGCCTTGCTATCGAAGTGCCAAGAACATAGCCCTCATAACTCCCGTTCGCCTTGATAAGGGGGAAGATATAATCTCTTACAAACTCATCCCTGGCGTTTATTGTATAATGTTTATCACTGATTTTAGCAGCTTTTTCTTCAGCCTGTTGTATCTCCTTTTCAGGCTGTCCCACATCCACGGTTACCGTGATCACATATTCGCAGCCGTAATGTTCTTTTAACAGGGGTATGCAGACCGATGTGTCAAGTCCGCCTGAGTAAGCAAGTACTACTTTTTTCATGGTCGTGGTAAACAGTGCGGGAAGATTAATAGTTTTTGTTTCTTCAAAATAGCCCCTCAGCATCATTCAAGACACGGGAAAGTTATAAGTTCTACGGATCTTAAATATGTATTTTGGAGGTTAGAAACATGAAAGCAGCACAAATTAATGAATACGGAGGCAGTGAGGTTGTTAAGATCAATAAGAACGTGCCAGAACCAACTGTAACTCAGGGGCACCTTCTCATCGAGGTTTATGCTGCCGGGGTTAACCCGGTCGATTGGAAAATACGCGAAGGTTATATGCGGCAAATGGTTCCGTTAAGGTTTCCGGCAACGCTGGGAGGGGATTTTTCAGGCATAGTAGTGGAAGTGGGAGAAGGCGTTTCCGGTTACGAAAAAGGAGATGAGATTTACGGACAGGCCAGCATCACAAGGGACGGGTCAGGATCGTTTGCCGAATTTGCTTCGGCAGGTGCAGATACCGTGGCACATAAACCGGTGAAAACGAATTACGTTGAAGCCGCTGCACTGCCCCTCACCGGTGCCAGCGCATGGCAGGCGCTCGTCGATCATATGGGCCTTTCCAGGGGCAAAAAGATCCTTATACACGGCGGCGCAGGTGGTATCGGGTCAATCGCCATCCAGCTCGCCAGGCACCTTGGAGCATATGTGGCGGCGACTGTGAGCGCGAAAGATATGCAGTATGCCAGAGAATTGGGAGCAAATGAAGTTATTGATTACAAAAACCAGTCCTTTGAAGATATGTTACACAACTATGACGCAGTCTATGACACGGTAGGCGGCGATACGTACTCAAGGTCTTTCAGGGTACTCAAGAGAGGCGGCATAATAGTTTCTATGCTGGAGCAGCCCGATCCAAACCTCATGGAACGATATGGAGTGAACGCTATAGGACAATTCACACAAGTTAACAACAAGCGATTGTCTAAACTGGCCGAACTCGTAGATAAAAGCGTTATCAATGCGCACGTTGAAAAAACATTTCCCCTGGAACAGGCGGGAGAAGCGCTCGCGTTTCTGCAAAAAGGACACCCGCGGGGTAAGGTTGTCTTGAAGATAAAGAAGGATTAATTATGCATTGTGCTAGAAATGACAGCATCACATATTCTGGACTTTACTGTGTTTCCTGCCGTATGAAAAGTAAATTACAAGCCCGATAGCCATCCAGATGAGAAGCCGCAGCCATGTGTCAACCGGCAGTGCGATCATCTGTGTAAACGAGAAAAGCATTCCGAAAATCGGGACCCAGGGCACAAAAGGAGTTTTAAAAGGTCTGGGTAAATCCGGTTGTGTACGGCGTAAAACAATAACGCTTGCGCTTACTATCGCAAAAGCAAGCAGGGTTCCGATCGAGACGAGCGCGCCCAGTATCTCAATGGGGAAGAGGCCTGCAACGAACATTGCAATTATTCCTGTCAAAATCGTGGTTACGTAAGGTGTTTTAAACCTCGGATGAATCGATGCGAACCTTTTTGGGAGCAGGCCGTCTTTTGCCATTGTATAGAAAATCCTCGGCTGGCTGAGAAGTAAAACAAGAACGACCGAGCTCAAACCCGCGATCGCCCCGATCTTTACAAGCGGTCTTAACCAGAAAAGCCCCGGGCCGGCAGCATTAACGGCAACAGCTATCGGGTCGGGTACAAGAAGCTGGTCGTATTTTACAAGACCCGTTAACACAAGCGAAACTGCAATGTACAGTACCGTGGATATGGCAAGGGAGCTGATTATTCCGATGGGCATATCTTTTTTCGGATTGCGCGCCTCCTGCGCCGCCGTGGAGACAGCATCAAAACCGAAATAAGCAAAGAATATCACCCCCGCCCCACGCAAAATACCGCTCAAGCCGAAATGTCCGAATTCTCCCGTATTCGGCGGTATGAACGGCACCCAGTTCCCGGTTTTTATGTAGGCTATCCCGAAGGTTATGAAAAGTATCAGTACGCTTATTTTGACAAGGACGATAATGTTATTAAATACCGCAGATTCCTTGATACCGATAACGAGCAGTACGGTCATCACAGCAACGATGAACATGGCAGGCAGGTTCAGGAATGCACCCGTGGTTTGCCATCCAAGCACGGGGTCCTGCGTGAGGGGTGCGCTGGACAAGTACGATGGGACTATAATCCCGAAATCCTCTAAAAAACTTACCACATAACCCGACCATCCGACCGCTACTGTGGATGCACCGAAAAGATATTCAAGCATCAGGTCCCAGCCTATTATCCAGGCGAAAAGTTCGCCAAGCGTTGCATATGCATACGTATAGGCGCTGCCTGAAATCGGGACTGTTGATGCGAACTCTGCATAACAGAGAGCGGCCATGGCAGCACCAAAGCCTGAAAATATGAATGAGAACACGATCGCTGGCCCTGCATACTGGGCTGCCGCCTGGCCTGTAAGCACAAATATTCCTGCGCCGATTATTGCCCCTATCCCGAGCGTGGTCAGGTTCAGGGGGCCAAGGACACGCTTCAATTCGCGGGTATTGGCGGCTTCTTTCATTAATTGGTCTATCGGTTTCCTTACCACCAAGTCTTTGAACATTTTACCCCAGTTTAATCTTTGAACTAAATCAAATTCATTCTTTTTCCAACCCTGTTGAAAATTTCGAGGGCCTCGTCCAGATCTTCTTTTGTGTGCTGAGCGGTCACGATTATCCTGACCCTGGCCCTGTCTTTTGCTACTAGATGGAAAACGATGGGTTTGGCAAAGAGCCCTTCTTCGAAAAGTTGAGCGGAAAGTTCCATCGCTGTCTTACTTTCTCCTGCCATTACGGGAGTAATGGGGGTTGAGCTGTGTCCGATATCGAAACCCATGTCTGTCATGCCTTTCTTGAAGTACCTTGTATTTTCCCAGAGTCGTCTCAGGTGCTGTGGCTCATCCTGTATCATTCTTATGGCTTCCATAGTCGCAGCCGGGACTGAGGGCGGGTGGGCCGTGGTAAAGATGAAACTCCGGGCAGTATTGATAAGATAATCCCTCAGATCTTTTCTTCCTGCAATGTAGCCGCCCAGGCAGCCGAAAGCTTTGCTGAGGGTGCCCATATCAATATCCACTCTTCCTTCAAGATGGAAATGATCTATTATTCCCCTTCCATCCTTTCCGAGTACCCCATCACCGTGGGCGTCGTCCACCATCACCATGGCATCATATTCTTCCGCCAGTTCCACTATCCGGTCAAGGGGTGCAATATCCCCGTCCATGCTGAAAACCCCGTCCGTGACTATCAGCCGTCTTCTTGAGTCTTTTGTCTCTTTCAAAACCTTTTCTAACCCCGTCATGTCCAGATGGGGGTACACCATCCGCTTCGATTTTGTGAGCCTTACCCCATCGATAATGCTACCGTGGTTGAGCTCATCGCTGATAATGGCATCCTCTTCGCCCATCAATGCCTGGATAGTGCCCCTGTTGGCAGCTATGCCGGCGACGAACACGAGAGCGGATTCCGTATGCTTGTACTTGGCCAGCATCTCCTCAAGCCGGATATGTATCTCCATGGTGCCTGCAATCTGCCGTACCGCACCTGTACCGAATCCCCATGTATCTATCGCTTTCTTGGCAGCCTCCCGCAGGCGCGGGTGGTTCGCAAACCCCAGATAATTATTGGTGCACATTATAATAACTTCTTTTCCGTTCAGGACCACGCGATTTCTCTGTTCCGTGCCCAGCACAGGAAGCTCTGAATACAGGTTCCTGTCTTTTAATTCCTGGATCATATCCTTTAGAAAATCTAGCCTGTTGGTCATCCATTTTCACCCCATTTAGTATCTTGCGACGAAGTATATATATTATACAACAGGACAAACTATTATTGTTCTAAGGGGGAAATATGAAAGCAGTTAGAAAGACTACTGAAGGGCCGGGGCTAGAACTTGTGGATATACCTGTTCCAGAACCAAAGGATCACGAAGTGCTGACAAAGGTAAAAGCATGCTCCATGTGCGGTACAGACGTCCATATTTATGACTGGGAACACCCCTGGTCTGAGGGGAGGATCAAACCGCCCAGGACTATCGGCCATGAAATATGCGGCGAGGTAATAGAAATCGGGGACGATGTCACTCTTGTCCAGGAGGGAGACCTTGTGTCTGCCGAGTCGCACATCTTTGATGGCAAGTGCATGCAGTGCAGGATGGGAAATATGCATATCTGCGAGAATCTCAGGTTCTTCGGGGTGGATGTGGACGGGTTCTTTTCCGAGTATGCCGTAATTCCGGAAACCAATGTCTGGAAAAATCCCCCGGAAATGCCAGCTGAAATAGCGACCCTTCAGGAATCTATCGGGAACAGCGTTTACACGGTATTCAGTAATGATGTGGCTGCAAAGACAGTCGCAGTTTTCGGGGGCGGCCCGACGGCTCTTTTTGCCGTCGGCCTTCTTAAGGCTGCGGGTGCTGCTCTTATTATCACGGTGACAGGCTCGTGCCTGCATCTTGATATCGCAGAAAAGATGGGTGCGGATGTTGTGATCAACAGGCATGAGAAAGACCCGGTTGCGGAAATCTTAAGCCTGACCGGCGGCAGAGGAGTTGATATTTTCCTTGAAATGTCGGGCGGCGCCCTGAACCAGGGTCTTAAAGTGCTGCGACCTGCAGGCAGGGCCTCCATACTGGGACTGCCGACAAAGGATATATGCATCGATATATCAAAGGATTTCGTCATGAAGGATATCACGGTGCGCGGGGTATATGGAAGGAAGATATGGGATACATGGATTTCCACATCCAGGCTTCTTTCTACGGGTAAATTCAATCCCGCTCCTGTAATAACACATAAGATCAGGCTTGAGGAATTCGAGAAAGGGTTCGATGCCATGAAGTCGGGAGAGTCGGGAAAAGTCGTGATGTTCCCGTGAAAGTTTTCGGTATGAAAAAGTACAGCAATGTGGCGCAGAACACGGATGGCACGGATGGCACGGATGCACACGGATCCGTGCAAATCCGTCCAATCCGTGACGACATGTTAATGCCTCTCTAATAATCTCTTTTGGGTGGCGTGGTGACACGGTCCGAGGATACGCATGGCCAAATCGGCCGACTCCGTGACTGGACCCGATCCGCGCAGCTGTCGTTGTGCACAAAAGAACGTGCGAATGGCTGTTTGCTGCGAAAACCACCACACAGGAGGTATGAAACAATGGAGGAACATGAAAATGAAATATATGTAGGAATAGACATCCATAGAGATTATGGAGTGGCATGTGTACAGGATCCAAAAGGAGAAATAATAGATGAGTTTCGGTTTGGGAACGATATAAAGGGGATAAATGAAGTAAAAGAGAAGCTTGGTCAAAACAAAAATAAAGGACACATAGCAATAGAATCAACAGGGAACATGTGGCTGGTATTATGGGATAAGCTTGAAGAAAGCCAACTTGATCTTCATCTTGTCCATCCTCTCAAGACAAAAGCAATAGCATCGAACAAAATAAAACATGACAAACTTGATGCCAAGATACTTGCAAAATTGTTAAGAGGCGATATGTTAGTATGTTCATACGTTCCCCCTCGTGATGTGCGAGATAAAAGAGAAATAGTCCATCTGCGGGCATCACTGGTAGGGATGAGAACACAACTAATAAACAAGATTCGCTCGATTCTCCATAAATACTGCATTAAATACAAAGGGTCTTTGTACCAGACTGCTGGAATGAATTTTCTGAGTTCCCTGGAACTTAGGCCTGTTGATGTTTCAGCAATAAAGAGTTATCTTGAAACACTTAAAACTTTGAATGCCCAGATTGAATCTGTTAATACTCAGATTGCAGGTGGCGATAGTGAAGAAATCAAGCTTCTCATGTCAATACCCGGTATCGATTACTACAGTGCAGCTCTGATACATTCTGAGATTGGAGATATTTCCCGATTTCCAAGCCATAATAAATTAGCATCCTGGGCAGGTCTTGTGCCCTCGATGCACCAATCAGGAACCTCCTTTTATAATGGCAGGATAACTAAAGAAGGCTCAAAGAGATTAAGATGGATACTGATCCAGTGTGCCCATACATCTATAAGAGCCAATCCAAAGTTGAATGAGTTTTATGGCAAAATAGCCAAAAGACGAGGCGAAAATAAAGCTGTGGTGGCAGTTGCCAGAAAACTCGTTAAGATAATATATGCCGTGCTTTCCTCCAGAAATCCTTCATTCTACGGTAATCCCGAAAAGACTGAAAATAAGATCAAAAGAATGAAGAAAATAGCAAAAAAATAACTTGAAATTACAGGATAAAGTATTGCTATCTTCATCAAAATTAGCTTTGGCGCCGCAGATGTGCTGCGGGGGGGCACGCATAAGGCGGATAAAATATATCAACTGGTGACGCTATATTGGGTTTTACCCAACTAAGGTTAGAAGTTGAGCATTAACATGGCTGTTCATCCGTGTTCCGCCCCGGTTGTGTTTTTTTCATTGGTGCCTATGAACTTCCAGTTCATAGCCGGCTTTGCGGTGTCTATGTTCAGCCTTTTTCCTCAGCAGGTAGCCGGACATTAAGGTTAGCCTGCGGAGCATACATGGATACGGCGTCGAGGGCCATTGAAAGGAAGGACGAGCAGAATACTCAGGGAAGAATTCCCTCATCTCAAGCAGTGGTGTGGCGGGCATATGCGGGCGCCGAGTTGCTTCCGTGGAGGCGCTGGGGATGTCGTGAGCAAATACATTGAAACTCAGGATGTACGTCATGCTAAGAACGCCAGCTACAGGCCTCGTTATTAAAGAGGCTGTCCAATAATTACTTGAAGTAATAAACTTTAATAATAATCTTCCTCATTTTTCGATTAAAGCCCTGTAAAGCCTTATTTTTTTCAAGATTTTGAAATGCCAGACAGCCTCTTAGACAACAAATTGTCTATCGTTGGAACTAATAATATCGAATTTGTAAATCTTGCTTAAGAAAAATTCTCTAAAATTGATTTTATTGTTCCCAGATGAGTCAATATTGATGTTAAGGGAAGTAGAGTACCACCAATGACTTTAGTCAATGTAGTGTAGCCAAATGGCCAAGTTTTAATCTTGCAAACTTTACTTTGGAAAAGAAGAATACAATCAAGTTTATTTTTGAAATCGTTGGGATCAGAATTATTTTCCAAATTTTTAATCATTTCTTTATCATAATTCAATAATAATTTGTGAATTTCAAATAGTTTTGTTTCTTTGAATCTTTTAATTTTTTTATGTATATTGAATAAAGGAACAAAGAATGAAACAAAAATAATACTATATATTATAATAGACATTATAGTGCCATGCAAGATCAAACTATTTTTCCACGGCGCGAAGAGTAATATTACTGTTAATAAAGTAGCTATGGCTATGGCAAATATAAAAAATGTAAATGAAAGGTCTCCATATGCTTTCAATCCTCCAAATCTATCATTATGGAAAGGGCTGATTCTTGGATTTTTCCCTAATTCAGATATCATCCAAGATGTACAAACCATTAACCAACAATTTAATAATCCTCCTAGGACTGTTATGTTCATCTCGATCAAAAGCCAAGAATTACTAATAAAGGAATCATACCACAACCCCATTCGAATCGCTATAATATTGACAAGTATAATTATAACTATGCAAAATAATATTAAATTATGGCTTCGAACAGCCAAAAAAATATATTTTTCATAAAATTTTTGAAATACTTCGTCATTTAATTCTGTAATATGTCTAAATACTGCAGAATAATTCTTTATTTGCTTCTCAAGATAAAGGTATACAGCGAATAGATAAAAACCTGCGAAAACTCCTAAAGGAGTAGCCCAATCTTTAACGAATTTTTCATAATCTCCGTTTATGTAAGATATAATAAAATGTATAATATATAGAAAAATTGAAATAAAAGCAAGAGATATGATGGGTGGCAAAGATATTTTTTTAATAAATTGTTTGAGAAAAGAAGGATACTTATTGTCAATATAATCTTTGAATTCTTTTTCAATCATAAATACCTCATATAATTTTTTACGAATTTTCTGAGAACAAAATTGTATCAGTTACTTGTCTCACTCCATGTGCAACTCCTTCTGTCATAATACGAGCGTTGGTTTTATTTCCATCGCCTACCATAAATAGATTTTCTATTTGTGTTATATTTGGTAAATCTTTATCTGGTGTAAGATAATTTACAGGCCAATCATTATAGAAAGAATGAGTACATAAAATTTCACAATATTTATCAAACTCAGGAAATATATTGTATAGATCAATTACACCAAGTTCAATTTCTTTTTTAATATCTTTACTTTTAACTATTTGATGTGTGAGCATTAAATGTTTGCCCTTTGGTGCAAGTGAAGGATCTATTTTGGTCGGTTGGACTATTCCACATATACGTTCACAAATAGGAGTGAACGTTATTCCACTATGTCCTAACAAATCTTTTGACGAACCTATAGAAATTGTAATTCCAGCAGGAGGGTTATTCTTATTCAAATTCACCAAAAGTTTTGAATATTTATTTTTATCTATTTTTTCATATGTTTTTTTTGGTCCCAGATTGCTAATTAGATATTTGCCTTTTACTTTGAACAATTCTTTGCCTGTTTTTACGATGATACCTTCAGCCTTTTCTTCACTTACACATATTTCTTGGATATCTGCATTTGTGATTATTTTACCATTATTTTCTAGTATGATTTTTTCTAGTTCTTTTATGACTCCTTTGCAGCCACCTATTGGTATAATTGGGCCACCAAGTAAGATTACTTTTCTCCCAATTTCGAGCATTTTTTTTGCGGAAATATCTTTTAGGGATAAACTGAGGGAAAAATTTACGAATGCTTCAAAGAACTGATGAAGTTCTTCATTTTGGGTTTGGCTTTCCAAATATTCATCAAAAGACATTGCATGGTCTTTTGGTGGCATCATACTTTTGAAAATGATTTTTATTAATGCCAATCTTGCAGATGTCGATTTTAATGTTTTAATGAAACCAAACATATGTTTGCATGATTTTCGCTGATCCTTCCATTTTAGCTCAGCCCACAAATCAGCCTTTTTATAACTAATTCCAAATTCTTTAAGGATTTCTGCAAATGTGCCTCTGGAATTTGGTATCATATGTATTGCACCAGTAGGTATTTCATATCCTTTGAAATTAAAACTTGTAAAACGCCCCCCTATAAATGAGAGTTTTTCAAAAACGATGACAGAAAAACCTCTATTACTGAGCAATGCAGCTGAAAGTAGACCTCCAATACCTGCGCCTGCGACTATCACATCATAAGAATCGAATTTGTTGGACATACTGTTATACATTTCATACATTTCTCACATTTATCCATATTAATTTTAGCTAAGCCTAAAACATTAATAGCTAAGAATGGGCAATTTACTTCGCAATAGCCACAGCCTACGCATTTATTTTCATTTATCTGAATCATGCTACGTTTTGCATTAAACTGTTGCATAATATCAATTTTATACTTTAAATAGATAACATATTCGAATTTATCCGTTTGATTACTATCACGGGAAAGTCGAAGCAATGCATTATGAGAACCCATAGTAGCGATGAAGTTGAGCCGATGAAACATAGAACTCGCATCGCAGGATACGGGAGGCGACTGTGTTAAGGGAAAAATCGACTTATCAAAGGTTTCTGGTCTGGATAGAGTACAGGTGAACAGCATGATAACACCATCGGATTACAGAAAATGCCAGAAAGGTATGCCACTGAAAAGAGTAGGTGAAAACATCATCTGGTTATAGTATGTGAAGATGGTGGAATAACTGCTGGGAGCCGATACCGATGGAGAAAATCCATCTCTTGCAACGGTATATGCCAGATGAAAGCCGAATACCGAAAATCGGTTCGTTCGGTTTGATGAGGAGAGGGAGGTCGGAAGACCTCTCTTTTACTCTACCATCCATACTTTTTCTCATGCCCCCAGAAGGCAATAGAGCCCCGAATTCCTTTAAAAATGATAAAAATCAGGCGTCAATAGAAAATTAAAATATTAATTATTCAAATACATTCTTAAGTTAATAAAACAAATTCAGATAATCAAAAAATATCAATGAAAAATGATGAGTTATGAGTAAAATTTACAAGCATAGAGATTCAATTATAAAAAGAGACAAAAAGGATTTCATTAATGGCATCCACGATTTTTCAGAAGAAGATATTATTGGACTTACAGAGCAAGAATTTGAAGAAATCCAAAAATGTTGCATGAGAATGAATCTCACCGGAGTGGATGAATTTTTTGATTTTCTTCTTACAGAAGGAATAGATGCATTGAATAAATCAGAAATAGAATATAGCAAAGAAAATCTACTTATATCTAGGTTTTATTTAACAATTTTTTTGAAATTTCATTGCATTTATGATAAAGATTATGCAAGAACTGCTTGTTACTTGGGGGATGTTAATCGAGAACTTGCAGACCTTGGTGTTGAGCCTGAAATAAATCTTAAGCAATCCATAGAATTATATCAAGAAATAAGAAGAATGTTTCAGGGAAAAAATCCAGAATATATTGCTGCTACAACAAATCTAGGAATAAATTATGTTATACTTGCAGATTTTGGAATCGAGCCTGAACAAAATCTTAAAGAATCAATTAAATTACAGGAAGAGGCAAGACATCTTTCACTAGAAGATAGCTCGAAATATTTAGTAGTTACATTAAATCTTGGGCTTACTCACTTGACGCTTGCACAACTTGGTATAGAACCTGAAATAAATCTTATAAAAACTATAAATTTATGTCAGGAGATAAGAAAAGCCACCTCTGAAACAAGCATGGATTATACGAAAGCTACCTTAAATTATGGGTTTGCTCTCATATTACTTGCCGACCTTGGCATAGAGACTGAAAAGAATCTTGAGGTAGCTATTAAATTACAGATTGAAGCAAGGAAAAACCTTCCTAAGAAAAGTTTAGATTTTGGGCGTACTCTTATGAATGAAGGAAGAGCCTATTTTGGCCTTGCTGAATTAGGTATCAATACAAAAAAGAATCTTGAAGAAGCCATAAAGCTACTAAGAGAAGCAAGAAAAAATCTTCCAAAAATGTGTCTTGATTACGCTGGTTCCTCTATTTGTCTTGGATATGCCCTCATTGGCGAATCTATCCACCAAGGAGTCAATTCTGAAAAAAATATAAATGAAGCCATAGAAACTCTAAAAGATGCACAAAAAATACTTCCAAAAACTAGTTTAGATACAGGAAGTGCATTTATAAATCTTGGGGTAGCTCATCGAATTCTTGCAATACTCGGAATTGAACCAGAAAAAAATCTTGAAGAATGTATAAAATTACAGCAAAAAGCTATAGAGATTCTGCCAATGGACCGCTTAAATTATGCAAAAGCTATCTTGAATAAGGCAAGTGCTTATGAGGAACTTGCTAATAATGATGTGAAATCAGAAAAAAATTTTCAATTAGCTGAGGAATTGTATAAAGAAGGTATAAATATCTTTCTTGAAGCTAAAGATGGATGGAATTATCCTGTTGCAGTCCTAAGTATATATAATCTGTATAGAAATATATTCTGGAGAAGTGGGGATAAAAGTATTCTTGAAAAATCTAATAATGCTTTGAGAGAAGCAAAAAAGAATATTGAAGGATGGGAGGTTTTGAGAAAAAATATAATTTTAGGAGAACTTTATTCAGTTGAGGCTGACTTTCATGAACTTGAAGAAGATTACTATAAAGCTGGATTGAAGTATCGCGATGCTTACAAATTAACAAAAAAAGAGTACTACAGATTTATGTGTGATTTTTGCGGAGCTAAGGTCGAATCCTCTAAAAAAGAAGAAAAACATTTCTGCAGGCTCGTCGATAGATGGAAAGAAATTGATAAAAAAGGAATATTTTTGGATTTCTATGATTATGCAATCTTTGAGTGCTATTTGGAAGAAGCTTTAGAAAATGAAGCACTAAGATTTGATGAAGTAACTAAAGCAATAAGTAAACTTGATGAAATCTATGTAAGAACTTCGATATACCATATTAAAATAAGGGTTAGCGCCTGTATTGAAATATTAAATGCATACTTGAATTATTTCCCTAAAAGAGATAATCAAAAAAATGAGGAAAAAGCTAAAGAAAATATATCCAGTGCATGCAGAATTTTCCAGAATCAAGGATATAAGCATGAAATAGATCTCTGCAACCAATTCATCAAAGCGATTAAGAATAAAGAGCGGCAGGAAGTTTGGCTTGATTTAATAAAAAATCAACTATCAAATAACTTTAGTAAGCTCATAAGGGAAGCAGCTTTTGATGAGATAACAAAACTGCATACAAGAGGAATAAAAGCGGATTTGGGGGAAATTAAAACAGGTATTAAAGAAATAAAAATAAACATTGATAATCTAACAATCTCTTTGAAATCCGGGATAAGTGAAGAACTTGTTATTAGTGTTGGAGCTGAATTTGCAGGAACGGGCGCCAAACATGAAATACATATTCCATTACAGAAAATCACTTACCCTGAAATAAAAAAGGATTTGGAAAATATAAAAAGTGAAAATATTATTAAATTGACATCCTTACCAGCCAAATTAGCCACAAAGATTAGAGAATATCTCGTTGAAAATGAGAAAGATGAGTTGTTAAAATACTCAAATTAATTGCGCTGGAGTTTCAAGTAATATCATCTAAATCTATGATGAAAAATGGTTTTCGCGCCTAAATAAACTTAAAAATACAAGCGAAATGATAGAGATGGCGCCTGGATTCAAAAACTGAAACCTGCGAATCGATAAAAATTACAAAACCATGAGCATTCACGTTGATGCATCCGACCTCGATCAGGGGTCGTGTGACTGCAAACAATGTGGTTTGGTGCATCCATACAATTTCTTGAAGTATAGAGATATATAAACCGCAGATGGACGCCGATAAACGCAGATGCGCAGCAACAAATCCGCATTCATCCCTGCCGAAATCCTGCGTTTCTCCAGACCGAAACCTAACGGTTCTCGACTCTGCGCCCACGTATGCCCGCAGGCATACGTGTACACGCCCTCCAGAGGCGTGACTCTGGAGGCTCGCGACTCCGGGCGTCTTTATCTGCGGTTCCTTCAGGAAAATCTTCGCACATTATTCCCCGGTTTTTCACTCATACTCATAATTGAATATTTTATAATGCCTTTAAAAACAATCCCTGTATTTTAGAAGATCTTATCTGAGAAAGCAGCAAAAAAAATGGAAATCCTCGTTCACCTATGCCGAGATGCCTTGGCGTTTCAGAGGTTGACCGGCAATGGTGATATTCTGTAAGAACCAGATTTGATGGAATGAGAAAAGGGGACTTACAACCAACAGATATACTATGGAGTACAAAGATAAGAAGTAGATAAGTGGAGTTATGGAGAAAGGAAGAATAATTCAAATTATGATGGCAGTATTTGTTGTTCTTACCATTTTGATTTCTGTGGCAAGCGTAATATCGAATGGGAAGGCCACAGTGGATAGAAAAAGTGTAATTGAGAAAGAAATTAATGAAAAATCGCCTGGTAAAATTCAAGTAAGGCCAACGACTTTAACATATCCACTCTATAGGGCTAGGGCAGTCTGGGATGGAAGATATATTTATATCCTGGGCGGCACAGCTATCGATAAGTCAGGTTCTTTCAATGAATCTGCTTCGAACATAATTCAAAGATATGATCCCCGGGCGGATACAATAGAAATTGTATTGGCCGATTCATTTCCTTACGCAAGGTGGTATACAACAGCTGTTTATATATCATCAAGAGAGGCAACATACATATTTGGCGGCCATGGAAAAAGTGGGCAAGGCGGTCAAATTCTTAAGTATAATCATACAACAAATAATGTTACTGTAATTGGAAACAATTCAGATTTGGGTGAATTCGGAAATGGAGCGTATGGCATGACAGCCATAAAAATCTCAAATGAGTCTATTCTTATTTTTGGCGGTGTAGATTATCTGGAAAATTTTACCTGGGCTAAGTATGATGATATATGGCTTTTCAATACATCGACAGAAAATCTAACCAGGCTTTCAATAAAAATGCCCTGCTGGCAAAATACTGCATTGGGTGTTTATGACTTCAATACTGATAGTGTATATCTGATGGGGGGTGCAGGAACTGATACAGGTGTTGATCCAATCGCGAAAGTAACAAGGCTCAGCAGGGCTTCATATCCTGTTGCTTCAGAAATGAAGTATTTTGATAGCCTGCCAGCTCCATATGACAACCTGGAAGGATTCTGGAGTAAAGGTTACATTTATTCATACGGTGGCGACAAAGGTGGAAATCTCACTGATGAAATTAATGTCTATAGCCCATCTAAAAAGAAGCTCTATACATTGCCTGAACGTCTTCCCTCTCCAAGGGATAGAGTTGCAGTGGCATACGATGGAAACCGTGCATATATATTTGGCGGGTCAACTACTTCCGGTCCATCAAATCAGATCATATGGCATGATAGAAGGTAGCAGGGATAAAAAAGAAAGGATGATCCGACCCATCATTGTCCTGCCGTCCATCCGAATCATCTTTATCTGCTGAAAATCCGGACTCAGAGTTATTTCTTTCCAGGAAAGATCTTGACCCGCGAGCGACTGCGAATGCTTCAGGTTATCAGGGAGAAGAGACCGGAATCTATTAGCGAGCCGGCAAGGGAAAAATCACGTCAGGAAAGTGCTGGTTGTTGATTACGATGCACTGCATCTGCTTCTCAACTATAGCAATAACTTCATTGCATACTGAGAGTGCCTTTTTTAGCATCTTCTTTCTGATACGCCTCGGCAGGAATCCGACCTGGCATTAGGATACCGCGCTGGGAGATAACACCCATAGCAGGTGTAGGCATCTATGTACCACAACTTATATTCTATAGAAAAAATTTGATATATGTGATGAAAGAAACTCTCTTTTCCAATCTTGCCAGTCTTTGTGATAAGCTGGCCAGGACAACCAGGCGCAATGAAAAAATAGAATTGATAAGTGATTTCCTGTGCGGATTAGAGGAAGAGGAAATAGCCCCCGCAGTGACCCAGATAATCGGTATTATTTTCCCGGAGGCAGAACGCGGGTCCCTGGAAATAGGATATTCTACGCTGAAGCAGATTCTGGAAAGGAAGGAGAAACAAACTACCCTGCTCCCGGTTCCACTTACAATTTTAAGTGTCAGAATGTATTTTGATGAGATTTCGGCTTCCAGAGGTACAGGCTCAAGGCAGAAGAGGCAAAACCTGCTGGAGAGCCTTCTTGGGGAGGCAAGCCCCCTCGAAGCCACTTATCTCGTTAAGATGATATTTGGCGAAATGCAACATGGAGTCAGCGAGGGATTGATGATAGAAGCCATAGCAAGCGCGGCACGCATCGACCCCGAGCTTGTTATGCGGGCGAATATGCTTCTTGGAGATATCGGGGAGGTTGCGAGGCTGGCCCTCATAGAAGGTGATTCAGGGCTCAGGAGAATTGATCTTCAGCTATTCAGGCCAATTAAGCCCATGCTGGCTGAGATGGCGTATAGCATTGGTGAAATCTTTAAAGAGGGAAAAAGATGGGCTTTCGAATATAAATTCGATGGTGCAAGAATTCAAATCCATAAGAAGAACGAAGAGACAAGAATTTTTAGCAGGAGACTTAGCGATGTTACCTTGAGCTTACCGGAGATCGTTGAACTATCAGGTAAATTTAAAGTGGGGGAGGCAGTGTTCGAAGGCGAAGTCATAGCGATTAAAAATGGTAAACCTCTTCCTTTCCAGGAACTTATGAGGCGCTTTCGAAGAATACAGGAGGTGGAAAAAGTCAGGAAGGAAATACCAGTCAAGCTCTATCTTTTTGATATCCTGTACATTGAGGGAACAACCACCATTGATATGCCTTATGAAAAGAGGTGGAATCTGTTAGCCAGCATATGTCCAGCGCTGCTTGCGGAAAGAAAAATATCTCAGGATGTTTCCGATGTTGAGGATTTCCTGAATCGTGCCCTCGCTAAGGGCCATGAAGGTTTAATGGCAAAAGCAATGGATAGTCCCTATACACCCGGGAAGAGAGGCAAAAAATGGTTCAAGATTAAACCTGCAGAAACCCTTGATCTGGTCATAGTCGCTGCAGATTGGGGATATGGCAGAAGGACAGGGTGGCTGAGTAACTATTATCTTGGCGCAATAAAAGAGGAAGGCGACTTCGATATAATCGGGAAAACCTTCAAGGGGCTTACTGACCAGGGATTCAAGAATATAACTCAAAGGCTTCTCTCCCTTAAAATCTCGGAAACAAAATCTACGGTGTACGTCAGGCCAGAAATCGTAGTCGAAGTTGCATTCACTGAAATACAGAGGAGTCCGACCTATAAATCTGGCTTTGCCCTGAGGTTTGCAAGGATAACGAGGATAAGGGAGGACAAGTCACACATGGATGCTGATACGATAAACAGGGTTAAGGAAGTCTATGAGAAACAGTTTAAACGAAAAGGACAGTCCGGGATAAATCCGGGATGAACTCAAACTTAATATGAGAGTCGATGATAAAATGGTGGGCACAATCGTTGAACCTGAATCAGAGCGAGCAACGATAAACAGCAAAACATGACCTGTATGTCCCAATTCCGAAGAAAACTTCTAAAAGAGCTTAAGTTTGTCCGAGGGGGGGTTTTCACCCCCTAATAGCAACAGAAGAGCAACCCGTAGGAGGTAGCGGGCTCGGACACACTTTAATTATCACCCTCCTCTATGATGATGATAAGTATAATGTGAATCTACATTATACCCATACGTGACATCACTATATATAAGGGTTTCGGTCTGGTAATATTACTAAATTTATTATTTTTTCAAGATATTGGTTAGTTTCAGCACTATGTCTTTCGGGCTTCTTCCAATTGTGATCCCCGCCCTTTCGAATGCTTTTATTTTCTCAAGTGCAGTCCCGCTTCCGGTCGAAACAATAGCGCCTGCATGACCCATGGTCTTCCCCGGCGGCGCTGACACACCCACAATATATGCAATTACAGGTTTTCTCATCTGCTTCATGAAATCGATCGAATCCTCCTCTGCTGTTCCCCCGATCTCACCTACCAGCACGATAACATCGGTCTTCGTGTCGCTTTCAAAGAGTTCCAGGATGTCCACAAATGAAGTCCCTATCACCTGATCTCCCCCGATGCCAACTGACGTTGATTGCCCGATCCCGTTCCCTGACAAAAGGTCTATTATCTCATAAGTGAGGGTCCCGCTTCTTGAGACCAGACCCACATTCCCTGCAAGATGTATGGGATTTGGCATGATCCCGATCTTTGATCCACCCGGAGTAGTTATGCCCGGGCAGTTGGGGCCTATAAGCTGCGAGGATGAGTTTTCAAGGTATGCGCATACGCGCATCATATCATGAACAGGGATCCCTTCGGTAATGGCCACTATCAATTCGATGCCCCCGTCTATAGATTCAAAAATAGCATCTGCGGCAAACCTGGGGGGAACAAAAATAACCGATGCGTTGGGATTCGTATCATCCATTGCCTCTTTTACCGAGTCAAAAACCGGGATGCCATGTATTTCCTGCCCGTCTTTTCCCGGTGTAACGCCTCCCACGATATTTGTCCCGAAGTCCTTCATCTGTTTTGCCTGTAAAGACCCTTCACGGCCTGTGATACCCTGGACAAGGAGCCGGGTGTGATTATCTATGAGAATCCCCAAGTTTCACCACTTCCATAGCAGCTTCTTCAGTCGATGATACTGTAATTAAACCGTATTTCTCAAGCATCTTTCGCCCTTCCTGTTCATTTGTCCCTGCAAGCCTTACTACGAGAGGTACTTTTATTTCTGAGATCACATCAACTATCGCGCGGGCGACTTCATCGCATTTTGTAAGCCCTCCGAAAATATTAACGACAATGGCTTTTACATTCACGTTGGAGGAAACTATCCTGAGCGCCGTTCTTACCTGTTCCTCGTTCGCGCCAGCCCTCACGTCCATGAAATCAGCAGGCTCGCCCCCATATTGTTTGATCATATCAAGGGTTGCCATTGCAAGGCCTGCGCCGTTCACGATGCAGCCGATATTGCCGTCAAGGCCTACGTAACTCATGCCGCTTTTCTTAGCCAGATATTCAAGAGAAACAGATTCTTCTTCCCCGAACTCCTGCCTGAAAAGAGCATTGTCATCAATGACCATCTTGGCATCAAGGGCAACAATACCCTGCGCTGTCAGAGCAAGCGGGTTGATCTCGGCAAGTATGCAGTCGTGATCATCGAAAACGCGGTAGAGTTTTTTTATCACGTCATAGATGGTCAATGAATTTTCCTTATCCAGTTGATAAGCGATCATCCTTGCCTGATAATCGTGAACTCCGGTGAGCGGATGGATATGCATTCTGGTTATCTTTTCAGGAGAGCTCCTTGCAATCTCCTCAATGTCCACACCCCCCTGTGTACTTGCCATTATTATCGGGCGGCGCGCCTTCCTGTCTATTGTTATTCCAAGGTACATCTCTTTTTGCGGTTTCCTGTATTGCTCGATGAGCACTTTTTTTACAGGTAATCCTTTTATTGACATCCCCAGGATCCGCTGCGCGGCTGTTTCTGCATCCTCTGGTCCTGATGCAGTTGCTATACCTCCTGCTTTCCCGCGCCCGCCGGCAGTCACCTGGGCTTTAATGACCACATCACCCAGTTTTTCTGCTATCTCCATTGCATCGCCGGCTTTTGTTATGAGACTGCCTTCAGGGACAGGGATATGATATTTTGAAAAAATCCCCTTGGCTTGATGTTCATATAGCTTCATGACCAACTCCCCATATCGTCTGAAACTTCATTTTAATAGTTACTTTATCAAAAGTAATTTAAATAGGTATCTACTATTATGAGATTATAAGAAATGGAGTGTCCTGTTTTTGCCATCGCACCTGTTATCCCTCGCAGATTTATCATATCCGGATATCATTAATTTACTTGATACAGCTTCGGACATGAAGGAAAAAAGGGCGCGAGGGAAAACGTCAACTGCCCTGAAGAACAAAACCCTTGCCATGCTATTTGAAAAATCCTCAACACGCACGCGCATCTCTTTCGAAGTTGCGATGACCGAACTTGGCGGGCATGCGATCTACCTGAATTATAAGGATATCCAGCTCGGACGCGGTGAATCTGTAGCCGACACGGCCCGCGTGATGTCCCGCTATGTGAACGCTATCATGGCGCGCGTTTATAAGCATGAAACACTTATCGAATTATCAAAAAATGCGACCGTGCCTGTCATCAACGGTCTCTCGGATATTGAGCACCCCTGCCAGTTGCTTGCCGACCTTCTTACGATACGTGAATACAAAGGGAAATTCAAAGGTCTCAACTTTTCGTGGATAGGCGATGGCAATAACGTATGCAATTCCACGATACTTGCATGCGCTCTCACAGGCATGAAAATAACGGTCGCGTGCCCTGAAGGTTATGAGCCCCGAAACGATATCGTAGAAAAAGCAAAGGAACTGGGAGGGACGGTCAATATCGTCCGCGATCCCATGAAAGCTGCAAAAAATGCGGATATCCTCTCTACTGATGTCTGGGTTTCCATGGGAGACGAGGATGAATACGACCAGAGACTGCACGATTTCAAACCTTACCAGATCAACAGTAAGCTTTTAGAACAAGCCAAGCATGATGTGATGGTACTCCACTGCCTTCCCGCCCACCGCGGCGAGGAAATCGCGGCGGACATCGTAGATGGGCCGCACTCGGCTGTTTTTGACCAGGCAGAGAACAGGTTGCATGCGCAGAAGGCATTGCTCATGAAACTACTGTAGTGAATACCCCAATGCGGGGGTTGCCAAGTCCGGTCAAAGGCGCAGGATTCAGGGTCCTGTTTCGCAGGAATTCGTGGGTTCAAATCCCATCCCCCGCATAATCTTATAGTTGAGTCAACGAAGTGAAAGTCCCTGCACTGGTCAACGAGAGTCCATGACGAAGCACGCTGGGAGGATGACCGCAGAAGGCGCAGGAGCCGGTATGTCGTGCCCGCTTACCATTCATTACCCTTAAAGTGAGAGCTATTCCAAGAACCTGGATTATTGGGGGCTGGGTAAATAACCTCTAATTCCGCACCCTTCGGTAAGGCGTTTTTGATGCTGCGAAGACATACACCACAGGGCTTGCTCCCAACCACAAGAACTGCTTTCTTTGCACCAACTTCCCACATTTTTTGGATGGCATGCCCCTCTACATGGGTCCCTATATTGCCTTGGGATGGAGCTCCTGATGAATAGCCCGAACCTTTCCCACGTGGAACATGTCCGCGTTGGGTACCAACCCATGGCCCGCCTTCAAAACCACTTTTTACTGGATTCGACCTTAACCCAGGGATGTAAAGCATACCAGTTTCCGTCCTGTCCGATGGACGTAAGTTGAAAAATCTTCGAGTATACGCAATAAGATTATCATAATTAATTTGATTTTTAGGCGCAGATGTTGGTAATGCTGGTGCGTGAGCTGATGATGCACGAGCTTTTGGAGTTGGCTCGGCAGGTAAATCAGAGGAAGTTTCTGTTTTTGGGGATTCTAATTGGCTATGACTATTTGTTACTGTAAAATTCGTTTCTGTATAATTAAATGCTTCTTTACCTGCACTCCCTCTCATTGCAGCTGTAGTTACCATAATGTTCGAAAGTATTCCCATAGTTTCAGCGAAATCCCGATTGTTTGTAATCATATAAGCAGCTGCAGCTGCTGGGGAATTTGCCTGAACCTCTATAAATCTTAAATCACTTTCTGCTTTTTGGCGTTGTTGGTGTATCTTGTATTGGTACTGGCTACCCATATAATCTTGGGAAATAACAGGCGTTTTTTGATCAAGTTCCATCTGTCTAGTCTCATCCTGTATCCTTAGTTTGAATATTTCAATATCATCGAGATCAGCTGTAGTTTTCACTTGTTCTGCCCGTTTAGTCTGTTCATCTCCAGATTCAGATGGTTGCGGTGATGCTTCTTGCTGAACCTGTTGTTCTTCCTTAGGATTATCCTGTGCCCTTGGTTCCTGTCCATTTTCCTTTTGTGGTCTATATTTATCATGTAAGGGAGTTTTCTTTTTCTGTGCCCAATCCTGATTATATCGGGGAATTCTTACCTCTGAATCTAATTCTGGATCCTGCCAGTTGCTTGGAATTTCACCAAATTTTGAAACAAATGCTGTAACTTCTTCTGAAGTTAAAAGATTCCCATAAATACCAGTTGCTGTCCCACTTTCATTAACTCCATTGATGTTTCTTATCCATGAAACTGAATATAGCTCGCCGTACTTACTATCAGCATGTCCTTCGATGTATATCGTACCTTCTGTTACAAATTTTTTTGAATCAATAGTTCCAGATCCATTAGATTCAATAATTCCATAACCAGAAAAGTCCAAAGAGTTTTCAACCATAGAATCCTATTTCTCAATAACCGGTGGTTTCAATCTAATCTCTCCATCGAGGCGGGCATCCACATAGGCCAATTTCTTCGTCCGGGGCAAGGTGTCGTTGTGTACCATTAATGAAATTGCTTCATCTTTTTCCAGGGCAGCGGTTATGTAAATGGTAGCGTTGATTTTTTTCAATTTTCCTTGACGTTCCTCAAAAAACTGGTGGGCTGCAGATGAGTTTATCAATTCATTCAAAGAATAAAATTCATAAGCAGGTGTTACCTTTTCCAGCAAATTGACAGACCGTAATAGCGGTCTTCCCATTGATTCTTTATTTTCCAGTCCCACCAGATATTCTTTAAGGTATGTATCGTAATTTACCGTTGCATTGAACTCTATCTGATAAGCAATAATATCTACCGGAAGAACATCTGCACTATCAAGGCAGATATCCAGATCATCGATAAAGCGATCAGCGGTTGGTTTTGTATCGATTCCCGCCAGCAAAATAGAGTGCTGTGCAGCTTGATCCAGTTTCTCATCGGCCTTCCAGAAGTTCAATTTTATACTGTATTTAAAGCCATCAGGCGGGGTCTGTTTTGAAGTTGGAAGATACCAGGCTGCTGCATCTACAGTAAATGGGTGAGGGAACTGGTAAATCGCAGATGTCCACTTGCAGGGCAGGCTGCCAAAAGAAACAAGGGTAGGATAGCCATCAACATCCATTACTTTAAGATTTTCAAGAACTCCCCGGTTAAAGTCATCAAAACCGGCTATGGTATGAACCCTATGCTGGTAGGGATCGCTGAATAAACCGGGAAACATCTCTTTTTTTACTTCGATAGAAATAAGCGGTTCTTGCTGCCTCTGAAACAGGGGAACCAGGTCTGTTCCTTCTATCTGTATAAATATCCCCGATATTTCCATTAGTTGACCCTTACCAACTGTGAGGCAGACCCCGGTAAGACGCGTAGTATCTCTGCTGAGATTAATTCGATTTGTCGGATCGGAGTCATCACTGTCAGCTTTCAAATAAGCATCCAATCCTGAAAGTTTTATTGTATCAAGCATCATATCTCATCATCCTATAGTGTTAACCATTTTGATATTAGCGGGTCGCATTGGCGCAATCTGTTTCTCAAATCATCCCCCAGGAGATTGCATAAGTCATTCAGAAGCTTGATGATTTTATTCAATACCTGGAAATATTTAAGCGTTTTATCGGCCATTTCCAGCGCACACCGCTTATTTTCTTCAGAATTCATCAGGTCTTTCAAGGGCAAATCACTGCTTTTAAGCTGGTTGTATAATTCAACAATACGTGAATGGGTGTTTTTAAGAGTTGTAACTGCTATAAAATATTCCTTAATTGTATTTACGGTTTCTTGCGGTAGTGAATTTAAATCATTAAGCAGAGCTTCAATACCGCCCTCAATCCGGTTAGCGATATCATCGACAACTGCAATTATTTTTTCGCCCGCAGATTTAGCCTCCTCAGAAACATGATTCCAAATAGGGTCTCCAAAATCACGAGCATCTTCTGCCAGATCAACAATAGGCTCAAATACTTCATCCCAGTTCTTACCGATCATAAATTATCGACTCCTTTTGGGATCATTACTGGGAAGTGTGTACTGTGGCCTATTACCGCCGATTTCGTTTTTCCGGTTGCCGCTTTTGGGTTGTTTGGTCAGTTCACAAACTACTGAAATTGCCTTCGCAATTTCAACCACAGCTTTCGCGGCTTCTTCTATTGCGGCTATGACGGGTGCGACCATTTAATAATCCTCCTTGATAGTTTCTTCTAACACATCAAACCAGACATCAACCTCAACACCGCCCTGACCTATTTTACCACCAAACCTGACCCTGATGGATTGATCTATCCCTTCATAGTAATTTTTTGCGGTTGCCGGCAGGGTAATTCCCAGGGGAATTTTGCCAGTAATTATATCTACATATTTGTCTTGCCACATTACTTCAACGCCCCGGGTTCTCTCTTTAATTGGATTGAGAAGGCGCTCCACTTTGCGTTTCATTTCACTTTCCTCAAACACGCTTATGACCCTGGATTTATCATACATAAGATTTAATATTTGGGAATAATTATAACCCGTCTTGCTGGCTTGCCTGGCAATGCTGCCTGTAGTGCCATCTGCAGAATTATAAGATAAGCTTGGCAGGATTTGCTGGGTAGATAAAGACATACCACCGCCTACAAAACACGAAGCCCCTACATTTATTCCCACGCTTAGCCCATTTACTAATGGCCAGAGAATTGGGTTGGCGGCAGGGGCAGTTGGAATCAATAGAGAAATTAAGTTATTTATATCTGGCCCTCCGCCTTCCGGTAATCTTAAATCACGTGTATTCATCACATTTTTAATAAACGTTAAAACACCCTGAAGGCTTTCTCTTGCAGGGCCTATTGATGGAGGAATAAAAGGTGGCAAAGTCAAGTTATTCATTATTCCAACGTAAAAATTATCCTTCGCTGTATCTGGATTGTCCAATCCACGTATCCAAATTTTATTCTCCCAATCATAACCATTTTCATCCTCTGCCCATAAAAGGGGGCTTCTTAATGGATTCGCTTCATACAACCTTTGTAACGATCGTGGAAAGTTATTAATGTTGTTCCCATATATAAATTCAAGAAATTCACTAAAATTATGAAACATATCCCCTGCGACTTCAAAACCAAGCTGTTCATTATGTGTGCGAATCTCGGATGTGCCAAAAGAATCAAATTCTCCTAATAAATTCGTCGACTGGCTGAATTCATCATCTGTAAGGCCTTCCCTTGTCCAGTCAACACCCTTTCCTGTCTCGTTCTTTCGCCACCCTTTTGAATCCACACTTGTTGAATGAATGTCTTTACTGCCAGCATGTGTGGTTATCTTCTCCTCGCTTACATCCCCGGTTATTTCTTCCCTCCTGTAGTTGGAAAATATTTTTGCGGTTCCAGAGTTAAGCAGGGTAAGCAAATTATCCGCCGAAAATAGCAAATCCCTCCTTTGCCCTGCGTTTATTGACTCCACCGCGATGGAAAATCCTTCGTCGCCCAATTTTGAATAATCATCAGCAAGGTTTTCCCCGATCAAGCGGAAGTTTATGCTGTCAATGCGCTGGATTTTTGAGGCTCGCGGGGTTACAGCCACATGAGCCGATTGAATAAGCTCAAGGGTATCTATTCTCAATTGGGAAGTTTTATCGTATGTATTTTGGGGTGTGAATGTATTTTGGGATGTATTTTGAAAATTAATTAAAAAATATCTTGACAGCGATGATCTTAGAAACCTGCAAATATGCTCGGCTGAAGAACTTGTAACTTTGCCTGAATAAATTAAAGTAAAATATTTATCTGTATCGGGATTTTTGCCAGGCGAGATAGGCGACACTCCCTCCGGGAAATCAATCTCATAAATCTTGATTTCCATACTGGGATTCGATACTTGTCCCGGAATTGTTGGGGCGGTAGCAAATTTTATTTTGACCCCCGCAATACAGCGATCATTTTCTTCCACCTGTTCGATATAAAGCTGAATTGAATCTTTGAATTTCAGGGGAGAAGACACAAAATTTTCAATATAATTTGACATTATTTTTCTTTTCTGTCCAGTTATACTTGCTGCCGAATAATTGAAATATACTTTTTCCGGCTCATTTACAAAATAGATATAATCGGCATTTAACTTGCTGGTTATGGTCTCCAGAATACTCTTAATGTCAGGAGCTGACCGGCCCGATGGGATTTCTCTATTATCAGGATGCTTGATTTTCTTACATGCCAGAATACCAAGAGGTACATGCGGTTTATAGCGGCTCGACTCTTTATGTTCGTAAAACATCAAGGAAGGCAAGAGCAAACCATATGCAATCTCGGTATTAAGTTCTCGTCCTTCAATTACTTCGATTCTTGTAATAAATTCAGGCCAATCTGAAAAACGAAGTTTTATCTTGTCGGTTTTAACTGGATCAATACCTAAAAAATGTACCCCGCTGTGAGAGACCGGCTCCTGTATTAACATAGAGCTTTCATCGTCAATAAATTGTGAAGATTCATTCTCCCATGAAATTTTGATCTCCCGGGGCAATCCGAAATTTGCCGAGTTCTCTCCCTGCGGCGTAATGTAATAAGGTAAAGATGGAAAGCCAAAATAACATATTCCGCCCACCAGTTTTTTCTCAGTAAAGGAGACTTCTATTTCAATAAATAAATCTCTTGACTTAATTCCTGTTGATGGTTCCAATAAGATAGCAGTAAAAATAGCATTTGTATCGCGGGAGAAACCAATATCGCGCAGTAAAGGTGTCTTTAACTTTGCTGCGCCATTTATTGGTGAAAATTCAAGATTTTTTGCCAGTTCAATCGGATCGGGCAAAAACCTGGAATAGTCAAATTCCTCTGATTGGCTATAAGAATTAATTTTCATTATGTTTAAAATGGAAGTATTGAAAACACTTGACGATCTATCGACAATTTGAACGTTGGAAATCTCAATCGCATTGCCTGCGTTAGTTCTCAACGGAGCTATTTGGTTTCTTAGCATAAGACTCCTTTTCCTCCTGACCTATCATCGGAGTTTTTTACTGATTAGAAGACCACTTTTTTCGTTAACAAAGCCCTGTTGTGACGTTTTTATTATTTTTTCACCCATTTTTCCTCCAAACATAGCTTTAACCCCCGCAAATCTTGCCAGAGGTTTTTGACCAATTTCATGTGCATGATGAGATTTGAAACTATTTAAAACTTATGAGCATTTTAATAATTATTTATTAAAATTATATTAAAATTATTATATTGTTAAATATTTTAATTGAAAAAAGGACAAACCGTCTTCTAATAACTATTATATGACAATGAAAAAATATGTCTCTTAAATATCTCCTTACCCACCAATTTTTTGGAAAAAGATAGATTTCATTTCAGGTTCATGCATCAGACAGATGCGTATCTTTCAGCAGGTACAGGCGCAGCATTCTGTTCCTTCCATACCTTGAGGCATTTTTTTTTCAATACCCTGTCACCTAAAAGAGTACAAACCACAGGCAACGGGGAAAATGCGAACAAGAATGAACCCGCAAGATACAACATTTTATATGGTCTTCTTATCCCGGATATCCTTGCAGACATAGGACAATCCACTCCATTAATATTCAGGATTACTTTCGAGGATTCAAATCCTATCCTGATGCTATAATTAATAAAATCCCAAAGAGGCGTTACTTTTCCACCGCATGATGTCTGCTTCCTTTTAATGGCATTCCTGAGATCTTCCTGGGAACTCCCATTAAATAAAGTATAGCCATTTCCTATCATGCAGCTTGAATGCGCATCGCTTCCGCCAAGCTTTGCATGCCCGTTGCAATTTTTCAGTGCAATTGCATTTGAATAACCGTCCCTGTGAAGCGAATTGAATACTTCCAATCCATCCAGGTCAAAACTGTGCAATTTCCGGCCCACCCCCCAGCAATGCCCGCTAAATGGATGCGGGGCAAAAGCCACCCCGCCCTGCTCATGTATTTTTTCGATGGTTTCCTCCCCGCTCAGATACGGTTTTACCGGTTCCTGGAGGAATAATCCGATTATTTCGCCGTCTTTTGATGATATCTCTTCGCCTATCACTACAAGGTCCTTATTATATTTCTTAGCTTCAAGTGCGCCTTTGATAGTGTTATGGTCCGTTATACACAGAACATCAAGACCCAGTTTTTCCGCGACCCTCACCGATTTCCTGGGAACTGTCATGCTGTCGGGGTATTTTAAATATGAATACTCGGAGAATCCTGAATACATTGTGTGGGTGTGAACATCCGCTATCCCGGTTTCTTCCAGTTTAACCACCTTCCATCTAACCCTTATTCTTTTTATTCACATATAATTTTTCTTAAAATTTTTGTTTTTCTAAAACCCTTATATTATTTATCCGGGTAAACGGATAATTACCTGTATTATCTTTTTCTGCTGATTTGACCATATCCCAGATGGTGAGGAGGGCCACGCTCACGCCATAGAGGGCTTCCATCTCAACGCCTGTTTTTCCGGAAGATTTTACTTCAACTATCACTTTTATTACCCCTTCCCCTTTTTCAAACCTGACATCAATGCTGTTGACTGGAATATGATGGCACATCGGTATCACGGAAGACGTATTCTTAATAGCCATGATAGCGGCGATGCGTGCTGTTCCCAGTACTTCGCCTTTCTCGATTTTCTTGTTTTCGATGGCTTCGAGTGTTTCATGTCTCAAATGTATCTCACCTTCTGCAACGGCGCGTCTTGCGAGATCCGGCTTATCGCCGATATCGACCATCACTGCCCTGTCTTCCTTGATATGCGTCAGGTTCATGTTCTCATCACTTGCGGGATATAATTTATAACGTCCGTGGCCAGAAGGCCATATCCGAATTCCGAAAATGCCGCATCCCCCGCCGCACCATTGATGAACGCTGCTGCACCTGCTGCTTCAAAGGCGTTATGTTTTGCAAACAACGCCCCGGTAAGGCCCGCAAGCACATCTCCCGTGCCGCCTACTGTCATGCCAGCGTTCCCTGTCCTGTTCGCACGCACCTCTTTCCCATCCGAGATGATATCGATCACACCCTTTAATAAAACCGTAACATCGTGTTCATGAGCAAAATTCCTGGTGAAATCAACTTTTTCATCTCCTTCAGGCACTCTAGCTCCGGAAATCCGCTTCATTTCGCCTGCATGCGGCGTGATTATTATGTTTCTATGGAGCAAGGGCAGCAAAAAGGACTGAAGCGCATCTGCATCGATAACAGCTTTCCTGCAAAGCGGGACGATTTTTCTCACCGTACCAAGGGTCTCATCTGATGTCCCAAGACCCATCCCCATGACTACAACATCATGTTTTTCTATCAACCCGGAAAGGAGAGGAACATCATCATCCGTCAGCCTGTCTCTTGAGAGCGGGCGGACGATGAGATTTGGTGAAAACGATGCTATTATATCAGAAACACTTTCAGGTGCCGCCACTGTGACAATGTCGGCACCTGCGCGAAGTGCCGCGAGGGCGCAGAGTGCGGGCGCACCGGAGTATGCTCCGCCCCCGATGACAAGTACTCTTCCAGCGTCGCCTTTATGGCTCGCCGCAGGTCTTTTTAAAAAAGGTTTGATATCACCGGGCCCAACAAAGAATTCGGCCTCTTCTGGGATACCTATATCAGCAACTTCAACTTCCCCGGTATATTTTCGCGCATCAGGCATGCCCGCTTTCATTCTATGGAATGTAATTGTAAGATCGGCGTTAACAGCTTTCTCAAATTCGCCTCCGTCAGGGTTAAATCCTGAAGGGACGTCCACTGATACTACAAAAGCGTCTGATCCATTGATGATATCTATTGCGGTCGATTCAGGTTCGTTTATTTTTCCCCTTACTCCCGTTCCGAAAATCCCATCTATAATGACATCTGCATTTTTTATCAAGGAACGGTCAAATGCAGTTGAATCCGTGACCTGGATCAAGGGGATGCGGGTTTTCTCAAGCGCATTCCAGTTATGCCTTGCCTCTTCTGTCCTGATGTTTTCCTTTTGCCCGATAAGCAGGACTTTTGTGGCATAATTTCCAAGATGCCGGGCGGCAACAAAGGCATCGCCGCCGTTGTTCCCCCTGCCGGCAATAATGATTATCCTTGCTGATTTGAATCTTTTCTTAATAGCATTTGCCACGGCTGCACCGGCGTTTTCCATAAGCTGTAGCCTTTTTATCCCGAGATACTCGCAGTTGGCATCGATAGCGGCCATGCGGGAAGAGGTGATCGCGTCCATATTTAGATAATTGTCATGTCAACACTTATAATTTATTCAGAAATGCCGAAGGGAAACTAATAAGGTTCATTCATTTCAATTACAGGATAATGTCAGAGTCAAGACCCCACCTTGTGCGCGTACGGACCATAGCTGATTACCAGTTCGGAAAAGGAGCAGGAGAATTCCTATTTCCTGATAGCGTGGAATTCCAGATGTCTACAACTGGCAAGGTCAGGCAGGTCATGCTTGGTAATAACCGTCTGGCGACCGTCAGGGCGCATGATGGCATGCTGACCCTTGGCATCGCCGGTGCAAGCAATCTTCATGAATTTATCAAATATCCCGGACTCAGGGTCGTAGTTAACAGCGATGCTGCGCCCTTTGTGGCCAAAGGAAAAACCGCTTTTGCAAAACACGTGGTGTCGGTGGACGCTGAAATAAGGGCAGGGGAGGAAGTTCTTGTCGTAGATGAGAACGACCGCCTGCTTGCTTCAGGAAAAGCCCTGCTTTGTCCACCTGAAATGCTCGCATTTAAAAAAGGCATTGCTGTGGACGTGAGATGGGGGATAGAGAGCGGGGATAGGGATAAAGAGTGATCAGGTATGAAAATGCTCCTTTCTTTCAAGGGCGCTGCACCTTGGTCCCTCAAGTTTAATGACCTTCCCTGAAATCCTGCCGTTTTCGACTACAAGCTCAACAGCGCACGGTTCTGATAATCTCGGAGACGTGGGGCTGCCGGGGCATACGAGGAGCACATCTGATCTTTCGATCACCGGCCTGTGAATGTGGCCGAATACAAGCACATCCACGTCCATTTCTTTTGCCAGGTACCATGCACCCGTGGTATCCTGAAGCGACAGGGCGGCCTCATGTACCACTCCTATCTTCAGACCTTCGGCTTCTATCACTGATCTATCTGGAATCAGTGCCTTTAATGCGGCCTCATCCATGTTCCCATGCACGGCAACAAGCCTGCTGATACGGGAAAGCTCATCATATGCAGATTTTGTGGTAAAATCCCCTGCGTGGATTACCATGTCGGCATCCCTGAGCATTGTTACAAGGCCGTCAGGCAACTGTTTT